>WQZP01000025.1 GCA_009780675.1 Spirochaetaceae bacterium | reverse complement strand
GCAATTTCATTTGTGTGATGAACATTTATATGATCAATGCCGCCACAATGGATATCAAAGGTTTCACCTAAAAACTTCATGCTCATTGCGCTACATTCAATATGCCAGCCTGGATATCCCCTTCCCCATGGAGAATCCCATATCATTGTCTGATTTGCAAATTTTGACTTTGTAAACCATAAAACAAAATCATATGGATTCTTTTTATTGCTATCTACCTCAATTCTGGCGCCTGCATGGAGCTTTTGCTTGTCCAAAAGCGCAAGTTTTCCATAATCAGGGAATTTATCAATTGAAAAATATACGTTGCCGCCTGAAATATACGTATATCCTTTTTCTTCAAGCCTTTTGATGAGGTCGATCATTTCCTGGATATTATCTGTAGCTTTAGTAATAATATCTGGTTTTATGATGTTCAGGGTTTCTGTATCTTTAAAAAACGCTTCTGTATAATATTCCGCAATTTCCCAGGCTGTTTTACCTGCTTCTCTTGCAGATTTTTCCATTTTATCTTCGCCACTGTCGCCATCATCAGTAAGATGGCCTACATCGGTGATGTTCATCATGTGTTTTACTTTGTAACCAAGATAAGCTAATACCCTGTTTAGTACATCTTCGAAAACATATGTGCGCAGGTTTCCTATATGTGCAAAGTTATACACAGTAGGTCCGCACGCGTAGATTGAAACTTCATTTTTAGTTATGGGCAGAAAGTCCTGAAGTTCTCTCCCCATAGTATTAAACAGTTTTAGTCCCATTTTTCTCCGATATAGTTTTACATTTGGTGTAGAAACTTGTCTAATTTGCAAGTATCATCATTATGTGGAAAGTTTACGCAAATTATTTAATAAAATCAATATAGAAGGGAAATTACTGTTTAACGAGCCTCTTTCTGGTCACTGCACATTTAAAATAGGGGGCAATGCAGAAGTATTTGCGGTTCCTTCGAGTATAAGAGATATGGAAATTATACTTTCTGAAATAAAAAAAGCTTCTGTTCCATATCTTATTCTTGGAGAAGGCGCTAATATCCTTTTTAGCGATAATGGATTTAGCGGCGTAATTATTAGTACAACAAACCTTAATAAGGTATCTATAAAAGATGATATGGTTTATGCAGAAGCAGGCGCAAAGGTAAGTAATCTGGCTGAATTTTCATGCAAAAGTTATTTGTCGGGACTTGAATATTTTTATGGTATGCCCGGAACAACTGGCGGAAGTATTTATATGAATGCAAGATGTTTTGGACAATCTGTTTCAGATGTTCTAAATAACGTAACTTACATAAATAAATTGAGCGAGATTTCTACTTATAAGACTGATAAAAATGATTTTGACTACAAAGTTTCCCCTTTTCAGAATAATGAAGGTATTATCATTGGCGCGGAGTTTAAACTTGGAGAAAACAAAGAAGTAGATCTTTTGGAAAAAATGGCTGATTTTAAAAAAGAGCGGCAAACAAAAGGGCACTATGATTTTCCTTCGGCTGGGTCGGTTTTTAAGAATAACAGGGATTTTGGGGAACCTTCCGGCAAAATTATTGATAGCCTTGGGTTAAGAGGTTTTTCGATTGGGGGAGCAATGATCTCCCCTTTACATGCAAATATAATTGTCAACATGAATAATGCTCTTGCGAAAGATGTTAAAGAGCTTGTAACGCTGATCCAGGAAAAAGTTTATAATGCTTATGGTTATACACTTGAGCGTGAGATTATTTATATAGATTAAAATCCGCTTATTATTACGTTTTACAGCTTGATTTATGACTTTTAAGAGGAAAAAAAAACATTTCTCCCTCTTCTCTTTTTTCTTTAACATGAGATTATCTTGGATTAAAAGATTCTTTATGCTATAATTATATTACTAAAATAGCATTTAAAAAAGGGAGAACTATATGTTTGGCGTACTCAAAGAAAATTCCTTAAAAAAGACTAATAATCCGACTGCGAAGGCCAATTCCAGCGTATTAGCACGGAGAATAACCATCCTTTGCCTTTCTCTGGTGTTTTCTATTTCAATAATTACTACAGTGCTGTCTCTTTTAAGCCTGTCCAACTTCACTAATCAGAATCTGCAGATCCGGGCGGAAATCAGCGTGGACTTAATAAATGCTGAAGTTCAGAATTCGCTGAATGCTGCCATTAATATGACAAATACTCTGGCGGTTATGGCCCCAACTATTGATTCTCAAGCGGAAATGGAAAGAATTTTTAATAATTTGCTGGATGTAGTACCTTCGATTTTTGAAATATACTTTGGCACCACCCTCTCCCGGTTCGACGGTGGTCATTTTGTTACTGCCACAGATTGGGATCCTTACGGTGACAACCCCCAATGGGATCAGACAAGGCGACCCTGGTTCATAACCGCAATGCAAAGGGCCCATTCGACTGTGATTACCGACCCTTATGTGGATGATTCCACCGGGGAAATTTGCGTAACCATAGTCAGGACAGCAGAAGCCAATGGGCAAATTATCGGAGTTGTGGGAACAGATGTATTTCTTGATGAGCTTACCAGACTTGTTGTCGATCACAAGATAACCAGTGACGGGAGTACTTTTATCATTAACAAAGAGGGTTTTTACATAGTGAATCAGGATCAGTCTCTGGTAATGAATGAAAACTTTTTTGAGACCACAGGCAGCCATCTGCGAAACATCACTTCTTCAACAGGCGTACAGGTTATAGTAGAGGGGACCACGTACTGGGCATCTGTTCCAGTAACTGGTATGGACTGGTTTATAATTTCCACCGGCTCTACAGACGAGTTTACCAAGTATTTCTGGCAGCTTTTATGGATAACCGTTATTGTCGTACTGGTACTCTCTATTGTCGCAACCATTATTTCCCTCCGCTTCAGCACGATCCTCACGAAGCCCATTACAAAGCTTTCAGGTATACTAAAACTAATTGCCGATGGGGATCTTACCCAAACAATTGAAGTAAAAGGAAAAGATGAAATCTCCACAATGACCCGTATGTTAAAAGAAACCCAGGAAAGCCTCAGAGGTCTGATTGGCGATATTGTTACCGGGGCAAGAAAGCTGGAAAGCGTTGGCGACGAGCTTTCTGACATAATGGCAAAATCTGCAGAGGCTATTTCCCAAATAAACGTTAATATGCAGAATATGACAGAAAAATCTATCAGCCAATCCACCAGTGTAACAGAAACAAATGCGACGATGGTGCAAATTGTCAATAATATCGAAAGTTTAAATCAGAATATTGGGACCCAGTCCGCAAGCGTCAGCCGATCCTCTGTTGAAATAGAGAAAATGATTAAACAGATCAGCGAGGTAACCCAATCGCTTGTTCTTAATGAAAAGAATGTCGGGAATCTAACTGCTGCGTCAGTAGAAGGCTATGATGCGGTCAGGAAAATGACAGATGATATTACTACAGTCATGCAGGAATCCGAAAGGCTTTATGCGATCAACAAGGTTATCCAGGACATAGCCAGCCAGACCAACCTTCTGGCAATGAATGCGGCAATTGAAGCTGCCCATGCGGGAAGCGTAGGAAAAGGCTTTGCAGTAGTGGCTGGTGAAATTCGTAAACTCGCTGAATCATCAAGCGGGCAGGCAAAAACCGTTTCTGATGTTTTAAGGAAGATAAAAAGCGCCCTGGACAGCATAAACAGCGCGTCAGACGAGGTGCTTGACAGGTTCGCGCTTATTGACGGGGCTGTAAAAACAGTTACAGAACAGGAGAATAATATTCGAATTGCCATGGAAACCCAGAATGCTGAAAGTAAAGAAATTTTCAATGCTATGCAGAATTCTCAGGAGATTACGGAAAAAGTACGCCAAAGTTCCGGAGAAATGCTTACAGGAAGCCGTGAAGTAATCGAAGAAGGAAAGAACCTTGAGGGGGCGACATCGGCGCTGACTATCGGTATAAATGAGGTATCGCAGGGCCTTTCAACCCTGAATGCCACAGTTTCGCGGGCAGATGAAATAGGGCGGGAAAACAAAGAGAGCGTCAATGTTCTTTTGCGGGAAGTCTCCCATTTTAAGACATAAGTTGAATGTTATAACGTTAGCGCCAGGCACGGATGCTGCTATTGGCTCTAACGCAAAAGTAAAATTAAAAACGTTATTTAACTTGAATTTTCTGGTAATATTTCGTATAATGATACAAGAATAATTTAATTAAGGAGAATTTGTATGGATAAAGATATTACTGTATGGGATGCTGCTTATTCAGTTGGTCATCCAACCATAGATGATCAGCATAAAAACCTGGTGAATATGATTAATGATCTATTTCAGTTGAATAACGACGGAACTGCTACAAAAGCAGCCTTTGCCATAGCTTTTCGCAAAGCAGGTGATTATGCTCAGACTCATTTTAATGATGAAGAAAAAATTTTAGAAAAGATTGGTTACCCGAACTTGGCGGAACATAAAAAAGAACATATAACTTTTATAAATGAAGTATGGAGTCAGTTTACGTTATTTAATGAAGGCAATGCATCGCTTGTTGATTTGGCCAGATTTCTTAAAAAATGGCTTTTAACCCACATTGCTGTAAGCGATAAAAAATACGCCCCTTATCTCGTAAAAAAGTAACATATTCATTCCCATATAACATAATACTTAAAGCGCCAATAACTGCAAATTAACGAATGTCGCTAAAAAGAGACAAATCTCCTGTTTTCGTGTTTAGCTTGACTTTTTCTTGAAATTATTGTATAGTCAGACTAGTCAGACTATACAAGCAAAATTAGTTTAATTGGAGTCAGTGCCATGAATACACAGAAAAAAAACCTTGTTTGGCAATTACAGGAAGCAAAGGCCATGTTCAGCGAAGTCATTAAAGCGGCGGCATTAAAACCCCAGACAATCACAATCCGGGGCAAAGAAGCAGCCGTAATCTTGTCTGTACAGGAGTATAAAAAACTTATCCGTCCCAGTCAGACACTTTACGAATTTATTCAAAAATCCCCGCTCCGCGATGTTGATCTTGAATTACCGCAGCGGCTGCAGGAAGAAATGAGGGAAATTAATCTGTGAAGTACCTCCTGGACACAAATATTATTTCGGAAATGCAAAAATCAAAGTGCAATTCCAATGTTAAGGCTTTTACAGACAGGATACCCATGGAAGATATGTATATTTGTGCCATTTCCATTGGAGAATTGTGTTATGGCATGGAAAAGCTTCCCCACGGTAAAAAGAAGCATGATTTGGCTATTTGGCTCTATACTAAATTACCCCAGTGGTTTTACGGCCGCATAGTTTCCCATGATACGGACACAATGACAGAATGGGGAAGAATCCGTGCCAGGGTGGCAAGGACTATGCCTGTCGTTGATTCTCTTATCGCATCAGCGGCCATAACTCACCACATGACTCTGGTTACGAGAAATACAAAGGACTTCCAGGACATCGAAGGAATTATTTTAATCAATCCATGGGAATAATCCCGTTATGTACGTCCCTTCGGGCCGTGCACCGATAGGAAGGATTTAACGCGGCTAGTCAGCCGCTTGGCGGTGTCTCCCACGGAACATTGGCATTTTTCTGCAAATTCCTTCTCGCATCGAACCTTTGGTTCGCGGCGCAAAGAACGCAAGCTGTTATTCGAAAGCCTTTTTCTTCCTTGGCGCCTTAGCGAGAGCTTCTTCTGTTTTTTTATCCCGCACTACCCATCGCGTTCCTTACGGCCACGTGCCATGGACCTGAATGGGAAGAAGGGCAGTATCGCTATTATTCGTTGAGTCAATACCAAGAGCACCATTGCTATTACCGCCAAATGTCCAGGGGACGCCGGTGGTTCTGATAGCCAAAGAGTGAGAGTCAGCCCCGGCAGCCGGAAATACCCAATTTGTATCTGTTCCTACCTGTTGCGGAGTGTTGGTAGTCCCTGATATTGTATCCTGACCTGTACGCCCGTGGAGATTCCGTCCCCATGCCCAAAGACTTCCATTGGTTCTGAGACCTAAAGAGTGAAGACCGCCTGCGCTTACAAAAGCCCAATTTGTATCTGTTCCTACCCGCTGCGGAGTGTTGGTAGTCCCTGTTGTGGTGTTTAAACCTGTTCTTCCAAATTCGTTATTTCCCCAGGCATAAAGGCTGCCGTTAGTTCTGATGCCTAAAGAGTGCCCAAGGCCAGCCGAAACAAAAACCCAATTACTGGCTCCCTGTATCTGTACCGGCGCAGTGACATTTCCTGTTGTCTCGCCTAAACCAGTTCCTCCATCCGTATGATTTCCCCAAGCCCAAAGGCTGCCGTCAGTTCTGATTGCCAAACTATACCAATTGCTGCCGCTAGTAAAAGCCCAGTTATATCCATTGCCAAGTCTTGTGGGGATATTTCTGTTTGTTCCAGCGCCCATATTGCCAAGACCAAGCTGGCCTTGATCGTTTGCACCCCAAACCCAAAGGCTGCCGTTGGTTTTTATTGCCAAAGAGTGATGGTTACCGCCGCTTACGAAAGCCCAGTCGTTATCAGTACCCACTCTGGTAGGAATATGCCTTGCCGTTAAATCACTACCTTGCCCAAGTTGACCAGAAGCGCCCCTTCCCCAGGCCCAAAGGCTGCCGTCAGTTTTGATACCTAAAGCGTGATGGCTGCCAGCCGAAATAAAAGCCCAGTCATTATCAACACCTACTCTTTCAGGAGCAGGTCTGTTTGTTGTATTATTGAGCCCCAATACTCCTTCCGAGTTAGAACCCCATGCCCATAGGCTGCCATCTGCTTTGATTACAAAATTAAATTGATTTCCGGCAGATATGGTTGAGGCTGCATTAATATGTATTGTTGCAGTACTGCTAATGGCTGTATTTACAGTTGATCTGGCTCTAACTGTAATGGTTCTTTGGGTTTCGTCGCGGGCAATGGTTAGAGTATTCCCGGTGATGGTAGTTTGCGCATGCCTAGAGCCGACAATTTCCCATGTTACAGTTTGCGCCGGACTGCCTGTTCCGGTAACTGTTGCGGCAAGGCTGTGGCTTGCGCCCCGTGCGAGGAGTACGGTCCTTACTGTTACGCCGGTTACGGTGGTACCCCCCCCCCGCTTCCGCTGCCAGTGCCACTACCTCCGGTGCTGCCTGTACCGCTAGCTTCAACTTCGTTGTTGTCGCCACTACCATCACCGCAGGCTGTCATACTAAACCCGATAAACATCACAAGAATTAGAATACTAAAAATTTTAATTATGTTTTTCATAGCTAAACTCCTATTTACGCCGCGCTAGCAGCGAAGTTAATAGAACATCACTGTATCGCAATGATGAAAACTCCTATCTGATTTCTGATTTTAGCAATAAAAAATAGGAAATTAACGAATGTCGCTAAAAAGTGACAAATCTTTTGTCTATGGCTTCAGCAGCTCTGCTACCAGTGTTACAAAATTATTAAGCTCGTAGGGTTTTGTCATGTAACTATCGCCGCCGGCATTTATTCCGGAGATTACATCATCGCTTGTATCCATCGCAGTCAGCACCAATACAGGTACACTTGACGTTTTCCGCAGTTGGCGCAGGAAATCCAGCCCGTTCCCATCCGGCAGCATAACATCAAGAATGATGGCGCCGGGAGCTTCTTCCCCAATGCTGGCCCGCGCCTGTGCCAATGTGTAAGCCTGGCGCACTTTATAGCCCCGGCGTTCCAATATTCGTTTATTGCTGGCTTGTACGTTTATATCATCTTCTACCAATAAGAGACATTTCTTTTCCATTTCCATACTATTGCACTAAATTGTGGGGAATTTACCAAATGTCGCTAAAAAGTGACAAATCTTTTTTGGAGCAGCCTCAATCATTCCAGTTCAAAAACATAACCTTCGCTACGTTCAGATGAAACAGTATACCCGGAGCCTTCAAGTTTTTTCCTGAGTTTATACACCATATTTCTAAGGGCGCTGGTATCAAGGGGCATTCCATGTCCCCATACTTTTTCAAACAGGTAATCTGCATTCATTGTTTTATCCGGGTGTTGAACGAAAAGCTGGAGAAGGGAATATTCTTTTTTTGAAAGCAGCATATCTTCGCCGTTTACAAACGCCATCCCCGATGTAGTATCCAGTTTCAGTAAACCCGCACTCAGGGTTTCAGGGATAAGCTGCGAGCGGCGCAGGAGAGCCGCCACCTGGGCAACAAAAATATCAAGATCGTAAGGCTTTGTCAGGTAATTATCGCCGCCCGCGCTGATTCCACAGATTACATCATCGCTTGTATCCATTGCCGTAAGCACCAATACAGGTATATTTGATGTTTTTCTGAACTGGCGCAGGAAATCCAGCCCGTTTCCGTCAGGCAGCATTATATCAAGAACGATGGCGCTGGGAGCTTCTTCGCCAATGATCGCCTTCGCTTCGGCCAATGTGTAAGCCTGGCGCACTTTATAGCCGCGACGTTCCAGTATTCTTTTATTGCTGGCTTGTACGTTTTTATCATCTTCAACCAATAAGAGATAGTTATTATCCATTTTCAGATCTCTCCTGCTGTGAATCTTTAATTATGGGTATACTAAAACTGACAGTTGTTCCCTGCCCGTATTCACTTTCAACCGTAATTGTGCCGTTGTGAGCTTCAATGGCGGCTTTGCATATTGGAAGCCCCAGGCCTGTACCGTCCTCGGATACGCCGCGCTTGAATATATGGGGCAGTAATTCTGGTTTTACTCCACTGCCCGTATCTTTTATCCTCACGACTATTTTACCGTCCTCTACCACCGCGTTTATTGAGATCGTACTGTTTTTTGTATAACGGTTTGCGTTGGACAATAAATTGGAAAATACATGAAGCAGCAAATCTGAATCGCCGAATATAAACGGAAGGGGTTGCGGAATATCAAGCGATAAGGTATTGCCTTTCCGTTCCAATAAGGCACGGTATGTTACCGAACTTTCGCGCAATAAGGGGGTTATGTCTATTCGCGCCATGTCGCGGCGCTCCTCGTTTAAGGTTGTGTTTCCCATTGCGTTATTCATCATACGGGCTATACGCATGGTTTCTTTTTGCGTGTTTTTGAGAATCTCGCGCATTACCTTTTCATCGAACTCAAAATCGAGCATATCCGCGGCATCAGCGACACCCACAGATACAACAGTAAGGGGCGTTTTTAGGTCGTGGTTCAGATTCTTAAAAAATTCGGTTTTCATGCGGTTAAGGCTTTCAAGGGATGCGTTGTCAGCTTCAAGCTGCCGCAATAAAATTTTCGATTGCTCGTACTTATTTAGCTGAATATATGATTTCTCCAGAATACGCGCGAGCGCGCCTATTTCGTCGCCCGAACGCACATCAATTGAGTTCTCACTTACTTCTGCCATGTTGATTTTGCCGGATGAAACTTTACCCGCGAAATTCCCTATTTCAACAAGGGGTCTGGAAATTTGACCCGATAAACGCTGGGTAAGAACCAGCGCAACACTTATGGAAACAGCTATAACGGTTATAATCGTTATTAAGAGCGCGTTAAACCAAAAATTGTTGACTTCATTGACATACGCGGCTTGCAGAACTCTTTCGTAAGCCAAATAATCAAGGGCTTCCATAATAAAGTTCGTTGGCCCTGTAAGAACGCTTAACATAATGCTCATTTGAACAGGCGGCGCATTGACTTTTGCACTTGTCATAATTTGCTGTATATGGGGCTGATACTCGTTAAACGCCGCCATTATCTCATAGTATATTTCAATTGCGGCCGGGGTAATTATTGTCGGCCTGTACGCCTCCATATATTTTATAAAACCCTGTTCATACTCATTAAGACTGGCTTCGATAAATTCAAGCTCCGCCGTATTTCCGCTGGCGAGCACCATATCCCTTAGCTGAACCCGCAAACGTTGAAAATACTCACGTGCCACGCCTAAATCAGCCAGCGGCTGCGATTGGCGTTCAAACATTTCCCTTGAGCCGGAATTTATCTGCATCATGCCAAGTATACCCACAACCCCGACAAGGACGGTAAGGGTTATAACAAGCCCGAAGCCAAAAAATATTTTTTGCGCAACTGTAAGACTTTTAACCGTAAGGGACTTCATCGCATAATACCTAAACCTTCTACCTGCGCCCACATGGCTTCCAGATAAAGGTTTGCTTCCTCAAAGGGAACAAAAAAGGGTGACGAACCTGTAACAGCAAGCAGCTCCTGCCTGAATGTCGGGTCTTCGGTTATTTGCTGTACTGCTTCGGAAACTCTGCGCAATATTGTGTCATCCGTGGAGGGCGGGAATGCGAAAAAATATGAGCGCCCCATAAAACCCCCTTCGATACCAATTTCCGCCATCGTGGGTACATCGGGCAAAAGGGCATTGCGCTCTTCGGCGGCTATCCATAGTGGAATTAATTCCCCGCTATTAATGTAATCAAGAAATATTGGGATGATGTTATAACCCACCTCGGTATGCCCCGCGAGAATTGAAGGGGCCATCATGCTCCCACCGCCTACATGTATAGGGCTTGTCTGAAAACCTCCGGCAATTTCCGCCAAACGCAACAGCTTGAACGAAAACCCTGTGATAGTGGTTGCCACATTCAACCTTCCCGGGTTTGCCCTGATAAAACTTAAGAATTCTGCGGCGTTATTTATACCCAAATCAGAGCGTATGACCAGCACATTCGCGTCACAGTGCATGGCAATACAGGCGATCTCAAAATCGCTGTAATTAATTTCCGCTGCGCCGGTGAGGACATTTGTGAAAAGATTGCCTGTATGATAAAAAAGAATGACATCCCCGTCAGGCATAGCCGATCTTACCCATTCGGCGCCCACTGTTCCCGAAGCACCGTCTACATTAACAACATAAATGGGCTGTCCGAGTATTTCAGCCAGATGCGGCGCGAACATCCGCGCGTACAGGTTGGTATCGCCGCCCGGAAGAAAAGGAACTATGATCGTTACAGGGCGTGTTGGACGCTCACTGTCCGTTAAGATATTCAGAGGCATATACGGCTCAATCTGGGCTACATACTGTATCCGCTCCCCAGACTGCACCAAAACCGGCCTTTCCCGCGTTCTTTCCGGCGGCGCAGGGTAACAGGACGAAAGCAAACCCGCCGCAAGAGCATAAATGAGCAAAATTGTTAGGTGTTTGATCTTTCCCCCCCCTTCTTCCTTGGCGCTCTTGGCATCTTAGCGGCTTGGCGAGAGCTTCTTCTCCTGTTAGCTCCAGGTTTTCTTTTGTTTTATCATTTTTCGCTCTTATTGCCAACTATACCTTACTTTTACTAACTTTGGCAAAATAATTCTGCGATATTCAAAAAATTCTACAAAAGCTCTATAGCGGTATTTCACTATTTGTTTTATATGGGAGTTCATGAAGACCCTAAAAGATGGAAAAACTTCCACTTTAACCATCTTAGTTCATTTCTTTAAAAAGGCTTCAACAGCTTCTACAACCAATCGTTTAAAATTTTGCATCTATGCCAATAGTATATTCAGTTAAATCTCTGTCCGGTCTATTTTGCCTTTCAATTGAAACTATTCGATATTCGCTAAGCAAAGTAATATTTTTAATTCTTATTCTGGCTCTTGAAGTTACTCTTGTTTCTTTTTCATCTATACCTTCTTTAAATCTCCAAAGCATATATAGGTTTATATGTTTTATTCTTGCCCCTGCCTCGACCCTGTAAGTTTGTGAAATTTTATCGTAATCTTTATATGTATCTCTTTTTTCAAAAACTATTTTGTTAGATCCTGCTTTTAAACCTATAAAAGCAGTTGTATCTATATAATTATTAAAAATATTATCTCTGTATATATTTCGATTTCTTGCAGATACGCCACTTTCCAAAAACCATGGCCTGAAAATAATTGACCCAAAAAACTCTTCTGTATACCCGCCATATATTATATCGTTTTCTTTTTTATGCAATACATCGGTTACATATCTGGTATTTATCCTTATCCACGGAACAGGCGTGGCTAACGCAGTCACCCCTTTTCTTAATGCTGTAGAAGATAAAGCTCCATCTGGTCTTATATAACTGTCATCTGTTCCGGAAAGGAGAAAATCAAACCTTATAAATGAATATCTTACATATGGAGATAGTCTAAAATATAAGCCGTTATTCGCTCCCTTGTAATAGCTCAAAGCTCCTGCGCAGCTTACTCCCCAGGAGCCTGTCCTGTATGAAGCAGAAAAAGCAGTATTGGTAACCTTTCTTCCATACCTGATTTTTCTGTCTGCATACCAAATACTCCTTTCACTATCATCCCTTTCATCATATTCTGTAACAGCAAGATTCACCGATGCTTTTCTCCCAAATTGGCGGCTTGAGTAAATCCCTTGCCATGAAAGATTGCTAAACCTGCTTTCACTTTCTTCTGTAAAACCAGATACTATACTTCCCGCGTCAAGCCTTACGCCACTGTTTCCTGTTGGCCTTAATCTGCGGTCAGGCGCAACTCTGGTTCTTTCAGTAAAAATTGAGGAGCCTGGATTATGTGCTGCGGGATTTTTTATTTCCCGTAATAATCCTGTAGTTCTGATGCGCCCTAAAGCAACATAAGGGGTATATATATTTAAAATCTTTTTTTCAGGCTCTCTGAATTCCATAAAAAGGATCTGATACCTTGAATTTCCCACAGAGGCAAGATTTTCAATACCTGCTTCGCTATTCATGCGCGATCTTAAAAATAGTTCTTTTACAGGCTTTTTTTGGGGAAAAACACAGAATGGAAATATCCCTAAAAAAAGAACTATTGCTATCATTTTTTTTATCATTGTTCTTGTACAGTTAACAGAAGATTTGGTTTTTTGCTTCAGAATGGGGGTTTTCCAGCTTGTAATTTTTAGTAATTTAAGGCAGAATCATTAAAATAGATAAAGAAAAATAGAGATTTGGAGGAAATTTGTGATAATTCTTACACTTAACTGCGGAAGTTCTTCTTTAAAATACCAGCTTTATGACTGGAATAAAAAAGAAATACTGGCAACTGGTCTTGTAGAAAAAATCTCGCTTGATGGGGCTTTTATTAAACATAGTGCAAGTGGAAAAGAGGAATATAAACTTGAAAAACCATGCCCTACCCATAAAGAAGCAATTGATTTGGTAATGAAAACTCTTATTGATCCTAATGTAGGAGCTATCAAGTCTATCAGCGATATTAAAGCTGTAGGACACAGGGTTGTTCATGGCGGAGAAAAATTCAATAAATCAATAATTATTGATGACGAAGTTATACGCAATTTCGATTCAATCCAGGATTTAGCGCCTTTGCATAATCCTGCAAACATTATAGGTATAAAAGCAGCAAAAGCAGAACTTCCAAATGTTCCGCATTGCGCAATTATGGATACTGCATGGCATCAGACTATGGAGAAAAAATCATATCTTTATGCTCTTCCTTATGAATGGTATCAAAAATATGGAGTAAGACGATATGGTTTTCACGGAACATCATTCCTTTATACAGCAAAGAGAGCTGCTGTACTTCTTGGAAAAGATCCATTTAAAACAAATGTAATAATTGCCCACATTGGTAACGGCTCAAGTATTAATGCTGTAAAAGATGGAGTCTCTTATGATACATCTATGGGGCTCACTCCTCTTGAAGGGCTTATTATGGGAACAAGAAGCGGAGATCACGACCCTGCAATATCTTTTTACATGATGAAAAAAACAGGTATGACACCAGCGGAAACAGAAAACACACTTAACAAAAAAAGCGGTGTTCTTGGTATAACAGAAAAATGGGTTGACAGAAGAGATATTGAAATCGCGGCAGCAGAAGGTAACGAAAGAGCAATCCTTGCGCAGGAAATGGAATCATACAGAATCAAAAAATATATTGGTTCATATGCTTTTGCTATTGGAAGGCTTGATGCTATTGTATTTACAGCAGGAGTTGGAGAAAGAGGGCCAGATACAAGATTCCTTGCAACCTCGGGACTTGAAGAGTTTGGAATAAAAATTTGTCCAGAAAAAAATAAAAATTCAATGACAAGATATGGAGAAACAGAAATTTCAACTCCAGATTCAAAAGTAAAAATATTTGTAATTCCTACTGATGAAGAACTTGTTATGACAGAAGATACAAAAGCTCTTCTTGATGGAACTTATGATATCCATACAAAATTCAAATATAGCTTCCAGGATAAAAAATACGAAAACGCAGAAAGGCTAAGAAGTGTTGAAAAAGATATTAAGAAATTTCCAGGACTTAAAGATATAATTGTAAAACCTTAATCTAAGTAATGTATTATCTTCCAGGAAGGTTATCAACAGGCGTGGAGGTTCAAACCCAACACACCTTTGGTAACCTTTTTTTGTAGTAAGCGCCACATATTTGTGTCCCCTACTTCTTTACTCCCACTCGATTGTTGCAGGTGGTTTGCTTGAAACATCATAAACTACCCTGCCAATTCCTGGAACAGAATTTGTGATCAACGAAGATATTTCAAGAAGATCCTTGGTATCCATTGGAAATACATCTGCTGTCATGCCATCTATTGATATTATTGCGCGCAGAGCAAGAACTTGCCCATACTTTCTGGCATCGCCTGTAACACCTACAGACCTTACTGGAAGCAATATTGCAAATGCTTGCCATATTTTATTATAGAGACCTCTTTTTTTAAGCTCGCTAATATAGATATAATCTGCTTCACGAAGGAGGTCACATTTTTCTTCTGTTATTTCTCCCAATATCCTTACCGCAAGTCCTGGCCCTGGGAATGGGTGTCTTCCGATAATTTCATTACTAACCCCTACTATTTTTCCAAGCTCCCTAACCTCGTCTTTGTAGAGCTTATCAAGAGGTTCTATAATTTCCCCTTTTGCTCTTTTTTCCTCAACAAGCGGTGATTTTACATTATGATGGGATTTAATAACATGAGCTTTTTTCCCTACCCCTTTTCCAGATTCAATTAAATCTGTATAAAGTGTTCCCTGAGCAAGAAGCGCATTGTGCGGTATTCCTGCTTTTTTAAGTTCTTCCTGCTGTACAGTAATAAAAAGGTCGCCAATTATCTTCCGTTTTGTTTCAGGGTCAGCTACCCCTTTTAACGCATTAAGGAATTTTTCAGAAGCATCTATGTGATGGAGATTTTTAGCTCCAAGTTTTTTTAAATTACTCTCTATCTCTGCGGATTCATTTTTTCTCATTAACCCTGTATTGATATACATAAGATGGATTTTCTCTGGATGTAGTGATTTAAGCAAAAGAGCAGCAACTACTGTGGAATCTACACCACCGGAAATCAAAAGAAGAACATCCTTCTCCTGTGCCTGGTTTATTATATTTTTGCGTATATCTTCAAAATATAACTCCATATTCCACTCTTTTTTTGCGCCGCATATATTAACTGCGAAATTTTCAAGTATCTTGTTCCCATATTCACAGTGCGTTACTTCCGGGTGAAACTGAATTCCGTAAATGTTTTTGGATTTATTATATACAGCGGCAATATGGTGGTCAGAAAGAGCAATAACTTCAAAACCTTCTCCAGGCTTTTCAATACTGTCGCCGTGACTCATCCATGAATTAAAGTTTTCAGGAACATTATCAAAAAGTTTTGATTTTGAAACATATTTTATAGTTGATCTGCCATACTCATTTTTTTCAAGCGCAGTTACTTTTCCGTTAAAGTCAACAGTAATTCTTTGAAGCCCATAGCATATCCCAAGAACAGGAATACCAAGAGCATATATCGCCTTATCAATAGTATATGCATCTTTATCGTATACAGATTCAGGTGAGCCAGATAGAATAATTCCTTTGATTTTTGTCATATCAACATCTTTTATATTGATATCGCCAGCCAATACTTCGCTATATACCCCTATTTCTCTTATACGCCTTGAAATAAGCTGTGTTGTCTGACTGCCAAAATCCAGAACAATTATTTTATCCATATATTTATTTTTGCCGTTACTTTGTATAATTTGGCGGTTCTTTTGTTATTGAAACATCATGAACATGACTTTCTTTTAAACCAGCAGCTGTTATTTTTACAAATCTTTTATAATTGCGTAAAGCTTCCAGATCTTTGCATCCGCAATAAGCCATACCCTTTTTTAAACCTACAACAAGTTGATAAAGAAAAGGTTTTAATTCTCCTTTATATGGAACTCTACCTTCAATTCCTTCCGGAACAGGCTCTTCATCTTCTCCCATTCTGTACCTGTCGCCGGAGCCGTCAATTATTGCTCCAATAGAACCCATTCCCCTATATTCTTTGAATATTCTCCCTTCATAAATAACTTCTTTACCAGGAGCTTCTTTTAATCCAGCGAAAAGATTACCGATCATAACAGTATCTGCTCCGCCGCCTATTGCTTTTACAATATCTCCAGAGTATTTTATCCCTCCATCAGCAATAGTTGGTATTCCCTGTTTTTCTGCTTCACATACGCAATCATATACAGCTGTAAATTGAGGCACTCCTATTCCTGCAACGATCCTGGTTGTACATATTGACCCTGGTCCAATGCCTATCTTAATACAATCAGCGCCTGCATCAACAAGCCTTTTTGTTCCATCAGCAGTTGCTACATTTCCACCAACAACTGCTATGTTATATTTTTTCTTGATATTATAAATAGCATCAATAACGCTCTTTGTATCTCCTGTTGCAGTATCCATAACAACAAAATCTACTTTTTTTGCAAGTAGAAGAGGAATTCTGCGCTCATAATCAACAGGAGATATTGCTGCGCCAACTATAAGCCTTCCCCTGGCATCAAGAACAGATTCCGGATATCTTTTTTTCTTATCCATATCTTTATATGTAACAAGCCCTATAACATGGCCATTTTCGTCTACTATAGGGAGTTTTTCAATTTTATATTTATCAAATTTTTCTCTGGCGCTTTTAGCTGTCGGAGCCCCTATTTCTGCAATGGGTTTTTTTGTCATTACTTCTTTAACAAGAATATCATTATTATCACAAAATCTTAAATCTCTTGATGTTATAATACCTGTAAGTTTTTTATTTCTATTTACAACAGGAATTCCAGTTGCATTATATTTGTACATTAAATTTTTGATTGTACCTATGTCTGTATCTTCAGTTACTGTTTGCGGGTCCTGAATAATCCAGTTAAGATATCTTTTTACTTTTGCAACTTCTTGCGCCTGCGCTTCAGGTGTATAGTTTCTATGGATAACACCTGCTCCTCCTTCAAGAGCAACTGCAATTGCAAGAGTAGAATCTGTAACAGTATCCATTGCAGCGGATATTATTGGAATATTAAGAGATATATTTTTTGTAAGTCTTGATTTTACACATATATCGCCTGGTACTACATCTGAATATGACGGAACAAGTAAAATATCATCATAGCTAAGCGCTTCGGTTACTTTAAAGCTGCCCATATAATAAACTCCTTATCTGAAACATACTCTTTTATAACATAATATTGGCAAAAAGAGAAGATTTTGTCAAACAGGTTGATTATTACTTTTAATTATTCTGCTTTTCAGGTTAAAATGGGGTGTGAGTGAAAAATATAAAAAACTAATGCTTAAAGCTATTGAAGCTGGAAAAAACAGAGATTACCTGGCAGCTGCTAATATTCTTGAGGGAATAATAGCTGAATCCGATACTCTTCCAGAGGCATTCCTATACTTGGGAAGAAGCTATCATGCGCTTGGAGAATATTACAAAGCTGTACAGACATTACAGCATTATCTTTTTTATGTGGAAAATTCGCCAAAAGGGTACTTTTTCCTTGGCAGAACCTATTTAATGCTTGGTTTTTATGTAAAAGCTCTAAAATGCTTTAAAAAAACTTCGCAGCTTTCACCTGACAATGCAGAAGTACTAAGCCTTACAGGATTAACATATTTAAGGTTAAAAAAAGTGTCGATTGCGCTTCATTATCTTGAAAGAGCTGTTTATGCAGATCAAGAGAACAAATTTATACATAATGCATATTTAAATGTTTTATATCTTAAAGGAATAAGAGATTTATATGCAGGAAGAGTTGATGACGCAGGCGATATTTTTGAATTTATTTTAAAAACAGATATAAATCTTCCCCATATCTCCATTTATCTGGCTCAAGTAAGAAAAGAGCAGAGGCGTTATAAAGAAGCTCTCCAGCTTTATGAACATGTTATTAGGCTTAATCCTGATGACCACTTGCTAAAAATGCAGGTAATTCCGTTATTAATGCAAGAAGGGAAAATTGACGAAGCATCCAGGATCATAATCGAACTATCAGAAAAAAATATTCCAGTAGATAACACATATCTAAAAGATGTTGATATAAACAGGGTATTGGCAATAGAAGCATTTAAAAGAAATAAGTTTAAGGATGCTATTTTCTTTGCAAAAAAAATATTAAAAAGCAATTATTATGATAATGAAATACACCTTCTTGCAGGAGAAGCATATAGGCACTTAAACAACTACCAGAAGGCGGAAAACCATTACAGGCTTGTTTTAAGCCGGGATAAAGGCAAAATAGAAGCCATTTACGGGATAATAATGGTTATGTGGGTACAGGAGCGCTTTGTAGAGCTATTTAAAGAGTTAAGGAGAGCTGCTACGAACTTCCCTACAGATGATGTATTAAGCTACTATTTTGCGTTGACTGCTGCAAAACTTTCATATAATCCTAATGATGTCATAAAGCTATTAAATAATGAAATGGCAAGGAATCAATCTGATTCTTACCTTCTTGAAGCCATAGGAGAACAGTATTTAAAACTTAAAATGCCTGGTTATTCTGAAAATTACTTTCAAAAAGCAATAGAGAGCAATAAAAAGCTTTCAACTGCATATATAGGTCTTATCAAAACATATCATATTCTTGAAGAAAAAAGTAAAACCATAAAAGTTTTTATGAATTACCTTTCAATATTTCCTGATGATAACAAAATAAGACGCTATTATATTAATCATCTCTATAGAACAGGTAATTATGATAAAGCAATAAAAGAGATTGAAAAATATTCCTCAGCCCATGCAGAAGATGAAAATGTAAACAGACTTCTTGCAAAATGCTATTTGAATATTGGAGATTATCAGAAAGCTATATTGATTTATAAACAGATGCTTCGTTTACATCCGGATAACTCTAAGTATCTGCTTTCAATTGCTTATTGCACAGAAAAGCTTACTGGTACAGAAAAGGCGCTTAAACTTCTTGAGACATCAAGAAGTTATATAAAAAATGATATAGATATTGAGCTAACAATAGGTATTCTTGCTACAAAAATAAACAAAAATAAAATAGCGCTGGATGCATTTAAAAATGCGCTTGAGCTGGATGAAAAAGAATGGAGAGTTTATTTTAATATAGCAAAAATATATGAATCTCAAGGTTTAAAGGATTTTGCTATAAAATTTGAAAAGCTTGGAGAAAAGTTTAAAAAAAATGCTTGATATTTTTCTATCAAATGCAATAATAACTGTAACATCGGGGAGGAAATTATGAGTAAACAAATGCCAAAAGCAATGGATCTCTTTCAAGCTTATAAAGAAGGAAAAATGCCTGAATCTGGGGGTTATATTGTATCATCTTTTTTTAGTGAAAATTCTACATATTCTATTTATGAAGTCATTGCCTATGATAATGTAAAAGCTATTTTTGCAGGCGAAACTTCACTTACTTTTCAGGCTGATGGACATAAAATATTTGTCCTTGTAGAGCCTTCAAATTATCCGCACAAGTATCAAGAACCTTTTACAAGATCAAGGGATGAAACAATCCCACAACGCTTTACTGAGTTGGATATTGTTATTGCAAAGAATCAAACAAAAGTAATGGTAAGCAAGAATCCTGTTATTTCATATTCATCCTTTACTATTCTTAAACCTACAGGGGTCAATTTTGCGTTAATTTTCTATCATCAGGAAGATGTATTAAAAAGTCTTGAATTCTTTTTTACCCAGACATTGAATAAAGAGGCAGGAGTTCCTCAGTCAGATACTAAAAAAAGCGCGCGCGCTGTTATTGAAGGATTAAAGAAATTTAAACTGTGGCAAGACTAATCCTGTCATTATTTTGATTTTAAAAAAGGCTGTCCGCAGTCACCGATGGAAATCGGGGTTTGGACAGCCTTTTTTTTTTGATTCAGACATTCATTAAATGCCTAATTCATATATTTTTCAAGTATTTTCTATTGACCCTTTTTCATTTGTATTTGTGCTGCTGCAAGTATTGCAATAGGCACAGAATAAGTAGAACATGACACGTAATCAAGCCCTACAGAAATACAGAATTCTATATTTTGAGGAACTGCGCCATGTTCGCCGCACAATCCAAGTTTAATGCCAGGTCTTGTCATTTTCCCTCGTCTAACTGCAAAAGCGACTAATTCCTTAACATTTGCATCAAGAATCTCAAAAGGGTTTGCTGGAATCAAGTCAAACATTGTGTAATCAGGCATGAAGTTATTAAAGTCATCTCTGGAGAGACCAAGCGTTGTTTGTGTTAAATCATTTGTACCAAAAGAGAAGAATTCTGCGTACTGAGCAATTTCTCCGGCGCCTAATGCAGCAGCAGGAAGCTCTATCATTGTTCCTATCTTAAATGAAACAGGTTGCTTTGCTTTAAGAGAAGCTCTAACTTGCTCCTCTATTTCAATAAGCCCTTTTATAGACATACCTTCGATTTTTTTGCCATATATGATTGTTTTAAGCTCTTCTGAATTCATTATTATAGGGATCATGATTTCAGCATGAGTTTCAATACCCTCTTTTTTAAGAGCATATATTGCTTCATAAATAGCAGTTGCCTGCATTTCATATATCTCAGGGTATGAAATAGCTATTCTGCACCCTCTATGACCAAGCATTGGGTTGAATTCACTTAATGACTCACAGTGTTGTACAATATCTTTTGCATTTACTTTTTCGTAGCCTTTCAATGATTTCAGATATTTTATGAACGCATCCATTTCTGAAGGGTTATGAGGCAAGAATTCATGCAGAGGAACATCAAGAAGTCTTATTGTAACTCCTTTTCCTTTCATAACTTTAAATATTTGATAAAAATCTTCTTTCTGCATATTTTTAAGGCGGGCAAGCGCTTTTATTCTTTTTTCTTTATTATTGGAAAGAATCATCTCTCTAAAAACATTTATACGTTTATCATCAAAAAACATATGCTCTGTTCTGCAAAGCCCTACACCTTCTGCGCCAAATTTCTTTGCAAGCGTACAATCTCTTGCATTATCTGCATTTACCCTTACATGAAAATTTTTAATATTCCTTTTTGCAAGTTGAACAAGTTTTTCTATACCAGATGATTCATAGTCAGGCTCTATCAATGAAGCCTTGCCAATATATATTTCAGGTTCGCCGTAATTAGGCACATTCAGAGTGATATAATCTCCCTCTGAAATAGTATTTCCGTCAATTGTAAATTTATTACCTTTGAAAACCAATCCATGTTTTACAAGAGAAACTTTTCCATATTGTCTTGCTACAACAGAAGCATGAGCAGCATAACCGCCCTCAGAAGAAAGTACACCTTTTGCAACTTCAATAGCCTTAACATCTTCTGCAAAAGTTGAAGGCATACACAATATAAACTTGGTATCAAGTCCCTGCTGCAATGCCATCTTATTTGCTTCAAGCAGTGCTGCGGTTGTAAAATAAACCCTTCCAATAGCAGCGCCAGGAGCACCTGCAATTCCGCCTGCAAGCTTTTTAAAGCTTTTTACAGATGAAATGTCAATAATAGGATGCAATATTTCATTTAGCTGCCCAGGTTTTATAGCATTTAATATATAATTATCATCTATAATTTTTCTTTCATGCAGTTCAAGAAGTGTAATAATTTCTGCTTTTACAGATTTATCAACTGCATCGCGCTGGTCTATAAGCCATAGTTTTTTATCTTCGATAGTAAATCTTATATGTCTTATATTTTTAAAATGCGCTTCTATAGTGTGTGCAATTTTTTCAAGTTTTGATAAATAAGCTTTATCGATTTTATTTATATCTTTCCCTTTTGTGCCTTTAAAATCAAATGTATTTTGATGATATTCACCGAATAGAACTTTATTGCCATTTATTATATTTCTTGTATAAAAAGCGCCGCTAGAGGAGTTATTGCCGAAATTTCCATAAACCATTGCAGAAACACCAATAGCTGTATCATTATCATTCATTTCATCAATATTAAGTAAATAGCTTACTCTTGATAAAGCATAATCAAGTTGTGCATATGCATCATCAAAAAAATCATTGGGCAATATCCCACTTGTAATTTCAATAAGTTTATCAAGGTCTTTTTCTGAAATATTTTTGTTTATTTTGCTATTTATAAATTCCAGTATAGCTTTTACTTTTTTGAGCTCTTTATCTTTATTTTCAATTGTAAAAATTCTTTCTTCAATAATCAAAAGACCGTTAACCATAAAGAAAAATTCATTTAACACAAAATTAATACCTGCAAGTTCACTAAAACCATGCATTGTTTTTTTAGTAAGACCAAAATTATGCATCGCAGGATAGCTGGTTGTAATAATAAGATTAGGGCTGATTATTATTTTTAAAGTTAATGGCTTGGTTTCTGAATCATATTTTTTTTCAATTTCTTTTTCAATTTTTTCAATAAAAGGCTTTATATACTGCTTACAGGTGCCTCTTTCAATAGAAGATACACCTTCTGAATCAATAACAAATCCTGGAACAACAGGAAGGTTTAATTCAGCGAAGTTATTTGCTTCTCTTATTCTTAATCCAATTCTTTCCAATATTGATGGATCTTTTATAAATTTATCTTTACAATAAAAATGGATATTGTTTTTCATCTGATACAGCCTCTTACAGTTTAGAATAATTTAGGAACTACATTTACAGGAAATTTCAAAAAATCTTCAAATCTATGACTTGCGCCCTGTTTTAAGTATCGTTGAAGTTTGGCTACATCTTTTATATCTTTTCCTGAAATAGCAAACATGATAGCAGAACCATGTTTTACTTTTCCCCATTTAAAAAGAGTATTAATATCGAGTATCCTCTCTCCTTCATAAAATATAATAACATCGCATCCTGGATAAGATGTTTTATAACTGTTTATAATTATTTTCCATGCTTCAACATTGCCATTATGAAAAAGTTCATTTGTTACTTCCACACCGTAGAGAGGTGTCATTCTTACAGCTCCGCCTGTTGACTGTATATCTTGAGTTGGCGCTGGAGTTGCTTGTGGCGCAGACTGTTTTGCAGCTACCGCAGAAGATGTTGTAGTTGTTGCTTTTACATTCTTAGCAGCTTTTTTGGCTTGCGGTGTTTTTGCTTTTGCAACTTTAGGTTCACTCTTTACTACTGTAGGTTTTACTTTATACTTTCCATTCAATATAGAAGAGGGAACTTTTGGTTTTTTATTTTCAAGAAGTTTTATAAATTCTTCTATAACACTCTCTGCATATTTATTATTGTTACCTAAAGAATCACCTGCATAGATAGTTAAAAGTTCATATTTTTTTAATTCTCCGCTTATAGCAAGACTCTCTTTCTTTTTGGCATTTATAACTAAAAATCCTATATTTGGATTATGATATCCCAAAACAATGTCAATTCCTGACCATTTTGAAACTTCTGCAGCTATTTTGTCAAAATCTGTTACTGTATTTTTTATATTTATTGCTTTATATGAATAAAGGTATTTGTCGACTAAAAGTGAATTAACTATTGGAAGAAGTTGATGTTGTGCTACTTTATCTTCTTCTAAATACATATTAAGAACATCTGCAAGGTTATTGTAGCTCTGAAATTCACCTATTGCATCTAACACTACGTTAAAGTGATTTAATGATTTATTAAACCCCTCACGTGTATAAAAGCGTTCAAATTCTTTTACATCTGCCATGAATTTTTTTACCTGCCTTATAAAAATCCCCGTAACTATTAAGTTACAGGGACTTTTTAATTTATAAAATATTAGATACTTTTGAGCTTGTTACCAGACGGTTTTTTTTGTTGAGCTTTTTGAGCTCCTTTTTTCTTATTGTCAACAATGCCTGTAGATCTTTTCTGAGCAGGTGCTGCAAGCGCCTGTTTTGGAGTTTCTTCTGCTACGGAGCTGTTAAGAAGATCAAGGTAGCTTTGCCCTTTATTTTCTTCCTGTCCATCCACAGCAGTAGCAAATGACTGGTTTAAATCGCTTCTAACAGTAGATCTTCTTCTTGAGAAAGAAGCAAATGCAGCATCCTGGAACCCTTTTGATACACCATAAAGGAATTCATTAAGCACATTTGCCATACCATCGAGAGTCGCTTTCTTTCTTTTGATTGAAGTAATATCAAGATCAAGAAGGAGTCCTGGTTGTAAATGATAAGGATTGATCAAGTAATCAAATTCGTCATACTGAGAGTTAAGTTTTTCAAGTCTTTCTTCCATGACTCTTCTTTGTATAGGATATTTATATCCGTATAAATCCTGAAGTCTCTTTTTCATTATAACAAATTTTCTTTTTATTTTATCTTTTTCATAAACATATGTCCTGTTCATCTCTTCAAGGCTTGTTTCTGCTGCTCTAACAAAGGAAATTTCATCCCATGGTTTTTCGAGGTTTTCATACAAAGGATCGCCGCTTTTTTCTTTTGATTTTGCTATTTTATTTTTATAAGCTCTGGCAAGATCAAGGAAATCTGTTATACCTTTGAATCTCTTTCCATCTTTGTATACTTCTTCGAGAATATCCCAAAGATGCGCAACTTCAATTTCAAAAGACTTGATTTGAACATCATATGCTTTTTGTTCTTCAATTAATCTGGCATTATCATAATATTTCAGTTTTACCTGATATCTTTCATCTGGAAGAATAGAAACATTTGTATCTTCATATTCCCTGATGATAAGTTCTCTGCCATTTTTTAAGTTTTCAATATACTGATAACCCATTTTTGAAGTATCAAGAATTGAAGTAATAGAGTTAATAGCTGTGTTATAACCTCTGTTTCTGATGTTTTCAATATCAACTATTTTTTTGATATTTTCTCTGATATTGAGCTGATCATAAGTTTCAGGGTCTATTTCTGCTCTGAGTCCTTCAATAGTTTCCATGATTTTCTTTGCAACAAGATTATATCGTTTTGATTTTACATTTTCTTTTTCATCATCAGTGTAGTTATCAACTCTCTTTAATTTTTCAAATAGAATCTCGCTGTCAGAAAGCTCTTCTCTTCCTTCATCGATGATGACATCTTTGAGTTTCTCAATTTCTTTTTCCAGAGTATCAGTAATATTTTTTGAAATTAGTTCTTTAATAAGATATTCAACTGTTACCTGATAATAGAAAATTGGGCTTATAAGTTCTGAATCAAGGATATTTACAGACATTTTAACGTTTGTAACTGTTTTTGGTTTGTAAATATTATCCTTAAAAGAACATTTAACAACAGAATAAGCATTTTCACCTCTAATGAATGCGCCTACATCTGTTTTTTGCCTTAAAAGTGAGTTAGTGAGGTTTTCAAGTTCATTTACACCTCTTTGTATATGACCCTGTAGATGCCCATACATATTAACTATGGATTTTTCAATTTCTCCAGTATTGAATTTATCCATTCCACCAACTTCATCGAGAAGTATTGCGATCTCTTTTGGAGTATAGCGGTTAAGAATTTTCATTTCTTCTTTGTCAATGAAGTTTCTTACTTTTTTAACCATTTCATCTTCAGTTGTAACAATATATCTATTGAACATGTTCTGATAATTTTGGTTAAAATAATTATAGACTTTTTCTTTTAGTCCACCCATTACATCAATTTTCTCTAGAACTTCCAGAGGGAGCTTAGATGTAACATGATTAATTACTTTATCAACTTCTTCTGCAAGAAGACGATCAACTTCTGCCTGCTGATCCCTGCTTTCTTGAGCCAAAGAATTTCTAGATCCAACAGCGCTCGGTTTTTCTGGATGGAATACCATTGGACTTTTAGGTAGATCAACACTTCCCATATATTACTCTCCTTTTATCTATTTCTTAAACTAAATTCAAGAATATCAATATCTTTACTAATATGTAAAGTATATTTTTTTTTTATTATGATAAACATTATATATATAATAGTGTTATAATGTAAATAAGTTTTATAAAACTATAGGTAAATATAACAATTTTTAAGGAAAAAAAATGAAAACTAAGTTGCTATTTGTTTTTTTTATTTTATCTTTTATTAAATTCCCTATTTTCTCTGATATCAGAACAGAAAATATTGATGTTTTTATCCTTCTTGATAAGTCTCTTTCCATGCGGGAGGACAATAAAATCCAGGCTGTAAATGAATATGTCTCCAGATACATTATAGATGAAGTAATAATACCAGGAGATTTGCTTTATATCATAAATTTTTTTGGCAGGACAGAAGTATTTATAAATACAATAGTTAGGGATCAAAATCATAAGGAAGAGTTAAAGCGGCGTGTTATGGGGATTAGAGCTGATGGCAGGTTCACAGATATTGGAAACGCTTTAGACACATTGGCAACAATCTCGGCTGCTTATGAAGAAAACAACAGGTTAAAATATATGCTTCTTATAACAGATGGCAGACAGGAAGCCCCGCCTGATAGTATTTATCAATGGGAGCTTGGGCAACCTTTTAACCATAGATTTCTTGAAAATACAAGATATATTGCTAAAAGAGGGTGGAAAGTTCACATATTAGGACTTGGCAGGCATACTGATGCGCAAAGGCTTGCAGAAGAATTGTCAGCGACTTTTTCTGAAGTTGATCCACGTCAGGACGACTCTTCAGCAGCCGAACTTTCGCTTACAGACAGAATAATTGCAGAAACATCAGATTTTCTTTCTGTTGTAAGGGTGGTTTCAACCCCCAATATTTCTTATAGAGGTCTTATGCAAAACCCATATATCGAATTTAATACAGAAGCTTCGTTTCTAAGCGCAGTAAAAAATATAGGGCTTGTATCGATAATGTTTACAGATATTCAGAGTCGGGAAACATTTGATATTATCGGTAATATCGTTGATTTATCTTTTACAGAAGATGGGACCAGAAACATCAGGATACCTGTTATTATTCCTGATAGCTTGCCCGCAGGAATGATAAACGGAGAAATTAGATTTGTTTATGCTGGTCAAAATGTTCTTACCCCTTCTCTTTTTGCAATAAGTTTTGATAATAAAAGTATATTTAGCAGATTTATGGTCCATTTTATAATACTTGGGATATTGCTGCTTATTTTATTACTGGCTTTGGCTAGATCTTTAGCACGAGGTTCCAGAACATCTGATTTTAACCCAGTTACTCCAATAGCTGCTGTTCCTGCCCAAAAAGCAGTAGGTGATGGGCTTTCCTTTTTCTTTTATCTTAATGGCAGAAAATTTCTGGATATCCCTTTTACATTAAAAAACAATGAAAATATTTTTCTTAATTTTTCTCCTACAGGCATTGTGGATCTTAGTAATAAAAGGAATGATTTTACAAAACTAATGCTTACAGCAAAAGGAAAAATCCTATCCATGGAAGTGTTTGATAAATCATTATTAGCTATTCAAAAACTAAAAATGGATAATATTATTGAGCAAAGTTTTAATTTTTTAAAGAAAAAAGGAAGTATAAGTTTTAAGAAAAAATAGTGCAATTTGGATAAAAGCCAATCCAGCGGACTCTGGATTGGCTTTTTATTTTGTATGGATATGAAGGGTAAATTGAATTGCTTTCACTTGCTTTCGCAAGTGCCGCAAAAACACACCGATGCGCGCAAGCGCCCGGGATTATTTTCCAAGATGTCCCCTTACGATATTGAACATTCTTCTTAGAGGTTCTGCTGCTCCCCAAAGAAGCTGATCACCTACTGTATAAAGAGTTAAATATTCATTGCCAATATTCATTTTTCTCATTCTTCCAACAGGTATTGTCAAAGTTCCTGAAACTGCTGCAGGGGTAAGCTCCATTCTGGTTGCTTCCAGTTCATTTGGAACAACTTTTACCCATTCGTTACTCGCAGCAATCATATCATAAATATCTTTGATGGGCACATCTTTTGTAAGTTTTATTGTAACTGCCTGACTGTGACAGCGCATTGCTCCTATCCTTACGCAAATCCCGTCTATAGGTATTGGCTTTTTTGTCATAAGAATTTTATTTGCCTCTACCATCCCCTTCCATTCTTCTTTTGTCTGTCCGCTTTCAAGGCCTTTATCGATCCAGGGAATAACGCTTCCGGCAAGGGGAACTTTAAAATTCTCAACAGGGAAATCGCTGCTTCTCATTTTTTCAGTAACAAGTCTGTCAACTTCAATAATTGCAGACGCAGGGTCGTAAATCATATCTCCTGCAGCAGAACCAAGAACTGCCATCTGCGCAAGAAGCTCTTTCATGTTCAGCGCTCCTGCTCCTGATGATGCCTGGTAAGTCATACTGCTTATCCATTCCACAAGATTATTTTGAAAAAGAGATCCTATACCCATAAGCAAAAGGCTTACTGTACAGTTTCCTCCCACATAACATTTGATCCCTTTTGATAAAGCTTCATCTATAACATTCCGGTTTACAGGATCAAGAACTATAATCGCATCATCTTTCATTCTTAAAGTTGACGCAGCATCTATCCAGTACCCCTTCCAGCCCGCAGCCATAAGTTGCGGATATACTTTTTCCGTATAACTTCCGCCCTGGCATGTCACGATAACGTCCATTGCTTTTAACTTCTCTATGTCTTCGGCATTTTCCAGAACACCTGTGCTAATTCCGCCTGCTATTACATCGCTTTTTCCTGCCTGTGATGTAGAAAAAAATACTTTTTCAAAATTTTTAAAATCTCCCTCGTCCACCATTCTTTTCATTAGTACAGAACCAACCATTCCTCTGTAACCTACAAAACCTGTCTTTAACACGAATCTCTCCTGAATTTGATTTGATTTGTAATTTTCTTGCTAAAGAGTTTAACATAATTATCTTAATATATGTCAACTAGTGTTATGCAAAAACAAATATCCTGACATTAGTTTATAATTCATTATGTGTTAAGAAATTAGCAAGATTATCATTATGTTAGCAGTTCGGGTATTGGCAGATACCTGCATAATTCGTGACATTTGTATGGTTTGAGTAATCCGTGTAGTTCATAACAGGTTAAATTGGCAAGTAACACCTTGACTTTAATCAAGAAGAAATCTATCTTTTTTTTATGGAACTACTATCACCTGCCGGCAGTATTGAAAAACTCTTTTACGCTTACGAATATGGCGCAGACGCAGCATATATAGGACTTAAAAATTTTTCCCTTAGGGCAAAAGCCGACAACTTTAATGATGATGAATATAATGAAATCAGAAAAATAAAAAAAAATAAAAAGCTCTACGCAGCTCTTAACATATATTTTCACGATAGCGATATAAAACTGCTTGAACAAGAGATAGAATATATCTCGTTATACCCCATAGATGCTTTTATAGTAAGCGACCCAGGTATTCTTCCGTTACTGCAAAAGCATTTTCCAAAAACAGATCTTCACCTGAGTACACAGGCTAATTGCGTAAATTCAAATTCAGCAAAACTGTACAGGGATATGGGATTTTCAAGAATAATACCGGGAAGAGAGCTTAGTCTTAAAGAAATAGAAGCTATTAAAAATAATGTGGATAATCTTGAAATCGAAGTATTTATACACGGCGCAATGTGTCTTACATATTCAGGCAGATGTTTTTTAAGCAAGTATCTTACAGATCGCTCGGCAAATAAAGGGGACTGCGCTCATTCTTGCAGATGGCAATACAAAGTGCTTGAAGAATCAGAAAGAAAAGGGGAATTTTTTCCTGTAATCGAAGGGGAGAATTTTACATCGATACTTTCATCAAAAGACTTATGCATGATAGACCATCTGCAAGACCTGAAAAATGCCGGAGTTGATTCTTTAAAAATCGAAGGGCGAATGAAATCTGTTTACTATACAGCTGTTGTTACAAGAGCATACAGAAAAGCGCTTGACTCACTTGAGGGCAAAACCGTAGAAAACCTTGAAAAATATAAAAATGAACTTTTTAAAGTTAGTCACCGTGAACTTTCAACAGGCTTTTTCTACGGAAAGGATGATATAGAAACCCCTACTTTTAAACCATACGACAGAGAATATTCTTTTCTTGGAACTGTTATTGAAAGCCTTACTCCGGACAACTGTTTTAATGAATCCAATAGCCCTAAAGAAACATTTATATACACACTTGATGTAAAAAATCAGATACGGGATTCAGACACAATAGAATATATAGGCCCTGATATTATGTATCTGGAAGACAGCAATTTTATTCTTCTTGATGAAAATATGAGAAGAGTAGAAAAGAGTGATCACGGAAAAATAACATACCTTCAAACAGATAAGGTCCTGCATTCAGGATACATTATAAGAAAAGAGATTGTTTGATTCCTATAAAATCCAAACTTTTGTATATTACTCCTGAATAACCCTAACTGCCCCTGTGTCCGCAGAGCTTACAAAGTGCGAATAAACTTTAAGCGAGGTAGGTATTGTCCTGTTGCGTCCGGGTTTATACGCGTTCCGACCTTTTGCTTCTTCTGCTTTTTTTCTTTTTTTAATTTCGTCATCCGAAACAAGAACATTTATTGTTCTTAAAGATATATTGATTTCTATTTCATCGCCCTCTTTTAAAAGCGCTATAGTTCCACCGGAAGCTGCTTCCGGAGATATATGCCCTATGGAAAGACCTGATGTTCCGCCGGAAAACCTTCCATCTGTAATAAGCGCGCACTCTTTCCCAAGATGTATTGATTTCAGATATGAAGTTGGGTATAACATCTCCTGCATTCCCGGACCACCCTTTGGCCCTTCATAAATTATAGCGACAATGTCCCCTGCTTTTATTTCTCCGTCAAGTATCCCATTGCATGCCTGCTCCTGGGAATGATACACTTTTACTTTCCCTTTAAACTTAAATACAGAGCTGTCAACACCAGCAGTTTTTACAATGCACCCTTTCTCTGCAATATTTCCAAAAAGCACAGCAAGTCCGCCATCTTCATAATAACAGTTTGCAATGCTTCTTATGCATCCGTTTTCATCATCAAGGTCAAGAGAATCATACTGTGCATCTTGCGATGCAAATACCAGATTAAATTTCCCTCCAGGAGCTGCTTTTGCATTATCAAAAGCTTCTGGAATTGCTTTCCCGCCTGCAATATCATAATCGTCAAGTGTTTTTCCAAGCGATGTACTGTCAACACGTTTTACAGATTTGTCAATAAGATTGCCTCTTGCGAGTTCTCCCATTATTCTCATTATTCCGCCTGCGCGGTTTACATCTTCTATATGGAGGTGTGAATTTGGGGCAACCTTGGAAATACATGGAACTTTTCTTGAAAGCGCATCAATATCTTTCATAGAGAAATCAACTCCTGCTTCATGGGCAATCGCAAGGAGGTGGAGTACTGTATTTGTTGAGCCGCCCATGGCAATATCAAGAGTCATTGAGTTTAAAAAAGTTTCTCTTGTTGCGATTGAACGGGGAAGTACAGAGTTATC
>WQZP01000024.1 GCA_009780675.1 Spirochaetaceae bacterium | reverse complement strand
ATTGCTGATTGCTGATTGCTGATTGCTGATTGCTGATTGCTGATTGCTGATTGCTGATTGCTGATTGCTGATTGCTGATTGCTGATTGCTGATTGCTGAGAATTTATTAATTTTTACCAAAAAACTTGCACTCATCGTAAAAGAATATATCACTTTAAAGACAGTCTTGTCAATATAAAATGCTAATTTAATTGTAGAAAAATACTTTCTTTCAAAATATCAAAAAAATACAAATCTTGACGTTTTTTTATTCTTTATGATAAGATACACTCGACAATATATATCAGAAGATATATAAATAAGCAAATATTTTCTTTCTAAAGTAATAATGTCATGACGGCGTTGGCGCAGTGGTAATTTGCGCGAAATTTTTACGCATTTTTTGCGACATTTTATTTTTAGGAGGATTTTATTATGCACATGGCAGATGCCCTTATATCAACAGCAGTAGGCTGCACAATGTTAGCTGCAAGCGCAGCTGCAGTCGGCTACTCTATAGCAAAAATCAAAAAAGACGAACTTTCCGAAAAAAAGATCCCAATGATGGCGGTAGCAGGAGCTTTTATTTTTGCAGCCCAGATGATTGATATTGCTATCCCTGGTACTGGTTCCAGCGGCCATATTGGGGGAGGGATTTTGCTTGCAGCGCTTCTTGGTTCTTATCCTGCGCTGCTGACGATTTCCGCAGTTCTTATAATCCAAAGTCTTTTTTTTGCGGACGGCGGATTGCTCGCTCTTGGTTGCAATATTTTTAATCTGGGTGTTATACCTTGCTTGGTTATCTACCCTCTTTTGTTTAAACCCATACTAAAAAAAGGAATCACTAAGACCACTATCAGCATAGCATCCATGATTGCTGTAGTTGTAAGTTTACAACTCGGCGCATTTGGAGTGGTGTTACAAACACAGGCAGCAGGCATTACAGAACTGCCTTTTACAACTTTTGCACTTTTTATGCAGCCCATTCACCTGGCAATCGGGATACTTGAAGGGATAATCACAGCTGCTGTTCTCTGCTTCCTTTATAAAGCGCAGCCTCAGATTTTGGAAAGCGCTAACGCAGGCGCGCCTATTCCCAAAACAGCTCCATTGCGGAATGTTATAGTGACTTTGGTAGCCATTACAATTACAGCAGGCGGAGCGCTTTCAATTTTTGCTTCACAACATCCAACTGGTCTTGAGTGGTCAATAGAGAGAACAGCCGGCGTAGAGGAGCTTGAGGTTAGCGGATCTTTTATGGAAAGAATGGTTACGATACAGGAAGCAACAGCTTTTATGCCAGACTATGACTATAGAGCATCTGGCGAAGATGGTTCTCTTACCGGAACATCAGTTGCCGGAATAGTTGGGAGCGGGATTACATTTCTACTTGCGTGGATAACAGCTTTGGCTATTTCTGCAGTAAAGAAAAAAAGGAAAATGGGAACTCCTGCTTCCGTATAAGAAAAAACAGCCTGCTGCAAAAAAGGGATAAACAGCTTGGACATCAGAAATAAAATCAGCGCTATTTACTCATTGGAGCAACTTTCTGCGGGGAATACAGTTGTTCACCGTTTGCACCCAATGAGTAAGCTGATTGTCACTTTTGTTTTCATAGCAACTGTTATCTCTTTTGGTCGCCATGATTTTGGCAGGCTGGTGCCATTTATTTTTTATCCCACAATATTAATGGCTTTGTCTGAAACCCCATATACCATGCTTTTAAAACGGGTATTGATAGCAATCCCTTTTTGCCTGTTCATCGGGATTTCAAATTTAATACTGGAGCAGGACACTGCGTTTAAGATTGGCACTATTGACGTTAGCTTTGGTGTTTTATCTTTTAGTGTAATATTATATCGCGTATACCTTTGCGTTATGGCAGTCCTGTTGCTGGTAGCAGTCACACCATTCATTGAATTGACAGCTCAATTGCGAAGATTGAAAATACCAAATATTTTTACCCTCATGTTTGAGATGACTTATCGATACATCGGTGTACTACTTGCAGAAGCTGTTTCAATGCGCATGGCGTATGTCTTGCGCGGAGCAAAAGCAAAGGGTGTGGATATTCGCCATGCCGGAAGTTTTATTGGCTGCTTGCTGCTTAGAAGCTTTGCCCGCGCAGAGCGGATCTATTCTGCCATGAAGTGTCGGGGTTATATGATAAAAAACACAACCCTGGCTAGAAAAAAGTTTTGTATAACAGATATAACTTATTGCGCTTTGATTTGCGTATTATGTTTGTTATTCAGATTTGTTGATGTTGGGAATTGGATAACTACTCTTGTGGAAAAAATATTATGATGCTGGATATTTCAAAACTTGTTATAGTTTACCCGGACAAAACAAAGGCTGTGGACAAATTTAGTTTGACTATAAATACAGGTGAACGCATTGCTCTTGTAGGACCAAACGGAGCAGGCAAGACAACGCTTATGCTCGCGATAATGGGGGTGCTCCCAATAACAGAAGGTCACATTGAAATAGGTGGCATAAGGGTTGAGAAAAAGACCCTGAATGAAATTCGCAGCCGCGCAGGTTTGATTTTTCAAAATCCTGATGACCAACTCTTCATGGCAACTATTTATGATGATATAGCGTTTGGGCCGCGCAACTATGGCCTGGCAGAAGAAGATGTCAGAAAACGGGTAGAGCAAACACTTTTGGAGCTTGACATTATCCGTTTAAAAGAACGTTCCAGCCTAAAGCTCTCTGAAGGGGAAAAGCGACTTGCAGCAATTGCGTCGGTCCTCTCCATGCAGCCATCAGTCTTGCTTTTTGATGAGCCAACAGCTTTCCTGGACTTGAAAGCGCGAAGAAACCTTATCCGTTTATTAAATAATATGCCATACACAAAACTCATAGCCAGCCATGACTTGACATTCCTTGAAGAAGTATGTGGCAAAGCTGTACTGATGAAAGATGGAACTGTTTTTGCACAAGGGTTGCCCAAAGATTTATTTCACAACAAAAAACTAATGGAGGATTGTGGCTTGGAAGCAATATAAAAATCTGCTAAAATATGCATCAATACAGGAGTAGATTTTTATGAAAATTTTAGTCATAGATGGTATGGGTGGTGGCATTGGAAAATCAGTCATAGAATGTTTGCGTCAGGAAACAGAAGGCCATTCTATTTTGGCAATAGGGACTAATGCCATAGCCACATCTACTATGCTCAAAGCAGGAGCAGAGGTATCAGCGACTGGAGAAAATGCTATTGTTTATAATTGCAGCAGGGTTGATGTTATAATTGGCACCATTGGTATTGTGTTGGCGAACTCAATGCTTGGTGAAATAAGTCCACGTATTGCCGAAGCAGTATCAGGCAGCGAGGCTATAAAAATTCTTATCCCTACATCCAAGTGCAGCACATTTATCGCAGGTGTAAAAGATCAGCCAACAGGACAATATATCGAAGAAATACCACGTATCTTAAAAAAAATGGAGGAAAATTAAATGAGTAATATAACAGCAAAAGAAGATATACTTAACCTGCTGAACAAAATCAAGGCAGGAGAAGTCTCTCCGGAGCAAGCAGTAAATCTGCTTCGTACTGAAACTTTTTCTGATTTGGGTTATGCTAAAGTAGACCATCACCGCTCATTGCGGCAAGGTGTTTGCGAAGTAATTTTTGGGCAGGGAAAAACTCCTGAACAAATCGTTGGGATACTTTCAAATATGAGAAAAAATGGATCACACAATGTACTAGTTACCCGCATCTCCCAACAAACAGCAGATTTTATAGCCAACAGCAATATCCCCATAAACTATCACCCTATTCCCCAACTTGGCATTACCTTGTCAGGCAAGGAGCTCCCGCGAGTGGGCAACATAATAGTTGCCAGTGGCGGAACCAGCGACATGGCTGTATGCGAAGAAGCTGCTTTAACAGCAGAGGCGCTTGGCAATAATGTTACGCGACTGTACGACGTGGGTGTGGCTGGTCTTCACAGATTGCTATTAAGACTGGACACCTTGATCGAAGCGCGGGTCATAATTGTAGTGGCAGGTATGGAAGGCGCGTTACCAAGTGTTATTGGCGGACTTGCGAGTTGCCCTGTTATTGCAGTGCCGACAAGTATTGGCTATGGAGCAAATTTTGGCGGCTTGTCCGCGCTCCTTTGCATGTTAAATTCCTGCGCTTCCGGGGTCTCGGTGGTAAACATAGATAATGGTTTTGGCGCAGGCTTTATAGCCAGCCGCATCAATCAAATGAAAGGACTGTAATATTGAAGATATTGTTTATTGAGTGCAATATGGGGGCTGCAGGAGATATGCTCATGGCAGCGTTACTGGAATTGCTGCCTGACCACGACAAAACTGCTTTTCTGGAGAAAATCAATAACCTTGAACTAAAAAATGTTAAGGTTAATGCAGAACCATCTGTAAAGAGCGGGATTACCGGCACTCATGTCTCTGTGACTGTTGGCGGAGCAAAAGAAGTGAGTATTGACATAAACATGGAGGATAATCTTCATGAGCACGAGCACGACCATGAGCATGAGCACTCTCACGACCACGACCACAGTCATGAAGAAACTGACGAACACCACCATCACACAGGACTAAAAGATATCGAAGAGATATTGTCCGGACTCAATATTTCGGACAACATTAAAAAACATACTCTTGGAGTTTACAATTTACTTGCCGAAGCAGAATCCCTGGCACATGGATGCCCTGTCTCTGAAGTACACTTCCACGAAGTAGGAAATATCGATGCAGTTATTGACATAGTTGGTGTTTGCTTGTTAATCGAAGAACTTGCGCCGGATAAAATTATTGTCTCCCCTGTGCATGTTGGCAGTGGCTTTGTGCGCTGCTCCCATGGGATACTGCCTGTCCCTGCTCCAGCTACAGCGCATATTCTGAAGGGTATTCCTACATTTGGCGGAAAAATCAAGGGCGAGCTTTGCACACCTACCGGAGCAGCTTTGCTCAAATACTTTGCCAATGACTTTGGCCCAATGCCCCAAATAAGCGTGGAAGGGATTGGATATGGCATGGGTAAAAAAGATTTTGAGGTTGTAAATTGCGTGCGTGTTTTCCTTGGAGAAAGCGACGAAAGCGCCGGCTATGGCAGCAGACAAAACCGCGGGGCAAACTACCAAGTGGCTGAATTATGCTGCAACGTGGACGACATGACTGGCGAGGCGCTTGGTTTTGCCTGTAATACGCTGATGGCTGCCGGGGCACTAGATGTTTTTACCACTGCAACAGGGATGAAAAAAAATCGCCCTGGTGTTATCCTTACCTGCCTTTGCGATGTAAAAAATTCCGATACTCTCGCAGCGCTTATATTAAAATGCACCACAACTTTTGCTGTAAGAAAATCCATTCTTGACCGTTATATGCTGGAACGCGAAATAAAAACAGAACAAACACCACTCGGCAAAGTTAAAGTAAAAACAGGCAAAGGTTACGGCGTAATAAAATCCAAACTTGAATATGAAGATGTAGCAGCGCTGGCAAAAGAGCGCAAACTTTCTATAAATGAAATAGAACGCCAAATTTGGGCATATTTACACAATCAGCAGGAGAATAATAAATGACCTCAAAAACAGCCGCAATACAAAAGCATGAAAAATTAAAAGACTATCTTCGCGATTTAGGGAATGTAGCAGTAGCTTTTTCAAGCGGCGTGGACTCTACATTCCTATTAAAAACCAGCCAGGATGTTTTAGGTGATAAGCTCCTGGCAGTTACAGCCCGTTCGCATGCTTTCCCAAAACGGGAACTTGAGGAAGCGCTAAGCTTCTGCAAAAAAAACAGAATCACTCATGTTATATATGATTTAGATGAGTTCTCTATAGAAGGATTTTCAAAAAACCCTGCAAACCGTTGCTACCTCTGTAAAAAAGAAATTTTTTCAAAAATTTTGGATCTGGCAAAGAAGCGCGGGATCTCTCATGTTCTTGACGGGTCAAATATAGATGACAGCAATGACTATCGCCCCGGAATGATCGCGCTTACTGAACTGGACATTAAAAGCCCTTTGCGTTATGCGGAGCTTACTAAACAAGAAATACGCGAGCTTTCCAAAGAAATGGGGTTACCTACATGGAATAAACCCCCTTTTGCTTGTCTTTCTACCCGTTTTCCATACGACGAAGAAATTACCCCGCTCCGTTTAACCATGATCGATAAGTCTGAGCAATTTCTTCTGGATATGGGTTTTACCCAAGTGCGCGTGCGTTATCATGGGACCCTTGCCCGCATTGAAACTGATGCTGACGGCTTCAAGTTGATGGACTCCCCTGCCAGGCGTAAAAAAATATTTACAGAGTTTAAAGAAATTGGGTTTACTTATGTCGCGCTCGATTTGTTGGGATACCGTACAGGCAGTATGAATGAAACACTTCCGGAAGAGGATTTTCAAACCGATAAAACTGTTGTGTAATGAGTAAACTTTTTGACATGAGTAAACTTTTTACCTTGTAAGTGCTTTTGTTTTTGGAAATGATAGAAATTGAACGCGACCAAAACCTCATTGATTGTCTGTGCAGTAGAGGGCTATTCCCATCGGCATAATCTGCCGGAAAAAGATATTGTAATCCTTTTTCGAAAGCATGGAATTAATCATTTAATCCGTAAAAATTATGATGCCCTCCATACACAAGATTTAGATGAAAGTATATTTTTTGCCGAGGATGTTTTGGCGTGCAAACAAGACTGATGTTGTATCACGGTTCGAATTATAGTTTTGATGCAATTGACTTTTCAAAATCAAAAGACAAAACGCGATTTCGACAAATGGTTTTATACCACAACTATTCGCAAACAAGCGGAAGACTGGGCAAGGAGAGAAACATACAATTATAGTTTATTCCCCATTAACAAATGAGATAAATTGATTAAATCTATTAAAATAATCATTACTGCTAACACTTACAACATTTTGCAAAGCTAAACCAAAAGTCAATGCCCCAAAAGTATTCATAAATGTAATAGTCATTCTACCAGTTTCCGAATTTCCATATACCAAATAATTAGTTGCCCCCATCAATGCTAATAGTCCCTGTATTTCTGGATTAGTTGATGATATTCTGCCAATAAGATAATAATAACCACTTAAAGGCGGCCGACGGCCAGATGTAACTCTCCAATTTTGCATTTCAAGAACATCTTCAAATTCCAAAATTGCAAATTCAAATCTTGCTTCATTTTGTCGTAGAAGTCTATCAAATTCTTGTCTGGTTATTACAGTATACCCTACAGACATACTATCATCTGCAGGATTCGTCTCTTCCCAAGTTTGAGAATAGCAAATTGCGGAACAAAAAACAGTAAGAAATAAAAGAAGTTTTTTCATTACTTTCTCCCTTTATTTTTACGAAAAAACATTATCAAAATAAGTATGGAAAAAATAGTAATTGGAATAAATAGTCCAAGACTAATTTCTAAATAACTCATAAAGTGTTGCCAAAAAAATGGCATATAATTTTCCATAAAAATACTCCTTATATTATTTTTAAACATTGCGTATAACTTCATCTTCGTGCATATATGTTTGTGTTTTTCTAATTTCCTACTCTTATCCACACTTCTCCATTTCCAGAAAATGATTCATTAGAATCTAATCTATAATTGAAAGTAAATCCTTCCAATGTTATTGTCATATTATTTCCCGCTATTCTATAAACTCCATTAATAACTCTATTATTTATTGAGTCCATAAGAATTATATTTCCTGAACTTTTATTTCCAGTAAACCTAATAACCCTATTACCTCCAGATAATCTATATGAGCCTATTTGAAAATTAAATATTTGATTATCAAGCATATTCACAATACCAATATTTTCTTTAGGGGCATTATTAAAGAATTCAGTTGCACCATGCGCTAATAAATAATTTAATATTGCATTATTGTTATTTCTTCGGGCTATGGATAATACCGTATCCCCATTAACAGCCTGTATATTTATATTTGCACCATTTTCCACTAATAATTTTACCATTTCAAGATTTCCCCATTTTGAGGCATACAAAAGCGATGTCATACCATCCGCATCTTGTCTTAACAAGGAATATTGAAAATTAACATCTACCCCCATTTCAATAAATTGTCTTGCTAAATCAAACCTTTGTCTCGCCATAGTCAAAAGCAATATTTCCCCATTAGGAATAACCCCATTCCGTAATATAAATTGAATTACACTATTTCGGCGGTTTCTATTGATTGCAGTAAACAAATCAAATGAGTTTGGGTATATATTGTGCTTCAATAATAACTCTAATACCATTAATGTATTTTCCCCAGATGAATAATTTATTGCAAAATTCATTACAAGTCTTTTATCCAATGCTGTCATTGTCATTATGTTTGAGCTAATTATATTTTCAATTCTTTCAGAATCGTTTTGAAGCAAGGCATTAATTAAATCCCATTTATATTCACTGGCGCATATTGTTTCAATATGAAAAAAAAATAAAGATAGAATATAAAACAATAATTTCTTCAAACAATTCTCCTATATTTTTTATAATGTATTTCATTTCGTTATGGATTCTTTATGCTAACAACAAAACTCACTTTTTCAAAATCTATTTGCTGTCCATCTTGCAATACTTGTTGCTGCTTGTTTTTTTTGTCATACATAACAACTTTGGAGTTTTCAATATGTACAGTGGCTCTGACAGACGGTTCTTTATCCTTAGATAGGTATACATCGGCTTCTGATGAAGAACCGAAAATAATGGGTTTTTGTCCGAGCGCAATGGTACGTGTTTCTTTTGGTCCCCAAATAATTGTAAGCCATGCTTTACGGAGAGCTTCTTCCAGGACAGAAACACTTAATCCTACAAAGAGACCAAGTATCATATCTCCGATTTGAACAGAAAAAGGGATCGATATAATAAAGCCGATAACGCCTCCTGAAAGACCTGCTATCATCGCGCGTTTTTTAGGGAAGTTAGGAATAAATATTGTGGCTGCCAGGCCTATTCCAAGCCCCGTGATTCCCCATGCAATTGTTCTGGATATATTATTGCCTCCTCCTATGTTTACAATTATTCCGGCAATAATGCCTGCAACACCGCTTATCAATATGCCAAAGAACATAGTTTTTAAAAGAGACTTTGATATAGGTTTCTTTTTAAGATATAAGCTCTGTGCAATAAGCAATCCTATGGAAACACCAATAGCTACCATTACAATCCATATAGCCCAATGCATAATATCCCTCAAAAATGTTCCGCTGATTTCTTTGACGATATATTCTCCTATTATTGATCCTATCCAACCACCCAATGCTCCCACTATACCAAAGATAATCGCTCTCATGCTGATTCGTCTTTGCGACGATGGCAAAACCGATTGTGCAGAAGTGAAAATCACCGCCTCTAGCAGATCAAGCGCTGTCGTACATTGTGTTTTTTCTATGCCTGTATTGGCGTGTAATTGATTTGTCAACGCAGTTTTCTTGCGGTGCCTTTCGCCCACAGTGCAGGTGTTCTTGAGTTCATGGTAAGCGCCAATTTCTATGCAGCGACCAAATGCAACGCGCTCTTCTTTGGGTTCATCTTTTGCATAATCACTGAACAAAGGCTTTAATTTTTGCGGATCAGCAAGTATATTCTCCCCTTTTTCAGAAACAATCCGTTTTAGTATATTGAGCAAATTAGTATTCATGTAATAACTCCTTTTTTCCGTATGAGATTATATTTAATAACAGACCTACTGCTTATTCTTTTCCTTGCTTCCAAGCATGTTGCTTTCTGTAACAAAGCCCCCATAGTTTAAGTAATCTTCAACAGCTCTCTTTTCTTCTTTGCCAGCTTTAGCTGTTTCTGCTCTAACTTTTTCTGCAGTAGCTACTTCTTCAGCAATCTGCTTTTGCCAAATATGAATCGTCTTCTTCAAACCTTCCATGTCAATGAAACCTGCAATACTGGTGTCATCGCCTTTACCCTTGGTTGCGAATGAATTTGCCAAATCTGTCAACTGTTTACAGGTTGAGTCAAAACCATCTTCTGCGAATGTTACTGCAATGGTGCGATAAAGTTTAAACAAGTGTTTTTCGTTTCCATCAACAGGATAGTTATCGTCAATACCATCGGTGCAGAGAAAAACAGCAACAGGAGGAGTTTTTTTACCATGATAGGAAAAATAACAACGTGTTTGCTCATTTGCATCATCATCACAAATAGAGGTTGTAACATTGAGATAACACCTTTCGTCCCAAGGTACAGGCTGATCAAAACTGCCGTCCGGATACATGGCAGTAATGCGCCCATCGCCAATGTGTATAGCGAACCAATAGTGTTTGGTGATTGCAGCAGCTATCAGTGTAGTACCATAAGCCTTACTTAGTTTTTCACCATTTTCAAATCTCTTACGATGTTTTTCATCAGTCTTTTCAAGTTCTTCCAGCGTAAAAGGTTGTGTGCTGTAGTCTTCCTCAATTTTTGTCTGCCATGAAGCGATTATGTGTTTAATGAGATCTCGAATTGCTTTATTAAAATCACGTTGTGAAGGAATATCCTTTTTTCTGAAAAGCCCAGAAGAAAATTTGGATTCGTTAATTTTTACAAACTCTTGCACTCCCTTTGCCGCACAGGCCACAGCAAGCTTCGCGCCTTTGTCGCTTCGAAAGCAGTTATCTTCTCCATGACCATCGGCGGCTACGACGATGGATACATCTGTATCATCATGTTTAAAGCAAGCATCCTGACAACTTTTGCCATTTTTTATATGGATGCCGCCTATTACTGTGGTTGCGAATGATTTATAATTACTCATTACCAATCCGATTGATCGTTGTCACGGGTTGTAGCAATGTCTTCAGCAAATTCCTGCAAGCATGTATTCAATTCTTGCTGTTTTTGCATATCGCCAGCACTTGCGCCTAGAGTACTTGAATCAACATTAGAACTTTTACTTGCAATTTTTGAAGCCGTAACACTAACAAATTTAATCATTTTCTTTAATACTGCAGCATTGTGAATTTCCATAACTGCTTCCATAGTACCAGTAAATTCCTTGAGTACATCTTTGTTCGCATCATCGCCGATTGCAATTGCAACCTTGATAGCCGCTTTGAACCAGTTGTTTTTCTTTAGTGTTGCTAAAGCGCCTTGCCAGTCATCAGTGGGTTCACCATCTGAAAGCAAAAATATAGCTGGCGCAAAAGAACCAGTTGCTTCCTGCATAAATGCTTTAGTTGAAAGTTTTTCATTCAAGGTCTTGCAAGCTGCTCCAAAATCAGTAACACCTGAAGCATCAAGATAATTCCAACGGAATTTATCAGCTTCAACTGGTCCACTTACTGTAACCCATCTCGCTCCAGAAGAAAATTCAAGAGCTGCGATTTTTATCTGAGCGTCTGCGTTTTCATCCGATACTTCTCTAATGGCTGGGATAACTTCTTCTATTGCAACATTTACTGCTCCAATTTTGCTTCCGTCCATGCTTCCAGAAGTGTCAATGATAAAAAACAACACCATAATCCTTCTTGGGATTTCAATTTTGTATGTTAGTGACATCTTTTTTCTCCTTAATTATATAGCTATACTATCTCTCCGTTTGTGTTGCCAAAATTAATTGTCATATCTTTTTTAATTACAATTATTACGTCAGGCGCAATTTGAGTAGTATCGCCATCTTCAGTTATTGTCCAGCTTTTATCAGATACATTTCTCAACTCAAAGTCGTTCCCCTTTACCAACACTTCACCGGTGATGGTCTGAAAATCATCTGAATCTTTTTCGGTGTGGCAGGCATAAAGTTTTGTTCGCTGATGGACCGGTAAATTATACCGGTATGTTTTAATATAAAACGAAAATATATTTTGCTTTTTGCAACTGGGGCAGAGATTTGGATCAACCGGATCGGCAAAATATACTGTTCCACAGGGACACTTGAAAATTTCACTACGCATACGGATAAAAATGCGTAACCATTCCTGCTCTATAATTCTCTGCATGGGATCCATTAATGCTTCTTTACTGAAAGCTTTGATAAAAGTATCTTGTAAGTAACCCGGCAAAAATGGCCACCTGCTAATTGCCCCTTTGTGCAATCCCTGTACAGGCCTGTTAGAATTATCTGTAGGATCCCAAACAAATACAGGATTTTCACCGTAGATCTTTCTTTCGTGTTTTGCATCCATGCACACTGGGCAAGCAGCTTTTCCTTCGAGTGGATGATTGTTTGTCCAAAGCATAAATAATACTACAGAAAGCGAATAAGTATCTGTCTTAATATTGGGTTTGTCTCCCCTTGCAACAATTTCAGGCGCCATATATCGAGCTTTTCCAGCAATGCCTGAGTTTTTACCATATTCCGAAACATTGTCATTATCGCAGATAAGCACATCGCCACTTTTAGGGTTAATGAAAAAGTTGCCATCATTTAAATCCTGATAACTGTACCCTTTCAAGTGTAATTCCCGAAAACCAGATGTGATTTGCAGAGCAGCATTTGTCATCGCGGTTATACTTGCAAAGCCTTCTTTTCCAATAAGAAACTTGGAAAAATCTTTGTATTCGCCAGGACGCAAATCCATGATATAGCCAAAAGCTGCTCCTTTATGTTCGGTTATATCTTCTGGCCACAGAAATGCGTTAGTTGGCTTTCCTTTTTTTATATTATTTTCAAGGTTAGCATAAAATTTCTTTGGGTCTTTTAACTTTTTACCAGAATACCATTTGAGTGCCTTTGTTTTGCCTCCGTAATCAACACGGTACACTATGCCTTGCCCACCTTCACCCAGTTTATGCTCAACTACAATCTTCTGGAACTTTTTTGTTTGAATTGTTTGCCCTTTTGGTAAATCTGCCATACACCTATTCTCCTTACTATGAATTAACTCATAATTTTATTTTTCCTTCATATTATTACTCCCATAAAAAAGCAGGAGTAATACACAACCAATAAATATTAAAACACCAAATATACAGCCCAAAGAAGTACCATCCTCTTCATGCTGTGCTTCTGACGGTGCTATATTAGTATTTTGGCAATTGGAGTCTATTGTTTTTTGTGATGTCATATGACTGATTGGTTTTGAATTTGATAACGATATATGGTTTATCGATTGTTCTTTATGCAACTTGAATGAATCATTATTGATAGATTCCTGACATGCAACATTTGAACTACAATATGGACAAGTTTTCCATTCTTCCAGTAATTCTTTACTGCATTTTTTGCAATAACTTTTTTCCTTACCCTTCAAAACCAGCACTAAAGTATCCACAACATCAGCAGCAACCTCTTCAGCCAGAAAATATTCTTCTTTCAATATTTTAATTTGTTGTTGTTTATATTTTTTAAAATCATACGCAGCTTCTATTGCTTTTGGCACACCTATATCAAGAGCCTGGAATAGAAGGCGACTTTCTTTTTTGTATTCACCGTGTGTATAATCAGCCAAAAGAGCTTTACATTTTACTTGATTAAGCAGAACTTCTTTCCCTTGTTCAAGAACAAGTTTTTGAAGAATAGTAATAAAATTAGAATCCATTCAATTCTCTCCTTGTTACCATCATTTTTTTCATCCTCTTATTCTTTCATTCCGCATTGCGCGCCAACCTAAACCCGAGATATTTAGCCTGACGTGACGGAGAGTAAGCCTCACGTCGAGCTGAACGAAGACCATGCCCATTGCTAAACCATGATCCGCCTCGAATCACTCGGCTATAGCCATAAACCGCTCCGGTAGAATCTCTATACGCATTGCTTTTATAATCCCCATACCAATCCCAGCACCACTCACATACATTTCCATGCATATCGTATAAGCCCCAAGGATTCGCCGCAAAACTTCCCACCGCTGTTGTCCTTTCACGAAACTCCCCTATAGCATTCCTATTGTATGGATAATTACCATCGTAATTTGCCTGACCTGTGGTTATGTTATTTCCCGTGCTGAATGTTGTAGTTGTCCCTGCACGACAGGCATATTCCCACTCCGCTTCTGTTGGCAGCCGAAATCCATTAGCATTATGGTTCCACTTTACGTTATCCTCATTTCCAGTGTATACAGAAGTTAGTCCTTCACTTTGGCTTAGTCTGTTACAATACTTTATCGCGTCAAACCAGTTTACCATTTCCACTGGCAGATTATCTCCTTTAAAATGACTTGGCTCTATACCCATTACTTTCCGATACTCTTTCTGTGTTACAGGATATATACCCATATAAAATGGACTTATTGCAACCTGATGCTGAAGTTCATTTTTCCAGCCCTGCTCATCAGAAGAACTACCCATGATAAAAGTTCCTCCATTTATGAGTATCATTGACGACTGTGTAAGCGCTATAGGTATTATCAATGACGGTTTTATTACTCCAATGCCATATGCCCCAATACCTGAATCCGATGAAATTAAACTACTCCCTTGAGTAAAAATTTGTACCCCACAATACGGACATACCTTCCATTCTTCTAATAGTTCCTTACTACATTTTTCGCAGCACTTCTTTCTTCTTTTTTGTTCCCCAAACAACACTCTTTCCAACAAATCAATGCTTTTCCTGCACAAGCCAATATCAAACCCCTCCTCGTTATGCAGCTTTTGCGCAAGCTGTTCTTTACACTTGGAGTGTTCTACTTCATTAGCATTTTTAAATATTTGCAAAAATCCATGTTCCAGACACTTAATAAAAGCGGTTTTTTGCGGCTTTGGAATATCCTGTGCCAAGTCAGCAAAAAAAGCCGAAACACGTTTAGGGTTAGAGAGTATGGACTCTCCTTGTTCAGAAATAAGTTTTTGTATAATATCAGCAAACATGGGGTTCATTGAACTTTCTCCTTATCTTTAACCCACAACGCAACAGCGTTATCTCTTTTATTGATAAACCATGCGTACCAGGGTTCAGGGTTTTTGTTCCAGCCTATAAGCCATGCGTTAATGGGGTCCAGGTTGGAGTATCTGTGACTATCAATCATTATTGAATTACCTAGAAGTGTCTTAAAATAATTTTCTACATTCCCGGGAACGACTCCCTGCTCATAATACAAATCTTCTGCGCCAAAAGCATGAAAAATCTCATGAGCCAGAGTTCCGGCGCAAAAACCATCGTGTCCCTTAAACCACATTATTATATGCTCTTCATTTTTGCCTATTGGTTCTGCCACTATAATATAAGAGCGTCCCACCATATCAATTGCATGAACAAGAACAACATGGTTGTAATTCATGTACCTGCTCCTGTGTCGAGAAAATTGCCTTAGCCCTTCCTGAAAACTATTTATGGAAACATACAAGCCGTTACTTGCCGTCACAATATCAAAATCAATCGAAATATTTTGATTATACTTTCTTGCCTGCTCCTGGATTATTTGTATTCCCTCTTGTACAGAAGCTCTAAGAGTATCAAGATTCATCCTGAATAAGCTGCCTCTATAATTAGTAGGAAAAACCAATACTTTGATTCTGCCCGAAATATCACGTCTGTTAGCTCTTTTTATGGCAAGAATTTCCATGAGCAAATCATTTTGAAGTTTCTCAATCAATGATTCATTTTCTGTTTTCTGCTGCGCAGTATTTTGGACCGATGGGTTTTGCCCACTCTGCTCTCCTGCAATTTGTTTTCTAAGCTGCTCCAATTGCCCAGCTATATGTTCTTGATGTTTGGCTATTCTTTCTAACGTTTCGATTCTATCCTCAATTCTATTATCAACTGTCTCATCCAGAAGATCTTTTTTAGACTGCGTTATCGTTCTAAAAGCAAAACTAAAAATTAAAAAAATGAGCAGAGTTGCGACAATACCAAGACGAACCCATTTTAATTCAAGTTTTTTCCATATATGACTACTTGGTTTAAGACTTGATTGAACAGGAGAAGCAGCAGGTAGGGCAGGTGCTACATCTCCAAAAATAGCTGCATCAAGCATATCAAGAGTATCTCTGCAAAGGGACATATTTATGCCTGTACTACTATGTAATTTATACGCTAAATCTGCTTTTATTTGGCTGCGTTCATTTATATTCCGAGCTTTTTTAAGTTTTCTATAGCAACCCATTTCAATGCAACAGCCAAATGCAACACGTTCCTCTTTTGGCTCATTCTTTGTATAATTGGCAAAAATCTTTTTCAACTGTATAGGATCACCAAGAATGTTTTCACCATGTTTAGTGATGATCCATTTAATACTTGCTAATAACGATGTATTCATAGATTGGCATCCAAACTAAAAACATTTTTCATATTATTAATATTCATAAAATTACCCATAAGAATAGATTAAGGCATCAAGGATTTGTTTTTGCTCAAAAACACAAAAGTTATCATGTCCATAAATACCATTTTCTTGAATGTCTATTCTTGCTCTGCATGCTCCACCGCAAAAATATCTAAAATTACATTTTTTACATTGTGGAAGAATATCAACATTTATTTTACGTAATTCATTAATTTTTTTTGAATTATAATATATTTTTTTTATACTATGATTATTTAGATTGCCACAAATATATTCTTTATAATGTAACATATGACAAGGGAATACATCACCATTTGAGTTAATGCTTATTTCTGTAGCCGCCATTGAGCAACGTGTACATGGATTGTTTTTAAAATTAAATATTTTATTTTTATATTCACGCAATAAATTAAATTTTCCTGATTTTGTTAATGCATTGTAGTATTGCTCTCCTGTTACAAATAAATCATTCATATTTTTTGCTCTCCCAATTGAATAGAGAGGTTGGAAATTTACCTGATTATTAAAATATTTAGCAAAAACATCTAATTGCTCACAAGTTTTTGACGTTACTGTTGCAAGAATGCTTACATTACAACCAGCTACGCATAGCAACTGGAAGGCATTTTTTACTTTTTTCAGGACACCATCTCCTCGTAAATATTTACTAACATCATCATCAAGACTATCTATGCTTATTTTTACTAAGTCAAAAGATTCGGAAATTTTTTTAGCAATTTCATTGGAGGTAATCAAAGTTCCATTTGTTAATAATATTGTATTGCTACCTTTGCTTTTTACAAATGAAGCTAAGTCAAATATGTAGGGAATAATTAGAGGTTCACCTCCTGTAAATGTAAAGATTGGTTTTTTAGAAAATTTAACAATTGAGGAAACATATTCTTTCCATTTTTCAAAAGTTATATTTTCATTATTATCACGCTCTATAGCATAACAATATTTACAATTTAAATTGCAATTATCTGTCAAAGTAAGATATATACTATATGGAAATTTTATGCGCTTAATTTTTTGATTTGTAATTTTATGATTCCTCTTAAATATTTTAGAAGTCTTTATTAGTTTTTTTATTTGAGGGATTAGAATATCTTTTTCATCAGAATAATTATTTTTTATATAACTAAATATATTTTTTTCATTTTCATTATTGAATAAGTCGAATATGGGTTTATATTTTATACTTATCGTTATCCAATCAGGAGCTACAGGGTTCAGGTATAAAACACGATTGTCTTCCGAATGAATAAATATATCATTAACAAATAAAAGTTTATTTGACTTCACTTTCCGCTACAACCTAATCCTATTCCGCAAGTTCCACCACCACCGCTACAGCCTAACCCCATTCCACAAGTTCCACCACCACCGCTACAGCCCAACCCCATTCCGCAAGTTCCACCACCACCGCTACAGCCTAACCCCATTCCGCAAGTTCCACGCGAACTATTAGAGCTTGATCCTGAAGGAAGATAATTAGAGCTACTACTTGGTCTACTACCGCCACCGCTAACACCACCACCTCTAAATTTGGATTGATTACCTACACCACCAACATTACCTAAGAGCAATAAAAGAATTAGAGGTGCTAAAAAAAAGTAGCCAGCAGCCCAACCGCCACCTACTTTGTTAGCTATAATTGTTGTAATAACAATATGAACTATTACTATTAACACAATAAATAAAATAAGATAATCATTTGAACTTGAAGTAGAAGCAGTATTACCAGACGCAGTGTTGCTAGATGATGATGTAGTATTTTGGGTTGTACTCAATCCCAATTGCCTACGAGCATGATCAATATCATTTTGAGTTAATATAACTCTCTGCCCATTTGTTCGAATAATAAAATCACCTGGTCTAGCATTAGCTACACCCCGATTGGAATTCTCAGCTTGCTGTTGGGCAAAGATAGACGCTGCCAATAGTAAAAGAACGATAATGAAAAATACTCTACTCATTGTTTTTCTCCAAATTACGCCTTTAACAATCTATGACACATAGTGAATTATTTTTTTCTTTAATTATAACAGTAAACCATTCGTCTACAACTCGACGGTTTATCCATACACATATAGCGTTATCTTTTCTACTAGTTGTCATAGAAAAATTAGCATTATATTTATTCATTAATTGTTTTACACTTACAGAGAGATATGGATTTAATTTCGGAATTACATCATCTAAATTTATGCTATAACCTGTTCTTTCATAAATTGCATTCTTAATATCATTTAAATCATTTGAAAGAGAATACTTTAATAGCTGCCCTGTTTCTTCTAGAGTAATTTTTTCTTCAATACAATTTGTAGTATTCATATTTCCCTCTTACCTAGCTAATGGATATATGATTACAGCAAACTACCCTTCATCTCTAATGCGGACTAGAAAAAGCTGATTTTGCCTCTTTAGAGCCATTTGTATCCAGTATTTTCACTGATGTATCATTGCTCTTGCCTTGCGCTTGCTTCAAACCCTCTACAAGACCCAATATATAACACTGGTTTGTTTCTGTAAGTTTTGGGAAGTTACACTGTAAATATTCAAGCTTCATATTGTTTTGCATATGCTTCAATACAAGCAATATATAGCATATAATTGAGCATTTGTATAGATGTAATTATAAAACTCCTCAAAAAAATGAAGATTTTTGCTTGATAGGCAAGCAAAGTAATAATATAGTGTATAAATCAGGATTATATGACGGTTAATGAAAGAATCAGAGAGCTTAGGTGTAGCCTAAGATTATCCCAAAGAGCCTTTGCAAAGGCTGTATATGTCTCAAATGGTTATCTTGCCGGGATTGAGTTGGGTAACAACGAAGTCAAAGACCGCCTTATCCACCTTATTTCCACCACTTTTTCCGCCAACAAACACTGGCTGCTTACTGGCGAGGGATGTATGTTCAACAGCACCACAGAAAAAAAAATGGAGCGCATGACCAGCTTGTTCAATGAGTTGTATCCAGAATACCAGGACTTTGTGCTGCGACAAATAGACGAACTTATTGAACTGCAAAATATCAAATATGAAAAAACAGACAAAAAATAATCATAAAATCCGGGCAAGAAAGACAAAGGCAGCGTTAGGCGACATGAATTATATAATCAGAGAACTGAAAAAATCAGAAACTCACTTGCTTGAGGACCTTGCGTATGAAGCTATATTTCAAAGAGACAAAAGTAAGCCAATTCCCAGAGATGCTGTCAAACAACCTGAAATAAAAGTCTTTTACGAAGATTTCGGGAAACCAGATGACAAGTGTTTTGTCGCGGAAATCGAGGGGAAAATAATTGGCGCTGTATGGACAAGAATTTTAGCAGGTAAAGTCAAAGGTTTTGGCAACATAGACAGTTGCACACCGGAATTTGCTATTTCGCTATATGAAGAATATAGAGGAAAAGGTATTGGAACAGCGCTAATGAAATATATGCTGGAAGCTTTAAAGAAACACGGCTATAAAAGGGTATCACTGGCTGTGCAAAAAGATAACTTTGCTGTAAAAATGTATCAAAATGTTGGCTTCTCAATCTTGAAAGAAATAGAAGAAGAATACCTCATGGTTCGCGACCTCTCAAATTAATCCAGAATAAATTAACGTATTTAACGTATATGGAACAAGATGTTTTTGTGTTTATTTTAATTCGTTAGTAATAATATCTTTTATTTCTTTTGTGTATTTTATGAACTCTTCTACTTGCTCAGTAGCAGGTAATCCATCAGGTAATAATCCTAATTCACTTGGATACCTTGTTTCTATATAAACTTCATTTATTATTATCAGTTTCTTTTCATCAATACCTAAGTTCTTTATTTCTTTTATCATATTGTTTAATCTTATTAAATCGTGGGTTTTAATTAAGGGAATATTTTTTTCAATCAAGTATGCTTTTAAATATTTTTCAATTGCTTGCTGACAATGAAACGCAATAATATTTGTAAGCGGAGAATCTTCCTTGATTAAAATTTCTGCTGTCTTTAGGTCTCTGCCTGCCATGAAAATCCAGTCTTCAACCAGCTTTTTCATAGATCACCTTTCCTGTCTTTTCAATCTCATCTATAAAATAATTTCCATAGTTTTTTACTATGTTAAATTCTTCCCTTGAGTAAACCAGTATATCTAATGGTATTTTTCTATTAATTTCAAGAACCATATTTCTAATAGCTATTTTTTTATTTAGTCGTTCTTCAAAGGTTTTTGAAACATGGTCATTATCAAGTATCACCATAATATCTATATCGCTATGTTCATTTGGATTACCGCTTGCATGAGATCCAAATAAAATTATTTTATATGGGTCAGAAGGTTTTAAAGAATTTACTAAATTATCCAACATTGCATTGAAATCCATAACTAAATATTATTATTGTTCATTATTTTGTCAATCCCAGCATACTAAAATTACTTTGAAAGTCTTATAATTTATTAATCTTGATGATGTTCGTTATAAATGATACCTTTTAAAATCTAAACTTTTTGCGCCCTCGCGCAATAGCCGGGACATAAAATTAACAATTATGGAATATTATGTTATCCAACTGCTTACAGGAAAAGAAGAATCTTTTCTTAAATACGCAAGAAACTCTCTGCAAGAGAAAAATATACGTTTTTTCTGGCTAAGAAGAGAGCTTTTTATAAAAAAAGCAGGTATAACAAAAAAATCAGTGTCCTCAATATTTCCAGGCTATATTTTCATTGAATCTGACACAGTTTCATATGATTTTTATAAAAATATAAGAAAATTTCCAGGATTTTGCAGGTTTTTGAGGGATAATGATGATATCAGACCCCTTCCAAATGATGACAAAAAGTTTGTTTATCAGCTATCTTTAAATGGAGAAATAGCAGGAATTTCCAAAATTTATTTTAATAAAGATGATAAAATAAAAGTTATAAGCGGCCCCATGAAGGGTCTTGAAGGGGAAATCGTTAAAGTAGATAAAAGAAAAAAAAGGGCAAAAATAAAATTAAAATTATATGAAGATTCTTTTTTAATTGACTTTGGGTTTGAATTGATTGAACATTCTAGTGAAGAATAGTTTTAAGGAAAATAGCAAAAATGAAAAATAGAATAGCTGTTATTGGAGCAGGAGAAGCAGGCAGATCCCTTGCAGCCGAAATAATAAAAAAAGGGATTGCAGGAGAAATTGTCTGTTATGTTGATGATAAAAAAACAAAAATAGGCGCTGAAATCGACGGTATACTGGTTGAAGGTCCTATATCAGATATTCAAAGAATACAAAAAAAATACAAAGCAGATGAAGCTCTTATTGCAATACCAAGCGCTCCGCGCAAAAGAATAAAAGAGATATATGATATTCTGCAAAAAGGTAAATTCAAACGGATACTAATTCTTCCGGGAATATCCCAAATAATTGACGGAAGCGCTCATTTGATACAAGCAAGGGAAATATCTGCGCTTGACCTTCTTGGAAGAAACCCTGTTGTAATACCATTAAAGAAAACACTTCAATACCTTAGAGATAAAAGAGTTTTAATAACAGGCGCAGGGGGAAGCATAGGCAGTGAACTTGCGAGGCAACTTCTTTCTGCAAGCGCATCAAGACTCTATCTTTTTGGGCATGGAGAAAACAGTATTTATGAAATAGAAAAAGAGCTAAATCTTCTTCAAAGAGAAGGGGTTGGTGAAAAAGCTACGATCATACCAATAATAGGAGAAATACAGGATAAGGATTTTATCTCTTTTATATTAAAAAGGGTAAAAGCTGATGTTATCTTTAATTGCGCAGCATATAAGCATGTTCCCATGATGGAAGTAAACCCTGTGCAGGCAGTGCAAAATAATGTCTTTGGAACCAAAAATCTTGTTGAAGCTTCAATAGAAGCAGGTGTAAAAAAATTCATACATATCTCGACAGATAAAGCTGTAGAGCCTATTGGTGTCTATGGAGCGACAAAGCTTATATGCGAAGATATAGTTCTTAATAACAAGAATTCAAATATAGATTTTATGGTTGTAAGATTTGGAAATGTTCTTGGGTCGCGCGGAAGTATTTTACCTTTATTCAAAGATCAAATTTTAAGCTCAGGCCATGTTACAATTACTCACCCTCAAATAATGCGTTTTTTTATGACAATACCAGAAGCTGTTTCACTGGTATTAAAAACAGCAGGTTTTGGGGAATCTGGAAACCTCTATATCCTTGATATGGGAGAACCTCTTTTGATAAAAGATATTGCAGAGCAGATGATAAAATTTTATGGACTTGAGCCGGACATTGATATTCCAATAATTTATACAGGGATAAGACCGGGCGAAAAATTTATGGAAAAACTCTGGAGCGACGATGAAAAAATTGAGCAAACAAAAGTGCAGCGGGTCAATATACTTTTTGAAAGAAAAGGGCTTGGAGATAAGCTTAATAAACTTCTTTCTGAACTAAAACCTATATGTTATTTTGACTCAAGATCAAAAAATAAATACAGAAACAGACACCAGCTTAGAAAAATCTTAAAAAAATATATCCCTACTATTGAAAGGCCGGAAAATGAACCAGAATACTAAAGCAAAAGTCGGAAATACTTCGCCAAGCAACAATTTTATACCTTTTGCCCTCCCCTCTATAGGCAAAGAAGAGGAAGAGGCTGTTGTAAAAGTTATAAGAAGCAATTGGCTTACAACAGGCAAAGTTACAGAAAATTTTGAAAAAGAGTTTTGCAAAAAAATTGGATCCAAATACGCAATAGCTGTCAACTCTGCGACCGCAGGGCTTCATCTTGCGCTGGATTCTTTTAACCTCAAGAAAGAAAGTTATGTAATTACTTCTCCATATACATTTACATCAGCAGCAGAAGTTACTCGCTACCTAAACTTGCATCCTCTTTTTGTTGATATAACCGAAGAAGATTATAATATTGACCCCATTTTGATCGAAAAAGCAATCAGAAGCAATAAAAATGTTTCTGCAATAATGCCTGTCCATATAGCAGGGCATCTCTGTAAAATGAAAGAGATAATGGACATTGCAAATAAAAAAAATATTCCTGTTTTTGAAGATGCTGCTCATGCTTTTCCGGTCTGCGAAGCTTCTTCGGGAAAAGAAAAAAAGAAATTTGCAGGCACATTCGGAGACGCAGGCATCTTCTCGTTTTATGCTACAAAAACAATAACAACAGGCGAAGGGGGGATGATTGTAACAGATAATGATAAAATCGTTCAGCACATGAAAATGATGCGCCTTCATGGAATCGACTGCGATGTTTGGGATAGGCAAAAAACAAAAAAGAATAAATGGTACTATGAAGTAAAAGCTCCTGGGTATAAATATAATTTAACAGATATTGCAAGCGCCATAGGGATTGAGCAATTAAAAAAAGTTGATATATTTACAAAAAGGCGCATCAAAATCGCAAAGTTATATAATAAAGCATTTAAAGAATATGATTTTTTAACCCTCCCGCCTGCTTCTGAAAGCCATTGCTGGCATTTATATATAATAAGAATAAATAACGCTAAGCTTAAAATAAACAGAGATGAGTTTATTCAAAAACTACTTGATAAAGGGATAGGGGTATCTGTTCACTTTATTCCGCTCCATATTATGCCATATTACAAAAGTTGTTATGGCTTAAAACCAGAAGATTTTCCAAGATCAATGGAAAAATATTTAACATCAATAAGCCTTCCGATATACCCGGCTCTTGATGATGAAAAAGTTAAATATATAATAAATAGCGTTGTTGAAATAGGTTCCAGGAGTTATCGCTAAAGTTAGTGCCGCCGCTGTTAGGGTTTTCGCAGGAGGATTTTTGAGTAAAAAGAAAGAACAGCTTTTTCTGAATGATTATTATCTCCCCAATATGTTAAATGCTTTTATATTCAGATCTGAAAAAACAAGAGGGACAATAAAATCAGCAAATCTTCCTCCGCTAAATGATAAAAACTACACAATAATATCATATAACGACATACCTGGAAATAAAGAGATAAGTTTTCTTAATAATCAAATACCTATACTTGCAGATAAAGTAATAAACTATAAAGGCGAACCTGTTTATATTATAGTTTACAGCAATGAAGAATCATGTAAATTTGCCAAAAGCGGAATATTCATTGATATAGAACAAGATCCATATCTTTCTTTTGATAAAAAAAAATTATCAGAAGAGCAAATTGTTTATAAAAAATCATATTCTATCTCAGACGAAAAAGAAAATAAAATAGATTTTTCACAACTTAACGAAGATATATATCCAAAATCTGACAATGATCTGCTGCTTCAAGTCGATGATTTTTTTGCCAACCAATACCATACAAGATATTGTGAGCCATACGGAGCAATAGCCCAGCCTGAAAAAAATGGAAGCATGATAATTTACACAGTTACACAATGGCCTACTCATGTGCAAAAAAGCGTTGCTGATACACTTGGAATAAGTTATAAAAATGTTAAAGTTATTATTACAGCATTAAGTTCTCCACTTGAAGGGAAAATATGGTACCCTTCTCTTATATCGTGCCAGGCAGCAGTAGCAGCATGGAAAACAGGCAAACCTGTAAAGTTGATATTATCAAAGCAGGAAACCAATAACTTTACCCCTGCGCAATTTCCATTTCGCATTACATATAAATCAGCTATATCCAAAACAGGCAAATTGAAAAAAATGGAAATAGACATGGCAGTTGATGCAGGAGCATATCCGCTTATTATCGACGAGTTATATGAAAAATCTTTTTTTTCTGCAGCAGGCTTCCTTGACTGCCCGGATATCTCCATGAATTTTTCTGTAATAAAAACAAGCAAACCTCCCATGTCATTTATTTCAAGTTTTAATTTTTCACAATTTAATATTTCACTTGAAAAACATATTTCAAATATTGTCAGGAAATTGAGATTATGCCCTATAGAATGGAACACAAAAAATGTTAAAAATAGATATTGGAATATTCAGGAAAACTCCAAAAAAACAATAACTTCCAGCATGGAAAGTATTCTTTCGATTATAGATACTGTTTCTGCATCATCTGATTTTAAAAGAAAATATGCTTCATTTGAGCTTATGAGAACAAATAAAAAAAATAATAAAAGCAACAAGTTATCGGGGATTGGATTTTCATTGAATTTTTTTAACAATTCAATTCCTCTTAAATCAATGGAAAAAGAAAAATTGTCATTAAAAATGTTGCTTGATAATTCTTCCAATTTAAATATTTATACGCTCACTGTTCCTAATGGAAATCATAATTATGATATATGGAAAAAATATTCAGGAGAACTTTTAGGAATTCCGGGAGAGAAAATAAATATACTCCCCCACCAGACAGATACTGCGCCTGCTTCTGCTTCTTATGCTTTTTCCAAAGGGATTGGCGGATTTAGCGAGTTGTTAAAAAAAGCTTCACATGATATGCAGAAAAAAAGATTCAGGGATCCCCTGCCCATAGAAATTACAACTTCGCTTTCGCTGAATACTCTTAACAAAAATGATTTTTCATGGGGAGCATCAGTGGTTGAACTTTCTATTGACATTTTTACATATGAAATTGAGGTAAAAGGAATTTGGTGTTGTTTTGACTGTGGACACATGATAAATAGAGACATTATAGACAAGAGTGTATATTCTGGAATTATTGACAGCCTTAATTGGATATCCGCGCCTTCAGAAAAAGTTACCCGCCATTTTGTAAATATACCAATTTTTACAGAATACAATAATGTAACAAAAAAGGGTAAATCTTTTGACATAGGAGATTTACCTCTTTCTTTAATTCCAGGAGCTTACTATAATGCGCTTATACAAGCTTTAGGAGAAGACATTAATAGCATCCCGCTGACTATTGATAAAATCGATGCTATTCTTAATATTAACAGGCAAAAATGAATATAAAATTTATATTAAATAATACCGAAGTACTTGTAAATATTGACCCGTTCACCCGCCTCTCAACAATGCTTAGAGAAAATTTTGGGCTCTTATTTACAAAAGAAAGCTGTCTAAGCGGAGAATGTGGAGCATGTACTGTATTGCTTGATGGCGCACCTGTCCCTTCATGTGTTGTACTTGCCTTTACTGTGAAAAACAGAGAAGTAATAACGCTTGAAAATTATGAAAAAACAGAAAACTGTGAGATAATAAAAAAATCTCTTAAAAGTACAGGCTGTTATCTTTGCGGATATTGCAAACAGGGTAGATTATTAGCTTTCCAGCATTTTATAGAGAGACACAAAGAATTAAGCGATACAGATATTTCCGAAGTGCTTTCGGGGAATTTGTGCGAATGTATTGATATTAAGTCTCTTAAAAAGGGAATAAAACTTGCGCACCTTACTATAAAAAGGAAAAAAGCAGGGAAATATTAAATGTCAACAATATTTGAACCAAAAACAATTAATTCTCTTTTGCGGATACTAAAAAAATATCCAGATGCTCTGATATATTCCAGTGGTCTTGAAAAAATTTGTCAGTCCAGAGAAAAAACTGTTTCATTCAATAAAGATATTATCTACATAGAAAGAATTGAAGAATTACAAAGAATGAACCGTTCCGAAAGATATATTGAAATAGGATCAGCAACCAGAATCAACAACATTATCGAAAAAGGGAAAAATATAATTCCAGGAATATTGCTCAAAGCAATGAAAAACATTTCCCCTCCTAATTTTAAAAATATACTAACGATTGGCGGAATGGTTTGCGCAAAAAGAGAAAGAAACACTATTTTTTCTGTACTTTCAATACTTGATGCAAAACTTGAAATAAGATCAAGCAGTTCCTCAAAATGGATAAGCATAAATCATTTGTTTAACTATAATGTGATCAATCTTGCGCCAGGTGAAATTGTTACAAAAATAAGATTATATCTTGGAGATTATGATATTAGCGTGTACAGGGAAATCAATAATGGCTTTGCTTTGCAACTTGAAGATGATTCACTGCCTGGACCTGCTTCGCAGAATGAAGGCCCTATAAGTTTTTCTGCAGTGGTATCGCTTACAAAGAAAAATATAAATTCCATACAATTCATATTCAGCGTTTCCAATACTTTTGTTATCAGAAATAAAGAAGTAGAGTCCAATCTGGAAGGTCAAAATATTCCAATAGATGAAAAACTTGCAACAACAATAATTTCACAGTTTTCAGAACATCTGGATAAAAAATACGATACCATTAAAAGCCATAGAAAAAATATAATAATTAATACTCTTAACTGGTTTATCAAAGAGCTTGATTATTTAATATAGAGTCAATTCAATCTGCACTTGTCAAAAATCTCCATAAGGCTTAAAAAATATTATTTTAACTTACAAACATTAGCGATATTGCAGGGATAAATGTTATAAGTATTACAGCAACAAGCATAATAAAAAAGAAAGGAACTATTGATAAATATATTTTCTCAAGAGGTTGTTCAAACCTGTAGCTTGCCAAAAATATATTAAGCCCCACCGGCGGAGTAAGATACCCAAGTTCAAGATTTGCAAGAAATATGATTCCAAGATGCACAGGGTGTATATTATATACTTCACCTAACGGAAGAATGAGCGGTACCAGAATAAGAGTTGCAGAAAAAATATCCATAAAACAGCCTGCAATAATAAGCATAATATTAAGTAAAATAAGAAAAAGAATTTTTGATGTTATGCGGCTGGATATCCATTCGCTAAGCCGTTGAGGTATCATTTCATCAATCATATAAAAAGAAAAAGCTTTTGACATTCCAAGTATAATCAATATACCGCCTATAACAGGAGCGCTCTTTTTTACAACAGCAATAAGTTTTTTAAAATCTATCTCTTTATGTATAAACACTTCTACAATCAGTATATAGATTACTGCAATTGCTCCTGCTTCAATAATTGTCGCGCGCCCAGAAAAAAAGCTTATTAGAACAATAAAAGGGAGAAGAAGCTCCCAAAAACATTTCTTTATACTTTTTAAAATATTAAAAATATTTACTTTCTCATATTGTATTTTGTGTTTTTGAGTATACCAAATTCCTGTTATTGATAATGATAAAACAATAAGAACTCCAGGAAATATTCCAGCCACAAATAATGTTTTTATATCAAGATTCGCAGTAATTGCATATAATATTATTGGCAGGCTTGGGGGAAACAGCAAGCCTATACTGCCGGAAGATGTTAAAATGCCTGTTCGGAATTTTTTATCAACCCCGTATTTTTCCAGAATTATATATAAAAGCCCGCCTACTGCAAGTATTGTAACGCCAGAAGCTCCTGTAAATGTTGTAAAAAAAGCAGAAATAAGGACTGCGGCAATTATTATTCCTCCTGGAAACCAGCCAAAGCTTTCCTTAAAAAATTCAATAAGCCTCTTCCCTGCCTGACTTTCGGATAATATAAAACCTGTAATAGTGAATAACGGGATAGCAGGGATCATGTTTCCAGTAAGCGCAACATAAAATTCATTCATAACTATTGGCGTATAACCAATGGAAACAGAAATAAGTATATATGTAATGCCTCCAAGAACAATAAAAATTGGCGCCCCAAGTATTCCGGATATAATAAGCAAAACAATCAGGGGTGTTTGTATAACCGGCATCAACGCAACAGAAATATCCATTAGTTTATTAATAAAACCAGGCAAGTTATTAGTATCTACGTTACTGTAAAGCGAAGGTGCTACAAAAAACGCCCCCAATAATATTACAGCTAAAAGAAAACCAACTTTTTTTTCAAAAGAAGAATCTTTTTTTAATTCATTTATGATTTGATTTAAAGCCATTCCCAAAAAACAAATAGGCATTATGGCTGTTAAAAATCTGGTACTTAAATAACCCACTCTATCGCTTGCATCAAAAGCAATAAAAATAAAAAATATAGATGCTGTAAAAAAAGCCATTAAAATCGAAATTTCAATTGCTTTGCAGAACGAAGAGGTTGCTTTTTGGAATTTTTCAGGAATATATTTTTTTCCTGCTTCCATTGCCAGATGCCTTCCATTAGCTGTTGCAACATAGCTGCCAACAAGAGCGATCCATAAAACAATATGTCTCATCATTGCATGTGAAGCAGTAATTCCTGATTTGAAAAAAAATCTTATAATAACTTCCAATATAGGAATAGCAGCGAGCAACACAATTAAAATGGTAATAATTGTATTTACAAAATATTCAAACTTGTTCTTTCTATCTATTTCTGTATTCATCTATATACTTTCTGACTTCTGCATAAATTTGCGGAGAAAATGTCTGCCTCGCATAACGCTCAGCAGCAACGCCTACAACTTCTTCCCATTCAGCAAGAGCTTCCGGAGTTAGTGGAACAAAATTTAAATTTCTTTGCCTCATTACTTCATTATCAAGTCTGGCAATTTCCTGATAAAATCTGGCTATGATCTCGGAAGTTCTCCGCATGATTTCAGGCTTATATCTGTCATCTATCCTATTCCATGTTCTTTCGTTTATTAAAAGAAGACCATATACAGGGCTTATAGGTAAATCAAGCATATAAGGAATATGTCGTATAAGGCCCAATGCGCTTGCAGCATATGGTGTTTTATATGTAGCGTCGGCCATACCTTGATTTATTCCGGAAATCAAATCAGTAAAACTCAATGGGATAACTCTAAAACCACTTCTCTGCCATATTTGAATTGCGTTATAGTCATTATTGTCAACAGCAAGTCTTATCCTTCTAAGGTCATCTGGATAAAGAACCCTTGATCTGCTAAACCACCTTACCCAACCTGTGTTTGTCCAACCAAGAGCAACGTACCCATTTTCCTGAAGTATTCTATTAAATGTTGGCTTCATTCTTCTAAGAACATAGTCAAATTCATCATCATCTCTTATAAGCATGGGAGTACTAAGTATAAAAAGGTCATCAGCAATATTTTTCATACCATAGGGAGTAATAGCAGCAGCATCCAGTGTTCCAATTCTCATTCTTCTTATTATGTTTTCTTCTGTGCCAACTGCTCCACCAGTGAAAATTCTTACAGTAATTTTACCATTGGATATTCTTGTCCATTCTGCAGCTATCTCTCTTATAGTTGTTTCCCATAGAGAGCCAGCAGGGGCTATTGTACCTATTCTTATTTGTTGTGCAAAAATATCTATATTAAAAACAATAAGAAATATAAGGAATAATAATACTCTTTTCATAATACCTTCCTAAACTCTGTTTCGGTTTACTAATCAATCAAAAAATAATTCTCGATATTTTCCAAAAGCCATATAGCTCTTTCCCTGTTTATTGTATTTTCCAGCCTGTTTTCGGGATATTTATTTATATCAAATGATATGGCTTTTTCAAGCATTTTTTTGAATTCTGCAACACCTTCTTCTGTCTGATTTTGAGTAGAAATAGTAGTAGCATAAGCAATATGGGGGGATATTCTTCTCCCTTGTGATAACTCAACTGTTCTTGCATAGTGATACTTGGCTTTTTCAAGAGAGCCGCCCATACCTTCTGGCATTGAGGCATAATACAATAGAAAAAACTCATGCAATGCGCCATCACTATAATCCGGGTCAAGCCCATAAGCAATATACATTATTCTGATTGCAGCATCTCTAAGAGGTGCAAAGAATGGGTCTGTCACATCAATAGATATAGCGCTCATAAGCCCTGCGCCAAGCCAATAAAGGGTAGTAACATCTCCTTTTCGATAATTGAATTCAACAGTTTTTGGGTCAGTAAGATCGATTTTTATTCTATATTTGATTTCAAGAGACTCTCTCAAATAATTGCTTCCCCTCATATATAGACTTTTTGCCCTTGCATACATTTCTGCTTGTCTTCTCCATTCTGTATAATCAAGCATACTTGCAGGAGTTTGAACAAAAAGATTAGAATAAATAATAAAAAGTTGGCCTGTTGCTGCTTTTACTTCATGGTTGCGGGGATCACTCTCAACCATAATTTCCATAAGTTTCAACGCAAAAGGAAAAGCTTCTCTTACCAGTTGCGGATCATCATCTTTTGAAAATGCGCGCATCCCAGCTTCACCCAAAGTATTGGAGATAGCATTAACAGCCATTTTATTTATAGAACAAGAGGGAGTTACAAATATTACAAATATAATTACAAATATTACAAAATTTTTTTTAAAATAATCCATGAAAATCCTCTTACCAGCATATTTTTAAATTGCTTTAAAGATATATCCATTATATTAACATAGTTTTTGTTATTTACTTAAAATTATTACATACTTTTATCATTTTTGTTAGAAGTGAGTCAAAAAGATTTGCAAATTTTTGTAAATCTTTTTGACTAAAGCTTGTTTCTTCACTTACTTTTAGCCCTGACTCTCTCATTGTAAGCATTATATTGCGTATAGAAAGCCTCTCTTTTACATTTTCAGATGTATATTGCGTTCCCCTGTCATTAATAACATTTATACTTTTACTTACAAGCTTTTCTGCAAGAGGGATATCTCTTGTAATAACAATATCATTTTTTTCAGTATTATCAAAAATAAAATCATCTGCTGCGTCAAGAGCATCGTCTACGATAATATCTTTAACAATTTCTGAATTTTTATGGGGGATTTTTTTATTTGCAACCATTATAAGGGGTACTCCTGTTCTTTCTGCTGCTTTTAATACAATTTCCCGAACTTTTATAGGGCACGAGTCTGCATCGATCCATATTTTCATATATTGACCGATGCCATATACAAGATCCCATCGCCATTTATTATATATGGAAATGCGCAGGCAGGAATAATAAATGAGTCACCATTTTTAAAATTATAAGAACTATTTTCAGCGGGGAATGTTACTTTACATTCATTGCCAATATAAAAATAAAGTTCAAAATTTTTTCTTGACTTTTCATAACTATAATTGCCTTTATCCAGGGAAATAACAGAAAAGGTAAACTCCCCTGCTTTGGTGATATATTTTTCTACATTTTTATCTGTTTTTGGCAGAGTAATCCCTTTATCCATAGAAGATTTTTTAAAATTTCCAACTTCAAAAAGCCCTTTGACATCAATATATTTTGTTGTAAGTCCGCCTCGAAGCACATTATCGGAATTTGCCATGATTTCAAACCCTATACCCGAAATATATGAATGAAGTTCCCCTGCAGGTATAAAAAGCGCACTATGCGGTTTTAGTTTTAAGATATTTAAAAAAAGTGGTGCAAGCACTCCAGAGTCATAACCATAAACAGAATAAAAGTTATTTATTGTATCAGAAATTAGCCCATTATATTTTTTACAATTACTAAGTGTTTGATCAATAATATCATGCAGATTATTTTTATCTATTGATAAAAGGTATTTAAAAAGTTTTTCTATTGTTGCCAATTTTTTTTCTCTTTCTGCTCTTTCAATAAATAAAGGAGAAAATGCCCTAAGATTTGAGTATATATCACTACACTCCCTAAAACCTTTTAGAAGATAAAAGTCCGTTAGAGTATATATAAGTTCTGGTTTATGATTTCTATCCTTATAAGTTCTGTTGTAAGCTGAAATATCGATTTTTTCTTTTTCTTCATTATCAAATCCCTTTTCTGCTTCTTTTTTTGAAGGGTGGACTTGTATTGAGAGAGGTTTTTCTGCAGCAAGTATTTTAAATAAAAAAGGGAGTTCAGCGCTGTATTTTTTACTTACAGGCTTTCCCAATATCGCATTGCAATCTGTTTTTATAAATTCCGATAAATTTATTTTTTTATCATTGGAAACAGAGACCAATCCATCGCCATTTTTATGGCTGCCCATCCAGAGCTCAGCCAAAGGATTTCCTTTTAAATCATCTCGTTTTATAATATTTTGTATACCAGAAAGAGAACCCCAGTCATAGTCTTTTAAGACAGGTGTAAAATTATACGCTTTAATAAACTCTTTATTATTTTTCATAGTTGATTAAGGTAGTTTAACATATTTTTATATAAAAAACATAATTAATTAAACGAGTTTATATGCTGTGACAAATTAATATTGGGTAGCGGCAGATTCGAACTGCCGACCCCTTGCGTGTCGGAAACCTCTTGTAATAATCTCCGTATATTTACGGCTATTTCCTTCTATTATATACTGTCAAATACTAATATCCGTGTATATAGGTATATTTCAAAGTGTTAACATTTTTGTTTGCACTAAACTTGTCATCAAAATCAAGATAATTAATATTTATCAAGGCAAATTAACCTATTAAATATACCCCCACAACGCCGCCAATCCCAGCAATAACAAGGGCTATTACTGTTTTAATCAAAAAATCAAGCCAGTTTTTATGATTACTCTTGTAGCCCTCAATAATTTTCTGTATGCTTTCCATATCTTTTATTATTTCT
>WQZP01000023.1 GCA_009780675.1 Spirochaetaceae bacterium | reverse complement strand
GAAAGCCAAAGGAAGAAACTGATAAGTAGTGACTTTTTTCTTATTTTCTTATAGAATAGCCCTATGTCAGATGAAGCAGTAAAAGATTTAGATTACTTTGAATTAGAAAATCCCTCATTTGAGAATAGCTATTCTCATAATGGGCAAATTTATTGGTATGCTTCATATTTTTTAAGTAGGCTCGGATATGACCAATATTCTCCCACCATAAAACCTCTTCAAAAAGCTTTACAGGTTTGTATGTCTACAAATATAGATACTTCTGATAATTTCAGAGAAGAATGGAGAGAAATAGACGGAAAAAGAATAAAAGATTTTAAACTTTCTCGTTTTGCTTGTTATCTCGTAGCAATGAATTCCGATATTAAAAAGCCTCAAGTAGCAAAGGCGCAAGCTTATTTTGCAGCATTTACAGCAACCATGCAGGAATTCATAAAAAGCCAAGAAGATGTTGAAAGAATATCTTTAAGAACAGAAATAACAGAACAAGAAAGAACTCTTATGTCTACAGCAAGCATAGCTGGAATTAACAAGAATGGCTATGCACTTTTCCAATACAAGGGTTATCTAGGCTTATACAATATGCCTCTTGATAAAATTAAAAGACTAAAAGGTGTCCCCGAAAAAGAACCGCTATTTGATTATATGGGAGCCGAAGAACTTGGTGCAAATATCTTCAGAATTACACAAACAAATGCTAAAATAAAAAGAGAAAGAATCAAAGGGCAACAAAATCTTGAAGAAGCTGCTCAACGTGTTGGAGAAACGGTAAGAAAAGCTATAAGAGAAACAGGCGGAACCATGCCCGAAGATTTGCAACCAGAAGTAAACATCAAAAAAATTAAATCAGAATTAAAAAAGACAAATAAAGAATTTAAAAAATCTGATAAAAAATTGATTGATAAAAACTCTGAAAATTAATCATTTCACATCTCACCCTTCTCTAAACTTTCAAAGAACAACTATTTTCTTATTATGATCTCCTGACACTTTATTGCCGGGCATAATATTTCAGCATCTCCAAAGTGACAGTTTTTCCATTCCTGTCTTACGCCAACGCATATTTTATCTTTACACCATTCAGCACGTTTGCAGTTAAGGCAACAACGCTTCATATATTCCTTACATCTTCAAGCTTTCGTGCAACGATTACTTTATGCCCCAAATCTCTAAGCCTTTTTTGCATTTTCTTTTGATCTTCGCTTAATTTACCTTTTTTAGTTTTCACTTCAACAAATACAGATATTCCGCCACCAATTAACGCTTCCAAATCAGGCATTCCCTTTTTTGCACCCGTAACATTGTATTTAACCTTTCCTGCATTATGACGGATAACCTCATAGCCTTTTAACTCCAGATAACCTACTATTTGCTTCTGTATCTGTGATTCTTTTGGCTCAATTACTGCTGTTATGTTCATGCTGTTCCTTCTGTTTCAAACAAGCTTGGCATCGACATTTCTTCCTCTGCTGCTTTTAAATAATAACAGCCGTCATAAAAATATTTATCGCTTAACTCGATACCAATGCCTTTGCGTTCTTTTAAAATTGCTCGATAAGGTACGCTCATAATTCCGCCGAAAGGATCAAGCACTGTTTCGTTTTTCATTGAAAATTGTTCTATTACTCTGTCGCAGATATCAAACTGGAGAGGGCAAAGATGCTGCTCTTGGCCGCGTTTTTCCTGCATCATATTAAGAGTTCGCATTCTTGCGACATCACTCCATACTTCATCACTCCACGAAGGTGGCTGTAATAGCATAAAACTTGTAGGGAGTCTTTTGTATTCGTCTAATGATTCGCCGACTTTGACGTGATGTTCAAAATCATAAATATTTTGTAAATTATAATCTCTAAACCATTTGAACAATGCTTCATGTGGTAACTGTTCCAGTTCTTCTGGCGTTAAAAGTCTGTTACCGCTTGATCTCGTAAAGCCATGCGCATCAACCTGCCATCGGCTGCGGGTATAGTTTTGTTTGTTTTTAAGTACAGGATTATCCGCGTAAGCATTTATTGTATCAGTTGGTGTTTTTCTAAATAATAGTAAATATTCCGGCATACCAACGCCCATTTTTGTACCATCTTTACACTGCTCACTCCACCCAAGCCTATATGTTTGATTATTTTCACGCACAACATCAGTTACAATTGTTTTCATTCCCATATACCCAAAGCCGTGTTGAATAAAATGATCAATACATTTTGCATGAAAAGGATAAACCGTCTGATAGCCAAGCCCTGTTAATCCACCTGGTACAATACGATCTTTAACGTGTATTGCGGCAACTCTGCCTGGCTTAAGTATGCGCAACAGGTTTGGCGTTAAATATTCAAAATGCTTAAAAAAATGCTCGTTATTGTCAGTATGTCCTAAATCGCTATAGTTGGGAGAGTATTCGTATTGTGTAGAGAATGGGATTGACGTTAAAATTAAATCAATGCTGTTATCTTCCATATTTTTAGTTTCAAGTATGCAATCATTTAAAATTGCCCTGTACCGCTTTCCGTTAACCTCAAGTCTTTCCACGCCTATTCTCCTTTTCATTTTTTCCGCAATTGCAGCATGAGATAATCCGTATTGTTTTATTATTTCTGCCATTTTTGCGCTTGTATGTTTATGCTGTTCCCATTTGTGCAAAAGTGTTGCTTTTATAGCTCGTTCTGATTCTGTGTGAATAATATCTATGCGCACTTTTTTCTCTTGTAAATACCGGAATATGCGGTGTATTGCCTGTATAAAATCATTAAACTTGTAACCTATGCCGAGAAATATCGCCCATGCACAATGACGCTGAAAATTACAACCAGAACCAGCAATAACAGGCTTCGCAGCAAGCTCTTGTATTTTGCCATCAGAGAACTTTATAATAGCCTCTTCGCGTTCGTCTAAATCTTGCGAACCATAAACTGATACACATTCAGGTATAGCCTTTTCTATCGCATGACGTTCATTTTCTAAATCATGCCATATAATTCTGTGTGCAGAAGGATCAATATTTCTAATTGCAAGCATTTTTTCAATTCGACTTGACAAGCTATCACGCTTTTCTTTTGATGCCTCAAGTAAGCCAACAGCTTGTGATTTTAGAAGCTTATATTGTCCATTAAGTTCTGTTTCTGTATTTTTTTCATGATTATCCGGTATTTCGTGCCAATGTATTTCCATTTCTGGCAATGCATATCCTACATCTGAATATCCTATGTCTGATGGCTTTTGTATAAATAGTCCCCAACTTGACACCCACAACCAAAACTCTTCTTCTTTATGTGCATGAATCGTTAATTTATCAGCCTTTGTAGAATCTCGTTTAAAAAATCTTGTTTTTGCTTGCGATACATCCATGACGCCCAAAAATGCCGAGTATGCTAATAGCTCGATATATTCGTTTGGCGAAGGTGTCGCAGTCGCAACAAAACGATATTTTACACCGTCTGAACGTATCCGCTCATTCATTGTTTTATAATCACCAGCGAATAATCCCATAAACTCACGGAATGTTTTTGTTCCACCAAAACCTCGAAGACAAGACGCTTCATCAAGACTCGCTACGGTAAATATACGTGGGTCTAATTTCCCATCGCGAACAGTTTCGTAATTTGTGATATAAATACCTTCGGGATCATCAGCTTCTTCTATACGGCGTATAAACTTTATTTTAATATCCAGTTTTACAGCATCACGCATAAACTCTTGGCGTACTCCAAGAGGCGCAACGATTAAACCCATGCCCCCAGCTTTCTCGCGGGTAATGCGTACAATTTCAAGTTGCATCATTGTTTTACCAAGTCCAAAAGATGCGAATACTGCACGTCTACCACCCCTTACCGCCCAAAGAACAATATCTTTTTGATGCGGTTTTAAAATTGGGTGTACTTCATCTGGAGCTGTATCAAATCCCGAATCTGGAGCAATTTTTATCTTATCTTTTAGAAACTCTTGATAATTCACTTTTAGCCCTTTAAAAATGCGCTGCCAGATGCAGCCCAGCAACGCAATGTAACTATTTCCCTTGAGGAGGGGAATCCGGTAATTACTGCTACCGGAAGCAGCCTTGCAACTTTTATAAAAAGAGAGTTCCTATGACGCTCTTATAATTTTCTCGCGATCTACCCTATCCATCAACTGCCATATCTTTTGGCGTTCATCTTCGGGTATCTTTTCCCATGCTTCAACCGTTTCAATTTTCCACCTTGTCTTGCGCTTTCCAACAAAATCTGATTTACCAAAATTAGGCATAAGATGCCGATTGTCATCAAGGTTTAAAGCACTTACCGAAAGTCCATTTCTTCGAGCAAGCTCTTTTTTGCTAACAGTTCCATCCACCAGCTTAGTTAATAACGTGCTAATATCTTCTTTTATCCTTTTAATATCAGCTTTTACTTCTTCTATATCTTCTAAGGTTGCTAAAGTTACGCCCATATTTACCTCCGCCAAATAAGCCAAACAAAAAAGCCAAAAAGCCCTAAGGCAAATATTAAAGACAGCATTTCTATTGCACCCATTTGTTAACCAACTTTTTCGTATAAACTTTTCTGATTTACTGCTATAAAAGAACTTCTGCGATACCTTCTTAAAGCCCTGAGCAACGTATCTGTATAGGCATTTTCAGCGGCTGGATATATGCGAGTTACATCTCTATGCAGTTGATGTCCGTAAAATTTATACCCTACTGCATAGCTATCAAATACATGGACAACAGCATCTACTATTGTTTTTATTTCTTTAATTTCTTTAATAGCGGTTTCCATTATTATTACCCCCCTGAATATAGCTTCGCCCTTCCTGCCAAAGACAGGATTTTTCAATTACAATAAAAGTCAGGCTTAAAAGCTTCAGGCCGTAACACTGTAAACCTCGCCACCAAACCAATAAAAAATGCCCTCTCGGAGTCAGGATTCCTTGAGGGCTGTTGCCTTGCAGCAATTAAGACGTTCCTGACTCCCTCTTAATTGCTCTTTTCCCCCTGCCGAACTTTGGCAAGGTTCTTTATTAGATACAGATGTCAATCTGTATCTAAGTAATGCTAGCATTACTTAACAACGTTTGTTGTATTTATTGACATATTATACAACACATGTAGTATTGTCAAGTTTTTTTTTCAACATTTGTTGTTTTTTTTATCCGATAATAAAACAGTGTTAGATTGTTGGCAGCGAATACAGGATATAGTAGATTCTCAAAATACAACATGGACATGGATTGCTGAACGGATAGGAATTAAACAACAAACATTAAGCCAATGGGTTAAAAAAGATAGATTGCCAGATATTATAAGTGCTATAAAAATAGCTCGATTATTCAATATGTCAGTACCTTATTTTATGCATGGTAAAGATGATAAAGCTATTGCACCCGAAATCATTGAAATAGCCAAAAAAATAGAGAAATTATCGCCAAAAGAGAAAGATGAAATTATGCTCCTACTTAACCACAAACTTGCAAATAGAGATGAAAAGCCAGTATTTGGTGAGAATAAAACAATCGATTTTGTCACTGAAAAAGCACCTAAATATAAAATAGATAATAATGTTAAATTTTTTGATGAAGGAGAAATGGTAATGATCCCGCATTATGGACGCACAGCAGCAAGTAAACCATTAGAAATAGATACAAACCCGATAACAGACCAACTCCCATTCCCTATAAAGCTATTAAAGGGGAAACCAGAAGAACACTTATGGGTGACGATTAAAGGATATTCAATGGTAGAGGCAGGAATAAATGACGGAGATATTGTTTTAATTAGAAAAGCTTATGAGGCTATAAATGGAGAAATAATGCTTGTAAGATTTGAAAATTCCTCCACTCTAAAAAGGATTTTAATTAAAAATGGAAAAACATTTTTATGCTACGAAGATGGATCGGATAAAAAAATAGAAGTAGATTCCACCGAATATGAAATTCAAGGGATTTATACCTCATATAAAATAAGCTCACAAAAATAAAAGGACTAAAAAATCCATATAAAAAATAGTTGCAAAATATCTACTTTTTACATTATATTTACAGGAAGTAAAATTAGATTCTAATATGAAAAATATAGTATATAATAAAAGGATTTTTTTTGAAAACTTCGTTTAAACTTCTAGGGATTATTGCTCTTTTAGCAGTGATAGCTTGTAATATAACAGAAAATACTAATGAAGATAATACTAATGACAACTGGAATAGTGATACCGATAACATCAACTTAATACTTACCGGCAACACTATCAGAGGCATTGCATGGGGCGGTCTTGTCGGATATGAAAAATTTGTTGCTGTCGGAAACAGAGGCAACATGGCACATTCCGCAGATGGTATATCATGGACTGCTGTAAAACCAAAGAACAATCCATTCACTAACCATGAGGAAAATATCACAGATATTGTATGGGGCAATAATAAGTTTGTTGCGGTAGGAGACAATGGCAACATGGCATATTCCACAGACGGCGTATCATGGACTGCTGTAAATAATACCTCATTTGGTAGAACAAGCATTAATAGTATTGCATTTGGAAATAATAGATTTGTTGCTGTCGGAAACAGAGGCAGGATAGCACATTCTGCAAATGGTATATCATGGACTGCTGTAAATAATAGTACCTTCAACACTTTCGACCAAATCCTTGACATTACTTATGGGAATAATAAATTTGTCGCTGTCGGCTCAGCATCTAATCCTAGAATATCATCATCTACAGATGGAGGAGTAAGCTGGTCTACTGTTTCAACTAATCTTTTTTTACAAACAGTCCCTTTAGGGCAACCCACATCAATAGGTTTTAATAATTTCAATAATACATTCTTAGTGGGTGGCACGAGAGGTAAAATGGCTCGGTCTACAGATGGAGGAGTAACATGGAGCAATATTTCATCTTTTTTTGAAGATTTTGATACTGTGCAAACTATATTATCCATCAATAACGAGTTCGTTACTTTAGGTGCTAGTGGAAGAATAGTAAGATCTAGCGATGGGATAAATGATATTATCATCACTTTAGTGCCATTCTCTCATACTTCAGCCCGTCTTGATATTGCCTATGCTAATAACCAATTTGTTGTCGTTGGACAAAATGGTAATATTGCATACTCTAATAATGGCACAGTATGGACTACTTTACAGGATACACCTTTTTAGAATTCGTCTATTTGTATTTTAACAAAGCCTCAGAAAAAATAAGAAAATACTATTTTAAAATATTTGTTTTTATATTATAATATCAAACATGAAAAAAAATATTGTCATAGTAATATGCATATTATCAATTATTCTTTAAGTTATTCTTATTATTAGTGGCAATAATTGGCTTCATAACCATTGTTATTAATATTAAATGTAATTGAAATATTTTTATATAATTAACGGCTCAGCCTATTTTAAAGCTTTGCTCTATCTTTTCTCGTGCGCCCTTATATTGCCTTAGCAATGTCTCTGCGCTCCGATGGTCATATTCTGGTCGATAAGCAACATGACCCATTAAGACACTAACTGTATCTTTGTCTAAACCTTCTAACATTTTTGTATCAAAAGTATGGCGCAAACTATATTGTGTTCTGTCGCCAATAATGACCCCTGCTCTTTTGCAAGATGCTTTAAAGTGTTTAAGTGATACTTCTGGTTTTAATCCTGTATTTTTTGTAGAGGTAAAAATTAAATCATTGATTCCAGGATTTTCTTCTTCCAAATATTTGTTAAGTTGTATTATTGTTGCTTCGCTTAAATATCCAATTTTAAACGCCTTGCCGTTGTCTGTTGTTTTTATTTTCTTTTTTACACTACCCGAATATGCCTCAATTGATTGGTCTGTGTATACGCCTCCAATGTGTGGGTAATAGTTTATCCTTATTAGTCCAGCAATTTCTCCAGGTCTCCAGCCGGTATCACGCATAATTAAGAAATAGCTGATCCATTTTCTTGTAAGCCATATTTTCAGTAACTCACTTTCATCTTCCGGAAATAACTTTGCAAGTTCAAAGTCACAAAATGGCTTTCTTGGCTTGTTTTCTTCGGTTATTTTAGTAATTTCCCTTGTCGGATTTTCTCTGATTATTTTTTCTCTTACCGCCATTTTAAAAATAGGCTTGCCTGCATAAAGTATTTTATTTTTTGTGCTATCTGCTAACTGCTTTGATTTGCCATGACAATCTGTTAAATCCATATACCAATTATCAATCATCTTTGCCGTTATCGCAGATATTAAAAAACTTCCAAACTTTGGAATCCAATAATTTTGGATCCTCCCCTCTTGTTCTGCCCAGTGAATAGCTCGATGGTATTTCTTTTTTTTCTCTAATTGCTTTATATACCCATATTTATCATTAGCGTAAAAGCCATATGCAATTTCTTTAAATGTAGGAATCTTCCCCGTTTTCTTAACATCAAAGTCTTGCAAATATCTTTCTGCAAATTTAATAGCTTCACTTTTGCAATCTGTACCAGTTGATATTTCCTTGCCGGGCAATATCCTAAAAACAACTTGTATTTTTCGACCTTGTCTTTCAATAAACCTGTAATCATCCATATTTTGCTATTATATTTTAGGTTTTTGAATAAGACAAGCAAAATTTGCGGACACTTTGCGGACACTTTTGGAGTTTTGAGGGAAATGTATTAAGTAAGTCTTTATACTGTAAAGATTTACTTTTCACTTGCTAATAAAAATAGCTGCCCGAGGAGGATTTGAACCCCCAAAACAAGAGCCAGAATCTTGAGTGTTACCGTTACACTATCGGGCACTGGGTTTAAACAAAACACGAAAAAACTCGTATTTGAATTATAAAAATATCCAAATATTGGTTTTATGTCAAGATATTAAAAGTAATATTTGTTATGCAGTTGGCTTATCCGACAGAATTGTTTTCCTATCAAAATCTATAAATATAGCCCACTGAAATTTTATTGTTTGTCGACCTAAAATCAGTAAGCAGTGTGTAGGAAATAATTAAAAAATCAGCCACGACAAGGCCTGTATTAAAGTTGGCCTTAAAAACATCCTGGCTGATTCTTCTACGTCCAATAGTATAATTGGCTATTTGATAGCCGCCACCAGCACCTATGAAAAAACCGGCTCCTTCCTCAAATGGGAGAAAAAATCCTAAGCGCCCAAAAGGATATATTGAAAAATAATCATTGATATCTTTATCTGCACTGAGAAAACCAACATCACAACCAAGCTCTATATAGAAATTCCGGACTGGAGAATAGGTTCCGTGTAGCGTAGCAATAAGCAATGGTTCTGTAAAAGAAGTACCAAAAGAAATACCCAGTGTATTGAATCTATTGTCCCACCTTGGAACCCTTCTTGTTGATCGCCTCTCCCACCGTATGGTCGCTGGAGCACGATAGGGACTATCAATGTCCAGACCTCGTTCACCACTAATTACCTGAACTCCTTCAGTAATTTCAGGGTCAAGTCCAGGGCGGACGACAAAGTATATCCACTCTGTTCCTTCAACAGACCGTCCAAGAATATCATAGGGAATTATGCGAAACCGATATTCGCCCAAGGGCAAAGAAACATCTAAATGAAGCAATGTGGTAAATTCACGCAAATGGCTTCTGTAAGTTCCACGGTCTTGTCTTTCGATTTCCACAGCATAATGCAGGACGTGTCCAGTACCTTGCCAAAAAATCCGTCGTCCAAAACGTTGTTCATCGGATTGCGCATAGAGAACAGGTGTTAATATAAAAAGCAATAATACCATTAAACATAAATTTCTAATTCGCATACATGATCCCTGCCCCTTCTACCCGTACAGTATCGGGGAAATAGATGTCCATAATAAATGTGTTTTCCGCCATGTTACCGCGTCGGTTGATAGCGCCATCTGATCCCACAGTTACAGCTTCTACCTGCCAGATAAAAGTCCCTCTATCTAAAATTTGCAGATCTTCAAGCAAATAATTTGTACGCGTTAAAGGCTGTGTGCGATAAATTTGCTGCCTGCCACCATCTGCAATTTGCTGATAAATGGTGAAGATATAAGCATTGGCTCCACTTACTGCTCGCCAGCTAAAGTTAAGGCTTCTCTGGGTTTGCAGGTCTCTCATTGTATAACGTCGTCCTTGTGCTGGCGACAAATTTCGCGGCGCTGCCAAGAGAGGGGGCGGCGTTGGCTGTGATATAACAGAAGCAACAGGCTCCTGAGTTGCTTCGTCTCGCCTCTCTTCCAGAAGAACACGTGGCGCTTCTCTAGGAGGAGGAGGAGGAACAACACGCGGCTCTTCACGAGGAGGAACAACAACACGCGGCTCTTCCTGAAGAGGGACAATAACAGGACGCGGCTCTTCCCTAGGAGGGATAACAGCAGGCTGCTCTGCCTGAGGACGTACAGCAACACGTTGCTCTTCCTGAGGAGGGGCAACAGCAACACGCGGCTCTTCCCTAGGAGGGATAACAGCAGGCTGCTCTGCCTGAGGACGTACAGCAACACGTTGCTCTTCCTGAGGAGGGGCAACAGCACGTCTCTCCCCGCGATAACGGACATCACGTTGCTCCTCATGAGAAGATACATGCTCAACTCTAAAATCTGAAACTTGTGAAAACGAAGAGTCCCCTTTGAAAACAATGGGAAAAACAGGCTTCACCCGCCAATACCATGTTCCAGTCCCAAAACTTGAATCTGTAAAAAAAGTTATTTGGCTATGCCTCTGGATTTGTGGATTAACAAAAGAAGGGGTATCGCAGATTTCCAGAATGTAAGAAGACGCTCTATCTACCTCAAACCACTGGAAATTCACTACAGGCAATTCATCTGTATAAGTAAATACGCTGTTTTCAACAGGGCTTTTTAATTGCTGCGCTGCGCCATCTGCTATTATAAATCGCCCTTTGCCAAGAACACTATCTTCATTAGAAAGCCTCCAGTGCCAAAGCCCATTATCAACAACAATTTGCGCTTGTGTGTCCAAATCTTCATGAATATATAAAATATTATTAAAGTTTCTGTCTGTAGCAACTTCCAGGCGCAATAATTCATTAGCGTCAAGATTTATCCTGCTCCATAAAAAGTTGAGAGAAAAAAGACCTGGGTCAGCATTAATAAAACGATCATTTAAAGCAGGGTGCATTATTACTACTGCTTTATCCTCGCGCTCAAAACCACTTGCATCAAGACTAATAAGGCTGCCTGCCTGGATTTCCCGCGACCGCCTCTCGTCAATATCAATAAATCGCGCTGTTCCTTCGGCCACCTGCACCACCATGCCATCTTCTGCAGCTGTAATGTTGAGTATAGCTGCTCCAACTGGTAATACCTGGCGACCATTTATATCTACAGATACTCTCCTGCTATCCGAAGTAGTAGCAATGGAAAGAGCTCCTTCATTCATAGTAATCTGTAAGGTTTCACCATCTGCTGCCTGTGTTATGCGTATAAGTGTATTTTCACTTAAATCAATGCTGTTGGCATCAAAAAACAGAGTCGCAGCAGAAAGCGGTGCAACGCGGATCAAGTCTCCAGGATACACTGGTGATTCTGTTGTCAGCCTGTCCCAAAGCACGTGATCTATAAGCCTGCGCTGGACAACGTTCTCCCTTATTACAACATAACCAACAGGTTCTACATTTCGCAGAGTTATAGTCCGCTGAAAATCTATTCTGAATAAATTTATATTTAATAACGCTATAAGAAGAAGTAAAATAGTTACTATAATATCTCTTGGTCTCAAACGCTTGGGCTCAAGAGGTCGCAAATTGTCAACAGGCTCAACCTTTACTGGTTTTTTATTTTTTTTCAGTAGCATTAATATATACCTTATGAATTCTTGGGAACTTCTATGCCCAGAAGTTTGCGTACATCTGCAATGGTTTTAGGCCCATTTTCTTGATTTACAAAATTAACTACAGCGAAAATCCGTACTGGTTCTTCTTTGCCTTTCACAGTTACCGACGTCATCTCTTCTGTTATGAATTCATCTCCAACCAGGTTCCATGTATATTCAGAGATAAGGATATCTACTCCAAGGGTTTTTGTAAGTGATTCCAAACGTGAAGCAAGGTTTACAGGGGCGCCGATAACAGTGTATTCCATCCGCATATCACTGCCAAGCTGCCCTGCTGTAACCATACCTGTATTTATGCCGCAGCCGATTTTGATGGGTGGACTCGCTGGGTCATTGGGCGTGCGTTCTTTATTCATGTGATAAAGAGCATCCCGCATCAACAAGGCTGCCTTTACACAGTTATACGCATCTTTGCTCGGACACCCTTCTGTATAAGCTGCGCCCCAGTGAGCCATTACTGCATCGCCGATAAACTTGTCTATTGTGCCGTTTGTTTTTCCAACACAATCTATCATGGCAGTTAAGTAATGATTCAGCCAGTAGACAATACGGTCAGAAGCTTCTTCTCCAAAAACACTTGTAAAACCTTCGGACAATGTAGTAAACCCCCGGATATCGGAAAAGAAAATCGTAGCGTGTTTTTGCAAGCCGCCTGGTTTTATTTCATTACGCATTGCCTTGACTGCAGTTTCCTTGTTGGTGAATCTGCCGAAAATATGCAAGGCTGCACACATATGCTGAAAACTGTTGGTCAAAACACCGATTTCGTCGCGTGTTTTTGGCTTAAGTTCCATATTAAAATCACCACCCTCAATGTTACGCGCTACAACTGTCAATGCTCTTAGGGGGGTTGAAATTGTTTTGGAAAAGAACCAGATAAAAATAATTGAAATACTTAAAACCGCAATGGTAAGGTAGATATTTCGCCTTGTGGTAGCAGCTATCCCTTCAAAAACTTTGTTATATTCAATGCTGGTGATAACTATGGCTCCAGCTATATCCAGCTTTGTAAATGCTACAAATTTGCGAATAACTTCATGGAAATCTGTAGCAATCGCCGGATCCTGGCTTTGTAAAAACTCAAAATCTGACTCGATAAGCTCCTGCCTGCTTTTTTGTGGACTGTTGATAATTGCGCGGATAAAATCTTTTCCCGAAAGATTTACCAAAGAATGTACAAGGGAATAATCTGCATGGGATAATATATCTGCGTCACTGTTTATCATATAAGACTGATTAGTTCCAAATCCAAAGTTCTGGTTTAAGCTTTCAGAAGAAAACAGAACTCCTACAACCCCGCTCCCCTGCCAGGAGAAAAATAAAGCAAGGAGTGATCCTCCGAAGTGAGGCGTTGCATTCAAGAGCAAAGTTTCTCCACGCATTACCCGCCCAAGAGCATTTCCTTGATTCCCAAACCAGGAGCTCGCAAGCTCTGCTTCAAGGTCCCGTGAAGTAAAGAATTGCCTGTTGAGCAGTAATTGTTCTGCCTGACCCTGATCAAGAAAGAAAACAGATGCTACCTGGGGATTTTCCTCAAAAAAGAAGTCGATTGCTTCCTGTGCCATGATGCTGCCTGCCCCTGCTGCAGTTATGGTCTGTATTAGTATTCTGGAATTGGAGCGCACATTTGAAAGAATCGTTTCTGCTTCTATTGCTGAGCGGCGGTTTGTTTCAAAGTTATTTTCTTCTGCCAACACCCGCAAGTCCCCGTGTACAAGCCATGAAACCAGAGCTGTAACTGATCCAAGAGAGAGGATTACAATAAAAGAAATCAAAATTATTAATTTGGCGCCTATTGAAAACCGAACTGTCATAAAGCCAACGCTCCATTTATGCTGCAAGAATTTTCATATTTTATGACGACTTCAAAAATGTTCATAATATCGCCTTAGGATATTTTCAAGCAGTATTTTTATAGAAGATATTACACCAAATAGTGTGATATTGTCAACCCATATACAATTTTTATACGAGCTTCATCAGTTACTCTTCATCGTATTCTATAAGGGTTTTTATTTTATATTTGAAAAGAAGTTTCCCATAGTTAAGAAAAGGGAGCCCTACTACTGCAAAAATCTCTTCTATTTCTGCTCCAACAGATTCTATCAATTCACATGCAGCAGATAATGTTCCGCCAGTTGCAATAAGATCATCAACAACAAGTATTTTTTCTCCGGGCAATACATCTGATTTATGGATCTCAATCGAATCTTCTCCATATTCAAGAGAGTAGTTTTTTCTGATAGTCTCGCCAGGAAGTTTATTCTTTTTTCTTACAAGTGTGATTGGTACGCCAAGATGATATGCCAAAGGAGAAGCAAAAAGAAATCCTCTTGCCTCGATTGCAGCAATACGCTTTATCCCCTTTTTTTCATAAAGCTCTATCATTTTTTTTATACAATGATTAAATGCATCAGGAGTTATTAGGAGTCCTGTTATATCATAAAATAACACCCCTTTTTTGGGGAAATCTTTTACTTTTCTTATTGCATCATCAATAATTTTTTCGCCTCTCATTCATCACCTGCATTTGTCAAATTTTTAATATCCAAGTACTTATTTACAGCATCTGTAAATCCATTTTCATTATTGGATTTTACAGTTATAAACTCTTTTTTAAGTTCCATAGGAGCATTTTCAACTACAAATGGATTTTTTACCCATCTTAACATATCAAGGTCATTAAAATCATTTCCCAATGCTGCAGTAGAATTATAATCCAAAAAAAGGCGGTCTGCAATTGTTTTTATCCCATGTGCTTTTGAAACCCCTTCGGGAAATATTTCGATCCAAAGTGTTTTTTTATCTATTGGAGAAGTTGCCCTTATTATATGAAGCCCTTCTGTTTTTTTAAGTTTTTCTTTTAAATCTTCATATATTTCTGTATGTGATAACAATGTATTATAAGGGATCACTACAACAAACTGACACGCCTCTTCCAAATCTGCAACAGCGGCATCATCAAGTTCTTCGGAATAAGCTGAATAGATGCTGCGCCGTTTATCAAAATCTCCTTCTGCTGCTGATGAGCTATTTGATGATTTATGATAATAAAAATAGTGATTATCTGGTATTTTTTTGTGAAGCATAAAATCGCATTTGTTCTCTATTAAAATTTTTACAGTATTTTCTATTTGGGTTTTATTTAATGAATATGTCTTTATAATTTTTTTATTTTCCCATTCCATTACTCCTGCGCCTGATGAAAAAATAAGATAATCAATTGGAAAATGCTCAGGAATAACTTTTAATGCAGAATAAAAAGATCTTCCGGTTGCAATAACCCTTTTTACATTAAGCTTGCCCAATTTTTCAATAGTTTCAATATCAACATTACTTATTGTACGGTCGTCTCTATATAATGTGCCATCAAAATCTGTTACGAATATCATATTTCATAGTTCCGAAATATTAAAAGCATTTTTATTTAAGGGAGCAGATAACATATTAAGCACTTTCTCAAACAATATCCCGTTTCTTGGAGTGGTCTTATGCGCATAAGTTTCTTTGATTGCCTCTGTAATAAATTCAACAGCAGTTGCAGCGCATACAGACAGACTATCTCCTCGCAGTATGCAGCCTGTCATTATACTCGCGAATATATCTCCAGTGCCTGGATAACTTACAGGGATATATTCATTTTTGATTTTCCAGTATTTATTAAGTTTTTTATCATAGGCAGCTACAATTGGGTGCAGCTCATTCTCGGTTCCAACACTTGTAACTACAACCATATCTGGCCCCATCTCCGCAAGAGAGCCAAGAATGGATTTTATTTTTTTATCTGATAACTTGTCGTAATTGTTTTCTCCAAGAAGTATTGCAGCTTCTGTAATATTCGGGGTAATAAGAGTTGCTTTTGTTACAAGCTTTTTCATCTCTTCTACAATTGTTTGACTAATAGTGTCATAAAGCTCTCCATCATCGCCCAAAACAGGATCAATAACTACGAGCATTTTTTCATGATTAAATTTCTCGATAAAATTTATTATTATATCTATTTGTTTGGAGGATCCAAGAAAACCTGTATAAATAGCATCAAACTTTATATTAAGGCTTTTCCAGTGATTTATGATCCCTTCCATGTGGTCTGTAAAATCAAAAAAAGTATAATCTTTAAAACCTGATGTCTGTGTTGACAAAATAGAAGTTGGCAAAGGGCATACCTGCATTCCCATTGCTGCCAGAACCGGGATCGCAACAGTAAGAGAGCATTTTCCATATCCGGAAAGATCATGCACTGCTGCTATTTCGTAAACAGGATTTGTCATTATTAACTTCTCTCCAAACATATTTTAGTTTTTTAATGCATTTAACGGCGAAGGGATTCTCCCGCCCCTGTGAATAAATGGCGCGCTTGAAGCGTTATTCACTCTCATAATAGGCGCGGTTCCCAATAGTCCGCCAAACTCAACAATATCGCCTACCTTTTTACCGGGGACAGGTATTATCCTGACTGCAGTGGTTTTGTTATTTATAACTCCTATCGCAGCTTCATCTGCGATAATTGCGGAAATTGTTTCATACGGAGTATCCCCGGGTATTGCAATCATATCAAGACCCACAGAACAGATGCATGTCAGTGCTTCAAGTTTTTCAATAGTTAAATGACCTGATTTTACAGCATCTATCATCCCTACATCTTCGCTTACAGGGATAAATGAACCGCTTAAGCCCCCAACATACGAAGATGCCATTGAGCCCCCTTTTTTTACAGCATCATTTAAAAGCGCCAAAGCAGCAGTTGAACCGTGAGTACCGCAAACTTCAAGCCCCATCTCTTCGATAATATGAGCAACACTGTCCCCTCTTGCTGGTGTTGGGGCAAGTGAAAGATCTACAATACCAAACGGAATATTAAGTCTGCGGGAAGCTTCTCTTGCAACAAGCTCCCCTACTCTTGTAATTTTAAATGCAGCTCTTTTTATCTCTTCTGAAACAACTCCAAAGTCTGCATTAATGCCCACTCTTTTAATAACATTCTGCACTACGCCTGGGCCGCTTATCCCAACATTGATCGTACTCTCGCTTTCTCCGACACCATGAAAAGCGCCTGCCATAAAAGGGTTATCTTCCGGAACATTTGTAAAAACAACAAGCTTCGCGCACCCAATAGCATTTTTATCTGCGCTCTTTTCCGCGGTCTGTTTGATAATCATTCCCATATGGCGCACAGCATCCATATTTATTCCTGATCTGGTTGTGGCAAGATTTACAGAAGAGCAAACCTTATTTGTTGCTGCCAATGCTTCTGGTATTGAGTCTATAAGGATTTTGTCCCCTTTTGTATATCCCTTATGCACAAGAGCAGAAAAGCCACCTATAAAATTTACTCCGCATCTGTCTGCGACCTTATCCAGCGTTACTGCATACTCTGTATAGTTTTTATCATCAGATGCTTCTGCAACCATGGAAATAGGGGTTACAGATATTCTTTTATTTATTATTGGCACGCCATACTCTTTTTCAATATCTTCGCCTGTTCTAACAAGATTTTCCGCAATCTTTGTTATTTTATCATATATTTTTTCCCTTGATTTTTTTCCGTTACTGTCGCAGCAATCTCTCAGCGATATACCGACAGTGATTGTTCTTATATCAAAGTTTTCCTCATGAATCATTTTTATTGTTTCTACAATTTCGGATGGAATAAGCATTTTTTATGTTCCTATATTCTGTGCATTGTTTTAAATATTTCTTCAAGTTGAAATCTTACTTCAACATTAAGCTGCTTTCCTACTGCTTCAAGTTCATCAATAATTTCACGAATTGGCTTTGCAGCTTTTTCAAGATCAACAAGCATTATCATTGTCAAAATATCCTGCATTGTTGTCTGCGATATATCAAGAATATTGATCCCAAGTTTTGCAAGAGCAGTTGTTACCCCTGCAATAATACCTACTTTATCTGCGCCAAGTACTGTAATTATTGCCCGTTTTGAATTGGTTGTGTTTTCTTTTACCATCTGTATATTCCTTTTTTTATCAATGCTTTTGAAATGTTATCTTTCATTATGAGAGATTCTTCTCTTGCATATTTGCTGTAATTTTTTTCATCTTTATATTTTTTGTACGCGAAAATTATTCCGCGTGAAGAGTTTATCAAAGCTCCAAGCCCGTCGGAATTAAAACATTCCATAATATCATCTGCTGTGCCACCCTGCGCTCCATATCCCGGAACCAGAAAAAGTGTCTCTTTCATATTTTGCCTTAAGATCGCAGCTTCTTCGGGATATGTCGCGCCAACAACAGCTCCTACGCTGCTGTACTTGCTTTTTCCTGTAAGCGCTTTCCCCCACTCCGCAACAAGCTGGCCCATTACAAAATAGTTTTTCCCTTTTTCAGTTGTAAGCCCCTGGAACTCTTCTGACCCTGGATTCGAAGTTTTAACAAGAATAAAAATACCTTTTCCATATTGAGCGCAGTCATCTATAAACGGAGCAACCCCTTCGTGACCCAGATAACTGTTTATAGTTACTGCATCAAGATCAAAGAGGGGAATTTTTTTTCCAAATATATCTGGCCTGCCAATATACGCATTTGAATAAGCTTTGCAGGTATTTCCAATATCATTCCGTTTTACATCTCCTATAACAATGATCCCTTTTGATTTTGCATAGGAAGCTGTTTCTTTAAATGATGTAATACCTTCTGCTCCAAGTTCTTCATAATAGGCTATCTGTAGTTTAACAGCAGGCACAATATCGCATGTCGCGTCTATTATATTTTTATTGAATTCAAATACTGCTTCTGCTGCAGCATGGAAAATATTTTCTATGGGACGATCCGAAGCGTCGGACAAGGGACGACATGAAGTGTCGGACTTGCCGGAAAGTTTATATTTTTCGATTATAGATGAAGGGAGATTTTCTATTGCCGGATCCAGCCCCACTACAGAAGGGTTCTTTTTTTCATCGATCAACTTATTGAGTCTGTCTGCAAAGTTCCCATATTCGATTTCTGACTTGCAGGGCTTATTCATATCCATATTTTTTTCCCCAGTTTGGCGGATCACTGCTCCAGTTTACTGCTTTTTCAGCTTCGTCATCTGTGATATATTTTCCATCAACAGCAGTTTTTATAAGAGTCTTAAAATTCGAAGCAGTAAATAAAGTACATTTTTCATCGGCAAAAACTTTTTCCGCTGACTCCATCTGATATGTAAAAATAGCAACGCAGTAATCAACTATTGCACCATGTTCCCTTAATATCCTTACAGATTCTATGGAACTTTTTCCCGTACTCACAAGGTCTTCGATAACCAAAACTCTTTTACCGTAAAACAGCGACCCTTCGATATTTGATCTCTTTTCGATTTCCCCTTTTTCTGATTTTACATATATCATTGGAAGAGAAAATTTTTCCGCAAGGAGCGCTGCGTGAGGAATCCCGGCAGTGGATGTACCAGCAATAACTTCTATATTTTCGATCCCTACTTCTGTTTTGATTATCTGCTCCATAATATTGATTATGATATTCCACTTTTCCGGATTAGAAACAAGAAGCCTGTTATCGCAATAGATAGGGCTTAAAATTCCTGATGCATAACGAAAAGGTTCTTTCACAGAAAGCGCAACAGCTTTTATATCCAGAAGCACTTCAGCGGCTTTTTGCGCATCATGCGACACTTTGGGGCATCCCTTGTCCGACACGCAAGGGGTTTTACTTGCAGCAGGGTTGCCTTGAGACTTCCAGTTAGCCATGATCTCAATATTTTTTTTATCTATCAGTTTATTTTTTTCTGCGCGTTCTATCAAACTTGCCAAGTCTATAAGAGAATAAACAGGAATAATATTATCATCAATCTTTACATCAGAAACATCAAGCATATTGAAAATCGTAACAATACCTTTTATATCACCCTTTTTTTCATTAAGCGCCCTTACCGCGTTTTCCAGTTTAGCTTTTGATGAAAGAGTCTCTGTAAAAAGCAATGTTGCTATCCCTTCCTTTACAGAACCTTCGATCAGATTTTTTTTACCATGCTTTTTTGAGGAATCTCTTATATATATCATTGGAAGAGAAAGCTTATCGCTGGCAAGAGCTGTAAATGGGATGCCGGAATGGCCTACTGCCGCAAGCAGCAACTCTGTGTTTTTTCCGTCGCCATAGTCACACGCTTTTTTTATTAAAGAAACAAGGGAGTCGAGAAAAAAAGGTTTAAAAAAAGGGAATGAGTTAATTGAATTTATATCGAAAAAAAATGGGGATTTTGTTTCAGAATCAAGAAAATATTCTGCTTTTCCAGCGCAGTAAAAAAGGTTTAGCTCGAACAATGTATCAATCAGTTTGTTTTTATCTATCATACAAAATCACCGCCTTAGAATAATATCCTTTATTTAGAACCTTCTGTCAATTATGAAAAATCTGAACTCCGGGGGCTGTTATTTATTGAGCAGCCCTGGTTTTGTACTGATTGCAGCGGTTATCAGTTGCATAATTTTTGCCTGTTTTTTTATTTCCTTAAACCCAGATATCGCCTTGCCGAAATTTAAATTATGAAGTTAAAACTCTATCTGCTTTTACTATTTTTCATTCCAGCATTCCTGTCAGCAAATCAACTCTATTCCCCTACCTGGGGCTTTCGAGTTTACTTACCGATTGGTTATGAGTTTGTCGAAGGGAATGCATTTGACCGCTTTTCGTTTCGGGGTCCCAGCAATGCAATGTTCGACATGCTTGTGTTCAATGAAACATATCAGAACATCGAAGAGATGATGCAAGATATTAGCCATAGATTGGGAAACACAGAAGATACCTCTTTTTTTGAGTATGGAGATAAAGCCGCAGCCATTATTAAACTGCGCTTCGGAAATATGGAAGGCTGGGGTCTTGGCATTGAACTCGAGAATACTGATGGAGGAGCAAACCCTCCCCTTTTACTTGCTCTTGCTTATGCGCCTGTGGGAACAGAAAACGTGGACTTGCTTCATATTTCTGCCCTGAACTCAATTGCACCTACACTGATAGATACGCGGCGGCCTGGACCAATGATGGAATTCGCCTATAACCGGGGAGAACTAAGGGAGGTACCACTTGCTGGTGGGCTGGGTGTGACTGCAATGATTCGGGAACACGATGCTTTTATTGCGCAGGAGCTGATTGAGCGGGAATTTCTGCTCATGAGGATGTATTACTTTTCGCCGCATTGGCGGGAAGCATGGATACGGTATTACCGTATGATTTACCGGGATTCATGGGACAGGATTGCGGACGCTGCTTTGCAAATTGCACGAAGTCTGAACAGGGCCGGCAGAGCAACACGCAGCACTGACATGGATGCGAATGTTCTGGATTTTGCGCAAAGGGCGCTTACTTTTGTGCAGGGCTTCCAATACGAAAGAAATTTTGACGGGAGTGATTTTATAAATCTGGTTACTGCCATTACCGAAGGGAGAGGCGTCTGTGACAGCCGCGCCATGCTTTGGGCAATAATTGCTGCACAGGTAAACATTCCGGCAGCTATCATGGTATCCCGGGAATACTCACACGCTATGGGTATTGCAGCTATTCCAGGCCCAGGGGCGCGCTTTGAAACAGAAGGGGTCAGATGGCTGGTCGCTGAAACAACTGTTAACGTTGAGATAGGTCTTATTGCAGCGGATCAAAGCGACCCTGAGCACTGGTTGGGCGTGATTTTTGAGTGACGTTGTCCGCCACAACACCTCCAATATTAGCGGAAAATAATATCAAACAATCTCTTTTATTGACACTAACTTATTCTTCCACCTCGTGTTATATCCGCGAATGGAGATTATACGAAGTTCGCTTTTTGTGCAGCAAAAGATAATTATACGAAGGAGGTAATGCATGGAATTCAATTTATTGGCATTATTGTTCACAATAGGATGTTGTCTAATATCATTAATCATTGCAGGGAAATCTTGGAGTGATGAAGCAAAAAAATGGTTTAAGAATCTAAATCACCCGGACAATGCACTTATGGTAAAATTTATGAATAAATTAGGATTCATTGTTTTTTTAATGTTTGGATTTGTTTTATACTATCTTTTTATCCGCAAGGATATTATCCCTATTATAATAATGATTACTATTGTACTAATAATGGGAATATCTCCTTTTTTTCTCTACAAAACGAAAAATTTAAAATTATTTTTTTACAGTAACCTTATAATTTTTATTCTTGTACCAACGGTGATATTTTTTCTATTACAAAAAAATTTGATCTTGGCTATAATCGTTATAATATATCAATTGTGGATAGTATATGAAATGTCATATTGGTACCGGCTCATGAAGAGGAATCAATTCTAATATTATCATACCAACACCTATTGGCTCAATTTCATTTTTCTGAAAATTTCTCAATTTACTTTTTAAAACAGTTGACTCTCTTGCCGAGATTTAATTATGAAGTTAAAACTATACCTGCTTTTATTATTTTTCATTCCAGCATTCCTTTCAGCAAATCAACTCTATTTCGCTACCTGGGGCTTTAGTCTGTACCTGCCGATTGGTTATGAGTTTGTCGAAGGGAATGCACTTGACCGTTTTTCGTTTCGAGGTCCCAGCGAGACAATGTTCGACATGACTGTACACAATGGAACCTATCAGAACATCAAAGAGATGATGCAGGATATAAGCCATAGACTTGGAAACACAGGCGACACATCTTTTTTTGAGTATGGGGGTAAAGCTGCAGCCATTATGGAACTGCGTTTCGGAAATATGACGGGCTGGGGTCTTGGCATTGAACTCGAGAATACTTATGGAAGAGCAAACCCTCCCCTTTTACTTGCCCTTGCTTACGCGCCTGTGGGAAAAGAATATTTAAACTTGTTTCATATTTCTGCCCTGAACTCCATTGCGCCTACGCTGATGGATACGCGGCGGCCTGGACCAATAATGGAGTTTGCATATCCCAGAGGAGAACTAAGGGAGGTACCGCTTGCAGGTGGGCTGGGTTTGACTACAATGATTCGGGAACACGATGCTTTTAATGCGCAGGCGCTGATTGAGCAGGAATTCAGGCTCCTTACTTTGTACCTGGCTTCTCCTTATTTGCAGGATGCGTGGATACGTTATTACAGAGCAATCTACAGGGATTCATGGGACAGAATCGCGAACGCTGCTTTGCAGATTGCGCAAAGCCTGAATATGCCCAGCAGTACGACACGTGGTACCGAAACGGATGCGAATGTTCTGGCTTTTGTGCAAAGAGCGCTTACTTTTGTACAGGCCTTCCAATTCGAGAGGAATCTTGAAGGGAGTGATTTTATAAATTTGGTTACTGCCATTACCGAAGGGAGGGGCGGCAGTGACAGCCGTGCCATGCTTTGGGCAATAATTGTTGCACAGGCAAACATCCCGGCAGCTATCATGGTATCCCGCCACTACTCCCACGCCATGGGTCTTGCAGCTATTCCAGGCCCAGGGGCGCGCCTTGAGGCAGAAGGGGTCGGATGGCTGGTCGCGGAAACCACTGCTAACGTTGACATAGGTCTTATTGTAGCAGATAAAAGCGACCCTGCGCACTGGCTGGGTGTGATTTTTGAGTGATACTAATGAGGCTGAATAAACTGACGCTTTTATGACACAATATATTATATATACGACAGCTCTGACGCATATAATATGTTATATGCCACGTATTAATTAGATAATTGACAAATAATGATAATATAATTATAATATATACATGAAAATTATATGGGATCAAAAGAAAAATGAAAGTAATATCAAGAATCATAAAGTATCGTTTGAAGAAGCAGAAACTGTATTTTTTGATCCAAACGCAAAGGTAATACACGATCCGGATCATTCTATTGATGAAGATAGGTTTATAATTTTAGGCATAAGTAAATTACTAAAATTATTGGTAGTTTGCCATTGTTATAGGGAAGATGATGAAATTATTAGGATAATTTCCGCAAGGAAAGCAACCAGGAATGAATCCAAGAATTATGGAGGTTAATACTATGAGGAAAGAATATGATTTTTCAAAAGGAAAATTGAATCCATATGTTAAAAAATTACGAAAACAAATTTCCATTAGGGTTGACATAGACACAATAAATTTCTTCAAAAAACAAGCTGAAGTGACAGGAATAGCATACCAAAATTTAATAAATCTATATTTATCCGATTGTGCAACGCATTCAAAGCAAATAAATATAACGTGGAAGTAAAACAACAAAATATTGATATAATAAAGCGCATTCGCCATTCGTGGCGAACTGATAAAATAATATATCATGGCACGCTACAAAGAAACCAAAAAAGGACAAAAACTGTTTTTAAACATCAACTTGTCTGAGCAAATAATTAAAGGCACATACGAATATACCTTAAAACCATTTAATCGATAAAAAACTCGACTTAAGTATTTTCGACGATAAATATAACAACAATTTAACCGGGCCACCGGCAATAGAACTAAGATATCAAACTTTGTATCATGGATGAATAGAGAGATAGAAAAAGTATTCAGTGAAGTCCTAATGGTATGTAATGAGCTAAATCTTATGGGTTAGCGGTCGGCAACGTCATCAACTCAAAACGTTAGCGAAATAGACTGAATTTTTTGGAATAAAAAACGTCCGGTTTTATTAAAAATATACAATAAAAGACAATTGACAAAAAAGACCAAATATGGCATCTTATATGTACTGGAGAAAAATATGGCATTAAATTTAAGAGATAATGTAAAACCTATTTCATATGTAAAAACTAATGCGGCTAAAATGCTGGACTATGTAAATGAACGTAAAAACCCAATAATTATTACGCAAAATGGTGAAGCTAGAGCAGTTTTAATGGATATAAATACTTATCAAGATAATGAAGACGCTTTTGCCTTATTAAGCATATTGAAATTGTCTGAAAAAGACATTGAGAATGAAAATGTAAAGGATTCAAAAACAGTATTTAAAGAATTAAGAGAAAGATTAACAAAAAATGGCTAAAAAAATCAAGGAATATGAAGAATATCATGTAAAACTGACTCAAAGTGCTGAAAAGGATTTAAATGAAATTATCGATTTTATTGCTGAAAACAATCCAAGAACAGCATTAACAATAATGGAAAAAATACAAAGAAAAATAGATACACTAGATCATTTTCCATATCGTGGTTCGTATGTTCCTGCGTTATTAGCAAAAAATATTAAAGATTTTAGGCAAGTAACTGAACACCCATGGAAGATCTATTATAAAATAATTGAAAATAAAGTATATGTAATGGCAATAATAGATTCCAGAAGAAACTTAAAAGATATATTAATAAATAAATTGTTAAAATGAAGACAGCCCACTTTGTCTAACAAACGTGCCTGTTGCACAACTTTTATATATAACTAATTATTTTGATATTTAACATTATATGATTATAAAAGAGAATACAATTATGGCTAAAATTAAAGATTATTCAGAGGAATATGTTCAGATAAACGGCATAAAGCAGTATTTTTTGCATTATCCTTCACCGCAAAAAGAAGTTATTTTACATTTACATGGAGGACCAGGATCATCCGCTACACTTTTTGCGTACATGGTAAAACCATATCTGGATTTTTGTAATGTTGTTTATTATGACCAACGGGGAGCAGGTAGAACACAGAAAAAAAATAAATCGAAGCCGGAAGACTTGACAATAGAAAACCTGATTGCTGACTTAAAGCAAATAATTTGTTATGTAAAGGAAAAATACCAAACAAACAAAATTATTTTACTGGGTCAATCATGGGGAACTATTTTAGGGACGTTATATGTCCTCAAATATCCTGATGATGTTTTATGCTACATTGGCACTGGGCATTGCATTGATACACGCCTTGAAATGAAAATAACATATGACAAGTTAAAGGATGCTATTGAAACTAAGGGAAACAAAAAAGACGCAAAAAAATTAATGGAAATGCAAAACTTGCCAACTATGGAAGTTGATGAAAAAAACTATGTTGCAATGGAAACGAAATTCTTTTTTTTGAGAACAAAATATGGGCTTACCCTAAAAATGGGGAAATTGTTTAAAATTATGCTCAAAAGCCCAATTTTTAAATTAAGCGACCTTATCTTAATGATAAAAGGCCCAAAGACAAACATGAAACTCATGAAATGGATGACAGATTATAGCATTTATGAAACAACGGAATATTCTGTGCCTGTCTACTATCTTCTCGGGAGAGACGATTGGCAAGTTCCAAGCACATTAGCTGCAGAGTATTTTGAAAAAATTAATGCTCCGCAAAAGGGGCTATATTGGATAGAAAATGCTGGACATGCGACAGATGCTGATAATCCTACTGATTTTTATAACGCTGTTAAAGAAATTATTTCAAAATTAAAATGAGGTAACTGTATTTATTTCTGATAACAGCAAAAACATAATAAAAAGAAATGAAAAATTTAAGTTAAAATGAATAATTGAAAAGAAAAACGGTATACTACCAAACGTCTATACGGGGTAATGATTTGATTGAGACCGTTCCCCAAAAGGCGATGCGGTGCTGGTTGTTAATCGCTATCAATGATTTGCCTCAGTTTTAGATACAACCAGCATTGTTCTTTTCAAACTTTATTTAACATACCAGCTCCGCACCCTTTTTATCATAGCTTCGTTATGCACCATTTGTTATAATTTTGGTATAAATAATTTAACAATCTTGACAAAATGAATATTTATGTTAATATAAAATTAAGAGGATTATTATTTGAGTATAAATAAAAACAGACCTGTAGGCTGGAATGAAAGACAGAATAAATTAAAATTATTTTCAGATAATCAAAAGAAATGGACATCATTGATATGCAAGGAAGAAACATTTGCTGAAGGGAAAAATTTATTATTAAAAAATCATAGTTTGGTACATGATAAAAAGGTATATAAGACGGATGACGATACAATTTATGATCTTTTGTGGGATAATTTAACTGTTGAAACTTGTAAAATTATTCCTAAAAAAGGAGCTTCTATATTATGGTGTATTTGGCATACGACAAGAATAGAGGATCTTATATCAAATTTATTGATTGGAAACAATGAAACAGTATTCAATAAAGAAATTCAAACAAAACTAAATATCAAAATATCAGATGTAGGAAATTCAATGACGAATTCTGAAATAGATTTATTGAATAATAATATAAACATAAAAGCGCTAAAAGAATATAGGATAAAAGTTGGTAAATCTACAAAAAAAATATTGGAATCTCTTGAATTTAATGATTTAAAAATAAAAGTAAAGCCAGAACAAATAAAAAAAATAACCCAAAATGGCGGCGTGCTAAATGACCCGAATTCAATTTGGTTATTGGATTATTGGGGGAATAAAAATATTTTAGGTTTGCTTAAAGTTCCAATAACAAGTCATCATACAAATTATCATTTTATTCCTTGTTTTGCGATAAAGGACAAACACTGCAGAATTGGAAGTTTAATATGATAATAAAATCAATTTTAATATGGCTATTATTTGTGCCACTCGCGATTTTAAATGGAGGATTAAGAGAAGGTATTATTGAACCCATGATTGGATCAATATATGCAAATCCAGTAAGTTGTATTATTTTGTGTATTTTGATTTTCATTGTATCCTTTTTTCTAATTCCACGATTAGGAAAGGGAGAAAGGAAAATATATCTAAAAATTGGAGTATTATGGATTTTTCTTACTATATTGTTTGAGACCGTATTAGGATTATTAATGGGACTAACAATAAATGATGTAATAAATTCATACAATATAACAACAGGAAATTTTTGGCTAATAGTTGTTATATTTATTGGATTTGCTCCATTACTAATCGCAAAAATTAGAAAAATTCCGTGAAAGTAACGTATTAAGAATATAAAGGTGATTTCTATTTCGAAAAAGCGTATAACACATATAAGGATTATTAGAAATTAGGTGCATTTCGTCTAACATACAGTATATGCTTCGGGCAGGCTCACCTCACGTCGTATATCTAATCACGTCATGTGCCAATTTTTTAACAGAACCATTGCGATTTATTGACAAACTAATAGTTTCTATTCATACTTGCTTAAGTATGGAAGATAATTTGTATTTTCTTAAATGCATTCCAAAAAAAAGAGTATTGTGTTTAATTGTTTTCATAATTTGTGCAAATGCAATAAATGCACAAGATGATTACGAAAGCGTGGACAGTAAATTATCATCCCATATAATACAATATATCTCAAATGGGCTTTTAAAATGGGATTCTTCATTTGAACCATCATGGTCATGGTTTTCCGGTCGCAATGAAATAATAAATTTATTTCTTGAAGCTTTTAATGATAGACATCACATCAACATAAGGCTCGGAGATCCGGAAGATTATCTTCGGCAAAGGCAATTGAGAGAAGAAGCATTCAGACTATTGAATAATACAATTCACTTTCAGGAAACAGGCGGCGCTTCAGATGGACAGGATGCCCGTGAGATAACTTTTAGGGACACTGTTTCTTTTATGACCTTGGGATTACTGTCGCCAAATTCGTTCCAACATCGTTTCTTTAATTGGGCAAAATCGCTTAATTATGGAAATTCATGGTATAGCTACCCAAGACAATACACAGTGGTTGTTTTATTGGAAGTTTTACTACAATTTGAAAGAGTGCAAGGAAATCGGTGGCTTCAAAGAAACCCCAGGTCTCTATCAATCCAATATGAAAGGATAATTGAAAATTTACAGGAGCTTGTTTTATACCTTTCCGGTATTATAGAAAGTGAGGCACATGACGAAGGCTATTGGATTGAAGAAGATATAAGATTTATTAATGGTATTATTCAACAAATGAAATATAACGTTATATTATAAATCGTTGAAAATATTGGAACGATATACGAAAAAAAAACGGATTAAATGTATTGGAAATATCTCAAAGAATTGTGTAAATATTATTTATGAAGTTAAATACCCCGTCAATAATAACGGGATATTTATTAGTAGTTAATTATCGAAAAGACCGATCCAACTATAATATTCACGAAGTTGGAGATTGTATGGTTTTCCTTTTTCAACATTTATATGACCACCACCAAAAATATGGGAATATGGATTATCACCTTCATTTGCAGTAGTCCAAACATATATAGTTAAAACAGCTGTATTAATTAGTGAAAAAGTAAGTCCAGAAATTGTAATTGAATGTGTTTGTCCAGTTGGAATAGATATCGCTTCATTGTCGTATTTCACCACCCAGGGATCAAGGGCTTGATAAATCCTAATTCTAATAATATTTTCCGGCATTGAGTTTAAGATATTGATTGTTACGTCTCCACCCCCACCATTATCACCATTATCATTATCACACCCGATCACCAACATTGATAGAATAACTATCATTCCAATTAAAATCTTTCTCATCTTTTTACTCCAATTCCATAATAGATTCCCATACGAGAACCTTTTAAGTTTGTTTTATCATGAGTAATTACTCACGGGTTTTATCCTTTTTTTCATTTACAGTATTGTAAATCTCCAATATCTTCTCTGATACGTCTTTCAATTTTTCCTTTCCTACCTCGTCCATTTTAAGGTAATTTTGATGTAATTGGTCAACATCTTCTTTCTTTTTCTTACCGATCCTTTTCTCCATGAAAGCGTCCTTTATATATACATATATCGTATTATATCAAGACTGTCAATATAATGTTTCAATAACCCAGAAAATGTCTACTTTTTCATACGCTATTTTCTGTCTTGATTTAATACCACGTTGTGTTCTATAATTATACGAACATGAACACCGTCCACACCCGATTAAAACTTGTCCGAACCCATTTTAAAATGTCTATCAGGGATTTTTCCAAACACATATATTTCAGTCACGGGGTTTACGGTCAAGTTGAGTATGGAACACGGGAACCCAATGACAGAATAATCCAACTTATCTGTACCACGTTTAACGTTAATAAGGATTGGTTATTGACAGGAAAAGGGGATATGTTCTCCTCTGAACCCCCAGATTATAGACTTGAGAAAATACTTGAAATTTACAACACCATCGATGATACTTTAAAAGATTGTTTACTGGAACAGTCTGAAATTTTATTGAAGTTGAATAAAAATATTATTAAAAAGAAGAAATAATAATTGTGGTGTCTTTTTAGGCTGTTTACCAGTTGTTTCTGTATTGACTGATATTTTACCAAAATTGAATTTTTTATCGTTCTCCATATAAAACAATTATATATAAAAAACTGTCCGATTTTCGTTAAGACAGTTAAGTTACTGGTACTTTCATACAATGAAAAGGAGATAAAAATGGATATTACAGAAATTTTATCAAATAAAGCATTGAAGCCAAAACAAAAAATTGAAGTATTATGTCAAAGCATTATTAATAAAGAAATTAACATTAAAGATTTATTAGCTTATGCAAAAACCGCAAAAGATGCTGAAAAGGGCACTTGTATTGAGGCTTTAGAATTTGCTAGCGCAAAAGATCCCAAAATAATTAACAAAACGTGTTTTGAATTTGTTGTAGATCATTTATCTGATAAGGCACCTCGTGTAAAATGGGAATGTGCGAAAATAATTGGTAATATTGCGTATTTATATAAAACGGATTTAAATAGTGCAATAGAAAATTTACTTCAAAATGCTACTTTTGACGGAACTGTTGTTAGGTGGAGCGCTGCTTACGCGCTCGTAGAAATTATAAAACTCGAAACAGATTATAATAAAAAACTAATACCAAAAATTAACGAAATTTGTGCCAAAGAAGAAAAACCGAATATAAAGAAAATGTATATGGATGTAATAAAAAAAACATCTGATGAACTAGTCAAAAAACATTATGTTTTGGGCTGTTGCGGCGTTGATTGCGGCTTATGTCCAAGATTTTATACAGACGGTGATTCAAAATGTCCTGGATGTTTTGGACTAGGTTTTACAAAAAGTCGTCCACCATGTGCTTTCGCAAACTGCTGTTTTAAGAAAAACAAATTAGAAGCTTGTGGCCTATGTAATAATTTTCCTTGTAATAGATATGAAAACAAAGAAAAGGTCTTAAAAGACTCATTTGTAACTCATAAAAAAATATTTCAAAATCATTATTTTATAAAAGAAAATGGATTAAATGAATTTATAAAGGAACAAAAAATAAGAATTAAATTATTAAATATTCTTCTTGAAAAATATAATGATAAAAGAAGTAAGAGCTATTATTGCTTGGCAACTACACTATTAAAAATCGAAAATATAAATGGAATTTTAAAATATATAAAAGACAATAAAGAATTAAGCATTGAAGAATTAAAAAATAAAATAAATGAATATGCAAAAGAAGAAAATGTTGAATTAAAATTAAAGAAATAATAAAAAAAGGATAATAGACTAAGAAAAAAATTATGAGTAATATATTTTCAAACAAGTTCATTGCTGATGAAAAGAATCTTGCACTATTAAAAGCCACAATGTGGGGTCCAAATGGAATACGACAGGCCGAGGAATTGGCTTCACATTTCACAATCACAAAGAATATGCGAATCCTTGATTTGGGTTGCGGAATGGGCTTGTCGGCATTGTACCTAGTGCAAGCACATGGTGCAGAGGTTTTTGCCACTGATTTATTTGCTGATCCAACCGAAAATCATCAGAGATTTCAATCCCTCGGCATTGCAGATAAAATCGTTCCGATGCTGATAGACGCAACACAGCCGTTGCCTTTTGCAAAGGGTTATTTCGATGTGATTTTTTCGGTAGGCGCATACAATATGTTTGGCGATAACGAGGAAATGCTACCAAAGCTTATTTCTTATGTGAAAAAGGGTGGCTACATTGCAGTTGCATTTCCCGGGTTGAAGTATGAGTTTGGTGACAATGTTCCGCCGGAAATGCAACCGTTCTGGGATGTTTCTGATGTAGCAAGATGCGTTCGTGGTATTGAATGGTGGAAGGACTTGTTTAATAAGGCAGAGGGCATAGAAATTATTAATATCAGCGAAATGGCCTGCCACGACATAGCTTGGGAAGAATACCTTGCAAGCCTTGACCCCCAAAAGGGAGAAAAATTTGCATTGGATGCGGAGTACGTGGACAAATGGACATTGGACATGAAGGCAGCAGAAGATGGGAAGTATTTTAATACAATCCAGCTTATTGCCAAAGTTATCTGAGTATAAGCATTTCTGCACGTTACGCTTCACAATGCATTTTTTCTATTGACAAAATAGCTAAAATATGCTAAGAATATAATAGAAACTGAGCAGGCGATAAACCTTTAGGTTTATGGGGCTGGGCTGCTGTGTGCAGCAACAGATGAGTATTACACGCATCTGTGGGACAGTAAAATGTTCCATAGGTGCGTTTTTTTATGCCCTATGAACTACAATTGGAGGTTTTTGTTATGAATAAAGCAAAAGCACAGGTTTTTGAAGGCATTTTATCGGTTGTTGTAAATGCAGTTTTGTTTGTGGTTAAATTTTGGGTAGGGTTGATAACAGGCTCAATTGCTTTAATAGCTGACGCCTGGCATACCCTTTCTGACTCATTGACATCAGTATTTGTAGCGTTTTCTGTTAAATTACAATCTAAAAAAGCAGATAAGAAACACCCCTTTGGGCATGGGCGGTGGGAACAAATTTCCTCGATTTTTGTCGCTTTTATTCTGGGAATTATTGGCTATGATTTTCTTATAAGTTCAATTGAAAGATTTCAAAACAGGGAAAGTGTTGAATTTGGAACAATTGCTATTGTTATAACAGCAGTATCAATTGTTGTAAAAGAAATTCTTGCTCAAATCGCATTTTACATTGGACGAAAAACAGACAATGTAATTGTAAAAGCAGATGGCTGGCATCACAGATCAGATTCATTATCATCTGTAGTAGTTTTAATCGGCATTGTAATTACAAAATTCACAACAGACTTTTGGTGGATGGACAGTGTTCTAGGAATGTTTTGCGCATTTGCGATATTTTATGCAGCCTTTACAATTCTAAGAGAATCAATATCAAAAATACTTGGTGAAGAATTAAAACAGGATTTAATTGATAAAATCAATGACGAGATCAAATTGATTTATCAAGAAAAATTTAACATTCATCATTTGCATTTACACAATTACATTTCTCAAAAAGAATTGACTATGCATTTACGACTCGCCGGAAATATGACAAATGAAAACTGCCACAAAATAGCAACTAATGTCGAAAATATGATTTTGGAAAAATTCGAAATGAATGCCACAATCCATGTAGAGCCATTGGAGCAAATTACGGCTGGCAATAGATTATTGTCATTATAATAGAAAAAAAGCATAATAGATTTACTGAAAATATACAAAAGGAGATTGTAATATGTGGACATGTTCAAAATGCAATCGTAGTTTCAAAAACATAAATCAGAGTCATTATTGTGGAGATTTTAAAACAATCGACGAATATATAGAACATTCGCCTGAAGAACATCGTGATATTTTGCGGCGTGTACGAGAAACTATTCGTTCCGTCATGCCTGAAGCAACCGAGAAACTTTCCTGGAAGATGCCAACCTTTTGGCAGGAAAAAAACCTTATTCAGTTTGCTGTACATAAAAATCATTTAGGGCTATATCCTGGACCTGAAGCTGTAAAGGAATTTGCTTCTCAAATTGAAAAAGAAGGATTTAAGAGTAACAAGGGAGTAATTCAGTTACCGTGGAATAAGCCGATTCCGTATGAGTTGATTAAAGCAATTGCTCTATATTGCGTACAGTCATTTTAAGATGTCAATAATAATATTAGGCCATCTGGGCATCAGCGCTGTTAATCTTAACCGTTAAACGCAATACGTTAAAGTGTTCAGATTATAGACTCAGGGAAAGAGATTGAAAATAAACTTGTAAATAAAAAAAAGCAATATATAATATTAATAAGGAGTAAATTATGGCAAATGCACCTGTACCCTTTTATTATAACCAATATACAGCAAAAGAGCGTTCATATGTTAATTATATGGGAGAAAT
>WQZP01000022.1 GCA_009780675.1 Spirochaetaceae bacterium | reverse complement strand
TTTTCCTGTTTTAATTTTTCTCTCTCTCCGGCTTGCTCTGGCCTGTTATCTTTTTGAACAGAAGAATTTTGCCGCAAAATAGTTTCGGTACTGGATTCCGCGCCAGAGTTCCTGCTGGCTTCTATTAATTCTTTTTGTTTTCTAAAGAGATAGTACTCATATCCTCCTGGATAATCTTTTGCAATCCCATCATCAAGCTCCAAAACTCGTGTGGCAAGATTTTCAATAAAATATCTATCGTGTGAAACAAAAATAAGGGTTCCTGAATATTTTTTTAATGCTTCAAGGAGAATATCTTTGGAGTTAAGGTCAAGATGATTTGTAGGCTCATCAAGTATAAGCAAATTAGAAGGATGGAGAAGCAGCCTTAAAAGCGCTACGCGGTTTTTTTCTCCTCCTGAAAGATAAGAGATTTTTTTTTGTATATCATCCCCTCTGAACAGAAAAGCTCCCAGAAGATTTCTCAAGGAAGGGATAAGCTCTGTTGGCGAAGAAGATTCAATTACCTCAATAACAGAACTATCATTATTAAGAGTTGCTTCAAAATCCTGGGAAAAATAACCAATACTTACATCTTTGCCAAGTTTTATATTTCCCGAATACCCTTTGTCTGTTTGTGATAATATTCTTAATAAAGTTGATTTTCCTGCTCCGTTTTTCCCTGCAAGAGCAATCTTCTCTCCCCTGTTCACATAAAAATTTACATTCTTGAGAGCATGAAATTCTCCATAAAATTTATTTAAATCTTCTATTATAAGAACTTCTTTCCCTGAGTGTGGAGGAGAGGGAAATTTTAAACGCATTTTTTTTAAGCTTTCCGGGATTTCTATTCTTTCAATATTTTCAAGCTGTTTTACCCTGCTTTGGACAAGAGCTGCTTTTGAAGCATTATACCTGAACCTTCTTATAAAATCCTCGGTTTTTTCTATCTCTTCCTGCTGTCTCTCATAACGCTCGACAAGAGACTCAAGCTCTTGCTGTCTTATTTTTTCATAAGTTGTATAGTTGCCCTTATACCTGCTAAGCTTTCCATTAAAAAGTTCTATAACTTCATTACAGGTTACATCAAGAAAAAACCTGTCATGCGATACTATTATATAACCACCTTTAAATTTATTCAAAAAATCTTCAAGCCACTCTCTTGCTTCTATATCCAAATAGTTTGTGGGCTCATCAAGAAGCAGGATATCCGGCTTTTCAAGCAAAGTTCTTGCAAGCGCAATCCTCATCTGCCAGCCACCGGAAAAACTTTCTGTCATTTTATCAAGATCTGTTCTTGAAAATCCAAGTCCCGTAAGAACTGTTTCTATTTCCCCTTCCCTTTCATAGTACCCGCTATTTAAAACTGCTTCCTGGATAACATGATGTTCTTCAAGTAGCGCAGAAATAACGCTCTCCCCTTCTTTGCGCAAAGCCAGTTCTTTTTCGATTTCTGTTAATCTTTCAATCATTTTTTGGAAAGGGATAAATGCTTTATCAGCTTCATCAAAAAGAGTATATCCTGAATAAACTACTCCGGACTGGGGGAGATAAGAAATTCTTGTGTCTTTCTGCACCGAAGCAGAACCATTGTCTGGCTTTATTTTTCCAGCAATGACTTTAAGAAGAGTTGTCTTGCCACTTCCATTTGCCCCTGCCAGCGCTATTTTTGAATTTTCAGATATATTGAGATTTATTTTATCGATAATATCTCTACTGCCAAAAGCAACAGAGATATTTGCTAAATTAACAAACGGCATTATTTGCTATTCCTCTTGCAACCCCGCGCTTTATCGCTTGGCAGCATCTCCTATAGATGCTGCCCGCCTGTGGCGTATGGTCTACAACAGGGACGTTGTGCCCTGCGCAAGCCACGGATGGCGATCAGCGCAGGGGGCTCACAGGCGTCCATGCCGCAGGCTTGCTATTGATCTCCTTCATGCGGTAATAAACTTTGTCTAAAATATAATATATGGGAATCAGCAGGAACAGAAGTTATAATATTGTTTTCAATATTCCTTGCAGAAACATGCGTAAATCGTATGCCACCATCAACAAAAACATAGGCAAACACTGCTGCTCTTCTGGTTGCGTCAAATTCAAATGCCAAAACTCCATCAAATCTTCTCTCAAGGTGACGCCCTAAAAAATGATTATCTCTTACCACTCCCAAACTTCCTGAAGCAAGTGGAATAACATCAGGCACAAGGTTTACATATCCTGTCCAGGTAAATCCCCTTCTGTCACCAAGCGTTATTGAACCATAAAGATCACTTACAAGATGTCTCCCCCGCCTAAAGAATAAATCCATAGCGTCATTTCTACGCCCGATCTCTTCTTGCACATAGTGCTCCACAGGCATTTCAAGGGTTGTAAAAAAAGATAAATGGTCTACTCCTCTGTGAGTATATTTTACATAAATTCTTTCTGTTGAATAAAAAATAACTTCAACTGGCGAACCCATAAAAATAGCGCTGTTGCCCGAAAAGAATATATTTGTAAAAGAAAATTCGATCCTGTCCCTTTCTGTCTGAATAACTATTCTTCTATTATTCTTGTCCGGAAAAAGCCCCTCACCTGTTCTTAGCCTTTCTATAGCAATCCTGCCGCTATTTATTATGTCCAAATAGGCTGATGGGTACCACCTGTTGGTAAAAAAACTGTCAAGAAATTTTTCCTCATAATCTGCTGTGGAAACAGCGCTATCTCTTTCAAAAAATGAAAGATGTCTATCAAAACAAAAACCGGAAAATCCAGTTTCTGTTAAAACTTCTATCCAGTTCCCTGTCAAATTACCTACCGTATAAGGCTCTGGCAGTTTACTTATTACCTTTACAACTTGGCCTGGTCTTAATCTATATTCTCTGGCTGCAGAAGAAGTAGGAGAAGTTCTTATATTGAGGCTTACTTCTGAGTATGCGAACATATCAACATACGGCTCATATTGCAGTAAAAATTGTTCAGCATCTCTTCTTCTGGTAAAAAATCTTCCTGTATATCTGGGAATTTCCTCTCTTATTCTTCCTTCATTTTCTATAACAAATAAATTCCTTATTTCTGATTGGGAAACTACTCTGACAATATCACCTGATCTAAGCGAAGATTCTTCGGGCGGCCATATTGCGACAAAAAAACCTGTCCCCCCTCTGGAACATGAAGATGAAAAGAGTAATATTATTGATATTAAAAGAGTTTTTAAAATAAGCGCTTTCAAAAAATCCTCCGCACCTGAAGCATAATTTTTTAGAATTATACCAATTTTGCAGTAATTTGATATATTATTTTTAAAATTTTATATATAAACATATAAAAAATAGATTTTGTTACAGAGAGTAAAAAAGATGTCAGAAAAAGAACTAATAAAGAAATATATAACTTCAGCAAGAAAAGAGATAATAGAATTTCAAAAACTTTTAACTTCAATACCTGCTATCTCACCAAGTTCCGGCGGAAATGGGGAGCTTGCAAAAGCCAAAGCGCTTGAAACCTGGCTTGAGTCAAAAAATTTAGGGAAAATAAAGTGGTATAATGCAGAAGATAATAGCGCTGACGGGGGAATAAGACCAAATATGGTGCTTGAAATTCCAGGGAAAAAGCATGACAAAACCTTTTGGATCATGTCTCATATTGATATAGTTCCTCCCGGAGAACTCTCTCTGTGGAATAGCGATCCTTACACACTAAAGGTAGAAGATAATACGATTTACGGCAGAGGTGTCGAGGATAATCAGCAAGGGCTTACTGCTTCTGTGTTTGCAGCTCTTTCTCTTGTAGAAAATAATATTGTACCGGAATATGATGTAAAACTTCTTTTCGTTGCAGATGAAGAAACAGGCTCTGATTATGGCATCAAATTTCTTATAGAAAAACATGATCTTTTCAGAAAAGAAGATTTTGTGCTTGTTCCGGATGCTGGAGATGAAAGCGGCACACATATAGAAATTGCAGAGAAAAATATTTTATGGCTTAAATTTACAACATTGGGAAAACAATGCCATGCATCAAGACCAGATCTTGGGATAAATGCGTTTACAGCTTCTGCAAAACTTATTAACAAACTTCTAAAGCTTGAAAAAACTATTGGGGATCATGACCCTATTTTTGGTCCACCAAGAACAACCATAACCCCAACAAAAAAAGAAGCCAATGTGCCAAACATAAATACAATACCCGGCGAAGATGTTTTTTACCTGGATTGCAGAATACTTCCAACAACAGGGGTAGATAAAGTGCTCTCCAGTATTAAAAAAATTATCAAAAAAGTTGAAAAAAAATACAAAGTTAAAATAAAATACGAAATAGCGCAAAAAAGCTCTTCCCCCGCAACTTCCAAAAAATCACTTATTGTTTCTCTTATGAAAAAAGCAATTAAGGAAGTGTATGGTAAAAAATCAAAACTTATAGGAATAGGTGGAGGCACAGTTGCTGCGCATCTTAGAAAGAAAGGGATCGATGCTGTAGTCTGGAGCAGAATTGATGGCACAGCTCATATGCCTAATGAACATTGCAAGCTTGATCATCTTGAAGGAGATGCTGTTGTTATGGCGTATCTGATGGCAGGGTCCTTATAATTACAAATCTTCCTTCTGCTATAAGATTTGCATTTTGTCCCCTATAAAAAATTTTTTCCGCATCTACTGTAGGTATTATTATATCTGTATTATATCGGCCAAAAAGCCTGACTGCTCTTGTATATAACGGCCTGTCTCCAACCCGCTGCGCTATCCTTGGATCATTCGGGTCGCTAAAATAGCCGGCAGTTCCCCATGTTTCAAGATATGCAGGTCTTACCATATTTTTGGCCAAAACTCTTCTCATTCTTTCATCATATATTTCTGGAAACAGGGCAACCTGGAGAGCGCTAACCCTATTTTCCCCATGCACCGGGTAAATATCATCCGCATAAATTACAATGCCGGTATATCGGGCCGATGGAGTCCATAAAATCGTTCTTTCGGATCTTATTGGCTGTCTATGCGTAATAAAGTAACTTCCAATATTTCTAAAAATATTGAGCTTATACTGCATATTCATACCTGCCATATCCCGGGTATGAACATTGAACATTCTTTCAATATTATTATAAATATCATCTATGTGTGAAAGTATCGTTGGATTAGCCTGAATTCTTTCTTCCATTGTAGAAGATGAATTAAAATGGATCCGGCCATATTTATCATTGCTGATCGAATCTATTAGTATTCTAAAAAAATTATTTCTAAAAAGAATCTCGCTACTATCTCTTATTCTGAGCGACCCGCTCCCTGGAGGAAAAACTGTTTCAAAATTTATAACCACCTCCCCAGCGCTCCAATCAACAACCGAGTGATAATTAAATGTGGGATTTTGGGCATAAAGGGGGCCTACTAAAAAAAGAAAAACAATTACTGAAGCAAGATAACGCAGCATAAACTATCTCTTTTTTAACTGTCCATTTCTGGCACTTTTAGTCTCATTCCTATGGAAAGAATACCATCCACCTGAAGACCATTATGATACGCAATACTATCCGGATCTGATCCATGCTTTCTGGCTATTGACCACAACGTATCGCCTGGTTGCACAACATAACTTCTTCTGTATCTTCCGGGGTCATCTAAACGTGGTCTTGGTATTTCTACAGGCGCTGTTCTTCTTCCAGTATATGGCAGAACATCTCTTAATGCAGGGATAACAAGCCTCTGCCCTACGCGGAGAACAGAAGGATTTATTCCTCTATTATAGTTCTCTATCATTCTAACCGGAACACCGTAATGGCGTGAAATATCATAAAGAGTATCGCCTCTTCTAACTTGATAAAAATAAAACCTCATAAGGTTATCAGATGACTCCAATGCTCTTAATACAATAGCCCCATACCCCTCTGGAACCTTTAAAAAATAATCCCTTCCGGAAGGCGTTATATCAAAATTAAGTTCTGCATTTCCTCTCCTGAGCACATCAAGAGGAATGGATGTTGCCTCTGAAAGCCTTGATATGCTTATAGAGTGGGGAAGCTTTACCCTTTCCCAACGGTTTGGCGGTCTCCATTGTGTTGCAATCCCGTTTCTGCCTTTGTGAGAAAGAATTCTCGACATCGCAAGAAGTCTTGGAACATAGTGGATCGTCTCTTTGGGAAGAAGCCCTTTTTCGCTAAGCTCCCAATAATCGCTTATTCCTGTTGCGCTGATCGTTCTCCTTACCCTGTTGAGTCCGCAATTATAAGCAGCAAGAGCAAGATACCAATCCCCGCCAAGCGCCTCATAATTATGCTTTAACTTGGCAATAGCGCCTTTAGTTGCTTTCCAAAAATCACGCCTTTCATCTGTAAACTCATCTACTCTCATATTATGCGGGGCAATACTGTTTTTCATAAATTGCCACATACCAGCAGCGCCGGAACGTGAAACCGCATTTTGCCTGAACGCTGATTCTATTACTGGAAGAAAAAGAATTTCATGCGGCATATTATTTTGATGGAGAAGGTCGTCAATAAAATCAATATAAATATCTGCCCGCTCCATTACTACATTAAGCCATCTTAGTTGTTCAGGAGAACTAAATCTTTCCATATAGTAATTAAAAAGCTTATTATCTTCCGGAGCATTCAAAGTAAAAACTTTTCTTCCTGAATGTGTTTGCGCAGACTCAAGCCATCTTGGAGTAGCAGTACTTCTCGCAACACTAATATTATTAACATCTCCGCTAAAAGGTAGCGGCGCTGAAAATAATAGCGAATTAAAAATAAAAATAAAAAATATAAAAAAAAGTTTATCTTTCATCTGACACTGCAAAAGGTTTTTCTCCTAAATATATACCTGCCCACTCCCAATTTCTATGGATCTCTGAATCTGCTGGAAAATTTACCCGCCTGAAATAAAGATACCATGTAGGTATTCTGTGCGACCAGCCTGTTGTTCTAAGAAATGCTTCATGCTGGTTAGAAGCGCCATCAAGGGATCTACTTACAGAAATTCTTGGAGAAAGAAATACGCCCAAATTTGCAATAAATTCCGGGTCTGCTGTTCTCTCCCGATCTTCCCAGGATATAGCAAAAAAATTAACCCTTGACATATTTGACCTAAGTAATCTGCCGTCGCTCCTGAATTTAGCCACATTAATATTGCTTACTACTTTATCGACAAGCTCATCCAGAGACTCAAATGTCCAGTTTACATTTGCATTGTAATAAGCTAAAAACTCCACTACTCTTTCCCGCGCATCTGAATCAACACTAATGGAACTATCATAAGTATTAAGGAAATTGCGGTACGCTTGAATTGCCCGATCCCACTCTCCCATTCTTGCATAGGAATTTCCAAGATGATAATAAATTTCACTTACATTTATATTATCACTAAATCTTGTAATCTTATCTCTATAATAGAGAATTCTTGCTTCATCATCATCAACAATATCCAAAAGATCCCGCAAAGCAAGAAAATGTATTGAATTACCCCTATATAAAAGATCATGATAATTTCTCAGAATCCTTTCATAATACTTTACTGCAAATGGAAATGCCATATCTTCACGGAATTTCCGCGCAACAACCATAAGATAATAAGCATTAAAAGGGTCATCCTGATTTTTTTCAGCATATGTTGTAAGAAAAAGGTTTATCTCTCCATTACTTACTTTTCCTGACAGAAATTCAAGTATCTGCCTCATTACTATAAACCTTTTTTGATAAGATGTTTCTGCTTCAAGCTGTCTATAAAGCCTATTAAACCTGCCTCTGTCTTGCGCATTTAGGGAAAGGTAATTTCCTTCTGTATGGCAGCCTGATACTGAGAATAACAGGATTATAATTAATATCAAAAATAAGGTTCTTTTTTTCATTACTTCTAAAAACATTTAAATTATAGCACAATAAATAATATGAAACAATAGGTCATATTATTGTAATGATTGAAATGAATTGCTAAAATATCAACTATTCATAGTGTTGTTAGTTGTAAATATCTATAATTTAAGAGGTCAAGCATGAGCGATAAAATAACAATGAAAGATGGTAAACTTATTGTTCCCGATAATCCTGTAATTCCATTTATAGAAGGGGATGGCACAGGTCCAGACATCTGGAAAGCAACAAAAATCGTCCTTGATGCTGCAGTGCAAAAAGCATATAGCGGAAAAAAAAGCGTTCAATGGAAAGAAGTTGCTGCTGGCGAGAAATCTTATAAAGAAACAGGCGAATACCTTCCAAGTGAAACATTACAGTCTTTTATTGATTACCGGATAGGGATAAAAGGACCTCTTACAACACCTGTTGGCGGTGGAATCAGAAGCTTAAATGTTACATTAAGACAAAAACTTGACCTTTATGTATGCTTACGTCCCATAAAATACTTTGAGGGGATTCCTTCCCCGGTCAAGCATCCTGAAAAAGTAGATATGGTTGTTTTCAGGGAAAACACAGAAGATGTTTATGCAGGATTTGAAGCGCGCCATGATGATGCAAAAGTGGAAAAACTTGCTGCTTTTCTTAGAACAGAATTTGGGTGGCATTTGAATAAAGAGACAGGCATTGGGATCAAGCCCATAAGTAAAGCATATACAGAAAGGCTTGTAAGAGCTGCAATTGAATATGCCATAAAAAACAACAGGAAAAACATTACCCTTGTGCATAAAGGCAATATCATGAAATATACAGAGGGTGCTTTCAGGGAATGGGGATATCAGCTTGCTAAAAACGAGTTTGGCGACCGCGTGGTTACATGGGATGACATTACAGATAACAAAATTCCAGAGGGTAAAATTTTAATACAAGATGTTATTGCAGATGCTTTTTTGCAGCATATCCTTACACGACCCACTGATTTTGACATAATCGCAACAACAAATCTTAATGGAGATTACATATCAGATGCTCTTGCAGCGCAGGTTGGAGGAATTGGAATAGCGCCTGGAGGAAATATAAATTTTGCCAATGGCATAGGGATATTTGAGGCAACGCATGGCACAGCTCCAAAGTATGCAGGTAAAAATATGGTCAACCCAGGCTCTCTTATTCTTTCAGGCCAGATGATGTTTAATTATATTGGCTGGAAAGAAGCTGCTGATCTGATTGAACAGGGGCTTACTAAAACCATAAAACAGAAAAAAGTAACTTATGATTTTGCCAGAGGCATGGACGGAGCAGAGAAAGTTTCTACCAGCGATTTTGGACAACTTATAGCTGATAATATGTAAAAACTTATTTTATGGACACTAAAAAACCAGGTAGAGAAAAACTACTTGCATTCGGAATTATTTTTATTTTCCTTGGCGTAGTCTTTCTCCTTTCAACAACAGGAATACTTACACGCAAGGAATTGATTTGGCCATTTCTGACACTGATGCTGGGTTTTCTCCTGTTATATAGAGGGTTTTTCAAATCTCAAAAAGAGATATATATCCTTATTGGAATGTTTTTATCTCTTACAGGACTTTCTTTGCTTTTAAGAACTGCATTTCTTGACAGAATTGAAATAGAAAGAGTATGGCCATTCTTTATGTTATTCACAGGAATTTCGCTTTTGCCATATGGCTTGAAAAAGAAAAAAGACAGCAGATTAAAAATTTTTGTTCCTGCATTTGCGATAATAATACTTTCGCTGTTTTTTCTTCCATTCAGCCTTAGGCTTTTTACAATGAAATTTCTTCCACTTGCCATTATATGGTGGCCTGTTGTTCTTATAGCAATGGGTATTACTCTAATAATAATTTTTATGGTAAAACGTTATGAACAAAATCCAAAATAACCTGCCATTGCAAAAAGCAGGACGACAAAGCAATAACAACTTGTCATTGCGAGAAACAAAGCGACGAAGCAGTCCGCATAAATACCTGGTATTAGCAGTGATTATAGGCCTGCTCTTTCTTTTGCCACTGTATGGTCAGGGCAGAGAGAGAGGCAATACAGCCCTATTGCAAGCAGAAAATCTTTTGGGACTTACGCCAGCAGAAGTAATCGCACAGCTTGGCGCACCAGGATTTGTATATCCTTTAAGGGGAAGCGCACACTGGCAGGATAATGTAATATTCTATTATGACTCAAACCATTTGTATCTTTTTTTCTTTGATAACCGCGTGTGGCAGGTAAGATATGATCACAGGTCAAGAGACATGCTTATAGGCATTACTCCGGGAATGGCAAAAACAACTGTAAGAGAAATTCTTGGAACCCCTTATTATTCAGGAGATAATGAAGATATATTCCTTAATCCTGCGGGAATTACAAGACCCAGAAGAGGTTTTCCCATAAGACTAAGATTGATCTATGACCAGAATAATAATCTTTATGACATATATCTTTATCGAGGCGACTTTTAAGCAAGCCAGCGATTAACGCCCCAGCAGGTGCTTGGTTTTAAATTTCATTACGCAGCGCAAAGGGGCAAAAATCAGTATGCGACAAGAGATGTTCTTATTTTCCTTATAAGGCTCATTTTGCTTATGCTAATCGTCACTTCGCTGTCATCCAGCAAGAGAGTGCCTTTTAAATAACAGACATTGCCTTCTTTCTCAACTTTTGCAGCCTTGATTAACCGCCTGCCAGGTTCACCTTCAAGATTATTTTCAACAACTTCTGCCAAATAACCTAAATTTCCTGCCACCTCTTCTGCTATTCTTACTTTGCCATTATAGTCAAACCCTCTGGCTTCTGTCTTCTCAAGCCTAGCGCTCCCTTTGCTGATCTGTTCAGCAGAAAGAATAAGCTTCCTCTCTATCCGCTCAAAAACCACCTCTTTTTGTTCAGCAGTAAAATTTAAACTTTGGATTTTTTCTCTTATATCAGAAAAATCCACATCTATTTTTTCAGGAACTGTACAAGCTTTTTTATTATAATCAAGCTCAAAGCCATCAATACGCCTCATAGCCCTAAGATCATCACTAAACAACTGAATATGGCTTTTTTCTGCTTTTGCCTCTGCAGAATCCGAAATCAATGACTGCGGAAGAGATATATTATCAACCCCTGCTTTGTCAAAAGCTTCCAAAAGCGCTGACATATTTTCTTCATTAATTAAATAAACTCCGCAACAAAGCTTTCTGCACAAATCAGAACCAAAATATCCTGAATTATCAATAATATTACTCTTCTTCTCATCAGCAACAAGAATTATTCCTTTGGAAAATTCGAGACTTCTGTATTCTTTCTCCCAGCTTTCCATTGAGAATTTTACATTTTGAGCAACAGGATACCCCGCAAATCGGCTAAAAAACTCCACAATATCTTTGTTTGTATATCCTGCTTTTAAGGCGCGCAAAAAACTTTCTTTTGACAATGTGAAGAAAATAATATCTGAATATTTTTTTATATTTGCAGCAAACGCAAGCATGACACCATCGCGAAAATCAATACTCTTTGAAACATGGATATCAAAATTAGGCTGGAGAATAAAGTGTCCTGATGCCCTGCCATTACACGTCACAGCGCTATTTTCATTTTTTATCTTTGAAAGATAGGTAGGGTTCGGATAATAACAATCTCCATCTTTTTTGAGATATTCAAGACCAGACAATATTTTTATAATATCATCACGCCATTCTTCCTGAGGCAAAAAATTTTTAATAAATAAAAGGTCAATTATTTTCAATAATGAATTTTTTGAAAATCCCTTTTCCACAGTACAAATTATTTTCATAAATTTATCTATAAGAGAAGAATATAATCTGTAATTTGAGGAAAAAAAAGCGCCTGTGCAAAGAGTTTGTCTTTCTGAAAAAGAGAGGGTCATAAACTCTTTCCATCTTTCAGCAATAGGCTTGAAAATATCTGCCTCCTGCCTGACTAAATTGAGCCTTTTTAAAACTTTTCGCATAATATCTATTCTTAGTTCAGCATCTATATTCATTCTATCGGGGAATATTTCTATCAATTCTTCCTTTATTCTTTTTTTAAAGTTGCCATCCAGTTTTAGAACCTGCTCCCGGCCAAGAAGATATGACAGTACAGAAAAAAGAATGGACTCCGAATACCATGTTTCTGTCTCTTTTTTAAGATCATCGCTAACATCAACTACCGGAATAACAAGAGAATGATTTATTACTTTCTCTTTAAGAATATCTTCAAAAAGCGGAGATATAATAAGCAAAGGAAATTTTGCTGCATCTTTATCTGTGCAAATAAGCATCCTTTCCTCAAGATTTTGCAAATGAAGATAAAAATCATAATAACTTTTTTTGTCTGAAAAAAGCATATAAAGTTTTCTGATTTCTACAGGCCCTAAAATATCAAGCGCAGTAAGAACAGAAGCATCTTGCCTGTCGATTAAAGATATTATCTTTTCAATATTTTTTTCTCTGCGCAAAAATACTGCAAGTTTCTCAATAAGGTCGTGCTTATTAAAAGGGGTTTTAACATCGCCAAGATAATTTCTTATTAAATCAAAAAAAATATGTTCCGGAAGTGAAATAATTATTTTTTTCCATTTATCGATATCTGCCATATAATTACTTCTTCCAGCTATCAAAATGGGTTTTTATAAAAGTAATTATCCCTTCATGTTCTTTTTTACCAGCCCCTTCAATTTTTACAGGCGCTCCAAACTCTATGTGAACAGTTCTGCCTGGATAAAGATTTCCAATAGTGCTTACCAATTTTCCGTTTTCCCAAAAATCTGTTTTTAAAGCAACAGGAATTACAGGAACCCCTGCTCTTTTTGCAAGTTTTATCCCAAGGGAATTAAATTTATCAGGCTCAAAGAGGGGCGTTCTTGTTGCTTGCGGGAAAATAACAACAGAGCAGCCTTCTGAAAGAAGTTCAGTCCCTTTTGTTAAAACCATATCAAGATCTTTTCTTGGGTCTTTTCTCTCTACAGCAATTGGATTCCGTGTTCTCATTATAGGACCAAATATTGAACCCTTTACAAGGCTTTGTTTTACAACGTAAGTTACATTCATTATGGCGCCTATAATAACAGGGAATATAACTGTCTCAAGAGTGCTCATGTGATTACCAACAAAAACAAAAGGACCCTGCTCTTTTCTAAGGTTATCAAGCCCTTTTACTTCAAACCTTGCCCCGATCTTTTCGGAAATCTTTATAACTTGAAAACAATATTGTATAAAAAGCTCCTGAGTCCATTTATTTTTCAAAACAGCCTTGCGCAAAGAAAATACCAATTTTATAAAACTAATATAAAAAGAAAAAGTTTTGAAAATAGATAATTTTTTTTCGGGTTTGTTGCCTATTCCCTGACTGGCTTCTGTGATAAAATCGTTCACAGAAAACATTTGTTTTATTTCATCAACTTGTGTTAATTTAACTTTCATAATAGTAAATAGTATATAAAATAATAAATTATTTTTCTACAATCAGATTGGTTTTTATTCTCCCTGCGGGTTTATATAGGAGATTTGTTCTTTTGAATATTATTTATATATTGGGGATTGCGCTTGCCCTTTCTATGGATGCTTTTGCTGTATCTGTCATTAAAGGGGTCACTGCTAAAAGCATAAAATTCAGGCAGGCTTTTGTAATTGCATTTTCATTTGGCAGCTTTCAGGCTATTATGCCTATTATTGGATGGAGCATAGGGCCTCTTTTTAAAGGATATATTGAAAATATAAGCCACTGGATTGCATTTATACTTCTTGCAATAGTTGGCGGTAAAATGATATATGAGTCAATTTTTGGGAAAAAAGATAATCAGCAGGAAAAAAAACCTGGTATTACCACGCTGCTGACTCTATCTATTGCCACAAGCATAGATGCTCTTGCTGTTGGATTGACTTTCTCTCTTATTGGTATAAATATATTCTTGCCTGCTGCAATAATAGGTTTTGTAACTTTTTTTGTCTGCTTTATGGGTGTTCATATTGGAGACAGACTGGGTTATATGTTTGAGAAAAAACTTGGCATCGCAGGTGGCATAGTTCTTATCCTTATAGGATTAAGAATTTTGATTTCCGGAATTGTATGGGCTGCTTGATCTTACGGAGGAATTGGAGTGAATAAAATAAAGTGTATTCTGTTATGCTTGCTGTTATTGATGCAAAAGCAATTTGTTTTTTCTTTGACCGAAGACTGGGATAAGCCTGGTCCCAGAAGTTCAAGGGATATCGCAATATCCGGACTTATCGCAAGCGGAGAAACCCTCCTGAGCAATTTGGTCCTTATGTCAGCTAATAGAATCATTGGGTTTCAATGGGCCACTCCAACACCGCAAACGATCAGGGATAACTTCACTCTCCCCTGGGAGTGGGAAGATACTGATGGTTTTTTGGTAAATCAGTTAGGCCATCCATATCAAGGGGCAATCTATTTTACTGCAGGACGGGTCAATGGATTCGGATTTTATCAATCCCTATTTTTTAGCTCCCTCGGCAGCCTTACATGGGAAACCATGGGGGAATCAAAGCGGGCATCTATCAATGATGTCCTTACTACTATTCCCGGATCGATGGCTATGGGGGAAATGTTGTACCGATTACATTTGGAAGCTCATACAGCAGGCTCACCGTTACCTTTGACATTTCTTATCAACCCTATGGGCGGCTTCCACATCTTCGTGACTGGTGGCCGGCAAGCTCCTGACACAGGCAAAAATCTCTATAAGCTTCAAACCTCTGTTGCAACAGGCATTGTCAGAACCCATTATTCGCGCACAGACACTCAGGAGAATCTCTTTTCCCTTAATAACCGACAGTTTGCAGATATTAGCCTCGATATCATCTACGGCAACCCCTTTGACCAAAACACTTTTGTCCCCTATCGCCACTTTGAGCTTTCTGCATCCTTTGGCATAAATCCAGGCAGCTATCTTAATTACCGCTTTATTTCCGATGGCTACCTGTTTTCATTTTCACCCATACATACTCATAACGCTGCAATGAGCACAGGCCTTTCCATGCACCTTGACTTTATATCTCTTGGGGAATTTGGCATATACAACAGCACCATTGATATGTTCAGCAATGCTTTGGGATGGACAGCAAAGTATCAATATTTGTTTTCCGAAAATACTATTATGGAAGTAAAAGGCCACGCAGCGCTTACTTTCTGGGGCGCATCCAACTACTATTCGCCTGATGGATCATTCAATCCCTATTCGGACAGATACCATTATGACCTAAGAAACTACGGGTATGGTATCAATTCAAAACTATTTTTTAATTTGGCAAACAACAGGCTGGGCAGGGTAGACACAGATTTCCTCTTTTATGTGTTATGGCCATATCCGGGAACAAGCGCTCTTTCGAGCGGAACTGTTCTTTGGCTGTTTACAGACCTTACCTATTCCCGCTCTGTTTCAAACCATGTTTCTCTGGGCATTACCAGTTCTTTTGCAAGGGAGTGGGGAAGATTCAGCGAGTTTCCAAATACCAGAAAAAAGAACGACTCACTAAAACTGTTCATTGCCAGAAATATGTAGGCCAATAATTTACTTGCATATACCATCTGCCCTATACTATAGTAATAGCAAATGGTGCTTTTATGACAAACGAGGAAAAATATACCTATTGGCTTGAATTGGCTCAATACGACCTTGATACTGCTACCGCAATGTTTTCAACGGAACGCTGGTTTTATGTAATATTTATGTGCCAACAAGCAATAGAAAAATGTTGTAAAGGATTATATACCCTATACCTTGATGATAATGTTCCAAAAATTCATAATATCAAAACTATTGTTTCCCGATTTAAAGATAAATTGCCAATAGTTATTAGCGAAGATAATCTGCGATTTTTTGATTCCCTTTCAGCTCAGTATATTACATATAGGTATCCGGATTTCGAAAACAGCCCAGAGCGACAGACCGATAAAAGTGAGGCAGAGCAAATTCTAAAAAAGACCAGGGAGGTGTTCTCATGGCTATTGACCTTGAAGCCGTCAGCAAAGTAGCGCGAGACTATGCTGTTGATGTAAGTCGTGAACTGCCCATAGAAAAAGCAATACTTTTTGGCTCATGTGCCAGAAAAACCGCAACCGAACTCAGTGATGTTGATATTTGCTTTTTTCTAAAAAGTTATAACGGAAAACGCAAGGTTGATTTGGTAGCTCAAATTCTTGGGATTGGCGGAGAAAAGTATTGCCATATAGGTTTTGAACCGATTGTATTTGAAATATCCGAGATACAGCGGGGCAACCCTTTTGTTCGGGAAATTCTGGCAACTGGAATAGAGTTGCTATAAGGAAAAAACATACATAAAAGGATGAATTTGCAGAGGTGTCGTGCCACCCCGCGCTCTATCGCTTGGCAGCGTCCATGCTGCTAATTCTGTCGAAGCCCGTATATGGAACAAGTTTTTCGGGAATAAGTATGGAACCATCTTCCTGCTGAAAATTCTCGAATATACATACAAGAGCGCGGGAAAGAGCCATCGCAGTGCCATTCAACATATGCACAAACTTATTGCCGTTATCCGCCTTGTATCTTATCCCAAGACGCCTTGACTGAAAATCTGTACAGTTAGAAGTGCTTGTAACCTCTCCCCAGTCTCCGCCATTTTCGCGCCCCGGCATCCATGCTTCAATATCAAACTTCCTGTATGCAGATGCGCCAAGATCACCAGTGCAAGTATCAACAACCCTGTACGGAAGGCCAAGCCCCTGAAAAATTTCTTCTTCCACTCCAAGAATATACTCATGGAATGAATCAGACTCTTCCGGCAAACAATAGATAAACATCTCAATTTTTGTAAACTGATGCACTCTAAAAAGCCCTCTGGAGTGTTTGCCTGCAGCGCCTGCTTCCCTTCTAAAACAACTGGAAATGCCCGCCATCTTTATAGGGAGATTCGATTTATCAAAAATTTTACCCGCATAGTAACCACCCAAAGTTATTTCAGAAGTACCAATAAGACAAGTGCCTGTCCCTTCTATCGTGTAGATATTGCTCTCATCCCCGCGCGGATTAAAACCTATTCCAGCAGCAATTTCTTCCTTTGCAATATCAGGCGTTCTCATAAGGGTAAAATCTTTTTTTCTTAAAATATCAAGAGTATATCTCATAAGCGCTAACTCAAGAAGAACAGCCTCATTTTTTAAGTAATAAAATTTAGGACCAGAAACCTTGGCTGCTGTTTCAAAATCAACAAGATCAAGAGCTTCCCCAAGCTCCACATGATCTTTTGGCTTAAAATTAAATGATGGAACAGCGCCAACTTTTTTTATTTCTGTATTGTCTTTATCTTCTTTTCCAACAGGAGCTGCAGAGTGAGCCATGTTGGGAATCTCAAGCATTACGTTATTATAAGCAGCTTCTTTTTCAGTAAAAAGCTTTTCAAGTTCTGCTATTTTTTCCTTAAGAGCTTTCCCTTCTTCAATTAAAGAAGCTCTTTCTCCTTCAGAAAGCTTGCCTTTCATAAGAGCTGCATTTGCATTTCTCTTTTGCCTTAGAGAATCAATCTCCTGCTGCAAACTGTTTTTTTCATCATACAGCGATACTACGATATCTGCATCCGCAGTCATACTCCTGTTTGCTATATTTTTTTTAACCAACTCAAGATTTTCACGAATAAATTTTATATCAAGCATAATTGGATTTTATAATAAAATTCAGAGCTATGGCAAGAATGATAACTCTTTATTTAATTCTTTAATCAGCCATGTAAATCTGTTTGACTAAAGTTTCAAAAATTCCTAATCTTAGTCTACATGAAAGAAAACAAGCCTGTAACAATACAGAGCGATGCTACTCTTTTACTCGATGTCCATGATCCTGCTTTTGAGGAAGCAAGGAGTGATATATCAGTTTTTGCAGAACTTGAAAAATCACCAGAACACATCCATACATATAAACTATCATCACTTTCCCTTTGGAATGCTGCATCAGCAGGAATTCCCCCTGATGATATAATAAAGAGACTTGAAAAATGGTCTAAATATGATATTCCGGAAAACATTTTATTCAGAATAAAAGAAAGTGTAGGGCTTTTTGGGAAAATAGTGCTGCTCCCTTCGGATGACCCTTACAAACTCATCCTCAAAGTCACAGATACAAGAATTTATAATGAAATCAAAGCTCATAAAAAAATTGCTAAAATTATTATGTTATCAGATATGGAGGACAATTCTTTTTTCCTTAAACTTGTTGACAGAGGCACAGTCAAACAAGAGCTTATAAATCTTGGATACCCTGTAAAAGATGAAATCCCTCTTAAAAAAGGGGCGCACCTTGATATAACATTCAGAGAAACAACATTAAGCGGTTATTCTTTTTCAGTAAGAGATTATCAAAAAGAAGCTGCTTTTACATTTTACGGAGAAGGGCAGCCTGGAAATGGCTTTGGGACTATTGTTCTTGCCTGCGGCTCTGGAAAAACAGTTGTTGGGATGAATGTTATGGAAATATATAAAACCAATACATTGATTTTAACAACAAACATTACAGCAGTCAGACAGTGGCAAAATGAGCTGCTTGATAAAACAAATCTTAACGAAGAGCAAATTGGTGAATATACAGGAGTTAAAAAAGCTATACGGCCTATAACTATTGCAACCTATCAGATACTTACATGGCGGCCGGACAAAGACTCTGAATTTCCCCACTTTGATATTTTTAGAAAAGGGGATTGGGGACTGATAATATATGATGAAGTTCACCTTTTGCCAGCTCCTGTTTTCCGCGTAACAGCAGAGATTCAGGCAATAAGCAGACTTGGGCTTACAGCTACGCTTATAAGAGAAGATGGCAGGGAAACAGATGTTTTTTCACTTGTGGGTCCCAAAAGATTTGATTGCCCATGGAAAACACTTCAGGAAAAAGGGTGGATCGCAGAAGCGAATTGTTTTGAAATAAGAACAGAGCTTCCGCAAAATCTTGAAGTCCCCTATGCTATATCTGATAAAAGGGAAAAATTCCGGCTGGCTGCTGAAAACCCAATAAAGTTTGAAATCGTAAAAGATATTATTGAAAATCACAGAGAAGATTCAATAATTATTATTGGACAATATATAAGTCAGCTAAAAAAAATTCAGCAGATGATCAAAGTGCCCATAATAACAGGCCAAACTCCAAATAATGAACGGGAAAAAATATTTACTGCATTCAAAAAAGGGAAAGAAAAAATCATAATAGTGTCAAAAGTTGCAAATTTCGCAGTTGATCTCCCAGATGCTTCGGTAGCCATACAGATTTCCGGGAGTTTTGGGTCAAGACAGGAAGAAGCGCAAAGATTGGGAAGGATTTTAAGGCCAAAAGAGAAAAATGCATATTTTTACAGCATTGTTTCAAACAATACTGTTGAAGAAGAATTTTCATCAAACAGGCAGAAATTTTTAACAGAGCAAGGGTATAAATATCACATTGAATTGCGCTAACAGGATGAAAATCCATGGCCTGCCCCATTTTCATATAGACAGATTTTAAATAATATCTTATATTCTACTTTGTCTTTGGGACTATATATATCTTTGGGATGATATGGGAAATTTTACCACTGAAATTTTTGATGTAGATCACACGATTACGGCAAAATCAACAGCTCTAAGCTATCTCATTATCTTAATAAAAAGGAAGTATGTATCTCCATCTGTCCTTAGATCTCTCCCGTATGTATATCTTAATTATAAGTATGGCAGGATGGCTGAAAAACATTTTGACCGCACAGTTCCGGAGCTTAAAGGGATTCAAAGGTCTATTCTTGAAAATATAGCTTTAGAAAATTTTGAAAAATCCATAAAAAAATCAATTTATCCAAAAACAGAAGGCTTCATAAAAAAACTTAAAGATGATGGCAAAAAAATTATTTTTGCCTCTTCTTCTCTTGATATAATATTACAACCTCTCGCTAAATACCTTGGAGCAGATGATATCATTGCAACAGAATTTAAATTTGAAAATGATATTTGTACAGGTGAATTTGTAAATACCCCTGTATTTAAAACAGAAAAAAGAAAAAAAGTTATTGAATATGCGGCAAAGCATAATATATTGCTTGCGCAATCTTCATTTTATTCTGATAGCATCCATGACCGCCCGCTTCTGGAGGTAGTTGGAAATCCTGTTGCTGTAAACCCTGACATAAGATTAAGACTTCTTGCAAAAAAAAGAAGCTGGCTAATACTGGACTTCAAAAAATAAATAAAATAACCTTGCGGTTATTTTGTTTGTTGGTCAATAATAAACATTGTCCCCAAGCGTGATACTTTTTCATCTATATATAACCTCAAGGTGTATTGGTTCATAAAGTGTAAGGAACCTTACAACAGGGATGGAAAATGTTGCTCTTGTGCCGGAGATTCTCCCACCTCTGGCAGAAATTATCCTCCCCCGTACATTTATTTCAATATCAACAAAGCTGTTTTCAATAATGGATAAAGCATCTTTTGAATATTCACTAAAAACAAAATCAGCTGTATCAAGATACTCCTCTATTGTAAATGGGTTATCCGGATATGGCGCGAGCCTCGAAAGAATTGGGTTTTCTTCTATTAAAAACTTTTGCGATATTATTCTGTATTTATCAAGATCAAGTAAAAATTCTATTTTTTTGTTTCCATTATTTTCAGAAAGATTCAAAATCCCATGAGTTGCTTCGGAGATTCCCCTTGCATCATTTCTTATTGTAAACCTAAGGTTAAGATCATGCCTTGTTGGAGTTGAAATCGCTTCCAGAGTAACATTATCAAAAGCAGCAAAAGAGTCTCTTATTTGGTCAATATCAAAGTAAGAATCTGTACTTCTTTCAATACCAATTGCTTCTGAAAGATCATCCATATAGCTCATAAACATTTGCGTAATTCTTATGTTCATATTGGCTGATATATCGCCGTTCGCAGCAACATCAATGCTTACTCTGGAGCTGCATGAAATAATGGTAAAAATAATAGTAAATAAGACAGGTATTAATATTTTATTCTGCATAACATAAATCAAACAATTAAAATTAGTAAGTGTAACACTTTATTTTCCGGATTGCTTTGTTGCGGTAGCTTTTCGCAATGCAATGTATAGTTAGTATGACAGCGAACAATGAAAAAAACTACCCATTGCCCGCTATCAACTAGTTTTACATTCTAAAGCTTACAGTAAGGTCAAAACGTATGTCATTAAACATATGCAAAAACTGGTTAAGAGCATTGTCATGATCAGCCATATCAAACCATTCGCCAGATTCTACGCTCATTTCTGCCATGTCTGCTTTAAAAAGCCTGTTTGTAATGTTTGATATACCAGCGCCAATAACAAGGTTTTCATTAGGTGTAACAGTCATGCCCAATTTAACCTCTGGAACAAGCCACTCGAATCCATTAAATGTCCACCACTTATTTTCTACTCTTGTATCAATATAAGAAGTATTATCTGCATGTAGCTTATGATAACTGCCTCCTGTATGTTTCCGGCTAAAATATTCAAACAACCGTATGCTGGTTCCTGTATATAAAGCAATTACAGAGTTAGCCTGAAATTTAAGACCAGCGTCTAATTCCGCACTAAATTCAAAGTCTCTGGAAGACCATCCATCATAATCCACATTGTTAAAACCTGGCCTACTGTCAGTTCTTGTCTCGGAATTATTAAACCTTCTTATGCCGACTTGCATAGTTGGCTGGAATCCAAATGACACTTTGCCTGCATCAAATGTCTGCAAATAACCAGCTCTAAGACCACCAGCTATTGTATTGCCTGTGCTGCGTTCCCATGTTCTGGCTACTGGCGCAGTGCCATCAAACTCATGCCAATCTAATGTTTCTGTCACGCCTCCCGTTCTTGCAAACACTAAATCCCCCCAAAGTCCTGTAGCATCATGTATAGCTCCAGCCTGTACACCAAGTATAGAACCTTGAGATACTTTATGCTCATTGGTTCGGACATTAGGATTTGCCGGATCAGAAGTATGATTGACATCTTGAGACCATCTAATTCTCTGCGGAAGCTGGTATCCAACTGTAATATAGGGATTTAGCCCTGCGAATTCCATACCACCCCAAGTAAGAGCAAATGCCCTTCGAGGCTCCGGTCCTATACCAGCGCCCCTAATACTTTGATTTAAATTAGTATTACCTGCTAAATTGTCCCCTTCTCTTGAGCTAATATAGGTATATGAAGAAAATATCGTGTCAAAACGGAAAGCCCCAATATTCTCTGTGCCATATATTAATGCAAGCCTGTTTTCCCAAGTTCTTTCAGAAGATTTTTCAACAAAATCCGCAGCTCCAGCAGGCAGGTTACCAGCCAACCCCAAACTTAAATCTCCGGGTCTGGCAAAAGTAGTTACGGAATGGCCCTCGGCATTTACAAGATGACCGCGGTAATAAATACCAAGATAACCAAAGTTAAAAGTGTGCGCAGCGCCAAAGTTAATAACATCGTAGCCTAATTCACCTTCCGGGAAACCGCCCAGAAAAAAGAAGGTCCCAATATTAGGGTCAAATTCAAGCACATCAATATAATCATCTACTGTTGATCTAAAGATCCCCTGACTATAGCGGTTTTCCACAGATGTTGCATCTGTTGCTGAGAAAAAATCAAACACTCCACCAAGAAAAGGTGCTTGAGGACCAGAAACAACCGGTATGGGACTCGGAAAACCCACAGGATAAGTAACCGTCGGCGGATTCGTCTGCGCCCATGCTACACTACTGACCAGCAAAAGAGTCAGTGCCAAAAAATATAATTTCTTCATTTTATCTCCTATAAAATTTGTTGCTAATGTAAACAGCTTTTATAAGCTTATCTGCCATCAGGATGCTACGTAAGCGTTTACAAGAGCTTATTGTGTATACTATTAATCGGCATAATCGCTCTTGATTTTTAATCTTTCTATCATCATAATTGCGCTATGAAAGGGGTAATAATTGCAGCAGGATATGGGACAAGATTCCTCCCTGTCACAAAAACAATACCAAAAGAAATGCTTCCTCTTATCAATAAACCAGCAATAGAGTTTATAATCGATGAGTTTATAAAATCCGGGATTAAAGAATTACTTATAATAACTTCACGCCGCAAGAAAGCAATGGAAGATTATTTTGATAAAGAAGCAGAACTTGAAACTCTTTTTAAATCAGAAAACAATTTAAAAAAACTTGATGCGATAAAGGCACCAGAAGCAGATATTTTTTTTAAGCGCCAGACAGAAATGCTTGGGACAGGCCATGCCATAATGCAGGCAGAAGCTTTTATTGGCAATGAACCTTTTATAGTAGCTTATCCAGATGATCTCCACTTTGGCGAAGTGCCTCTTGTAAAGCAACTTGTAAAAAAATATAACGAAACAGGGTGCAGCGTAATGTCCAGCATCCACAATCCCCCTCAGCTTGAAAGGTATGGAGTTCTTGCCCTGGCACAAGATGGACTTCATGTAACTGATATCGTAGAGAAACCCGCAAAAGGGAAAGAGCCAAGCAAAGAAGCATCAATAGGGCGGTATCTTTTTACTCCTGATATTTTTAAATATCTTAAAGAGGGGTGGGAAAAACATATTGAAGCTGGCAACAAAGGTGAATATTTTCACATATATGCCCTTAAAAAACTTATGGATAAAAAAAAGGTTGTTTTTCAGACAATAGAAGGCGAGCGGCTTGATATAGGAATTCCGTCGGGATTTCTTCAGGCTATAATTAAATATGCAAAAAAAGACAGCGAGTTACTTGCTGTTCTTAAAGAAGAAACAAAAGATTTATGGAGCCGCGCCTGAAAAGGGTGCGTGTGAAACAAACATGGAATTAGAAAACAAAATCAAATGCGTTTTTATAGGGCTTGGCAGAATCGCGAGCATTCTTGAGGATGACCCTTTGCGTGAAAAGCCATGCACTCATGCAGGTGCGGTGAAAGAGAATCCAGACACGGTTATATCAGCAGGATGCGATATAAAGCTCAAAAAAAGAAAACTTTTTTCGGAGAAATGGGATTGTCCTGTTTTTGAAAACCCGGAAAAAATGATAGAAGAAATAAAACCAGATATTGTTTTTATTGCAACATATCCAAATACCCATCTTGAAATGGTGCAAAAAGCAATAATGCTGGGGGTAAAAGTTATTGTTTGCGAAAAACCTCTTGCAAACAAACTTAGCAAAGCAAAAAAAATTGCAGCGTACCATAAAAAAGGGCTTGTCAAAATAATTACGAATCACGAAAGGCGTTATTCAAATAATTATATATTGGCAAAAAAAAGGATCGACGAAAGGACATACGGACGGCTGCTTTCCATTTCTGCTTTTCTTTATATGGGTAAAACAAAAAAAATTATTGATGTCATGTGGCATGATGGGACTCACCTTGCAGATATAATAATGTATCTTACCGAAGGGATTCTCAAAAAAAATAGAATTATTGGGCGTTGCGATAAAGGCAGCGGGACTGCTCTTATTGCTGCACATATAAAAAATGAAAAAGTGGGGAAAGTGCCGGTTTATATTGAATGTGGCGCAGGGAGGGATTATCTTGGTTTTTCTCTTGACCTTTCATTTGAATCAGGGCTGATCAAAATAGGCAATGGTATTTATGAAGAGTGGGAAAGCAGAAAAAGCCCATACTATACCGGGTTTAATTCGCTTGCAGTAGCTGAAAAGCCTTTGTTTGAAAAAACAGCTTATTTTGAAAACATGGTAAAAGATGCTGTGCGCGCATTTAAAGAGCCGGATTATACGCCTGTTTCAACTGCGATTAACGGCTTTAATGCTGTAAAATTCCTCGCTTCTTTGGAGGAAGTTTAGCGCCTCAAGCCTCAGCATAACCTCACGCAAAGGCGTGGAGGCGCAAGGCCGCGTGAAAGTTAACACCTACTTTGGTAAAGCTGATTCAAAACCAAGCGCAATATCTTCATAAAAAAGAGCTTCGGCCTCTTTCCCCCGCTTTCTGCAGCCCATCGCATATATCCTGCATTTTTTAGCCAGAACTTTTTTGGCAAGCTCCATATTGTGGGGCTTAAAAAAAGATTTTTCAACAAGCTGTTTAAGCGCGTTTATCCTGAATATCTCTATCTGCCCATATTTCTCAGAAAGCTGCTCCCAATCCCCTGCCCTTTTTACAACAAGCGGCTCATCGATATATCCAACCAGAGCGCTTTCCGTTATCCGAAGCCAAAACTCATAATCTTCCGCTATTTCAATATCTTCCCTAAAACCGCCATGTTTTTCAAACAACTCTCTTTCCATAATTACTGTTGAAGGGCCTATTATACATTTAACAAGAGAATCCTCGAAAATATCCCCTTCCCGTTTATGCCGCTGCGAAGCCTGGGAAACAATCTTATCCCCCCTTTGCCATATTTCCCTTGTGTGACAAATAGAAACCTTGCTGTAGCCAACAAGAGCAATCTGCTTCTCAAGCTTGCCTGGCAACCACAAGTCATCAGAATCAAGAAACGCAATATACCTGGCCTCTGCTATTTTGCAGCCGCAGTTCCGCACAAAACCCGGCATCCCCGAATGTTTTTGAAGCCTAAAATATTTTAGACTGATGCTCCCGATCAAAGGGATAGCTTCAACAACTCTTTTTATATCTTCTTCCGAATGGTCATCTATTATAATAAGCTCGAAATCAGCAAAATTCTGGCTTATTACAGATTTTACAGCCTCTTGCAACAGATCTGAGCGGTTATAAACAGGAATTACTACAGAAATCATAGGTTTTTTCATATATTTTCCGATAATATTATAATAGATAAAAGTCTGCCAATAATGCAAACAAGCTATACAGATAAAAAAATAGACATTATTAGGTATAAATAATATAATTATATAGGTTTGAAATGAAAAACAAGCTAATTATTTTACAAGTCTTATTATTAATCTCTATTTCTCTAAAAATAGGATTTTTTTCCTGCGCTCTTTCTGAGTCTGCTGATATTTCGCATCTTAGGGGCGTTAATTTTATTTTACATAATAAATTTAGCTCTATTTCGGAGGATTTGGCTGGATGGAGTTTTGATAATACCAGAGTATATAATATTGTTGACAGCGACTATTTTTATTATATTGGGGTTAATTCTAATGAGCGTGGAGGCCCAGCGCACCCAACAGGGATCCGCTGTGATGTATGCCCGCCAGATCCTGACCAATGCCACCTCTGCGAAAATGCTTTACGGCTTGAGATTTTTAATCTTGTACGGAACGGCGGGTTTGAACCTGCTCTTGACCCTCTTGAAGCCCCGCTTCTAGGCTGGAGAGCTCTACCAACCCCAGCAATAGCAAAGATACTCCCCCAAGACCCCGACCCCGATCACTTTACCAGTACAACCGGGCAACTTTTATTGTACGAATTTCAGCCAATAACAGATGTAGAGCCCCTGTATTGGCGTATAGAATTTGATCTTGGAACAGTTAGAGATACATTTATTCCGCGCATAAATTATATGATTCGCCTAAGTTTTTATAAGTACGCCCCAACTAGCGTAATGCCAGTTATGTTTAATAATGAAATTAGAGCGGTTCCACAATCAGCAGGAGGACTACCCTGGACAAAAACAAGATTTCCAGATCCTGTGCAGCCTGTAATGGCTGAAGTAACTGCAGCAACAGGCCCTAACACTTTTTCCATTTTACATGACCATAACAATCCAGAAGGATACATAGATGATTTTCGCATAATCAGAAGCAGCAATATTGATTACAATCTTAGACTTATTGTCCCTTTTTCAGAAGCAGGGCGGCCAAACCTCCATTCAGGAAGATACAGGTTTTCCGCTTATTTTAAAGCAGAAGCAAATAATGATGTTAATCCTCATCCTTCTAACAAAAATAGATTCCGGTCTTCAAATGTTTCACTAGGTCTTGGCAGCAGTGGACGCGCGCCAATTTACAGAATAACTGATGCATCAGATTTATCATCAACAAGCTGGACAAGGATTTCTATTGAACAGTTTTTTCATATAAGAGATGGCGAGCATTTAATACTCTTGATAGCTCCTACAGATAAAACACATCACCACACCTGGGACATCGGCAGCGTTCTTATAGCTCTTCCCGAACTTTATTTTATTTCTGAATAGAACTTATTATACTTCCCAAACTGTATTGAGATACTGGCAGGAGTCTGCTCCAACAGCAGGCCGGAGCAGTTGTGACAAATGGCTAGCAGCTGGAATGGCGGACAGCCACCAGCCGCTATACCAGGCAAATGCATCAATCCCTGACAACCATTACTTTTCTGAATTCATCTATGTCAGGACCAACAACTCTTATAAAATAGATTCCTCGCGCAACACGCCTTCCGCCTGTATTTGTCCCATCCCATGTATAGATGTAACGTCCCTGCGGCTGCACCCCTTTTACAAGTGTTTTTACAACATTGCCAGCAAGGTTAAAAATATTTACCGTAACATGACCTGTTCTCTGGAGATCATACATTAATACAGCCCTATCCCCACGCGATACATTTATAACATTATTGAGTATTGTAACTCCGCCACGCTGCGTTCTTATACCATGGATAGGGATTTTCCATGGAGTTACGCTTCTTGGGTCCTCAGGATTAGTAAGATATCCAGCATACAGCCCAAGAACAGTAAATATAAATTCTATATTTCTTCCAGCATTTACTGCGCTGTCAGAAGCAGGAATAACAAAATTTCTATGCCTTTCTGATGGCAAAGAAACAGGCCTAAGCATTCTCGCACCACTATTTGCAGAACGGTTAAAACCAGGAAAAAGTGAAGGAATCCAAAAGTTAGAAGGGGGTGGAATTACTCTTACAGCATCAGGAATACCTGAGTCAAAGTACATTGCAACAGGAATACCACTTTTATTTTCCAATCTCTCATCAAGAACAACTTCAAGAGTTATATCCGATGCACGAAGCCTGTCTTTTCCTGTAAAATCACGCATAATTACATTAGCAGTGCTTTGATCTGGATGACGTCCGTCTGGATCAAAGCTATCCATTGCCCATACTGGTATTGCAAGCCCAATTGCAAAATTGCTTATGCGATATGTTATTTCGAGGCTCATCTCCAGGTTAGCCAGATTAGACACCCTGCTTCTTGCGATCCCGTCGCTATCATAAAATCTGGCAGGTCTTATCCTCGCATTAAGCAAGTCATTTGGCTCAAGAGGATAATTAAGAATAAAAAAGATACCTTCGGCTACGTTTTCGTCTCTGCCAATATCTGCGTCTGGCCGAGGTCTCTGTCTTACATCCTGAGGGTCAAAATAAACCTCACTGATTCTAAAAGGCAAGCCAGTAAGGTGGTTAATATATGGTGTCCCATCTGCATTTACTATTTCAAAATCCTCTGCAGTAAGCAAGTCATCTCTATTAAGTGGATATGTACGGAACACAAATTCATCAAATTTTACATATACTCTGCGACTATCAACAGAAGCTATTGTATATTGAATTGTTGGCGGCATAGGCGCTATAGTCAACTGCAACCGGGCACCGCGCAAAAGATTGCCTGCAAGGTCTGTGATTCCACCTTCTTCTCTATATGTAAAAATATGAGGAGCAGCAAAAGTCAAGTACCATACTGGAGCCTCTATGTCATCAAAAGAAATTGAAAAATAGGTATCATCAGCAAACCTGATCCCTTGCGGAATCATTGGATTAAACATAGGATTTCTTACTCTTGTGCAAAAGAAAGGGTTGTTTCTGTATAACTCGTAGTTGTAGTATTCGTCATCATTATGACCTATTCTAAAAGCCCTAAAAGTTTCTGCGGTAATAGATGAATCCCTTACACCTTTACCACGATCAAATGTGCTAAGCCCAACAGGTCCGCCAGAATAACCATCTTCCGGGTGATTCGTAATATCCCATACTGCAACTGGAGTTGGTGGTATATGTATATGAAATTCAAGTCTGTCTGTAAGCCCATTATTATTAGTGTCAATTCTCACGACCTCTCTTACATCTGGCTTCTCGAAATAAGCGATTTCTGGTTGTACCCAGTGTGCTCTAAGCGGAGTAGTAGGAGTAGGAGGAGGAGGAAAAGGTGATGACGGCCCTAAAGGAGTAATTGTTGTTTGTATTCGACTTTGCTCCGGAATAGGATTAGTACCAATAAAATAGCGTCGGTATGGCAATTCATTTAAAACATTTCCCGGTCTAGGCGTCACTAGTGCTCCACCACTGTTATCCCGTATATACGTAGTAGGGAGAATTCTTGCTACTCTCCCCTCTGGTGGCGCTGTTGGTGGTATTGGTGGTGGCGGTGGTGCTGGTGGCGGTGCTGGTAGTGGCTCCTCATGATCAAACATATAGCCAGGCCACCATCTTACTGGGAGAGTATCGTCACCCTGATTATGAATGTTATTGGTAGGTATAGTCCTCAGAGTACCAGGACTAAACCCCACAACATATATTCTAATTCCATGCACATTACCTTTATCTGCGTGCCTGAATAATACATTTGATGGTACATTATTATTCAGTATTCCGGGGATGACTACAGATGAAGGCGTTCCATCTGTAGTTAGAAGCCTTCCATCTATATGTTGCGAACCAGATCTAAATCTTGCTGGATTATGAACAGGGTCTCCATATTCAAAAAAACCAGACATCCTTACGACCCCAGAATTAGGCGCGAGATTGCCAGAAGGATCAGACTCAAAAAGATGTCCTCCGAATTGGCCGGCTGAAGGATTAAATTCTCTGGTTGCCCTTAAGCCACCATCTGTTGTAGTATAAGCAGCACCAGTAGGAATAAGTGCCGGGTCCGGATTGTGGCCTGGGAAAGCAGCAAGACCCATATCTATACTTCCCATTGTAGTTTCAGTTCCCCCAAAACGTACAGGTTCTGAATATGTTATTTCGAAAAAGTTGTGCCAGTTATAAGTGCCTCCTGTGTTAGGATCGCGCCCTGTTTCTATGCGCACAACAACAGGTCTGCAAAAATCTTCTACAGCTGTAAATGTGACGACTGGGGCGCTGGCTGGGGCTGTATTGTTTATAGTGATCCTGTTTTTTCTATTGTCAAGCAAAGAAAAGAAAATATCGGGGGCCGGGTCTGGTCTGACTGCTGCTTTAGGCGCGAAAATATTGGGTAAAACATTTCGTGGATTCCCAGACATATCTGTGCTGTTAGCGTGTCCAAGAACACTGCCTGTTGCATCTGTAGTCCATGTAGTATCTCTGGCCATTAGATAAAATACCGCAAGATCATACGGATAATCACTCGTAGGGATTGTGAGGTCTCTGTCAACAAATGCTACTACATTTGCAGTATTGTTATTTATTCTTAATGCACCTGGAACTGCAACTGTGCCAATAGCTCTTTGTATCTCGTTATTTGTGTTTTCGAATTTGAGATTTGGGATGTGCGCGGTGAGTACGGGATCTGCAGCAGGCGGATAAGTGGTTATCTGTACTCTTATGACATTATCAAAAATCGTAACAGTTCCTGTCAACCTACTTTCCTCGATTAGAAAACCCTCTGGATGATTAAGGTCAACCCCTAGGGTTCTACGCTCCCAATCTGTTCCTCTACGATCAACATTTCCAGGCATTATGGTGGATCGTCTGTAAGCCCAGCCAGAAGTACCACCTGCTGGATTTGGATCAGTGCCTGGAAATGCAACATTCTCGGCAGCAGCAACCCATGCTGTTGCTGTTGCATTTCCGCGAGATTCAACACGGGAGTTAGAAACAGTCATATTATATGCTTCTGCAAATGCATCTGCAGAATAATTATTATCTGGAATATCAAGCATCCATACGCCTGTGGGCCCAAGCATATCAGAACCATTTACATAAAAATTCTGACCAACAAGAATTCTCGCGCCAGTGCCAATACTATCAAATCTACCAGCATAATTACTTGGACTAACAACAACTCCTGTTCCTATTGGAATCGGTTTAGTAAGAATACCTGCGGGTGTTTGTATTAATGTAGGTCTTGCAAAAGGATGAGGATGAGGAGGCTGATGATATGCAAAAAGACCTGCAACACCCGAACCGCCTGGCAAGTTATCATCAATACTATATCCAGTACCAAGAGCTACAAAATCCTGTCTTGTTGCAAGAGTAATATTATTGCGCAAACGAGCAGTACCGCTAAGCAGTATAAAATTCTCACATTCAAAACGGTTACCAAATTCGATTATTACTGAAGGTGGAAGATATATGTAAACATCCCTATGAAGAAGAACATGGGGCGCGGTGTTTGCTGATATTTCTATAATAGTGCCACCAGCAGGAGCAGGGTCACCTGCAAAATGTACTACAGAATCAAAAGTAATAGTCCCTGTTGTTACCAAGCTTGCTGCAGAAAGAACTTCGCCAGCGCCAGTTTGCACAAAGTTACCAGAAAGATTAAAGTTTGCTCCAGAGCTTATTGTAAGCAACTCGGCATTGTTTATAGTAACACGTCCAGTTCCAGCTACAGGTCCAGTTACTACAGATGCATTTGGAGCAAATGTAACAGCTCCAGCAGCTATTTCTATATCTCTAAGCGGAGTCGTAGCGCCTACAGTATTATCAAACCATACATCACCTGCGCCTGCTTCCAAAGTGAGGTCTTGTGTGCCATTTACTGTATTGTTAAATGTAATATTACCTGCACCAGCGCCTGTTGTTAATGTTATAGGAGGTGTCGCGGGCAGTGTTAAGGATACTGCTCCGTTAAAAAGTATTTCAGAATTATTTGATGTTGTTATATTTGCGCCAAGGTTTACATCGCCTCCCCCTATTTGAGTAAATGGGCCAGTAAGATTAAAATTTGCCCCAGAGTTTATTGTAAGAAATCTACTATTGTCTATAACAACACGTCCAGCTCCAGCTGCAGGTCCAGTTACTACAGATGCATTTGGAGCAAATATGACATCTCTAGCAGTTATTTCTATATTTCTAAGCGGAGCTCCGCCTGGCGCTGCACCTACAGCGCCACTGAACGTTACATCACCTGTGCCTGCTATTAAAGTAAGGTCTTGTGTGCCATTTACTGTATTGAGAAAAACAATATTACCTGCACCAGAACCTGTTGTTAATGTTATAGGAGGTGTCGCAGGCAGTAGTAAGGTTACTGCTCCATAAAAACGTATTTCAAAAGGACTTGCTGTTTCTATATTTGCGCCAAGGCTTACAGTTGCTCCTGGCGCCCGTTGCACAAAGTCGCCAGTAAGATTAAAATTTGCCCCGCTATTTATTGCAAGGTTTCCAGAGTTGATAATATTAACATGTCTGGCAAATACGCCTGCTCCTGCAGAAAATGTAACGTTTCCAGCGCCAGAAGCAGGCGGCACAGGATCTCCTATTGTTATATCTCTAAGCGGTGTTCCTCCACCTACAGGCTGATTAAATACTACATTACCTGCTCCTGCTTCCAAAATAAGGTCTCGCATGCCATTTACTGTATTGTTAAATGTAATTCCATTTGCTGCAGAAGCTCCATTTGTTGTTAATCTTACAGGAACTGCATCCAAAGGTGTTGTCAAGGATACTGCTCCATTAAAAAATATTGAAGTATTTGTGCCAGGAGCAGGTCCTGTAAAATGAGTTCCAGCTCTTATATTTGCGCCAAGGCTTACAGCACCTCCCCCTCTTTGAGTAAATGGCCCAGTAAGGTCAAAATTTGCTCCGGGATTTATTGAAAGCAGTCCCCGATTGGTTATATTAGCGCTTCCGGCAAATACAGGTTCATCAAAAGTTACAGCATTAGCATCTATTATTATAGCTCCAAATCTATTCGTCGCAGTGCCTACAGGGCCTCTAAATTCGATATTTCCCGTGGCACCTGTCATACCTGCTGTCAAGCGAAGAGATGATGCCCCTGTCACAGATTCATTAAAGATTATTGCTCCGTTAACAGTTGTTCCTGTTGTTGCAATAAGCAACTCTGATAGTAAAGTTTGATTATTTATTTCAACATTATTATTAAATGTTATGGCTCCGCCCGAAGAAGCTATATTTCGCTCAATAGTAATGACACCACTTCCTGTATTAGTCAGAGAAATATTTCCGCCTGTTGTTACAATTCCATCCCCTGTCCCTAAAAGAGGATGCAATGGAATTGCCGGAAGAAGCCCTACCGTAAAAGGGCCATTATTTTCGAATGAAATAGCTCCTGGAGCAGGAGGAGCAGTTCCCCCTGTAAAAGCGGCAAGTGTCCCTATATCGTTGGGACCTGTAAGATTATAAGGTCCTGCTCCAAGAAGCAGAAGCTCATTACTCTCTATGCGATGCGTACCTTGGTTTACTGCTGCACCTGCCCTAAGAGTGGTTCTGTCTCCTACTACAAAGTTACCTGTCTGGGTTATTGTTCCAAATGCCTCAAGCACTAGATTTTCAAGTACAGTAAAAGGTCCCAAAGTTATCACAGAGTTTGTCCATCTCAAAGTTAAATTATGGGTTATTGTTAAATCCGCGGCAAATACTGGCATAGCAGCATTTGGAGCAGCATTCCATAAATGAACATCTTCCAGGTTGCCTCCGGGAGTGGGATAAGAATTTATTGTTATTGTGTCTGTAGTTGCAGTTCCAAATATGTTTGCAAAACTTCCCAGTTCTATTCTTGAACTTAAACCTGAACCTGTTCGCAAAGTAGTTGATCCATTAATATGAAGCAAACCACTTTGGGTTATATTCCCTCTGGCTGTTACATCAAGGCTTGCTGCTCTAAAGGTGGTTAATGCTAAGCCTGCTCCCCAGTAAATTTCCACTGCTCCATGTGTCACGGTCCCTTCGGGAAGCAAATTAAGCGCTATTGATCCCGGAGGTGGTGGCGCAAAGATATTTCTTATTCTTAAGTCTCTATTTGATCCTATTCCAGCTATTGCAACTGTATTTCTAAAGTTATTATTTGTCCCAACCAGAATTATCTCCCCTGCTGCTGAAAAACTTGAGGTACTCGTAGGTGAAGTTAATATTGTAGAAGTTGCTGGCTGTGTAATATCACCTGCGGAGTTAAAGATAAGCGCTCCAGATGTTACATTTATTGCTGTTACACCTTGCTGGGTTAGATTCCCATTATTTCTTGTTGTTACACTAAGGCTTGCTGCATTTAACCCGGATAAAACCAGCCCTGTCCCCCAATCAATTACCACTGCTCCAAAAGTTGTTGAAGGCAAAGTAAGCGCTATCAATCCCGGGGGTGATGGCCCAAAGGCATTTATTATTCTTAAGTCTCTATTTGGTCCTATATCATCTATTGTAACTGCATCTTCAAAACTATTACCTGCCCCAAGCAAAATTATATCCCCTGCTGGTGCTGAAAAACTTGAGATACCCCCAACACTTATTACAGCACCTGTTGGTAAAGGGCCTGCTGGCTGTGTAATATTACCTGCTGCGGAGGTAAAAGCAAGAGTTCCTGTTGTTACATTTATTGTTGCGTTAGCCTGCTGGGTAATACTGCCTACGGAATCAAAAGTAAGAGTTCCTGTTGTTACATTTATTGTTGCGTTAGCCTGCTGGGTAATATTGCCTGCGGAATCAAAAGTAAGAGTTCCAGGTGTTACATTTATTGTTGTTCCGCCAGCCTGACTTATATTCCCATTATTTCTTGTTCTTACACTAAGGCTTGTTGCAGTGCTGTTGCCAACCGTTATATGCCCATCTGCAACAACTGTTACTGCTGCACCTACTGCACTTACAACTCCACCAAAGCTGTTATCTTCTCCAATAAGGTTTATGTCCCCTACTGCTGTAAAACTTGAGGTACTCGTAAGTGAAGTTGATATTGCAGAATTTGCTGGCTGTGTAATAGCTCCTGCGGAGTTAAGAATAAGAGCTCCTGATGTTACACTTATTGTTGTTCCAGCATTCTGGGTTATATTTCCATTATTTCTTGTTGTTACACTAAGGCTTGCTGCTCTTAACCCGGATAAATCCAGCCCTGTTCCCCAATCAATTACCACTGCTCCCATAGCTGTCGGGGCTAGCATCGTAGGTAAATCAAGCGCTATTGATCCCGGAGGGGGTAGCGTATAGTCATTTGTTATTCTTAAGTTTCTATTTAGCCCTATTCCAGCTATTGTAACTGTGTCCCTAAACTCATTAGCTGCCCCGTCAAGGGTTATCTCTCCTGCTGCTGTAAAACTTGAGGTGTTCGCAGCAATTATTTCAGAACCTATTGGCTGTGTAATATTCCCTGCGGAGTTAAAAGTAAGAGTTCCAGATGTTACATTTATTGTTGTTAGATCTTGCTGGATTATATTTCCATTATTTCCTGTTGTTACACTAAGGATTTCTGCAGTGCTGTCGCCAAACGTTATATGCCCAGTTGCAACAACTGTTACTTCTTCCCCTTCTACACTTACAACTCCACCAAAGCTGTTTTCTAGTCCCGCAAGGGCTATGTTCCCTACTGCTGTAAAACTTGAGGCACTCACAGCAGTTATTCTAGAAGTTGCTGGCTGGGTAATATTACCTGCAGAGTCAAAAACAAGATCTCCAGATGTTACATTTATTGTTGCGTTAGCCTGCTGGATTATATCCCCATCAGAGGTAAAAGCAAGATCTCCCGTTGTTACATTTATTGTTGTTCCACCCAGCTGGGTTAGATTCCCATCATTTCTTGTTGTTACACTAAGGCTTGCTGCATTTAACCCGGACAAAACCAGCCCTGTTCCCCAATCAATTACCACTGCTCCCATAGCTGTCGGGGCTAGCATCGTAGGTAAATCAAGCGCTATTGATCCCGGAGGGGGTAGCGTATAGTCATTTCTTATTCTTAAGTCTCTATTTGGTCCTATTCCAGCTATTGTAACTGCATTTCTAAAGCTATTATTTGTCCCAACCAGAATTATCTCCCCTGCTGCTGAAAAACTTGAGGTGCCCGCAGGTGAAGTAAATATTGTAGCACCTGTTGGCTGGGTAATATCACCTGCGGAGGTAAAAGTAAGAGTTCCAGGGTCTACACTTATTGTTGTTCCACCCTGCTGGCTTATATTTCCGGCTGTTGTTGTTACATTAAGGCTTGTTGCTGAAAAGCCTGGTAAAGCTAAACTAGTTCCCCAGTCAATTTCTACTAACCCCATTGACGACGGCATTGATAGAGAGACTGTTCCTGTATTGATATTTGTAAGAGTTAAATCATCTGTATTAGATATTGTAACAGAGG
>WQZP01000021.1 GCA_009780675.1 Spirochaetaceae bacterium | reverse complement strand
CAGAAAAAAGTACATTTTGGCAGAATTGAATATCATTGGAAAATATAAAAAAAACTATTTTCCCTGAATTTTGCTCAATCATACAATTTTTTATTTTATCTATTGCTTTGTAAAAGTATTCAGAAGGACTTAATTTATCTGTGCCAACAGTAACAAAATCACCGCGCCTTACCTGTACTGCAACTGCGCAGGGTGTATTTTTTATGGTTTTTGCCATTTCTACAGTATCTTTGGAAAAATTCATTGTATCAAAAATAAACTGATCACGCAGCGCTTTCTCAATAAAGTCAACATACTGTATATGATTATAATACTCGCCAAGATAACGCGGCTGTTTTGATAATAAAATTTCTTCGATAAAAGTAGTTACTGTGCGATTAGCGCTATATCTTTTGCCAAGAAACATTTTGTAAAAAGAAACTTCACAAGCGCTTGCTTTTTTTACTGTTATTGTTGAAAACACGCTATCCAGTTCCCAGTTTCTATTAAACTGCCCGGAACAATCTTTTCCCCAATGTTTATAAAATTCTGTATCATAATAAACAGGCACTCTGCTTTTTTTCTCTATTGCCTGTCCAACAGCATATTGCCACATCTGGCTGCCTAAACCGCCATTTATCATAAATATTATCTTTTTTTCCCGCAGGAACGAAATAAACCCAGGTATTAATAAAAAAACATTTCGAATTTTTCTCAATACTTTTTTTAATAATAACACGTTACGTCCTTCATCATGGCAGGTGGCATGGGTTTAATTACATTCGTTATTCTATTTTTAATCATGCTTTATCCTTTTTCAGCAAAAACTGCTCTACATGAAACCTGGGACGATGTTTTGTCTCAAGATATATTTTTCCAATATACTCCCCAACAATGCCAATTGAAAAAAGAATTAGGCCACCTATTCCCCATAGTGAACAGACAATACTTGCCCAGCCGCTTATCGTATGGCCTGTAAAATATCTTACAAAGAAATATGCAATCATTCCGATACTAGCCATGAATAGTAAAACACCAAGCAAAGTTATCATCCGTATTGGCTTTATGGAAAATGAGGTAATGCCTTCCATAGCAAATTTAAGCATTTTCCTCAATGGATATTTTGTTGTTCCCGCAAAACGCTCGGTCCGCGTGTAATATTCAGTGCATGTTTTAAATCCGAGGAGAGGAATAATACCACGCAAAAAGAGATTAACTTCACCATATTCCGCAAGCGCTAAAATTGCATTTTTTCCCATAAGACGAAAATCAGCATGATTATATACAACATTCACACCCAAAAAGCGCATAATCCTGTAAAAACCCTGTGCTGTTGACCGTTTAAAAAAACTGTCAGCTTTTCTATTTGAACGGACACCATACACAATTTCATACCCTGCCCGGTATTTTTCTATCATTCTATCTATAACGTCAATGTCATCCTGAAGATCAGCATCAATTGAAATTGTTGCATCAAAGCGATTTTTAGTCGTAAGCAATCCGCATAAAAGAGCATTTTGATGTCCCCTGTTTCCAGATAGTTTTATGCCACTGAATATCAATGGGGTTTCAATATGAAATTTTTCAATCAAACTCCAGGTTTTATCACTTGAACCATCATCAACAAAAACAATTTTAGATTTTTCAGTAATAATCTGTCCATTGATTAGTTGCTGTATTTTGTTGGATAATCTTTTTGCGGTTTCAGGCAAAACTTCCTCTTCATTATAGCAAGGAACAATAATCGCTATTGTTGGCTTATCGAATATCATAACGTTACTTCCTTTTTTGCGAGTCAAAAAAATTCATAATCTTTTTTTTGTTGTAATCAGAGTAACCTGGGGTTTTGCCAAACAGTTTTCTAATCCAATCACTTTGCTTTATTTTATTCAACATTTTTTTTACAGGATTATGATTAAATATCCATGCAGCAGCGTGCCAATGTACAGCGTAAATATCGGGATTAATGTTATCAATGATACTATTATGAGAAGGAGAAATAAATTTATCCCCATGTCCAAATATTATCATATTGTTATTTAATTTTTGCTCCTCTTCAATATAGCGAAAACCATATTTCTGTAATATTGCCGAGTATATATGAGGAGCAAATGCTCTTTGATAATATAAGCTGCCATCGGGTAAAATAAAATCATGATTTTCATACCAATCCATGCAATCTTTTAGAAAAGGAAGCCCTTTTATTCCGCCAAATATGGCAGGCTCAATTTGAATGCTACCGACAATTTGTATGTTATCCAAATCAGAATTATAAACATCTTTAAATATTTTTGTTGAATTACTCCATTCAAAGCAGGAAAAAAAATCATAGTTCAATAAATCATCCATAGGTTTAATTACATAAACATCTGAATCTAAATAAATACCACCTTCATTATAAACTGCATACGCCCGTATATAATCAGAAGCTAACGCCCATTTTTTTTTACTGCAGGCTTGCGCGACCCATGGAACAGAGTTTATATCCAATCTGTTTTTATCCCATAAAACAAGTTCATAATCCGGCATTGCTTTCTCCCATGACTTAATAGAAGAAAGTATTTCTTTAGGCATTCTTTCGCCGCTTAGCCAACAATAGTGTATTTTTTTAGGTATTGGCATTTCAAGTCTCCTTTGTGCTAAAACAAAAATTCTACCAATAACAGCCACTTTCTATTTTTTTATAATTTTGTGGCTTATCTGCTTCGGACGGATAAACCCAAAAGTCATTATAAAATACTTTATCGTACTCATATTCTAATTCCCAACGTCTTCCCTTTATCCCAAAAAGAATTTGTAATGCACCGCCAAAATGCACAGCTTTTTTCCCAATATCTTTTACATAAGATGCCAATGGGAAGCCATACGCTCCACAACCAATAAGAGCAATATCAAAATCTTTTTGAGAAATTTGTTTCTTCATACCATCAAGAGCTTCAAACCAATTTGAATATCCTTCCGGAATATTTCCTGCTATAGATTGTACTGCTTTTATTGTTTCCAATTTAAATTCCGGCAATACATCCGGATTTTTAAAAAGTTTTTCTCTTTTTTTATATTGTTCTTCGATAGTGTCAGAAAAGGGATGGATAACTAATACTTTTTTTCCTTTTAATACTCTCGACCAGGGAAGTGTATGGTTATACGGTTCAAGCAGACCTAAGGGAACATATTTTGTATTTGGCATTCTCTCTTTTACTTGTTCTTCATAAGAAACCCAACTGCCTAATATGTCCACATTTTGCATACAGTCAAGATATAATTCACAAAATTTTTCCAGATGCTGCTCGGACAAAACTTCATCGACAGAAAAAAAACCTGCATTATTGCAAAGATTATTTTTAATCCGAAAAGACCAAAACGGCGGGGGCATTTTTCCCAACAAAAAATCAAAAATTTTCGAGCAATATTTTTTTGATTTATCGCGTATAGTTAAATAAGTCAATACTGTTGTTAATTCCCCGGAGCCAAAGCGACATACCATACAAGGTTTATCTTTTGACAAAGCATCGTATATCAAGTCACTTGCTTGTTGTCCTTCTATTGCACTGGAATCAACTTTTATAAAAAAATTTTTTTTCCGGGTTACTGCTATGCACACTTTTCTTATCGCATACAATGATCTATCTATATAATAATTCATTCAATATTCCTGGATGTTTTTCCTTTGCTATACAACAAGAATTATTCTTTTCATTTTGCTTCATCAGTATTTTTTTTCTTTTTAATGTATTTATTAAAATAATACCCTATTGCACTTATCGTTCCACCTTGTTTTACACGTCTTTCAAACCGTCTTATAAGCTCCAATACTTTTCCACCAAATTTTTTGTAATATCTATTGCTCCCATTCCATTGGTGAAAAAGAAAGGGTTTTATGCCTTCAATTTCCGGTATCATAGCTTCATGTCCGAAATATTTTGCTACTTCCAATGGCGCGTATTTTATACCATGTTGAAGAAAGAAATGTCTGTATCTACAACATATAAAAGTATCTTCGTGATTTGCGAATCCTTCTCCAAAATTAAATTGCATATTAAATTTTGCCGGCAATTCAAGTAACTTCTTCGACCGTATTGAAACACCATTACCAACCCTGATCGTATTGCCGTAAATATCCTTTTGAAAATTATCTGCCCACGGAGACCCAATGTAGTCATAGTCAAGAAACTCTGAACGCCACATATCAGGATTAACTACAAAACCATCGTAATGGACCAATAATACAAAGTCGGTTTTAATATATTTATATAATTCAAATAACATCTTATAATTAAAAGCATCAATATTTTTTAGTTCAGTTGTCTGCTCAAACCTTATATATTGAGGTAACCAAAAAGGCTTTTTATGTGATATAAAAACACAGTCGCCAAATTTTATTTTTTTAGCACTGTATTTTATTGCTTGTATTGTTTCCCATATTTTAACACTGCTTAATGCAGCAAGAGTAACATTCGGTAACTCCATCATGAATCTAATCCTCTATCCTATACAATATGTAAAACTATCTAAATCAATATTGCCATTATCATTTTCAATATGAAAATATTTTACTTTACCAATATAACTTGCCCACATTGTAAATGTGCTTGGAGGACCTAGCAGAAAATCACATTTACTCATCAGCATATGATCAACATACCACTCATTATTTGATATGAAAGTATATTCATTTTCAGAAATTGATAGATTTTCATTTGAAAATATAATAAACCCATATTTCTTATTATACTTTACGTCTATTTCTTTTTTTATTTTTTCCATATATTTTATATAAACATTATCATCAAAGTAATATTTACTTTCCATATAATATTTGTAATCGCCCCTTCGGATGTGAACTCCAACAACTATTTTATCGCTTTCTTTTAATTTATTTATTTTATCTAATAAGATATTATTCTTAAAATATTCTTCCCTCAAAGAATATTTAGAAATAAAATAATTTTGATATTTTTTAGTTAGTTCATGGACCCTAAAAGCCCAACCACTAACAAAAAGACGACGTGGTTGGGAAGATAATAATGCAAGCAATTCTGTAATGTTATTTTGGTTTTCACTGTCAAATGAAACAACTTTTACTAAATTTAATTTTTTCATAATTTTGAATATTACAGGAAATTTTTGCAATATAAAATTAAATCGCCAATTAGTACTGCTGTTCGGAAAATAATATTTTCGCATGTCTGAAAACGTAGGATTGGTAAAATCTACATTATGCTCTTTACAAAATGCCTCAAAATGAATACTTTGAAATAATCTATTGCTATGGTTTCCATAAGCTGAGCATAGGATGATCTTAGTATTTTTCATTTTCTATTTTCTTATATATCATTTCTATGATCCTATTATCTGCTTTTTCATCAAATTTTCTTGCAAATAAATAATTTGAATTTATTACTTTTTCATAATCTTCTACCCTTAATGTCCTTGGAAATTCAGGGCCAGTTTGCCAATCAATATATCTCAAACAGTCATTTTCAATAAATATTCCATCTAATTGATTAATTATTGTTTGATAGAATATTTCATCAGAACTATTTGTCCATTTGAAACGGTCAATATATTTTTTATTATTTTCTAACCATTCAAATATTTTTTTTACACAAGTATGAGTATAGTTTGTCCAATTTGATCCTCCATAAAAATCATAATCTATTTTTCTGGGTTTTATTTTTGAAAATTTACGAAACCATGTTTGAATAACTTCATATAATTTTTTTGCTATATTGGAATTATTTCCAATATATATTTTATAAAAATTGTATTTCGTTAATCCATTCATATTATCCGGCCAACCGTCTGATCTCGGTATTTTATTAATATCAATATATTCTTTATTATTATTTTCAAAAAAAGATTTTATTTCTTTATTTGATTTTATTGGTAAATCTTGCCCGGAAATTAGTAAATATCGGTTATAGCCTTTTAAAAAAGCCTTTTCCAATAAAAAAAGGGTTGCTACGGTTTGATTGCATGAGCTATGGTATGTTTTATATTCTTTATAAACATATACATTTTTTAATTCATTAATTTTTATGGAACTTCTTTTATCAATGTGTACATAAATATCAAAATCTTCTGATAAATGTCTTATGAGTCTATTAACTTGATTTTCATTACTATTTACCAATAGCATTACTGCTATCTGATTATTTTTATCCATTTTCTTACTCCTAATTTATCTTTGATTCTTCATACACTATATTTATCTGAACCAATAAACTCTATAAATTTAAGGCAATAACTTCTTTATAAAGATCAATATATTTTTTCACAACTATGCTGTGATCAAATTCATTAACAATTTTTTCCCGCGCGTTTTTGGATAATTCTTCGCAGTTTTCGTTATTTAACACCCAATCAATACCTTCTGCCAGGCCGGATGTATCAAATGGTTGTGCCAGATAGCCGCTTACTTTATGGGTCACCATATCCGAATTACCGCCAATGTCAAAACATACAACAGGTGTTCCACAAGACAGTGACTCCATTATGACGTTCGACAAGTTTTCCCGTTTGCTCGGAACAATAATAACATCACAAGCGCTATATAACAAAACCAAAGTTATATCATCGTGCAAGTGCCCCAAATAATGAACTTTGCAAGGCAAACTCGGCGGATTTTTTGGTTCGCTTGATCCAAAAACAACAAACTCAACATTTTCAGTTTTTATTTTATTTAATGCTTTAATTAATTCTGTAAAACCTTTATATGGTGTGGATGTCGCATCCATTGCCCCAAATAAAACCAGCTTTTTATCTTCCGGTAAATTAAATAACTTTCTCGCTGCTCGAATATCAAATGGCTTAAAAAGCCCGGTATTTATTGGATTAGGCAGATTTATTACTCTTTTATCTGTAAATAACGAACTGCTTTTTGTGCAACTTTGCAGCCATTTGCTTAATCCTATAATGGTCATTGATTTTACTTTTGCATATGCTTTCTTTTTTCTCTGTAAAACCTTAAAACTTAAATCTTTAGCTTTATTGCTTTCCAGTAACTCACAGCTCCCGCAACTTCTGGTATATTTATCGCACTCCTTATCAACTCCACCTACATAGTGGCAACCACCGGTAAAAGCCCACATATCGTGCAAACTCCATACTATCGGAGCATTTATTCTTGCAATATCTTCTATTGCCAAAAAACCATGACAAATCCAGTGCAAATGAACAATATCAGGGTTGATTGAATTTATAGCCTTGACCAATTTTTTATTTTTTATTTTTGCTACTGAAAGCGGACCAAATTTTTTGCCTTCTGTTTTTTTGTGTTTTTTAGCAGACAATTGGTCGCGAAAGAAACATAGTTTCCAAAATAATTTTTCAAATTTGCTTTGATATGGAGTAATAACAGAGCTTATATCGCTTCTTTTGTCTGCAACAAGCATTTGCGAATCAATGTTATTCTGTAATAACGCTTCATGCAGTCTAAATGCAGCTCGCGCAGCGCCACCGGAAATATCGTATGTGTTGATGATCAATATTTTCATATCCATTGTTTCTTTAATAATTATATCTGTTTTATAACAAGTTTTTTTATAAACCCAAGAACTTTGCGAATTATTTGTTTTATAATATAATTCCATTTAATTCCAAAAGCAGATTTATTAATTAAAATAATATTTTTATTATCAATTGCAATTTTATCTGGATGTAAAATATCTGATATTTCATATCGTTGTTGATTGTTGAAATTAGAATCAGCTGCAATAGTGTGTGTTGCATCAATACCAAAACCAATATTGGTTATAAGATTTTTCGCAGGATTAATGCACATCCCATCATTATTAAGTATAGCATAAGTCCACTGAGAATCCCAGATATCATTTCTATATTGTTCTTTTTTCATATTCTTAAACATTTGCAACCAATAATATCTATCAACACTTCTGGTAAATATGGCATTAATCTTTTTGTGTTTTATAAAATCATTCAGATCATTAATATAAAAACTATATTTTTCCCATGCCCGTCTCCATGTTGCCCATCCCCAACATTGCTGTATTCGTGAAAAATAATAGCTGTATGGTATTTTTGTGCATATCAATGGATTATTTCCTGCGATATGATAAATACGCGTATCATCTTTGTACTTATTCAACAATTCTTCACAATAAGAAAAAAAACTTAACGCAGGTACACAATCATCTTCAAGGATAATACCCATTTCTTCGTTTTCAAAAAACCAAGTGATTGCCTGAGAAGGCGCCCTTCCACACCCAAGATTTTTTTCGCGGAAAAGCGTTTTTACTTCGCAATCCCAATCTATTGAATTAAGAATATACTCTCTAATTGCTTTTACTTTTTCGTCTTCACCTGCGCGACTATCACGCGGGCCATCAGAGGCAACGTATAATCTTTTGGGTGAAACTTTACGAATTACTTCAAAAACTTGTTTTGTTGTGTCAAGACGGTTGAATATAAGAAGGAGAATGGGAATATTGAAGCTATCCATAAAAATATTATTTAACAATCCTTTTTTGTTGCATGACCAGTCAATGTTTTTTATACATTATTATTTTTTAAGCAATTGAATTAATTTATAAAGACCATAGGGCAATAAATATTTACCCATTTTGAGAATATTCCATAATAAATATTTTCTTTCACCGATATTCATTTTTTTAAAAATACTTTTCCGTTCAGCGCGCGCTTCCTTCTTATTATTAATACTGATACCATTCATGTCGTATATGGCTATATTTGTTTTTATATGATGGAATATAATATTATTGTCAAAACTTTCTTTGAGAAAAAAATACCAATCCGCCGAAATGCGATAGTTTTCATCATATAACCGATCTTTAAAAAGTTCTCGTTTTATAAGACAATTTTGATGATTTATCATTGCTTTTTTAAAAAAGTTAAAGTCAATATCAAGAGGATATTTTAATAACTGATATGTACTTAAAACAGCATCGCAAAAATATACATCTGCTTCTTTGGATATTTTTATTTCATCAATTACTTCTTGTAAAGTCCAGGGATACAAAAGATAGTCTCCACTGTTTAAAAATAATAAATAGTCTCCTGTTGCTTTTCTGATCCCTTTATTCATGGCATTATATGCGCCTGAATCTGGTTCTGATATCCAGTAGCTTAGATTATTTGAATGTTGCTTTATTATATCAACACTATTATCCTTAGAGGCGCCATCTATTATTATCCACTCAAACTCTTTAAATGTCTGCGCAGCAACACTTAAACATGTTTTTTTCAGCCCATGAGAATTGTTACGATTGATTGTTATAATTGACAGTTTCATTTGTTGTTTTACAGTACTCTTGTTTGTTTAATTATTTTTTTTCAAAATTGATTCATATAATTCAATATGTTTTTTTAAAATAATTTCATTATCAAATTCTGTTTGTGCTTTTGCTAATGCATTACGGGAAAGTTCATCATAATTATCAATACAATACATAATCCCATTAAATAAGTCTTCGGTATCAAAACAACTTGCCAAATAGCCTGTTTTTTTATGTTTCACAATATCGGGAATACCTCCGGTGTTGAATGCAGCAACCGGAATGCCGCAAAACAAGGACTCTAAACATACATTAGGAAGATTTTCCACCAGGGAAGGGCAAACAAAAACATCGCAGAGATTATAAATACTTGAAAGTATATAAGGATTAGAAATGAATCCTGTTGCAAAAGTTGACAACCCTATTTCATTGATAAAAGAGAGATTATCATTTCCAAAAATCACAAAATAATAATTTGATTTTTTTGAAATTTTTTTAAGTGCTTCAATGAGTAGATGGCCGCCTTTTATGGATTTTTTATTTGTTATATCATAAGCTGCGCCAAAGCCAATAACTTTTTTATTGGATGGTATTTGATACAATTCTTTTACAACTTGTTTATTTACTGGCTTGAAAATATTTTCCGGAATAATATTAGGTATTACTGTACAACTACTTTGAGAATTTTGGAAAAGGGCGCTTTTATAAAAAGCATCTTTTTCAAAATTACTTGGGGAAATAAAATTGAATTTACTGTCCGTCCAATATTTTTTCTTACGCTCCCATGTCTTTCTACAAATGTCAGAACCATGTGTTGATTTTGGTTTATTTTTTTTTGTATAACCTTGCATAAACCTATTGTCATTTTCCAAAACATTAGGATGATGTTCAGCGCCGCTAAAAGTCCAACAGTCATGCATTGTCCATATTATGGGTTTTTTAATTCTGGCAATATCTGCAATAGATATCATATCGTGGTTTATCCAATGGAGATGAATTAAATCATATTTTGAATTGTTGATATATTTGATATCAATGCGCGATTTTTTATTTTCTGAATGTAATATTGTATTCGTGGTGTGGAACTCGAGTCTTATAATTTTTTTTATATAGGATTTTATCCTTTTATATACTCTTTCAATTATACGGCAAAAATCCCGGCAACATTTACATCTACATCGATCATAAAATGATTTTGCACCTAATGAAATAACCGCAGGGTTTATGGTTTTTTTTTCAACAACACCAAGCTCAACATCTATATTATTTTGACGTAAACCAATTAAAAGTCTTTCTGCAGCGATTGCAGCCCCAGCACCAGTATCAGAGTAATTAAGTAAAAGTATTTTCATAAAATAAATCTTTTTAATATTGATTTTATGATTGTTATAATTTGTAATTTCATTTTGTCATACACATTTTTGTGATTTAAAATAGGAAATTGTACGCTTCAAACCGTCTTCCAGCTGTACATGGGGATACCAATTATCCAATTTTTCTTTAGCCAGCGAAATATCTGGCTGTCGCTGCTTCGGATCATCTCCGGGCAACGGAAGATACACAAGCCTTGATTTCGAACCAGTTAATTTAATTATCAAATCTGCTAATTGCAATATTGTAAACTCGTTGGGATTCCCAATGTTCACAGGTCCCAGGAATTCCCTAGGCGCACACATCATGCGCATCATGCCATCAACCAAGTCGTCAACATATTGAAAGCTGCGTGTTTGCTGGCCAGTACCGTAGATTGTAATATCTTTGCCTGCCAATGCCTGAACAATAAAGTTGGACACAACTCTGCCATCGTTGGGATGCATTCTCGGCCCATAGGTGTTAAAAATGCGTACAATTTTTATGTGAACATTATTTTGACGGTAATAATCCATAAATATCGTTTCTGCACAACGCTTTCCTTCATCATAGCAAGAGCGGATGCCAATCGGATTCACATTTCCCCAGTAACTCTCGGGCTGCGGATGTTCCCGCGGATCGCCATATACTTCACTGGTCGAGGCTTGAAGGATTTTCGCATTCACACGCTTGGCTAACCCTAACATATTGATGGCGCCCATTACCGATGTTTTTATTGTCTTAATGGGGTTATACTGATAGTGTATAGGCGAAGCTGGGCAAGCAAGATTATATATTTCGTCCACCTCAGCCATATAAGGCTCAACCACATCATGACGTATAAGTTCAAAATGAGGATTCTCAATAAGGTGTATCACATTGTTTTTACTACCGGTAAAATAGTTGTCCAAACATATCACATCATGCTCTTCTTTAAGCAAGCGTTCGCATAAGTGAGACCCTATAAACCCGGCGCCTCCGGTAACTAGTATTCTTTTCATGTCACGTCCCAATTCCGTAATATGTAAAACCTTCATTTTTTAACATTGCCGATTCGTAAAGATTACGACCGTCAAACAAAAGTGGTGTGCGCATTGTTTTTTTTATTTGCGGCCAATCGGGCGATCGAAACTCTCTCCACTCAGTTAGCAGCAGAACTGCATCAGCACCCTGCACAGTTTCGTAGATATCTTTGGCATACGTTATTTTATCGCCCAATCTGCGCTTGGCTTCATTAATAGCCACTGGATCGTAGGCACAAACATTACAGCCAGCATCCAACAGTTTTTCAATAATTACCAGAGAAGATGCTTCGCGCATATCATCGGTTTGTGGTTTAAAAGATAAACCCCAAACAGCTATGGTTTTGCCTTTTAGGTTAGCATTGAAATGTTTGCTCAATTTTTGAAACAGCACTTCTTTTTGTATTTTATTCACTTCTTCCACAGCCCGCAGTACTTGCATGGGATAACCATTCTCTTCTGCGGTTTTCATCAATGCCTTTACATCTTTTGGAAAACACGACCCACCATAACCACAACCCGGGTACAGGAATTTATTGCCGATGCGTGGATCGCTGCCAATACCTTTCCGCACCTCATGTACATTGACGCCCAAAAGATCACAGAGATTTGCTATTTCATTTATAAAACTGATACGCGTGGCAAGCATTGCATTGGCAGCATACTTTGTCATTTCAGCTGATGCAATATCCATAAAAATAATTGGGTGCCCGTTAAGCATAAATGGCTGGTAAAGTTGATTCATCAGACTGCGTGCTTTGTCACTCTCTACTCCTACCACAATGCGGTCGGGACGCAAAAAATCATCAATAGCAACACCTTCTTTTAAAAATTCCGGATTTGAAGCTATATCAAATTGCACATCAACATTGCGCTTTTGTAGTTCTTCGGCAATTGCTTTTCGAACCAATTCCGAGGTTCCTACAGGAACAGTACTTTTTGTAACAAACAAAATATATTTATTGATATTCCTGCCTACTGTGCGGGCTACATCAAGCACATATTTCAGATCAGCGCTACCGTCTTCATCGGATGGCGTACCAACAGCACTGAACACTACATCAGCATCATTGATTACTGCTGCCAGATCAGTACTAAAATTAAGGCGGTTGGCTTTGATATTTCTATTTAGCAGCGTATCTAAATTAGGTTCATATATTGGAATTATCCCTTCTCTAAGATTATCTATTTTTTTCTTATCAATATCAACACAGGTTACATACACGCCCATTTCTGCAAAGCAAACACCAGTAACCAATCCAACATAACCTGTTCCTACAATAATTATCTTCATGTAATCAAGCTCCAGAATTTTTTCATGTCATTCCATTATAAAAGCGTAAATATATTTCTTAAACCTGCTTTTTATATTTCGAAATAAATAATGAAAAAAATCGTTTTATAATGTTTTTTAGAATCGTTTTAAATCCCGCATAAGTAGAGTTACTTATACCAAAAACAATTCTGTTTATTAAATTTATAAGCTGCTTATTTATTTTTATTTCTTTTGGATGAATAATCTTTGATATTTCATATCTTTCTTGATTGTTACGGCTGGGGTCATCATTAGTTGTATGCGTTGCATCTGGTCCAAAACCAATATTTGTAACTAAATTTTTTGATGGATTGATGCAGATTCCATTATTATTAAAAATAGTGTATGTCCACTGATAATCCCATGTATCCACTTTGTGTTCTGCCATGCCTATAAAAATATTTGTCCAATAGATCCTATCAGCCTTTGTTGCAAATATTTTATTAATCTTTTTTTGTCTCATAAAACTGTTCAAATCGTTAATATCAAAACTATATTTTTCCCATGCTCGTCTCCACGATGCCCATCCCCAACAATGCTGTATCCGCGCAAAATAATAACTATATTTCATTTTTGTATATGTTAATGGATTATGACCAGCAATATGAAATATTCGCGCATCATCTTTGTATTTATTTAATAATTCTTCACAATATGGAAAAAAACTTGAAGAAGGCAGACAATCATCTTCAAGAATAATACCCATTTCTTCGTTTTCAAAAAACCATGTGATTGCCTGTGAAACAGCTTTTCCACATCCAAGATTTTTTTCACGAAAAAGTGTTTTAACTTCACAATTCCAATCTATTGAATTAAAAACATATTCTCTAATCGTTTTGACTTTTTCATCTTCACCTATGCGATTATCACGCGGACCATCAGAGGCAATATATAATTTTGAAGGTGTAACAGAACGAATCTTTTCAAAAACTTGTTTTGTTGTGTCAAGACGGTTGAATATAAGAAAGAGAATAGGAGTATTAAAATACAATTTATTTTTTCTAAATTCCATGACACACTACTCCGACTCATTTTTAGGCGGATACAATCCTTTATAATATAAATATTCATATTCAAAGCTACTTGTCATACATAATACGGCGATTGTTCCGCCTGTAATACCTGCAAAAAAACATGAACATTTTGAAAGAAGATATAAAGTGGATAGGTACTCAAGGCCACTGGTATATGCATCATGCTGCCTTCTCTCTTTTGGAATTTCATTTAAATATTTTTTTCCAATCAGATCATCGCTCTTATAACGCAATTGATTGTTAGAAAGTATTATAGAGCCAAAATGATTTTTAAACATTTCATAAATCTCATTATCTTCGGTAGCAAGATAAATATATGAGCATTTCTTTTCAGCGATTATTTTTTTTACTATTTCAATCGCTTCCATAGGCTCTGGCTGCACAGGGTGATCAGCCGGTTTATTTTTGGTGTAGTCTGTTCCCCTGCACAAAACCCCCAGAACGTTATCTTTATCTTTTAAAATATTATTATATTCATTTTCAAGATAAGTCTTTGTATTAGTATTAAATCTTATATATTTATTATATTTTTCTTTTAAATAATCCATATATTTATTTTTATTTTCTTTGTCCATTTCCCAAATATATTTCCAGTCGTTACAATAATTTTTTTTTGGAAAAACAAAATCCTGTTTTAATATATTTTTACTGTTCTTTATATCTTCTAATGAATAACCAAATGGCTGCTTAAAATAATATTCCCAGGCATTTTCAATTTCAGATATTTCTTTTTGCGTATACTGGCATATATAGTTTTTTAAATCCATTATTGCATAATAACCCTTTTTTTCTGCATATATAAAGTGCGCCAAGCTATAAAAAACTATTGCCATTAGTCCACCGTTATCCCAATCACGCCCAAGAATATAAAATGTTTTATCTTTATTTTCATTTCCATAAGAATATTTCTTTTCTCGATTTCTCATTTTTATATATACATAAATAATATTATAAAATTTTTTAAATAAATATTTTGGATTAAAAATATACCATTTTATTGAGTCATTTATATTAAATAGTTTTGGAATAAAACGTTTCAGCGATTTTTTTACAATATTCTTAAAAAGCATTTTTCAGCCGATTCCAATAGCGATATACCTTAAGAATGAATTCCAGTAATTTTGTATTACCGTAATTTTTGATTATATCGTTATAGAGATTAGTATCACCATAAAAAACTGGCTTGCTTTTTTCTATATCTGATATAAGCAATTTAAATTTTTCATTATGGATTTCAGGATATGTATTGTATTCTTTTTTTAAATCTTTAATACCATTATGTAAGCCTCTTACAATAAAATGAGTTCTTTCTAATTTTATAGAAGCAATATAATTATATAAGGCATCTACTGCAAGCAACTTGTCAACTAAAAGCTTATTTTTAGATATAGCACCACCTGTAATGGATTGATTATGCAATCTTCTAAAATACAAAGCGCTATTGATACAATAGATGCTTTCTGCTTCTGAAAATAATATTTGTGTAAAATCAATATCTTCATGAAAAGCATTTTCTCTGAATTTAAATTTCTTTAGATGAGAAGTATGCGTAATATATGACCAAGCGGTAACTTCGGTAATTTTTAATCTTGTGTGTGCATTCTTTGTTATAATTTCATTATATGGCCAGTAACATTTATCTATACCGTTGTACCTTCCCAATCTATTTGTAGCATCATCATAAAAGCTAAGCGAATTAAATCTAATAATTTGAGCTTGTGTATTATTTATAATAGAAGACAGCAATTCACATGCATCAAGCGCAATCATATCATCACTATCAATAAACCAGGAATAATCTCCGGTTGCAGCTTCAACCCCTGTATTTCTGGCTCCTCCTAACCCTTTATTCTTTTCATGATTAATTACCTTAATTCGGGAATCTCTTTTTACATATTCATCAAGGATTTTGCTACTTCCATCTGGCGAACAGTCATTTATGCAGATAATTTCAATATCAGAAAATGTTTGGTTCATACATGAGTCAAGGCAATCCGCGAGGTATTTTTCTACGTTATATACTGGTATAATTAGTGAAAATTTCGGCATTATTAAACTCTTTTTAGATGTGTTAATGTGTTACTTATTACTGATTGCAGTTTGTCTGTATATTGTTGCAAAATTGTATAGATTTTATCAACAGCAGTATCGCAAAAAAATGGTTGTTCTACAAAGGAACGATAAAGTTTATCGTTTTCATGTAATTTTCTAACCTCATTCATCGCATACTTGTTATTCTGCTCATCGGATTCATCATACCATAGAATAATATTTGGATTTACAATATCAGGTTCTGGATCTTTACTCCAACCATTGTATATAGGAATACATCCGGAATATAAAGATTGAAAAAGTTTTTCTGTAACATAGCCAGGGCTTATTGAGTTTTCAGGGCAAATATTAAATTTGTATTGTTGCAAATATAAGGATTTGTTATTGTCGTATATATTATGTAAAGAAGTATCATTATGTAATAAAACACCAGCGCAATCTATATGTGCTATCGCAGAAAGATCACTAAACATTTTTGCTCTAATACCACTATTATCATGGCTCGCAACTAAAGAACAAAATTTTGTTTTTCTATAAGTATTTTTAAATAATGCCAATATATTGCTAACATCATCTATGGTATTGAACGGTTTAAAGTAATATAATAACCAAAGAGGAAACCGCAAATAATTGCCTGAATCTACATAATCAAATCCCATGGATAAATCAACACTATCAATACAGTTTCCTTTATACTGTATATAATCAATACGATTAACATTTTCACCAGTAAAAAATATTTTACACAACGCTTTAGAACTTTTTAGCTTCTTTTTGCTTCCAAATACAGAAAAGAAATTTATATGTGGCTTATAGTAATTTACAATTCGATAAGATAGATTATGCACTTCGAATGTTTTTTTTATTGGAACAGTAAAAAAATCATACGGAATATCTCCAAAATTCGTAAAACATATTCTAATTTTTTTTGTAAAAATTGATAAAAAATATTCTTTTATATAAATAAAAAGATTCTGGAGAAGACATTGCGGCAAGAAGCACGACAATATTTTTTTAAAAATATTATTTAATTTTAATACTCGCCGTATAATTAAGCGATATAGCCTTAACAAAAAAGTTAAAAAAAATGAACTTCCAAAATTTTCTATTATATTTCCATACACAGTCCCTCGATACTTGTTTAATTCTTTATTTAATTCAATAATATATTCAGATATTTCTCCAAAAACATTATTAAAAAAAATCTTATTTTCCACTCTACGCAATGGCGTATCTTGAGAACCTAGTCCATAAGGATCAAAAATAGAAATATTTGTTTTTATATATGTAAATTTACTTTTATATTTCCACATTTCATTTAAAAAAAATTCTCTGTCTGAAGCAAGTTTTAAATTTTCATTATAAAATTCATGTTCATAAAAAAGGGCTCGCTTTATTAATGAATTTTGATGACTAATAACATCTTCTATTAAATAACTAGTAGTCAATGATTTTGGAAATCTAAATATTTGCCCGTCAGAATTTATTCTATCGCTATAGTAAATATCAGACGTGGGGAGACTGCTAATTTCATTAAATACATTAATCAAAGTGTCAGATGATATTAAAGAATCACCGCTATTCAAAAATAAACAAAATTCTCCTTTTGCTATTCGAATACCTTTATTCATTGCATTATAAATACCGGGGTCTGCTTCTGAAACCCAATAATTTATTTTATCTGAATACTTTTTTATTATATCGATGCTTCCATCAGTTGATGCACCGTCTATTATAATATATTCAAAATCAGAATATGTTTGTCCAATAACACTAACTATTGTTTTTTCAAGCCCTTCAAAATTGTTTTTGTTGATTGTTATAATTGATAGTTTCATTTATTCCTCAAGCGACCTTCTAAGCCAACAATTATCAATTGCACCCTCCCAGTAAATAAAATGTCTCAGAATTACTTTCTTTCCGCTAAAAAATTGGTTGTTAAAAATAGCTCTTACTGCTCTTTGTAATTTTTTAGTCGTCTATGCTCATAATACTCAACAACAAAGAATGGTAAAAATTTTTTATTGTTTTGATTTTCATAAGTTAATTCTATCAATGACATATTATTGATCTTCAGACACTATCTCCCATGCATGAATGGGGCTTAAGACACCGGGTCTTTTATTAAAAAGATATGGCGAATCACTAAGTCCTCCATTTATTTCAAAAAAAATTGCTGGCGCATTAACTTCTGGATCTAATATCCACTGCCGACAGTGCAGACTGCATATAAATTCAACTCTGTATGTACCTTCATTAAGAAACCGTTTTGGTATTTTGCTTCGCAAATGAAATTCCCCTAGTTTAAATTTAGGCCATTCGGCTTGAGGAACATCGGTTTGATAAGACCAATAAAGTAAAGCATTATCTTCACTATATAAGGCATACCCAATACAAAAAGCAGAATCATTTTCTTTAATTATGCCTTTAATATTAATCCACAAATCTTTATCATTCGAGTGTGTATCTTTTAAAATATTCATATTGTCATCTGTTATAAAAAAACTAATCGGTTTAAACCATTGATTATTTGGTACTTGCCCATTGTTAATCCATTCATAACTTAATTTAGTAGTATCTTCTTGACCAACATTGAGATATTTTTTTATAGAATATTTTATATCATCTGATTTATCAATCAATACTCCATTATGCAATATCAAACCGATATTACATAATCTTTCCACAGCTCCCATATTATGACTCACAAACAACACTGTTCGCCCTTCCCCTGTGCTCAAGTCGCCCATTTTGGCCAAAGCTTTTCTCTGAAACTCCGCATCCCCTACAGCCAGAACTTCGTCGGCAATAAGAATATCTGTATCCAAATGAGCAGCAACAGCAAAGCCAAGACGCACCATCATACCGCTGGAATAGCGCTTAACGGGCGTATCAATGTGTTTTTCAATGCCCGCAAAATCAATAATCTCATCCATTTTGCGGGAAATCTCACGCTTATTCATGCCAAGTATCGAGCCATTAAGAAAAATATTTTCCCTGCCTGTAAGCTCCTGGTGAAATCCTGTGCCAACTTCGAGAAGAGAACCTACCTTTCCATGAATTGTTACACTCCCTCTTGTTGGAGATGTGATTCGTGAAAGAATTTTTAAAAGCGTAGATTTGCCCGCGCCATTTTTACCTATTATTCCAACCCTGTCTCCTGCTTTTATTTCAAAAGAAACATCGTTTAAAGCAAGAAAACTCGTCTTTTCTGCATCTTCCCCATGGTGTGTTGAAATAAGCGAATTAGGATCTTCTTTCCCGCGGATTTTTGCCCACCAGGACTGCATATCTTTATAGAGAGTGCCATGGCTTATAACGCCCAACTTATATTCTTTGTAAAGGTTTTCAACTTTAATTACTGTTTCGCTCATATTGCTACCCCAACTCTGTCGATATGTTCCAATAGGTTCTCATTTTTTATTTGGCTATATAAAGAAAGATCAATTTTCCAAGGTAGATTCAAATCTTCCAAACTAACACTCATTTTCACTAAATCTTCAAAAGTTAAATTTCCCTTTACCGTCAGATCGATATCCGAACCTTCTTTGTAGTTGCCTTTTGCCCGAGAGCCATATAAAATAACAGACTCTACTCCCTGCACTGAAAATAAAATTGCTTTTATTTTTTCCAGAGCATTTTGTGAAATACCATACATTTACGTTTATTCCTGTGATAAGTAACAATTCATTTTTTCTGCCAGTTCTTTAAATTTTAAATAATATTTTGAAAGGACTAAAGATATTATTTGCCTTGCAATAGTTTCTTCATAAGTATGCGAAGATCGGTTTCTGCTTTCAATCATTTCCATCCATAATTCGCCATCGCTGATCAGTCCCTCCTGAAAAGCCATTTTAAATGTATCTTTTGAACCGTGAAAATCTTTAAACCCTTTTGATTCCAAATAGTCTTTCAATAATTTCCATGAAAGTTCAAAGGTAAATTCAAATCCTTGAACTAAACCTTGTTCTTCCATTTCGTTTAAATTTCTTTCCTGCGCAACAGTTACAGATCTCCCCAGTACAGCAAGCGCTTTTTTATAATTGTTAAATCGCTGGATCCATCTAATATCATCCATTATATTGTATCCACAAATGTTTTTTCGGTTCTGTTAAAAATAATTATTCCGCCAAAAAGAATTAATAGGGCAAGAAGCATACTCAAACCAGTGTGTAAAGGATCAAGAGTTCCAGCGCCGAGCCAAGCTATTTTAAAAAATTCAATTGCTGGCGCTACAGGATTTAATATCATCAACATTCTGTACTTTTCAGGAACAAGCGACAATGGATACACTACCGGAGTCGCGTACATCCAAAGTTGAACTACAAACGCAAGCGCAAATCTTAGGTCCCAATATTTTGCTGTAAGTGCAGATATCCACATACCATAACCAAGGCTTAAGAGAGCAAGATACATAACAACTATGGGTGTAAAAACAATAAGCCAACTGGGTGAAACAGGTGCGCCGATTGCAAGAAAATAGAAGAAAAAGACCAGAAATAATGAAAATTGTATTGCATATCTGATCATGTTGGTTATGACATCCGCAAGAGGAACAGCAAGTCGTGGAAAATATATTTTTCCAAAAAGCCCCTTGTTATTGGCAAATGTATTGCTTGTTTTAGTGAAACACTCGGAAAAATAGGTCCAGTTTATTATCCCAGCCATGTAAAACAACATTTGAGGGGTTTCATCGGTAGATATGTTCGCAAGCCTTCCAAAAATAAGCATGAACATTGCTGATGTAAAAAGCGGTTGTATAAGAAACCAAAGTGGTCCCAATATTGTTTGCTTATAAAATGTGACAAAATCCCGCTTTACGAACATCCGTATAAGATCGCGGTATTTCCATAAAGTTCCCAGATCAAGGGCAAAAATGTTGTTTTGGGGTTTAATAATGGTAATGGGCTTTTCACTCATAATGACCTGCTCATAACTTTCGCAACCCGACCTATTCCTTCTTCTAAAGTTACTTGCTCTTTCCAGCCAAGATTTTGCAGCCTGGAGACATCCAGTTGCTTTTTTGGAGTTCCATCTGGTTTTGAAGAATCAAAAACAATTGCCCCGTTATAACCGGTTATGCTTTTTATAAGTTCTGCCAGTTCCTTTATTGTAAGATCCTTGCCTGTACCAATATTGATAATTTCCCCAATATCTTTTGCATTATATTTTTCCATAAGAAAAACACAGGCGCCTGCCAGGTCATCAGAAAAAAGAAATTCTCTGTAAGGAGCACCTGTTCCCCAAATAACAACTTTGTCTTTATGGATAAGATGTTTTTCCAGCTTTTCTATAATTTCTTTTTCACTTGCATTGGAATAAGTTGTTGTTCGCCCATAAAAATCAAGATTTTTTCTTATCTCTCCAAAGTTATTTTCCATTAACAACTTTCCAAGATAGAGCCTTCTTACAAGAGCTGGTAAAACATGGGAATTTTCAAAATCAAAATTATCTTCCGGACCGTAAAGATTTGTTGGCATTACAGAAATAAAATTTGTTCCATACTGTTCATTATAGTATCGGCATAATTTTATTGCCGCAATTTTCGCTATAGCATATGGTTCGTTAGTGGACTCAAGAATTCCTGTTAAAAGATATTCTTCTTTCATGGGCTGTTTTGCTTCTCTGGGATATATGCAGGAAGACCCAAGGTTCAAGAGTTTTTTAACACCATATTTATACGAAGAATTTATTACATTGGCTGCTATCATTATGTTTTCATATATAAAATCTGCTTTATATGTATTGTTTGCGTGTATACCACCTACTTTTGCAGCAGCAAGAAAAACATATTCTGGTCTTTCTTGTTCAAAAAATTTTTCCACTTCTCTTTGCTGTAAAAGATCCAGCTCCAATAGAGTTCTTGCAATAATATTATTATAACCTGCTTTTTCAAGTCGCCGTACAAGAGCAGAGCCCACAAGTCCTTTGTGACCTGCAACATATATCTTACTGTTTTTATCCATAAATATTCTTCGCTTTTAAAGTCTATTCATTAAAATCAAAAAGCCTAAACCCTTCCTCTTTAAGGATAGAGTCTTTTTTTGCTTCCAGAATATCATTTTTAACCATATCTTTAACAAGATCCAAAAGTTCATATTTATGTTTCCAGCCAAGCTGTTTGCGGGCTTTTGTTGGGTCGCCCAAAAGGATATCCACTTCTGTTGGCCTAAAATATCTTGGATCTACTTCAATAACAACTTCTCCTGTTTTTTTATTGATTCCCTTTTCATCAACGCCACTCCCTTTCCACTCCAGTTCTATAGATACTTCCCGGAAAGCAAGTTCAACAAATTCTCTTACAGTATAGGCTTCTCCTGTTGCTATAACAAAATCCTCTGGTTTTTCCTGCTGAAGAATAAGCCACATGGCAACTACATAATCTTTTGCATGCCCCCAATCCCTCTTTGAATCAAGATTTCCCAGAAAAAGTTTTTCCTGCAATCTCAAGTATATGCGCGCGGCTGCTCTTGTTATTTTTCTTGTTACAAATGTTTCTCCGCGGATAGGGCTTTCGTGATTAAACAGAATTCCGTTACACGCAAACATATTATATGCTTCCCTGTAATTTACAGTTATCCAGTAACTGTAAAGCTTTGCTGCAGCATAAGGGCTTCTTGGATAAAATGGAGTCGTCTCCTTCTGGGGAATTTCCTGGGCAAGCCCATAAAGTTCCGATGTGGATGCCTGATAAAATTTTGTCTTTTTCTCAAGCCCAAGAATACGTATTGCCTCAAGCAGTCGCAAAGTGCCAACGCCATCAGCATTTGCTGTATACTCAGGAGTTTCAAAAGAAACTTTTACATGCGATTGTGCTGCAAGGTTATAAATCTCATCGGGCTTTACATCCTGCACAATTTTTATCAGATTTGTAGAGTCTGTCATATCTCCAAAATGAAGTTTGAAATCAACCCCTTTCTCATGCTGATCTTTGTAAAGATGATCAATCCTGTGTGTATTAAACAGAGAACTGCGTCTTTTTATCCCATGTACCTCGTAATTTTTTGACAATAGCAGTTCAGCAAGATAAGCGCCGTCCTGACCTGTAATCCCTGTTATAAGAGCTTTTTTTTTCATTTTTCACCTTTTATTTTTATGTGATGCTCTGCCACCTAACCGGACAGACTCTATACAATAATATCTTTAAGATAATAATTATTTTTCTCGCGTTTATTGCCAGAACCACTGCTATTCCGTTGTAAAACAGAATCTTTATTGATAGATTCGCTATAAATAATAAAAATCCCTTGCTCTTCCTGATTAGGTGTTTCTCCGCTGCTATATTGCATCTGGTTTTTGCTACACATATGCTCAACAATAAAATCAATATCGCTTTTTCCTGCAAGAAAAATTTTTTTATACCCTTTCTCTTTTATCTCTTTAATAATTCTACCTATGGCTTCTTTATAAACAACAACATTTTTAATTGTTCTTTTAAAGAAATTATAACTTTTTGCAGATATTTCTTCTATTCCCAGAGGAGAAACAGCATAAACAATATTTCTGTTGTTCACTTTTTTTATGGTTATTAACCCTTTTTCAACAAGTCGTTTGAGTATTGTATTTGTCATCCCAAGAGAAAGCCCTGTGATTTTTGCCAGGTCTCGCTGTTTTATTGAGTCTTTACTTTTATGGATTTTTTCAAGAATTGATAATTCTTTTTCTTCGCTGTGATTCATTATTTTCAAAAAGAGACACCCTTAAACTTGAAGAACAAAGATAAAGTCAACTTCACCTATTCCTCTGAAAAAGAGTGTTAAATTTTTATAAAAAACAGCCGCTGCCGCAACATACTGACTGCTCAGAACATTTTTACCTCAAAGATAACTTAATGTTCAACTATCGAACATTATAACAAATATGACCTCTTTTACAACAGATTTTTATTAATAAATTTTAATTGTTTTAATATAATATAGATGTTAAATTTTGTTATACTCTATCAGGATAATAATCAGCCAGCATGATACGAAGGAGTAGAGTTTGTGAAAATCGTTGTTTATGGTATAGGAAATCCGCTCATAGATATAATTGTAAGAGTAGAAGAAAAAGATCTTTTGGCATTGAAAAAAAGCAAAGGGACAATGTCCCTGGTCTCTGAAGAGGAAAGAGAAATTTTAGTAAAATTTATATCCTCCAAAGAAAAAACTTTTTCTTGTGGTGGCTCTTGCCCAAACACAATGATAACACTTTCAGCAATGGGAGTAAAAACAGCTCTTGGCGGCAAAATCGGGGAAGATGAATTTGGCTCGATCTATGAAACCCAGCTTAAAAAACACCCAAACATCACCTCAGCCCTTGCCCATGGAGGCAGCCTCCCAACTGGCTCAAGCATAATTCTTATAACGCCCGACTCAGAGCGAACAATGAATACCTTTCTGGGCGCAAACAGGGAATTTTCCGAAAAAGATGTAAATGAAAAGATTTTAAATGATTCCTCTTTTTTTTGTTTTACCGGTTACATGTGGGATACAGAAAACCAAAAAGCTGCCATAGAAAAATCCCTTCATATATGTAAAAAGAAAAAAATAAAAGTTTCTTTTGATGTTGCAGACCCTTTTGCTGTCCAAAGATATAAAAACGACTTTTTGAGGATTATTGAAAAAAATGCTGATTATGTTTTTGCAAACAACGAAGAAGCTTCTTTTCTTTTTGACGAACCAGACCCTGAAAAAGCTGTAACCATTATTTCAGAAATGGGAAAAACCGGAGCAGTAAAGTGTGGAAAGCAAGGCTCTGTCATAAAAGAATCAAAAAATAGTCTTATAAAAATCCCAATACTTGGTGACAAGGGTTGTGTTGATACAACAGGCGCTGGAGATACATATTCAGCAGGCTTTCTTTATGCTCTTTGTAAAGGCAAAAATCTCGAAACAGCCGGAAAAAGCGCCTCTTTTCTTGCTTCTGCTATTGTTTCAAAAATTGGCGCGCAATTTACAGAAGAAGAAAGCACTGCTTTAAAAAAAGAATTGCAGAACTACTAATTTAAGCCTTTTGATCATGGTAGATACTTTCAATCAGCCATTTTGTTATGAAAATTACAGCTAATAACATAACTAAAGATAACTGCACCAGAGGAAATGGGTTTGTTCCCCATAAATAACCGGAATAAGTTGCTAAAGCTGGCATAATTACCAGCAGCGCAATCCAGAACCGTTTTGGGTTTATTATTGAATATAAAAGAACAGCTATTTCTCCAACATAAAAATATCTTTCATGCATATTGGGAAGAAAGAAAGGAATAACAAAATTACAGAATAAAAATAAAAGAAGAACTGTATTATTTGACGGCAAGTTAGGTTTCCTTACAATTAAAAAGCCAATACAGAACAATAACGTAAAAATAAAAATCACCGGAATTAAAGCAGGAATATAGCCCCATGTAAAAATTGTTGGCGCATTATTGGCTAAAAAACTCTCTGGAAAAGTTGTTCCCGAATAATAATTATAAAACCATTTTAATAGAGGCCACCCTAGTATCCATGCTGGTATGGAAATAGAAAAAAAGCCAACAAATATATATATAAAATTCTTTAGAGACACCTTGTAATATATAAAAAATAATAAAACAAATGGCAGTGTAAATATTGCCTGGGGTTTAAAAGACAAACCAAGACCAAAAAAAAGCATGGAAATTATATATTTTTTCTTTAAAAGATAATAAAATGTAATTAACATAAATAACGCTAAAATACTGTCACATTGTCCCCATATACCACTGTTAAGGAAAACTGTTGGAGAGAATAATATTACTGAATATGCTATTAATTTGATATGTTCTTTATTTGTTAAATGAACAACTATTTTCATTGCAAAAATAGCGCATAGTATATCAGATATAGTTGAAATTATTTTTATAGAATACAGATCCATTGACTGTGGTAGATATGACAATAACGATAAAATATAAATATAGATGGCATTATAATTTCCCGGAAAGTTACTTAATCCAAGAAAATGCCCATTTTCTCTTAAATGGGAAAGCCAAACAGATAAATGGCCTATAAAATCACCTGATTTATGGTTAAATCCGGCAATTCTAACAGCTATCGCCAATAATGATATTATTAAAATAAAAATCAGTTCAAGATTAAGTTTTTTATCTTGCTTTATGAAGTATTTTTCAAGAATTATCAGGAATATCAAAAAGAAATAAACTAAAAAACCTCCCTGGGCAACTTTTGCACTGTTTTGCATAACTCTTTCCAAAGTAATAGCTTTACCAATAACGCTCTCTACTATTGGTATGTAGAATGCAATAATCTGTGGGAGCATAAGAGAAAAGCAAAACCCAAGCCACAATAAACTAATAAATATAAATGTAATGATTTTGGCTTTTTTGTTAAAAAGTAGCTCTTTCATTGTTTTTATCTCCAAAAAAGATTTTTCAATTTGCAATATCTTTCTTATGAATATTTATTTAGTTTCTTTACGGAACACTATATATCGTTGGCCAATATAGTTTAATCCAGTAAAAAGACAAATCCCAACCGCCATAGCAGCATTATCGCGTACGTTAATAGAGTAATCAGCAAGAATATAATATAGGGCTATTCTTGCTAATTTATATGCAACAAGATATGAAATAACAATATTTGCTATAAATACAATTACTATAAACAAAGACCACTTTCTTACATTAAAGGTCCAATATTTATTAAGAAAAAAACTTAAAATACTTCCGGCAATATAATTTGCAGAAGAAGAAGTCCAATAACCAAAAGCAAATATATTATACATGATAAACATCAAGCTCGAACCAAAAAGAGTGTTAATTCCTCCGACAAGGATAAATTTTAAAAAAATTCTATCAATAATCATTCAAAAATTAATTAACAAGCTTTTTTAAATCTTCGACTTTATCGGTTTTTTCCCAGGAAAATTCCTCTCTCCCAAAATGCCCATATGCAGCTGTTTTAAGATAAATAGGCTTTAGAAGATCCAATGTTTTTATAATTCCTGCAGGAGTAAGATCAAAAATTTCTTTTACTGCTTTTTCTATTTTTTGCTCATCTATTGTTGCTGTCCCAAAAGTGTCTACCATTACAGAAACAGGAAATGGTACTCCTATCGCGTAAGCAAGCTGAACTTCACACCTCTCGCAAAATCCTGCTGCAACTATATTTTTTGCAACATATCTTGCCATATATGCCGCAGACCTGTCTACTTTGCTTGGGTCTTTGCCGCTAAAAGCGCCTCCGCCATGCCTGCCCATACCACCATAAGTATCTACTATGATTTTTCGTCCAGTAAGACCAGCATCCCCATGAGGGCCGCCAATAACAAACCTGCCGGTTGGGTTTATAAAATATTTTGTCTTTTCATCAAGCAGCCCGGTTGGCTCTAAAACATTTTTAATGATTTTTTCAATTATCACTTTTTTTAACTCATCATAAGAGACGCTTTCATCATGCTGATGGGAAACAACAACTGTATCTACCCGTTTTGGAGTATGCCCCTCATACTCTACTGTTACCTGACTTTTGGAATCTGGTCTTAGCCATGTAATTTCTCCATTTTTTCTTACACTGGCAGCACGTAAAAGAATTTTATGCGCAAGCATTATAGGCGCTGGCATAAGTTCTTCTGTCTCAGAGCATGCAAAACCAAACATCATTCCCTGGTCTCCTGCTCCCTGCGCACCTTTAAAAAGGCCTGTTCCAGATACTCCTTGTGATATATCGGGTGACTGGGAGTGTACTGCATTTAAAACAGACATGGATGCAAAATCAAGCCCATATTCTGCTCTGTTATATCCAATTCTTTTTGCAACTCCGCGCGCTACTTCCTGCATATCAACATAAGCTTTAGTTGTTATCTCTCCTCCAACCAAAACCAATCCGGTTGATGTAAATGTTTCGCAACCAACCCTTGAATGTGGATCTACTGTAAGACACGCATCGAGTACTGCATCGGAAATCTGGTCACATATTTTATCCGGATGCCCTTCGCTTACAGATTCTGATGTAAAAAGATAATTTTTTTTCATATTTTTTCCTTAGTATCTATAGTGTTCGCTTTTATAAGGCCCTTCTACTGGCACAGAAATATAATCTGCTTGCTCTTGTGTAAGTTTTGTAAGTCTTACACCGATTTTTTCCAGATGAAGTCTGGCAACTTCTTCGTCAAGTTGTTTGGAAAGCCTGTAAACACCAGGTTTTAAAGTTTCTTTATTTTTCCATAAATCTATCTGCGCCAATGCCTGATTTGTAAAAGAATTGGACATTACAAAAGAAGGATGCCCTGTTGCGCACCCTAAATTTACAAGCCGCCCTTCTGCAAGAAGATATATGGCATGCCCCTCTGGATTTTCTTTTGTAGGAGGAAAAATATATTTATCAACCTGAGGTTTGATATTGATTCTTTTTATTCCTGGAAAAGTATCAAGGTTATGCACTTCTATCTCATTATCAAAATGACCTATATTGCACACAATTGCCTGATCTTTCATTTTTTTCATATGATCGATTGTAATAACATCTTTGTTTCCTGTTGCAGTTACATAAAGGTCTCCTGTGCCAAGGGTTTCTTCTACTGTTTTTACTTCATACCCTTCCATTGCTGCCTGCAAAGCGCAAATTGGATCTATTTCTGTAATGATTACTCTTGAGCCCATTCCCCGTAATGATTGCGCAGAGCCTTTTCCAACATCACCGTATCCGCAGACTACTGCTACTTTTCCTGCTGTCATTACATCTGTTGCCCTTTTTATCCCATCAACAAGAGATTCCCTGCACCCATAAAGATTATCGAATTTGCTTTTTGTTACAGAATCATTGACATTGATTGCGGGCACAAGAAGTTCCCCTTTTTCTGCCATTTTATACAGCCTGTGAACTCCTGTTGTTGTTTCTTCCGAAACCCCTTTCCAGTCTGCGGCAATTTTTTGCCATTTATTTTTGCTTTTTCCAAAAGTTGTTTTAAGTTCTTTCAACAAAGCTGCTTCATCAGTGCTTCCGGGTTTTCTGTCAAAAATTGCCTGGTCTTTTTCCCCTGCGCAACCTATGTGTATCATCATTGTTGCATCGCCGCCATCATCCACAATAAGCTCTGGCCCTTTTTCATTCGGAAAAGAGAGAGAAAGGTTGAGAAGCTGCCAGTATTCCTCAAGGGTTTCCCCTTTCCATGCAAAAACTGGTATCCCCTTAAGGTTATCCGGAGTGCCACCTTTGCCTACAACAATTGCTGCAGCTGCATGGTCCTGGGTAGAAAAAATATTGCAGCTTGACCATCTTACATCTGCTCCAAGCTCTATCAGTGTTTCTATCAAAACTGCTGTCTGGATAGTCATATGAAGAGATCCTGTTATTCTTACCCCTTTAAGAGGTTTCTCTTTAGAATATTTTTCTCTTATAGACATAAGACCTGGCATCTCTTTTTCCGCCATATCGATTTCTTTTCTTCCCCAATCATACAGGGAAATATCTTTTATTTTATATTCCACAATTATCACTCCAAGAATTTATTTAAAAGCTCTTTTTTTACCTGCTGATTTGCGTAGCACACCAGCATACAATACATTTTTATCGGGACCAGCACCTACCTTTCCTTATTAGGGTGAGGTTGTTGCTTATTTAATATTTTGATGATAAATTAATAATCTAACATGAACAATATTATTTTTCTATTATTAATATGCATAGTTGCTTTAATTATAAATTTGGTGGCAACCCCTTTTTTAATATCTTTGTCCCATAAAAAAAGATGGTATGACATCACAAATGACAGAAAAATTCATTCTGGCAATATGCCGAGAATTGGCGGGGTTGGTATATTTATCTCGTTTTTGTTAACTGTTTTTTTATTTGTCGTAATCTGCAAATTTACTGATTTCGATCTCAATACTATATCAAGATATCATTATCTTTTTCTGGCAGCAGGATTTCTCATTATTACCATCTTAGGCGTTGCTGATGATTTCGTCAGCATAAGAGCATGGCATAAACTTCTTATACAACTTACTGCTGCATTGATTGTTTCTTTTGGCGGTTTTAACTTTGAATTTTTTTACATTCCTTTTCTGGCTCAGGATATTCCGCTTGGTCTTTTTTCTCATGTTATAACTGTTTTCTGGATAATAAGCCTCTGCAATGCCATTAATCTGATGGATGGGATGGACGGTCTTGCAGGTGGTATTGCATTAATAGCATCTTTTTTTTATGGCATAATTTTCCTTATAACACAAAATTATACAGCTGCAAGCCTCTCTTTTATTCTTTTTGGCACTATTCTAGGTTTTCTGGTGTTTAATTTTCCCCCTGCAAAAATATTTATGGGAGATTCCGGAAGCCTTTTGCTTGGATTTTGTCTTGCTGTAATTCCGCTAATAAATAATATAGGGGGTGGATCGTCCCAGACAATATTTATGCCCCTTATTGTTTTGATAATACCTGTACTGGATATGATTGCCGCAATTTTAAGAAGAAGGCGGAGAAAGCTTTCAATAGCATCGTCGGATAGGGAGCATGTTCATCACAAGCTTATTGATTTTGGATTATCCCAGAAAAAAATCCTTTTTGTTATATATCTTTTTTCCATTTTTGCAGGGCTTACAGGATTTTTATACGCTTTTCTTGAAAACAGAAAACTTGATTCTGGTTTTATGGTTTTTATAACTACCTGGGCTGTTTTTACTTCTCTTTTTCTTGTTTTACACTACAAAAATAAAGCAAGAAAAAAGACCTCTTTTTAATCAATACCTGCCCTAAAGCCTGTTAATTTCATGAAAAACACCAGCCTCAAAGTAGACTACAGCCCTGATTTTTCCCTATAAATAATTCTAACCTGCTTGAAAAGGCCTTCTCCATCGCTTTTTGTTGCAATATCTTCCATGCCATTAAGAGCAGTATGAACAACTCTTCTTTCAAAAGGGTTCATTGGCTCAAGGAGTTTTGATCTTCTGTTTTTTCTAACCTGCTCTGCGGATTTTATAGCAAGCCTTACAAGGCTTTCTTCTTTTCTTACTCTGTAATTCTCTGCATCTATAATGATTCTGGGAGAACCCTCAAACCTTCCGGCAAAAACATTTAATAAAAGTTGCACTGCATCCAGGTTTTTCCCTTTTTTGCCTATAAGAATACCTGAATATTCAGATTCTATTGTCAAACCTATTTTGTTATCTTCCCTGAAAGAAATAGAAACTTTTCCAGGAAGCCCCATTTTTTCCAAAAGAATTTCAAGGAACTTTTTTGTCTCTTTTTCACATTCTGTTTCTGGTTCATATCTTTTTGCTTCACCTGGCTGACTCTCGTTAATAAGATGAACTTTTATTCTTACATTTCCCTTTTTAAAAAATATCCCTTTTTTTGATGTCTCGATAATTTCAACATCAAATTCATCTCTTTCCAGCCCCAGCTCTGTTCTAGCTTTTTCTATAGCTTCTTTTTCTGTTTTCCCTTCAAATTCCATTTCCATACTAATATCTCCTTGCATATCATGCAGATTTTTTCTTTTTCATAATTCTATTTACAATAACTTGTTGAGCAATACCCAACACGTTTGACGCTGTCCAGTAAAGCAAAAGTCCTGATGGCGCGTCATAAAGGAAGAAAAGAAATATAAGTGGCAACATATATGTCATCATCTTCATTTGAGGATTATTTGCTGCTCCCGGAGCTTGCATAAGTTTTGTTGAAAAAATTTGTGAAAAAACCATAAGAATAGGAAGCAACCTTATATCGCTTCCGAAAATCGGAACAGATCCTGGCGCAAAATTAAAAATAGAATCTGCTACAGAAAGGTCTGTTATCCATGGGCTAATAAAGCCAGCGCCGCGCAACTCAAAATGACTACTTAAAAGCCCATACAGCGCAAAGAAAATAGGCATCTGAAGCAATAAAGGAAGACATCCGCCTAAAGGGTTTACTCCTGATTTTTTATATAAAGCCCCCATTTCTTGATTCATTTTTTGTGGATTGTGTTTATATTTCTCCCTGATTTCATTCATTTTAGGAGAAAGCCCTGCCATTCTTGTTGATGCTATATAACTTTTATGGGTAAGAGGAATTAGTAAAATTCTTATAACCAGTGTAAGCAGAATTATGGCTATTCCATAGTTTGGGATCATACCATAAAAAATGTTTAATAAAGCTTTAAGTATGTCCTGAAGCCATCCAAGCATATATCTTGAATCAAGAGCCCGGTCAAGATCTAGCCCTGCCATTCTAAAGCCATTTCTATCTGGATAATTATATGCTCTAAGATGCTCTGGACTTTTAGGGCCAATATAAAATCTAAAAATATCTAAACTATTAGAGCTTCCTATTACTGGTCGGGAAAAGAAAAGTCTTGCGCCTTCTTCAAAGCCATCTACAGAGCTGTTTGAAAGAACTGTTGTATATGATGTGGCATCTGGGATTCCTATCAGTGTAAAATATCTTCCAGAAATAGCTGCCCAGCTTATCCTTTCAGTAAGTTCAACTTCTCCCCTGCCTCTTGGCATTCTGACATTTCTTCTTCTTCCATCCGCAAGTACAGTAAATCTTCGAAATTCTCCGAGCCTGTCCAGTCTCTCGAATGTAGGCCCTATTTGAGGACCAAAACCAAGTGTGTAAGCAAAGCCATCACTATTCAGTGGAATTGGAAAATTATTTCTGTTTGTTATCTGTACCTGCAATTCCATTAGATAATCAAATGGTTTAAAAACATACCTTTTTGTTATTGTAAGCGGGGTGGTTTCGCCAAATCCCATTCTGGGAGGAAGATCTACATCTTTTGTGAATTCAACAATCCTGCTGTCACCTTGGCTGAATACTCTGGAATCAAAATATATATTTAAAGGAGGCGCATTAAAATCTCCCATATAGAGATTAAATGCTGTTAAAGACGCAGTATTTTTATTAAGCATTTCAAGCATTTCACCGCCATCTAAATGCTCTTTAAGTCTTATTGATTTTATTGTTCCACCACGATTGGAAAATACTATGTCAAAAACTTCTGTTTCAAAAAATATTTCTCTATAATAGTCGAAATCTACTGCTCTGTCTGTTATAGCAGACAATGGGTCAGTAGCTTCTGATGGTGTAATCATTGGTGTAACAGCTGGTTCCATTTCTATTCTTCCAGCATCTACAATACCTGCGGCGGCTGCTCTTTCAGGTGATGGAAAGAGTCTTTGTTGAATATAAAACCCTCCAGAAATAACAAGAACTGACAAAATTAGCGCATATATAGTATTTCTATCCAACATACTTATCTCCTCACATTATGGGACAGGGTCATACCCACCATTGCAAAAAGGGTGACACCTTAAAATTCTTTTTATGGAAAGGAAGCTGCCTTTAAGAGGGCCATGTTTTTTCAGCGCCTCAACTGCATATGTTGAGCAACTTGGATAATAAATACAGGCAGGCGGGAGTAATGGGGAGATAAGTTTTTTATATATAATAACCAAAACTATAAGTATATTATTTAATAAATTTCTCAGCCACATCCATAAGCCCTGCCCGCTTAAAAAGAGAAACCATAATCATTTTAGCAGTCTTGTAATCGGCTATTTTATCAGTCAATAGAAATATAAAGTCATACCCACAAGGTAAACTGTTTTTTACTTCCCTATACACTTCTTTTATAACTCTTCTTGCCCAGTTTCTCTCTACAGAATTCCCGTACCCTTTCCTTAATACAACAGCTATTCTGTTCCAGGTAATCCTGTTTTTATAATACAATAATCTTATACAGGATATTTTTATACTTTCCGATACTTCAAAAACTTTTGAAATATCCTTTTTTTTCATCCTTTCCTTTTTAGTAAGGTTTTTTCTCATCAGATATTGATAGTTTCTTTCTTCCTTTTTGCCTTCTTCTCATTAAGACAAGCCTTCCACCAACTGTCTTCATTCTGGCTCTGAATCCGAATTTTCTGTTTCTTTTTACCTTGCTTGGCTGATAAGTCCTTTTCATTGAAGAAACTCCTTATATTGTTTCTAACCTAAGTTAGAGTTTTATCTTTATATTAATTTATCCTTTTCTATAAATTGAACTATAATCTATATAAAAGAGGTTTTAAGAAATTTATAATAATTTATTATATAAATGGTGTCAATTCAGCAAGCAGGCTAATTTAGACTCTTTTTAGAATAACTTTTATTTCTCTTATCTCTTTTTCTGGAAATTTCTCGTTTATTTTTCTTAGTATATGTTCTTTTTTTAAATTTATTATCTGAATCCATCCTGAATGGTCTGTTTCCACAAAAATTATCCCATTTTTTATATCAATAACTCTTGAATTATCTGCTATCTCTTTCCCTGCTATTTCGCCCCAGCAGGAATAAATAGTTTCTGTTTTTTCTGATGGTATTCCTAAATTATCAAGAAAATCTTTTAGAAAATCGCCTACTTTTTTCATCTTTCCCTAACAAAGTGTATACACTTTGTTCGACCTCCTCGTTCGGTCATGCGCAAGCAAACTTGCACGCGTCTCTCACTTCGTCAGCGAATAATGCCATTATTTACTGTATAAAATAACCCTTCTTTTTCTGAAATAATTTTTTCCTCTCCTGGCAGAAAAGTAAAAAATGCCTGTTCATATTCAGGAAATGATTCTATAAATCTTATTTTTTTGGGATTATCCAGCTCAAGAAGGGCATCATCCATAAGAATCAAAGGCTTTTTCCCGGTTTTTTCTTTGTAAAATTCTGCTTGTGCTGCTTTTAATGCAAGAGATATCAATCTGGTCTGACCTGTTGATGCGATCCTTATAAAATCTTTTTTATTCATATAATAATAAAACCTGTCTCTATGCGGTCCTGAAAGGGTTGTTCCCAGCGCTGTTTCTACTTCTATTTTTGATGAAAGTGTTTTTTTTATTTTTTCAATATCTGATTCAAAACCCCAGGATGGTTTGTATAGTATTTTTATTTTTGAATCAATTGCTGATACTTTTGAAAAAACAGAGGAAAATGTTTCATTAAACTCTTCTGTTATTTTTTCTCTTATTCTTATTAGCTCCATCCCTTTTTCTGCTAGTTGTATGTCTAAAACTGATATTATTTCTTTATCATTACTTTTTAGAACAGCATTTCTGTTTTTTAATATCCTTTCATATTGTCTTAGATTATCAAGATAATTACAGTCAAAAAGGCTTATTGTCTGGTTAAAAAATGTCCTTCTTCTTTCCGGGGTTCCGTTTACAAAATAGATGTCATCATGTGAAAAAACAACACATGGGATATTATATATTATTTCTTTTCTATCCCTAACTTTTTTTTCATTGAGGATAATTGTTTTTTTTCCCTTAACTATTGATAGCAGGATGCTGTTTTTAATTCCATTCTGCTCTGGCTGCCATTCATGGTTAGCGCTGGGTGTAACATCAGTGTTGCTGTCTTTTTTTTCAGTATAGATACCTTTTACAGACATCTCTTTTTCTTCTTCTTTTATAAAAAGAGAATCTATTTTTGTCCTAAATGAATTACCAAAACATAAAACATATACTGCTTCAAGAAAATTTGTCTTTCCGTGCCCATTTTCTCCAACGAGAAATATGTTTTTCGCGTTTGTATTTACCTGCGTGTTTTCCAGATTACGAAAATTATATGTACTTACAGAAAAAAAACTCAATAAACTTCCTGCTTTTAAATTATCCTAAACCTGCATTGGCATAACAATATGAAAATAGTCATGCTCAGGAACAGAAGATATTGTTAATGCTTTTGAGGGATCTGTAAATTTAAAAGAAACATCTTCCTCTTCCATAACTTTTATTGGTTCTTGAAGGTAAACATAATTTATTACCATCGTAAAATCAGGGCCTGAATATTCGCATGAAAGTGTTTCCTTAGCTGTTCCTATCTCTGTTTCTTCTGTATATATATCAGCGCTTCCATCATAAAATCTCATTAAGACCCTTTTTGACTTTTGTTCAACAAGAACTGAAACTCTTCTTAAAGCAGAAAGAAATTCTTCTTTGGAAATAACTGCTACTTGTTCCTGTTTTTCTGGTATTACCCGTTGATAGTTAGGAAATTGCCCCTCAATAAGGTTTGAATATATTTTATTGTTATCAAATTTTATAAAAAAAGTTTTATCGGAAATAGCTACAAGAAATTCCCCTTCCCCTGCTGCAAGCTTTTTTATAAGACCAAGAACTTTTACAGGAATTATACTACTTTCCATGTTTTCTGGAATAGAATCCAGTTCTTTTTTTATAAAAGAAAGCCTTCTTCCATCTGTTGCTACCATTACAAAGCTATTTTCTTTCTTTTCCAAAAAAACTCCATTCATAAAGTATCTTGTTTCATCATCCGAGACAGCAAAACTTGTTTGAGTAATCATTTCAATAAAATCTTTCTGGGGAACAGTAAAATAATTATTATCAGAAATACTTTTAAGAGAAGGAAATTTTTCAGCATCAATAACTTTAAGCTGAAAAATAATATTATTATTTTCCGAACTTATAATAAGTTTTTGTTTTTCTACAGAAAAGCTTATATCTCCTTCCGGCATTGTTCTTAAAATTCCCAGCAATTTATCACAAAAAACAGTAGTTATTCCTGATTCTTCTACAGATACTGGTATTTGCGTTTCAAATCCTATTTTAAGATCTGTTGCTTTTATTGTAAGAAGATTATTATTTGCTTCAAGAAGAACATTTGAAAGAATAGATAATGTATTTTTTGAAGAAATAATATCTTGTGTGATTGATATTTCATTTAGAATGGAATTTTTATTGCATCTGAATTTCATTTTTTTCTCCATATATTCATCTTTCTTATAATTATTATATTAATAAATTTTAATAATAGTAATAATAAGTACATATAATATGTGTAAAAGAGAAGTAATTCTTTTACTTATAATAAATAATTTGCTGAATAATTATTAATACTTATTAACATTTATCCATACTTATTCACAATCATGGGTAT
>WQZP01000020.1 GCA_009780675.1 Spirochaetaceae bacterium | reverse complement strand
TGCGTAAGATCGATTATTTGCTCTTCGCCTGTTATATCTTTTCCAAGAATAATCGGAAGATGATATTTTGAATATTGCGGATAATCCACATAAATAAGTTCCCGAAAAGAAACAATAGCCCTTTTTCTGTTCGGCACCTCTATTCCAACTGCATGCTTTCCAGGGATTGGGGCAACAATCCTTACCCTTGACGCAGCAAGACGCAGCGCAATATTATCTGCAAGATTTGTAATTTTTGAAAGCTTTACTCCAGGCGCAGGAAGTATTTCAAACATTGTAATTACAGGACCTCTTTTTATTCCAGTAACTTCTGCTTCTATTCTGAATTCCGCGAGAGTTTGCTTTAATATCCTGGCCTCTTCCTTAGTACGCTCATCAATTGCCACAAAACCGGTTTCTTCATATTCATCAAGTATATCAACAGGAATTTTATAACTTGCTTTTTTAAGATTAATTTTTTTCTGTGATGCAAAATACTCTTTTACAACAACAGGGTTATTATCCGACTGTGTTAAAACTTCGGCAATATTTTTATCTGCCTCTGCTTCCAGAGCATCTTCTGCTTCAAGAATATCTTCTTTTTCATTCCCCTCTTCATCTTCTTCATACTGATCCATCTCTGCTTCTTCCGGGTCTGGGTCAAGAGGAAGATTATCTAACTCTGAAAAATCTTTTATTTCTTCTGCTTCTTTTCCCATTCTATAGTATGCAGGCTGATTATAAATTTCATCATCAACATTGTCGGGAATATTTTCTGTTGTCAGTATTTTCTGTTCTTTTTTATCTTCCAAATCAGGAGCAGAAACGCCATATTCAGCAGGAGAATAGTTGAAATTTAATTCGGTAAATTTTGCTCTTGCAGGGGAGTGCGGGATATCATCGTTATCCGCTTCGTCGTCCTCAGCGTTATTAACTTCAATTGGGTTATGAACTTGCAGAACAGGCTCATAACTTCCCTCGTAATCTTCATCATCTTCTGCAACACTATCTTCCACAACGCCAGCTTCTACAACGCTACCCTCGACAGCAGCATTTTCGATAACAACAGCATCTTCTTTTTTCATTTTTTCATGCAGAAAAACGCCAAGTTTTACAATAAGAATAAGCTGTGCTATTGCCAGAAGGAATAGAACAAATGGGGCAAATAGCCCAAATGAATTCAAAAGCCCTCTTTCAATTGCGCTTAAACCTATTTCAACATATATAAGGCGCAGTGCAAGACTAACTGTCAAAAAAGGAAAAATTGTAAGGATAAGCAGAATTATATTGCTTTTATTAAACCTATGTTTTAGCAAAAAGAACGTGCAAATCAAAAGATATATGGGGATATAAAATGCTGAGTCAAAGTAATAGTTATATAGAAAAAGTCCTGGAAATAGTAACAGATTTGCAGCGCCTGATTTGGCAGAAAAGATTGCAAATATAAGATATATGGCTATAACAGTAATTACCGCTGTTGCTATAGCCTTTTTTTTATTTTTAAACACTAATTTTCTCCATTCTCATTAAGAATACCAATTTTATGATTACTGATTCAACCATCAAAATTCAATTATTCCCAATGGAATGAATGGAAAAACTATTCAGGTTTTATTATTAAGCGCCGGCCTGCATATATGCGGTTTGGATTCCTAATATTATTATCTCTGGCAATTTTTCTATAAAGCCATGGAGTTCTATAGAAGGTATTTGAAATATCCCATAGGGTATCGCCCCATCTTATAGTGTATACTATATCTTGCCCTCTTGCATCAGGCGCTTGCTGTGCCGCAGGAGGTGTTACTGGTCGCGCTGCAGGAGGCGGTGTTTCCGGTCGTGCTGCAACAGGAGGAGGCGTCTCTGGCCGCGCTGCAGGAGGTGGTGTTTCCGGTCGCGCTGCAACAGGAGGAGGCGTCTCTGGTCGCGCTGCAGGAGGCGGTGTTTCCAATTCTCTTTGAACTACCGCAGAGCCGCTGCCATCAGCGTTTCTAGCAAAAGCAGGCCTCATAATAAGCACATAGGCAAGAAAACCGAGTAAAAGCACTAACAAAACTATCAATATTATAGCTATTATTTTGCTTTTTCTTCTTCTTTCTTCTCTTTCATATTCATCGTCATCTTCACGCTCATAGGACCATTTTTCTTCTTCATCTTCTATACTATCTTCTGTATCATCCTGACTATTTTCGCTCTCATCATCTTCAAAATCAGATGAAAAACGGGGTTCATCAATTGAATCGCTATCTTCAGAAGAATCCGGCATATCATAAAAGCTGAAATTGCTATCAATTGAATCAAGACTTACAGATAAAAACTGCTTAACGCCAGATATTGGTTCAAATGCCTGCGCATCAAGTATGCCATCGTCATTTACACTTAAAAGTAGCTCAACATCAGGAACTTTTCCAGATTCTTGATCAATATTATTGAGAATAAGGCTTCCAACATATACAGGATTGTACATCCCCTCGCCTTCTCCCCTAAAAATATCGATTTTTACATCTGTTTGGTTTTCTTTTACAGGCGAAAGAACTACCTTTTTTTTAGCGCTATCATCCTGCTTTAAAATGGGAAAATATGTTCCATTGGCAATTCTTATTCCTATTGTAGGGCTTTCCAATTTATAGCCTCCGTAATCTCTAGTTTAGCTAAAATTCTATTTATACAAATAAAGCCTATCGCTGTGAGGGTATTTTGTCAATAAACTTTTTCACTCTCATAAATCATGCAGAATAATGAAAAATACTGATGCAAGCACTATTTTTTAAGGTTTTTTGCCTTTTGGATCATTATTTCTTCTATATAATAGGGTAATATAGCCACCAAAGCTTTCAAGGGGTGCTTGTCCCGTTAAAAATACCGCAAACCCTAAAACAGAGGGCTTGCGGTATACTGCTGTTAGCGTGTTCTTAACAAAGGTGTCATAGGCCTGCCAGGCAAGCGCTGCTCTGAGCGTTCGATAGATTCTATAGATTCAGAAAAATTTCTGCTTCCAGAAGAAATAGAGGGGCTGGGCATCCCAGAAGTGCCGCTATCAAGAAAAGTAAAAGCAGACCACGGTATAGTGGTGGTGGGTGCAGATATGTTTCTTGAAGGTATAGTAAACTCAGCCCACATAGTCATATTGCTAACATAAAAAAGAACAGTATAAATCCCTGTAGAAGCAAACCAAAAGTGAAAAGTAGCCGAAGAACCTGTTATTTCTGTTTCACTCCAATCATAATACCAAGTTTCTGGAATAACCAAATCCAACCCTCCCCACCAATTATTGCCGTGATATGTTGAAGGTATATTAGTAACTCTTACACTTAAATAAGTAAAGAAAAAAAATAATTTTATTTTTAGCTTTTTCTCTCATAAATCTGTGAAAATCAGCAAAATTCCGCGTACTTTTCCCCTTTTGTGGACTGGGGCGCCTTGCACGAGATTTTCCAGTTTTATGTTGTTTTTAATACATTATTGACAATATCTCACCGATTATTAATAATAAAAACATAAAAATATGAATATAGTAATGCTTGCTGTTGTTCTTGTTATAGTGATTGTTGTGGCGCTTATTTTTATTATTGTAAAAAAGCTTTCAGGTGGTGAAAGCGCTTCTGACACCCCTAAAAACAAAGACAGAAATTCAATAATAAAATACGCAAACAAGAGACTTGAACAAAACCCTAAAGATACACAAGCCATAATGGAGTTGGCAAACCTCTACTACTCCGAAGAGACATACGATAAGTCGCTCCATCTTTTTAAGTTATTACTTGATAAGCCCGAAGGGACCTCCCAGGAGAATGAGGTTGATATAATATATAAATATGCAATATCTGCCCTTAAAACAGGCAAAATCGACGAAGCATATAAATACCTTGATTATGCCAAGAAAAAAAATAAAGATGTATTTGAAGTAAATTATAATCTGGGTGTTATAGATTTTGACAGAAAAATTTACGATAAAGCTCTTTCTTCCTTTATTGCTGCAAAAAATCTTATGCCCGAACACGTAGCTACATTACAATATATAGGCAAAATTCTTTTCCACCTGGGCAGGTTTAAAGATGCTGTAGGATATCTTAGAAAATGCTTTGAACTTTCCCCAGGAGATAAAGATATTTTATATACACTTGGTCAGGCATACAGCGAAGCAGGTCAAAGTGAAAATGGGTATAAAATATTCAGCCATTTAAGGGCAGACCCTATTTACGGCCCTCCAGCCTCTCTTGAAGCAGGGAAAATAGATATAAAGAAAAAAAACTATGTCAAGGCAGTTGAAGATATGGAGCTTGGGTTAAGGCATAAAGAGATTGACCCAAAGATACGGCTTGAGCTTCTTTATCAGCTTGGTAATACATATATATTGGAAAATAAAGTAAATTCAGCAATTAAAAATTTTGACACAATATTAAGTATTGCCGGTACTTATAAAGATGTTCAGTCATTAAAATCAAAATACTCAGAACTCGCGTCCAATAAAAATTTAAAAACATACCTTATGTCTTCCAGTTCTGAATTTTTGAATTTATGCAAAAAAATTACTCCATTATTGTATCCAAATGCACAGGTCAAAATTACAGATATTACAGCCTCGAAAAATGACTATGTAGATGTTGTAGCAGAAGTAACATCTAGCCAAATGGAAGATATTGCGCTTTTTAGATTTATGAGAGCAACAACTCCTGTAGGAGATATTATACTCAGAGACCTCTATTTTAAAGGCAAAGATGTAAGAGCAGGACAGTCATTCTGTCTTACAGCAGGTGCATTTACCGACACAGCTTCAAAATTTGTTGAAGCAAGGACCATAGATCTTATAAGTGGAAAAGAGCTTATGAGTATTTTGACAAAAGCTTCCAAAGGCGATTAAACAATATTTTCCTTTTTTGTAATTACTATGTGCCGCTCTTCTTCAAGAAAAGGGACATCTATTTTTTCAATTTTAAATAACTTTATCCCTGTTTCGCGCATCTCTGTCTCTATCTCTGTTTTTCTGCCCTTATAGGAAAAAAAGAATCCTTCCGGACTTACTATAGCAGATATTGCTTTATAATATTCAACAAAATTTCTGAAAGCCCTAAACGTTACTGCGTCAAAAATACTTCTTACATTTTCAAGCTCCAGTTCTTCTATTACAATATTATCAAGCGCAAACAACAATTTGCAATTATTAAGAAATGCGGTTTTTTTCCCAGACCTCTCTACAAGAGTAAACTGTTTATCCGGAAAAAATATAGATAAAGGGATTCCCGGAAAACCTGCTCCTGTTCCTATATCTGCAATTGTTTTAAAACTCATTTGTGAAAGGAGAGGCGCTCCGGCAAGAGAATCAAAAAAATGTTTTACAACAAGACTTCTCCCTTCTGCTTTTAGAAATCCTGTTTTTTTATTCCATATAGAAAGCTCTTCATAAAACGCAAGCAGCTTATTAAGTTGCGCGTCATTATGAGAAATACCAATAAGCTCTAATCCTTTAATAAAAAAATCTTTCATTTATTTCTCTTGTTCAGGTAAACCATAAGAACTGCAATATCTGCCGGGCTTACTCCGGAAATTCTTGATGCCTGGCCAATCGTTGCAGGAGCTATTTCCTTTAACTTTTGCCTTGATTCATTTGAAATCCCTTCAATATCATTGAAATTGAAACCATCCGGAATTTTTATCTTTTCCATTTTTTCAAAACGTTTTATCTGCCGCTCCTGCAGCTTGATATATCCTTCGTACTTTATATCCAGCTCTACTAACGTAAGCAGTTCCTGTTTTGCACTGTTGATTTTCTCATCAATATTTTTTATATTGCATATCGTGATTTTTGGGTCCCTTATTGCCTGGGCAAAACTCTCGCCATAATGTTTTCTTAAAGAATCCGCAGTTTGTTCATCAAAAATTTTTATTGCATCTTCTGTTACTTTCCTTTGGGTTAGGAGCTCTTTTATCTCTTCGGTTTTCAAAAGCTTTTCCTGGAATTTTTCATAAGCCTCATTACTTAGAAGCCCTATTTCTTTTGATTTTGGCATAAGCCTTTTATCCGCAGTATCATGCCTTAATGAAAGCCTGTGCTCTGCCCTTGATGTAAACATTCTGTAGGGCTCTTCTGTTCCAAGCGTTACCAGATCGTCTATAAGAACACCTATGTACGCCTCTGTCCTTGACAGGATAAGAGGCTCTTTTCCGGCAAGATAGAGAGATGCGTTTATTCCTGCCATAAGCCCCTGGCAAGCTGCTTCTTCATACCCAGAAGTTCCATTAGTTTGACCAGCAATAAACAGCCCCTCCACTATTTTTGTCATAAGCGAGGGCTTTAACTGGCGCGGGTCAATATAATCATACTCCACAGCATATCCAGGCCTCATTATCTCAATATTTTCCAGCCCGGGAAGTGTTTTAAGAAAAGCTTCCTGCACATCTTCCGGAAGAGAAGAAGATATTCCATTAAGATACACCTCTTCTGACTCAAGTCCTTCTGGCTCAACAAATATCTGGTGTCTTTTTCTGTCAGGAAATTTTACAACCTTATCTTCGATCGAAGGGCAGTATCTTGGAGCCTTCCCGACAATCTTGCCTCCATATAACGGAGATCTGCCAATGTTGTCTGTAATTATTTTGTGCGTATTCTCATTTGTATATGTCATATAACATGGTAATCGCGGCCTTTCGATTTTTTCCCTGGTAAAAGAAAATGGCTCCATATCCTTGTCCCCTTCATGGATTTCCATTTTGCTAAAGTCAAGAGAACTTCTTTTAATCCTTGCCGAAGTTCCTGTTTTTAGCCTCCCTACTTTAAACCCCATTTTCCGCAAATTGCTCCCAAGCCCAAGCGCTGCAGGCTCCCCAATGCGGCCGGAAACAGCAGTATAATCTCCTATGAAGATTCTCCCCTCCAAAAAAGTTCCTGCTGCAAGAACAACTGCTCGTGAGGAAAAAGTTCTCCCCCGTTCAGTCAGAACACCTTTTATTTTATTATTGTTTTCATTTAGAATAAAATCTGTAACAGTATCCTGAAAAATCACTAAATTCTTCTGCTTCTCAAGTGTCCATTTTGCAAGCTGATTATATGCAAATTTGTCTGCCTGCGCTCTTGGTGACTGTACAGCGCTGCCACGGCTCTTATTAAGCATTCTGAACTGTATCATTGTATTATCAACAAAATTTGCCATCTCGCCGCCAAGAGCATCTATTTCTCTTACAATATTTCCTTTGGAAAGCCCGCCAACAGCAGGGTTACAGGAGAGCTTCCCTATTGTATCAACATTTTGGGTAATAATAAGTGTATTAAAAGATAATCTCGAAAGAGAAAGAGCTGCTTCGATTCCAGCGTGCCCGCCACCTATTACAATTGCATCAAAATCCATATTATTTTCCTGATTATTTTCCTACACAAAATTTTGAAAACATAAGTTCAAGTATATCAGAACTTGTAATTTCGCCCGTAATTTCACCAAGGCTATCCAGCGCTTCTTTTATATCAACAGCAATCAGATCAAGCGGCATATTTTCGTTAACCGAAACTAGCGAATTTGAAAGCGCCTTTATTGCTTCATCAATAAGGTTTTTTTGCCGTTCTGAATCAATAATAACAGCATCATTAACTTCGATTTTTTCTGCCCCTATTCTTTTTTTTATTTCCAACTCAAGCTCTTTAAATCCTTCTCCAGTAAGAGCGCATATATCAATAAAACCAATAGGCGATTTTTCCAAAGCTATATCTGCCTTGTTCCATATTTTTATAAGCTTATTTGAATCAAACGAATTTATTCTTGATATATCATCATTATCAAGCCCTGCTTTCCCATCTACAAGATACAGTATGATGTCAGATTTTTCCATTATCTCAATAGTTTTTTTTATTCCCTGCTGTTCAACAAGATTATCAACAGGATTTTCAGCATCCCTCAGCCCTGCTGTATCGTAAAGTTTTACAGGTATTTCGCCTATAAGAAGAAATGATTCTATATAATCTCTTGTAGTGCCGTGAATCTCAGAAACAATAGAACGTTCCCTTTTATTAAAAAGATTAAAGAGCGAAGATTTCCCTGCATTTGTTTTTCCCGCAAGAACAACAGAAACACCATCCTGGATTATTTTTCCAATCTTGTATGTAGAGGCAAGTTCTTTAAGCAAAGAAATAGCCTCTTCTATTTTTTCTTTATCAAGCGTTGCTTCCGGATCTGCTTCATCTTCCGCATAGTCAAGCATAAGCTCTGTTCCTGCAAGAATTTCCGCAACTAAATTTTTTATATGATTTATTCTGTTAAAAACAGTTCCTGATAATCTTTGAAGAGCAATATCCATGGCTTTTACAGATTTTGATTTTATTATTTCATTTACTGCTTCTGCGCGCGTAAGATCCATTTTGCCATTTAAAAAAGCCCTTAATGTAAATTCGCCTGGCTTTGCGTCCCGGAAACCAATAGAGCGCAGCATCTTCAATATTTCCATTATACCTGCCATACTTCCATGACAAAATATTTCAACCATATCCTGGCCTGTATAGCTGCGGGGCTTTTTATAAATTCCAGCAATGATTTCATCCATCTTTCTTCCAGTTCCCGGATCCTTAAGAGTTCCGTAATTCATTAAATAAGGGGCAGACTCATCAAGTTTTTTGCGCCCATCAAAAGCAGCAGATAACGCTTCAATACACCCTTGCCCTGTTGTTCTTATTACAGCAATAGCGCTCTCGCCCCAGGGAGTTGCAAGCGCAGCAATCATATCATCAGTATCATATTCATAATATTTCATATTTCATTTCCAGCAATCATATACTAAAATCTATAACCTACACCTGCGCCAAAAACAAACCCAGTGATCTCCGGAAAATATTCGTGATTAGGAGAAAAGAATCCTGTATATCCCCCTTCTATGTGTATGGAAAAATGGTCCGTAATTCTCCTTGAAACTTCCAGCTTTACTGTTCCTCCAAAATATTCCCACCCAGAAGTTGTGCCCCATATTTTATTTTCTGATACATAACCCACATCAAATGAAGCAACAGAAGAAATAGTAAATGATCTTATATATCTTACGATCCTAAGCCCCATGTAGGGACTTATTACAGCTACTTTGTTATTATTAGCATCAGCAAGACCATATCTATTTAATCCCAAAATAGGGTTAATAGTATAAAACCCCTTTGTCCATAAAACCCTTGCCCCAACAACATTTCCCGAAAAAAAGCGTCCTGTAAAATAACTTACAGATGCCTTTGATAAAAGGCCTGTATAATTATATGGCCGCAATAAACTTGCTACTTCCGGCGTTACTTTTGTATCCAGAATCCTCGCGAATGCCAGATTTTCTTCCACGTTCTCAACAATAAAATTCCCTGTTTTTTCTCCTGTAAGATAATCATAAGTGTAAAAAAAGTCCCCTTTTCTTATTCCCCTATTTCTGCCAGCATTGATTACAACACTTCCCTGAAATATATCGATTATCCTGAATCTCTCTGCCAGTTCCTCAAACTCAACTATAACAGATTCAAACTGATTAATAACTTTATCAAGCGCGTTAGCGATCATCCTGTTTCTGTTATTGCCCCAGCCTATGGCGGAAGTAGAAAAATTTCTCCTGGTATTATTTATATTATCTTCAAATGTAAAATTTATACTGATTTTTAAAAACAGACCACTTGTTTCTGATTCTGTAATATTAAACTCTGTTATTTTTGGAGAAAGCAAATATCTGTACATTCCTATTCTTTCCGCATCTTTTTCCGGATAATCAGAAAAATCAAAAACAGTGAAAACTCCCGAAGCAGTAAGCATATTTATAAAATTTTCATTTAAAAATGATACTATATTTTTACGTTCTTCTATTGATAGATCTATTGAGACCTCTGGTTCCAATAGATCCACTTCCAGTAAGTCTATTCCCAATAAATCCACTTCTAATAGATCTACTTCTAATAAATCCATCCCCAATAAATCTACTTCCCGCACCTCTTCCTCTGCCTTCTGCTGCACAATTGCCCATGTTACGCCACTGTAATAAACAGAGAGGGTTTCTTTATGCTGCTCAACAGAATACAAATGAAATGTAAAAAGCAAAAAAATTACAAAGATAAGTTTTTTTTTAATATATTTATTCCAGCTCATGATGCAAATTTAAAATAAAATTTAGCCTAACGTTATTGTACGTTAGCAATTAATAAACTGTCAACAAAAGTTGATCTTGTTTCATTATTATTCAGTATATAAATATCATAATTTCCGGAAGCAATATTATCAATCATAAAATTTTCACTCCCGCTTATAATATTGCGTGAAAAAATATCAACGCCCGATGAATTTCTTATTACAAAAGTACAAACGCCTGCTCCCATAACGATATTTACTTCCATATTACCAGACAGACGAACATCATTTCCTGCGCGTATCCACCCGCCTGGGCTAATATTTGCAAGACCATTATTAACCACAGCGCTCTCTTTTTTAAGAGGGGAAAGAGTTTCCAAATAGTCAAATCCCTCTGCAAAAATAAAACTTCGACCCAATATATCTAAATTATAGTCTCTAAAACAAAATGGAGCTACAGAATTCCCTACACTGCTGATTCTTGAAAAAACACCTGCTTCATCAAAAAGCATGGGGAATAATCCACTGCCTATTGTGGTTTTTCCCTGGTTCACAGCTAAAGTCGGTAAAAATGGGATAGTTTCGCGCGCCACAGTTTCACCATTCATCATCCAGACAATAGTACATGAATTTCTGCCTGGATAAAAAGAAACAGTAAGATTTAGTGTGGAATTTAAAGTATCTCTGTTTCGAAGCGCATTGCTTCTGAATCTATTTGCACCTGAAACAATTTCAGAAAAATATTGAACTCTGCTATCTTGCCACAGAGAAATCCTAAAACTTTCATCTTCGGAAAAAACACTAAAAAAAGGGGAATTTTGTGAATGGTCAGGAGAAACTGAGTAATCATTTATAAATTTAAGCTTTATTGAAAATGGCTGTAAAACACCTTCATTTGAAAAAGGGATTACTATGTTTGAAATTTCAATAAATTCATTTTTATTAAAATGATATCCAAATACCCCGCCCCTGAAATCAGGCAAAGGGTCTCCAATTACTTTTAAATTGTCATTACCAGCAGCCAGATACCCAGAGTCATAAATTTCACCTCTAAAATGGAAAAGTGTGGAGTATGATTCTTTAGGCAAAAATTCTCCAAGCCTCATTCTATTGGATTCAGAAACAATAACAGATGAACTGCTGGATATAGCTGAATTAAACCTTTGAAAAACTTTGTCCAAAGGCTTGAAAGGGAAAAGCTCAACACTTACAGAATATGCCCCTTCGATAGAAGGCGTTGTCCAGCTAAATCTATTACCACCTTCTGAAAAAAACCCCTCAGAAACAATATTTCTCCCTATTATCCATCTAAAATAAGGGTCAGAACCTATTGGCGCTGTAAAATCAGTAATAAAAAGAACTCTTTCTCCTGGAGCAGGATTAGGTGGATAAGACTGAGTATTATTTAATCTAAAAGAACTATCCTCATAAAAAAAGTTTGTTATATTTGAAAAAACTATGCGATTATTGCGGAAAAGCTCAAATCTTACATGATAAATTCCTTTTTCAAGGTTATTAGGCAGCAATATTTCTCTTCTTCTATTACTCCCAACTTGGCTTCTTGCTATTTGATTTACAGCAATTTCTTTTCCTTCATCATCAAAAAGCACTATTCTAAGGTAATCAAACCCAAATTCAAACTCATCGTAAACAAGAGTTACAGGCAAATTCGCGCCTGCTTCAAGTATTGAACCATTTCTTATTGTAAACACTGTTACATCTTCATCTAATTCATTTGAATTGAATGGCCCTGTACAGGAAAAAATGAGACTGCTTATTAATATTATAGAAAAATATTTTAAATACATTTTCTCACTATAATATTAGCATCAATATCACATCAAAACAACATATTATTTACAAAAAACTGAGTATCGAGGCATAGATTCCGCCTTTCAACAGGATGACAGCACCAGAAGAAACTGCTATTGCTTTGTAGAATTAGCCCAAAGTTCTGTAAGTGTAATAATCACATCTGAAGCTTTGACCATAGAGGAAAGAACTGCCCACTCTTCCCTGCTGTGATAATTATGCCCGCCTGTAAAAATATTTGGGCAAGGAATACCCATCTCGCTAAGTCTTGCCCCATCTGTTCCACCCCGGATTATTTTCTCAACAGGCTCTGTTCCGCTTTTTTTTACAGCCTCAAAAAGTAGTTTTATTCCCAAACTCTCTTTGCCAATATGATCTACCATATTACTGTACTGTCGTTTAAAAGATACATCTACTGAACTTCCGGGATATAAAAATTTCAGTGTTTTCGCTGCTGATTCTACTGCTTTCATCCGCTTTTCCATATTAGTTTTATCAAAATCCCTTAATAACAGATCTACTTTAGCTTCCCCAAGATTGCCGGATATTCCGTGCGCGCAATAGTAGCCATACCTGCCATCTGTGGCTTCCGGGCTCTCCTGCGAAGGGAACATCTGCACAAACTCAGAAGCAAGTTTTACAGCATTTATAAGTTTTCCGCGCGCTTTTCCAAGATGTATTACATTTCCCTTTATTTCTACAGTTGCGGAACATGCATTAAAACACTCCATTTCTATTGATCCTTCGCCATCACCATCAAGTGTATAACAAAAGAGTGATTTTACTTTTTCAAGAGGAAATTTTGCCATTCCGCGCCCTATTTCTTCATCAGGGGTAAAAAAAATCTCTATAGGGCCATGTTTTATCTCTTTATGGGTGATGATATACTCAGCAGCAGTCATAATTTCCGCAACACCTGCCTTATCATCTGCGCCCAAAAGAGTATTACCATCAGAAGTGATAATCGTCTCGCCTTTATATTTTTCAAGGTCAGGAAATTTTGAGGGGGCAATCTCTGTTCCGTCAAGTTTTATGGTTTCTCCATTATAATTTTCATGGACAATAGGGTTAACATTTTTCCCTGAAACATCCGCAGCTGTATCAACATGGGCAAGAAAACCAATCGCAGGGGTTTTTTCATATCCAATAGAAGGGGGAATCCTTGCGATTATATATCCGTTTTCATCGAGAAGTACATCTTCTGCCCCAATTTCAATAAGCTCCTGCTTGAGCAGATTTAGCAAATCCCACTGGCAACTTGTTGATGGTGAACTCTGCGAATCAGCCGAAGAGGTAGTTTCAATTTTTACATATTTTATAAATCTTTCGAGAAGTTTTTTTTCTTCATTTTTTAATCTGCTATGATCATGCATAGGGTTAAATATATACTATAGAAAGCTGCTATTGCAATGGATTGCGCTGCCGCGACGCACCAAAATGACCTGCCCTGCGATGTCCGGCCTGTTTTCTACACAAATTCTTCATAAAAACCAGGTAAAATCCCCAAAAAACAGATTTATCATTTTCATCAGGAGTTTTATACTACCAATATGGCAAGAATATATATTATCGAAGATAACGAAGCTATACGCGAAGCTGTAAAAGGGTATCTTGAACTAAATGAGCACGAAGTTGTGCAATTTGGCAAGACCGCCAATGTACTTGAATCAATAGATGTAAAAAAGCCAGACATAATTATTATCGATGTAATGTTGCCGGATGGAAATGGCTTTAATCTCGCGAAACAGATAAGAAAAAAAAGCAATGTCCCTTTTATATTTCTTACAGCAAGAGACCAGGAGTCTGACAGGATTACAGGTTTTGAAATAGGGGCTGATGATTATGTTGTAAAGCCTTTTTCCCCGCGCGAACTGGTGCTGCGTGTTGAGGCAGTTTTAAAAAGAACAGCGCCCTCTTTGCCGGAAAGTGGCAATGTTACATCAAAATGGATTTTAGAAAATGATATTCTTGAGATCGATAAAAACAGCCATACAATCAAAGAGAATGGAAAGAGTATTGATCTAACCGCAGCAGAGTGGAAAATAATAAGTTATCTTTCCGAGAATTCAGGGATAGTTCTTTCCCGCGAAAAACTGCTTGGGGAAAGTCTTGATTATCTTTATGATGGCTCTGAAAGGATCATTGATACTCACATAAAAAATATCAGATCAAAAATGAAAAGCCAGAACTGGATCAAAACAATAAGGAGTTTTGGTTACAAGTTTGAAGGCAAACAGGAAAAATCATAATGGTATCTCTGCGAAAAAGAGTAATACTTTCCTTTGCCATAAGCTTGGGAATTTTTTTAATATTTGTCTCGGTTATTATTTTCTCCGGGCTTAATGCTGCGTTAAAAGGGTGGTATCAGGCTTCTGAAGAAAGATATGCTGCTTCTATTACAAGAGCTGTTGAGAAGTTATACGAAAGCAGCAATGGAACTCATGTTTCTGATGATGCGCTTATAAGGGCAATAGAGCAATATCTTAATGACAGATTCCACCTTCTCCTGATATCTCCGGACAGAGGAATTATTTTTTCCCACAATATAGAAAAACCATACATCCCTCTGCGATCGTTCCAGCGGTATGAAAGAAGGGGAAATCGACACTCGGAGGAAAGATCTCCAGAGCGCGAAGAGAGGATGGGAAGGCGGTTTCTTAATGAACTTTTGACGTGGGCGACTCCAATAATAATAAACGGAGAACCCAAAGTATTTATTTGGGTACAATCCATACAGTTTACAGATGGTGATACAATAAATCAGCGTCTTGTCAGAAATGTTATAATCATACTTTTACTTGGGATAATATCATCTATTGCTGTTGCCATGATTTTTACATCTATTATATCGGGAAAAATAACAAAAGAAGCTTCTATTGTATCTGCAGGCCTTGAAAAAATCGCTTTGGGCAGCAGAGATGTTGTTTTTAAGGAAAGCAGCCTGAATGAAATTTCATCAATAGGGAAAAGCGCTTCTATTCTTCAGGAAACTCTTGACAGGGAAGAGAAAGCAAGAAAACAGTGGACCCAGGATATAACGCACGATTTAAGAACTCCGGTAACCGCAATAAAAGTTCAGCTTGAGGCAATGGCAGATGGGGTTCTGACTCCGGAAAAAACAAGGTTGGAAAAGCTTCTTACAGAATTAAACAGGCTTGAAATTCTTGTTGAAGATGTAGATCGCTTGACAAAAATCGAATCTGAGGAAATAACGCTTTCTTACGCAGATATTACTTCAAATGATCTTATTGCCATCCTGGAAGAAAGATTTGGGTTTCAGGCACAGGAGAAAAAAATAAAATTGATAGCTACAGTAGACCCTTTTACAATCAACTGTGACATAAATAATTTAACCAGAGCGCTTAGCAATCTTGTGCAAAACAGTATTCAGTATAATTCTGCGGGACAAGATTCCGAAGTAAATATCAGGTTTTATAAGGAAGATAATCTGGCTATATTTACAATAGAAAACAAAGGGAATATCCCTGAAAACGAAGCAGAAAAAATCTTTGACCGGCTCTACAGAGGTGAATTCGGAAGATCAACAAAAGGGTCTGGTCTTGGGCTTACAATAGCTAAAGCTGCCATAGAAAAGCATGGCGGGAGCATCAGTACATATAATAAAAAAGATAGTGTAGTTTTTGTTATCAAAATACCTGTTAACAAAAATTTTGACTAATAATAGCAATATATTGACTATTTTAAAAAGACCGCAACCTGAAAAGCTGATGGAAGACTAAGTATCTCTTTAGCAGATACACTAAGAGCAGAAATTAATACGCGGTTATGAAACCCTTGTGTTGTGCCGACAATTATGGTATCTTATCCTAGTTTGTTTCGGGGGATTTTTTAAATGGAATTACAGGGCTTCGGGCAAGAAGAATCAAAATCATCATATCAAAAAATAAAAAATACAATTTTTAAAATAACAAAAAACATAGGTAAATGGAAAATTTTTTCTATTTTATTTGCTTTTGCTGCTTTTACGTTCTTGATAATAACAATTCAGTATGTAGAAAGTCGTCAATATATCGCTAATGGAAGAGCCAGACCATATATCGCTATTGAACGGATCGACACACATATTCCTCTGGTAGAGCAGATAAGAGCAGAACAGATAAGATATGAAAAAGAGGTGACTGTAAGGCGGGGAGAAACAATTTCTTCAATTCTTAATGAGATTGGGACACAAAACAACCACTCAAGGGCAATAATAGACAGCCTTTCTCCTTTGTTTAATCTTAGAAGGCTTCAGCCAGGCACAAATATAAAATTTATCATTTCTCAGGAAGGGGAACATTCAACTCCGCTTATAGAACTTCTTACGATCGGGCGATCTCCGCGTGAAGAAATAAGGGTAGTTTATAAAGATGGTTCATATGAAGCAAAAGTGGTTGAAGTAGAAACAGTACCTCGCTATTTTGCAAAAAGCGGGGTCATTGAGAGTAGCTTATATAGCGATGCCAGAAGCGTGGGCATACCTTCTTCTGTTATTATGGATATGTTTCACCTTTTCTCATTTGATGTTGATTTTCAGAGAGATATATATAGAGGCAACAGGTTTAAAGTGCTTTTTAGAGATATGGTCAATCTGGATGGGAAAACTGTTTTAAGGGGTAATATTCTTTTTGCAGAACTTGAGACTGCAAGGGATACTTTAAAAATTTACAGTTTTACAGGGGATGATGGGAGAACAGACTTTTTTACTGGAGAAGGAAATAGTGCAAGGAAAACTTTGCTAAAAACACCAATACATGGAGCCAGATTATCATCTGGGTTTGGCAGAAGAACACACCCCATTAGAGGTTACACTCATATGCACAGGGGCCTTGATTTTGCAGCGCCAAGAAATACTCCAATACTTGCAGCAGGTTCTGGCGTAATAGAATTCATTGGCTGGAACGGAGGATATGGTAATTGTATTATTATCCGCCATCCAAATGAGTTTAAAACACTTTACGCTCATATGAATGCTTTTGCAAGTGGCATGAGAAGGGGAAGACACGTAAGGCAGGGAGAAGTTATTGGGTTTGTGGGAACAACAGGGGTTTCTACGGGATATCACCTCCATTATGAGGTTATTTTTAGAGGGCAGCAGATAAATCCTTCAACACTTAGAACTCCTCCGGAAAGAAGATTAACAGGAAGTGAACTTGAGCGATTTCTTGTAGCAAGGCAAGAAATTGATGAAAAATACATTGATGTTCGCTTAGCCTGGAGAGAACACTAAAGAGCAATGGTCTTTGTTGACACAAGTGACGAAATATTTATACAATCTTCTATATCTATGGAAGAGTCTGTTATTATCATAACTCAGGGTTCCCGTTATGGGAAAAAAATTACTGATAAATTTTTAGCAAACAACTATAAAGTTGTAAAAACAATAAATGAGCAGCAAAGCGAAGCCGAAGCTCTGGAATCGGGAACAGAAAGTATGCTTACAGAGCTTCACTGGAACTACAAATCTCCTTTTTCTGCCAAAAATATTATTCTCAATCTTAAAAGCTATCCTGATACAAAAAATTTTATTATTGTCTTTTCCATGCCAGAGAGAGATACTGTTCTCTATAGATATAGTCAAATAGAAATACAAAAAACAATTGATTTATATATTAAAAGCCAACTTTCTATTGCATGCGAGCTTTTAAACGAACTTTCAAGAAATAATAAGTCTGCCACTCTTTTTTTTGTGCTGGAAAATTCAAATAATCCATTTAAAGAGTTTTTTAAAAGTTTTATAAATACTGTTCTTGAAGATAACACCCTGCCTGTAAATGTAAATGCATTTGAAGCAGGAAAAGAAACACCAGAATCTTTGGCAGACTATGTTTTTTCAATATTGCAGGATAAAAAGAAGTCTGCCAAAGGAAAATGGTTTAAGCAGTTTCGTTACACACTTTTTTAGGCGAAGCCGTCCCGAAACAAGTACGGGACTTTCCCGAAACAAGTATGGGGCAGGCTAAATAAAGTAATTGACTTATAATTGGTAATTCTATATTGTTTTTCTATGAAAATATGGATTAAGTATCTTATAGGCCTTATACTTGGCCTTATTGCCGGACTTATTTTTTCAAATAATTCTGCTGCAGCTGCGCAGGCAATAAGACCTTTTGTTGATGTTTTTATAAATATTGGACGATATAGTTTTTACCCGCTCGTGTTTTTTTCTCTGGCAATCGGAGTACACGAACTTATTCTTAACAAAAGATTTTTTCAGGTATATAAAAATGCCATAATGGTTTTGGTCCTCACAGTGTTTGTTACAACAATAGTGGGAGTGCTTATAACATTGCTTTTTTCACCGGACAGGATCCCTGTTATTCTTGAAAGAAGAACGATCGAAACTCTGCCTTCTTTTTATTCACAGCTTCTTGAAATATTTCCCAAAAATCTTTTTAGTATTTTTTCAGAGGGCGGTAATTTTATAATTCCTACAGTGTTTCTTGCTTTACTTCTTGGAATTAATTTTGGTTTTGACAAAGTAATAACAAAACCTGTTGTAAGTCTTTTTGATTCATTTAACCGTATAATGTATAACGTCAATTGTCTTATAATAGAAATAATGGCTCCAGTCATGGGATTTTTCTCTGCATATATGTTTTTTGCGATATCTTCTGTAACCCAGATAGCTCTTTACTCTCAGCTTTTTCTGATTTTATTTGTTGCATCTGTTCTTGTAATTTGTCTCATTTTTCCAGCTGTTTTATACTTGATAGGGCTTAAGGAAAATCCGTATAAATACCTTTATGGTATTTTAGGCGCAGGGATTGCTGGTTTTCTTTCCGGAGATAATTATTTGGCAAATAATGTGCTTATCCACCACTGTCATAAAAATCTTGGTATATCAAGACCAACAGGCGCTGTTTCAATTTCCCTGTTTTCAATACTTGGAAGGCCTGGAACAGCAATGGTTTCGGCAATTTGTTTTATAGTGATGCTAAGGTCTTATACAAATACTGGAGTGGAATTTTCACAAATTCTTTATATAGCGCTTCTTATTTTTATAATTTCTTTTGTTCTTTGCTCTGTTCCCGGAACTGGTGTTATAATGCTTCTTGCAATTGTGTGTTCAATGTACGGTAGAGGGGTAGAAGATGGCTATTTATTATTCATGCCAATAATTCCTATTCTTATAGGTTTTGCTGTTCTTATAGATGTTATTGCAGCTGGGTTTTGTTCGCTTATAATTTCTTACCGTAGTAAAGATAACAGAAACGATGCGTATATTAGAGATTTTATTTAAAAACTTTGCTTAGTATGCGCTATTCTTGAGTAGTATCAGTATCAATTGTTGTGGAAGCTTGTGCAAGAGCAGCTCTTCTCTGCTGAGCGCTTTTAGTCATAAAAGAAAATGTTACGCTTGCTCTTATTGCCAGCTGATCAACAGGCAGTAATGCATCAAGCCTTGCTTTAAACGAATGTCTTGGAGAATAGACCCAATCAAAAAGAACTCCAACTTCAGCATAAAAGAACCTTTCACCATAAAAATAAGATAACATATCTGCTCTGTGCGAATCCCCTTCCCCCCATGCTTTTAGAGGAACTCTAATAATAATAGCCGGACCAGCAAAAACGCCTAAAGCAATATTTTCTTTTAGCGTGAATTTTATAATAAGAGGGCAATCAAGAACAATGTTTAAAAATCGAATAGCATCAGCATATTCGATTTCAGCAGGCAATGCCATTTGCAAATCTTCTGCCCAAAAATGTTCACTCCTGGTAAAAGTAATAGAAGGCTCAACAGCAGGCTCAATGAAAGAAAATCTTCCAAAAGAAAAACCAACATTTGCCCCAATAAATGGGAGTACTGGCGAAGGAGCGCTATCCTCGTGCGTATTCCTGATATACATAACTCCGCCTCTTATGCCGTATGATTCGAAATTAAATCCATAAAGCGTAAAAGTGAGAAAAAATAAAGTTAAAAATAGAACCAATCTTTTATAAAGCATCTTTTTCATTAAATTACTATTGCAGAATTTTATCAACCCTTTTTTTATCTATTATTGTAAGACCAGAAGCTCCAGTAAGAAAAAAGCTCTGCTCTTCCCATGCTGCATAAAGTATTCCCCCGGAAGCATATAATACAGTGTATCTGAAATTGGGCGGAAGTTTTTCAACCCCAGAAAGAAGATATAAACTGTCATTTTCAATAAAATATATCTTCCCTTTATAAGAAATAAAATGTTTTTCTTCCTCTATTGCGATACACATTTTTTCAAAATGATTGCTATTGCTTCCTGCTGTTCCCAGTAAATATGTTGTAACAACCGGATTATCTTTGCTTCTTAACTCAACTTCAATAATATAATTGTTATCTATTTCAGCTTTTGCAATATTTGAAATAAACTTTTTTATGCTATCGGATAAACTGCTATTATTTAAAAACCAGTTGGCCTGTTTAAATCTTGATTCTGCTATTTCTATTGCATTCTCACCCAAAGAACTATTATGCATAAAATATTTAAACACTGTTGCATGGGCATCTACTTTTTTCCACGCAGAGAACCAGTTACCATCTCTTTTTTTAAGATTTATAAGTGAAAAATCATTAATAATAGCAGGGTAATTATGCTGGCTGTGTATACTTTTTTTATTATCAATATCAATTTTAATAAAAGGGGACAGCGGCACATAAAAATTGTCATTAAAAAAAGTATCAGCATAGATATGGCATAAAATAAAATTATTGTCTGTAATTATTTTGCCAGATGTAAATTTAGCAAGACTTTCATTTGTTATTTTTGTTGAAAAAAATTCAGACCCGCAAAATGGCGCTCCTTCATTATTACTGCAAACGCTAACAACACCTTTTCTATTTATTAAAATAACTATTGTTCCATTTTCTGTTTCTGCTATATCTGTGATCCTTATAGCCTGGGGCCATGGAATAAGAGGTCTTGCCTGCATTGTAATTATTGAAAAATCTTTAACATTATAAAACCATTCTTCCCCATGTGCAGGGGGTAATAAAAAAATTGAGACAGGATATATATATACTTCTTCGCCATGAGAAAGTATTTCTGGTCTTTTCGAGCACCCTGTTTGCAGAAAAGAAAAAAGCAAAATAGATAATACACTCCATAGCAGAACTTTGGATATGTGGCTTCGCCGCTGTTCCGCAGCAAATTTGCGGGGTAACAAAGCGTTTATTCCACAAATGTGTTCTATCATTTTTTTATTACTACAAAGGTAATGTCTCAACCATATATCTTATGGAGACAGAACCTCTATCAACTTCAGTTCTTTCAATAACAAGTACCATATTTTGTTCATTTGGAGAAAGAAAAACACTTCTAATGCTATAACCTTTTACCCCTCTTCTTACAATGCTTGGAGAACCAGCAGAATATACTCTGGCAGGAGCGCCTTCCTGTGTAACAAGAATATTTAAAGAAAATGATGATTCATAAACACCAGCTCTGTTTTCGCTTCTTTCCCGTAAATTTATTCTATATGTTTTTCCTGTTCTAAAATCACGAAATTCAATATCATGTACAGGACCGCTATTTATATTTACATATATGTAGCGCCCTTTTAATAGAGGATCTATTCCAATTCTTTGAATAACTGGATTTGATGCAAGTAAACCTCTAAGGAAAGCGCCTGAACCATTGTCCATTGAATGAGCTCTAATAGGGTGTCTCTGCCTATTAATACCATTTGTAACAAATCTGTTATTTATAACATCTACAGCAAATATATCTGAATATGTCTCCGTACCTGTCACACCATACTGCGCAAACATAAAGTAGCGTGAATCTCCGGAAAATCCGATATTTACATAATTAGCAATGTCACCTGCTAAAAGAAATTGTGCTCCTGCTAAAATAAACAGAACCACCATTGATATTTTCCGCATTTTTTTCCTTCCTTATACTTCTTTATACTTCATTTATCGTAAAGAACATTGTCTTTAATAAAAGTTTTTTATATTATTATCGAATTATATGACTATAGCTCAAAGAAATAATACCCTACTATTTATTATCGGAATATCTGTAACTATCCTTATACTTCTGGCGCTTGCTCCATATTTTCTTTATAAAATCGGAGAAATAGAAAGTATTGATCTGGCTTATAAAAAACTATGGACATCCAATAACTATATATTTGGTTTTTCACTAGTTCTTTACTCTGTGATAAGTTTATTCATTTTACGATTTTCTTTTTACAAAACAAACAGCGCAGAAGTCTTTTTCTTTATGGTTTATCTTGTTACCCTGATTTTTGAATCTTCCAGATCATTTATTTTAATACTTGAAGAACTTAATTCATCTTTTGTCTATACAATATTTTTATCAAGGGTAGCTTATTTTAGTAAAATGTGCGGTTTTTTTGCTCTTTTCCTTTCAGCATTGGCTTCTTCTGATATAAGAATCAATAAATTTAATATACTGACAATAATTATAGTTGCTATTTCACTTATGTTTTCTTCTGCAATCCCACTTTCAGACAATATGCTTGATAACAGTTATTATATGCCTGGCTTTTTTTACCATTATTTTTTTACACTCCTTTTTATAGGATTCCTTGCAATACTTATTTTTGTTATAAATTATTTTCAAAAAAGAAGTAGTGAATACTTTTACCTTGCATTAGGTATGATGTTTATAATTATAGGCAGAGAAATAACATTTTATATGGCCTCAATTCCATATTTTTCAGGCGGAATGGTATTTATGATTGGTGGAACAATTTTATTCTCATATAAACTACGCGAAATTTATAAATGGGATTAATAAAGACAAATATTATGCCCCAAGCATTAAAAAAGCTGTTGTGCCTGCAACTACAGGAATAATAAAATTATCATAATCACCAAGAGGAAATGCTTCTGCTATCATAACTGTCAAAGCTGTTGCAAAAGAAACACCAATATTTGATGTAACAGTATATGTTGAAAGCAACACAGCAAAAAAACAAGCCATGCTTCCCTCAAGAGTTTTTCCACCTGTAAAAGGTATTTTAATTGTGCCAAAAACTTTTCCTACAAGACTTGCAAAGCCATCTCCAAATGCAAGAGCATAGATAGCAATTTTTGCTATATCTGATGGATAAAAAAGAAGAGCAGCCATTGCGCCAAGAGCAAGAGTAACAGGCCCTCCTGCAAAGCAATTTTTTTCTTTTTCTCTTAATCCAAAATTTTTAAAATCTGATATATATATAAGGCTATACCCTTTTCCCCTTAAAATTTCTGAGTAAGTATATATAATCGCCCCTACAGAAAGAAGAGCAAACGCAATGCCTTTGTCAATTGCAGCTATCATTGGAATCATCGCTATAAGCATATGAAGACTTTTCCTGAATAATTCTGTTCTTAATTCCAGAATACTTTTCGGAAAAGCTTTTGCAGTAATACCAGCTAGTAAATTATTCAAAAGTCACTCCAATATTTATTTAGTAATTAATAACTATTATGCAATTTTTGTGCCATGTTTAATATTTTTTTAATTAAAATAATTGCTTATAATATAAAGAGTTACCAAGAGATAGAAACCATGATTAATAAGCAGATTGGAGTGGTGTATTATTTTTCATACACCAGTGTAATATTTTTAATAATATAATGCTATACAATTAGGCAGGCGCTCCCCTGCCCTTTTTTCCTTGCTGTATAAAAAAAGAGCTGTCCGACTGTTTTGTCCTGGACAGCTCTTTTAATACATTGAAAAATTATATCTTTTTATAATTTTTTCTCAACTATTGTTCTTTTTTTATACCCCGATTTATCCCAAAATTCCCATGAGGAAAACCATGATAAAGAGCGCTACAGATTCTATAACACCTAAAAGAATAATATAGTTAACAAATCCTTTACCAGTAGCTGCATAAGAATCAGCAGCAGCAGCAGCAACTACACCCTGTGACCATGCTGACAAAGCCATACCTACACCGCCAAAAAGACCAGCGCCAAGAATAAGCCCTGGATCTGTTGTTGCAACAGCGCCATGAAGCTGATTCATAAGAATCATACTATAAATTACCTGTGAAAACGGCATACCAAAAAAGACCATAAGAATAAAAGGAGCTGGCTTATTTTGAGCATAACATTTTTTCCATGCACCTATTACTGCCTGTCCAACTACTGCAAAACCATATGCTGAACCAGCTGATGCAATAGCAAATACCGCGCCTATTCCTAATTGAGTGATATCCATATTATTAACCCCTTCCTTAAAAAATTTTAAGTTTATATTATATTTATTCTAATTCTATCAAGGAAAACATTCCCGGACAGTAATTAAACACCTTCTTTTTTGAATGGACTATAAGGATACCCAGTCCACTCCATCCCAACCTTGCTTCCAAATTCAAGCATATTAAGCCTTACACCATGAACAACCACAGCCAAAGTACAAAGCGCTATATTAAATGTTTGCGAAACAACAACAATAGCTGCTGCACCTATTATAGCGGCAGTTCCACCGGTATTGGCAACTCCAGCAGCTATAGCATTAAAGTTTGAAGCTACTGCCCAACCCGCAAGACCTACAGCAAAAAGCCTAATATAAGAGATAATGTTTGCAAGAATATCTATACAATTAAGCGCTGTAAGCGGCGACCATGCTAATCCAACCAATGTTCCCTTAAAAAAGTTTTTCCCTTTTTCCTGATAAGAGAAAATTATTAAAAGAAAAAATCCTATTGAAATCAACTTTAGGGCAAGAGGATTTATTGAATCTCCTCCTATTACAAAAAACTGTACTACAAAATACATTCCATAAAGAACAAAAAGCCAGCCAAAATTCGCAAATGCAACCAATGAAGGCATTTTTCTTGCAAAATTTATTAATATACCCACAGTAAGCTGCACCATACCAATTCCAAGCGCAAGCTGTCTAACAGTTTCCGAAGTATCAACCTCTGAAAAAGCTGCTATTTGAGGTATTGTCAATGCTGCAATTAGTGGTAATTTTGATATTGTTTCCGAACCAAACCAGTTTCCGGTCATTGTTCCCCATGCAATAATAGAACAACTTAATACAAAGAAAAGCCCAAAAATCCTTCCTCTGAATTTTGGCACAGTAAAACGCAGTAGAATTGTAGCTGTTAAAAATACTGCCCCATATCCTGCATCGCCAACAATCATTCCTACAAACGGTATAAAGAAAAGGAGAAAGAAAAAACTTATATCAAATTCTTTATAGCCAGGTGTTACATCAAGGAAAGTAAGGAGTGGTTTCAGGAATTCTACAAACCTATTATTTTTAATAAGCGTAGGAGGATTGTCTTCACTACTTGGGTCTCTTATAAGAAGCGCCCAATTATTTACACTAGCTTCTGCTTTTAACTCATCAACAAGATTAACAGGCAAATAACCTGAAATATAGGAAAAGCGATCTTCCGTATTCATTTCAGCATTAACACTCTCAAACTCAATAGCTACATTAAGTTCTTTGAGCCCTTCTTCAATAACATTTTTTTTCTCTGCGAATTTTTCCAGCTCTTTCTTTAAGTTTACAATTTCTTCGTCTTTCTTTTTAATATTTTCAGAAAGCTGTTTTAGGCCCGCAGCAGGTAAAAAAAGTTTTTCGCCTGCAATTTCAACAGGAGCCTCACCCTTTAAAAAGATAGCAAGAATATAAACTGTGTCTTTTATCTTGTTTACTTTTACATATTTTACATCTTTAGGCAGATTCTTAAACTGCTCTTTTGTAAGTACATAAAATCCAAGAGAAAATCCACTTTGCTCAAGACTGGATACAGTTGAAGGGTTAAAATCCCCCCATGGCTCAAGATTTAAAATTTCTTTTTTATCTTTTTCTTTTCCATCTTGCAGACCATTTATTTTGTCCATAATACTATTTGCTTCTGCTACAACTTTTTCAGCTTCAGCAAGATCTGGTTTTCCAGATGTTGATTTTGTTTCTTTCTTTAGTTTGGGAAGAGCAAAAATAGTTTTTTCAAAAAAAGTTTTCTTTTCAATTAATGCATTGGTTGCTTCAGTTGCTCTATATTCTCTAGCAATGTGAACAACACCCAACTTTCTAAGTTTTTCAAGTGATTCTTCCCTGGTTGAGTCAAGAATTACAAGAGAAACTTTTTTCATTTTTACTATCATAATTATGACACCTTTACCAACTTATTCTTGGCCATTTTTCCGCGCACAACGCTTGCAGTTTGTTGGTCGCCAAGGTATATCTGTATTTTCCTGATATTTTCTTTTGTCTCTGGTATTTTTACTTTTTCAAAAAGATTAACACGCTGGGTAGTTATTCTTAACTCAATCCCCAGAAGTTCAATCTGCTTTTCAAGTATTTTTACCTCTTCGTCAAAAGCAAGCAATTTTGAGACTTTTTCAACTGCTGCATCAACCCACAGCGGTTTTGTGTAAAGATCATATTCAGGCAGGTCAAAAGATATCCCTTTAAAAATAGGAATATCCACACCAGCTATATTTCCACTTTCAATTTCAAGAGATTTAATCCCTAAAAGGCTATCAAAATCAATTTTTTCACCAAAAACATCAACCCATGAATAAACTTCATTCTGGAATTTGTCCCTTTCTTCTTTTTTCTCTTTAAGCGCATTTTCAACCTGTCTTATTACAAGTTGGAGTTGCTGTTTTTTGAGTATAAGAGTAGGCAGATATCTTTTATATCTTTTTAAACTGTCTTTTTCTTTTTTCTGCTCATTTTTAGTAAGCTTGATTTTTGCCATTTTATCTCTCTTCCTTATTTATTAGGCCAGAACTTATTAAGGAGTTCTGATCTCATTCCTGTCTCCTCTGACTTGAAACACTCTGCGAGAATTTCCCAACCTTTATCAAGAGCCTTCTCAAGAGAAATATTTACAGTGAGATCCATAAGCTCTCTCTCAAATATGGCACCATATTTAAGGAGTTTTGTATCCCAGTCTGACATTCTAAAACCCATTGACTTCTTTTCAACTGTTTCTTTGTATGCAGCGTAAAGTTTTATCATACCATCCATAAGAGACCTATGATCTTCTCTGGTATCTTTATTTACCATCTGCTTAAGTCTTGAAAGAGATCCAAAAGGTTCGATTCTTCCACCTTTAAGATAGAACTGTCCTTCTGTAATATATCCTGTGTTATCAGGTACAGGATGAGTTACGTCATCTCCAGGCATTGTTGTTACAGCCAAAAGTGTTATGGATCCTGCCCCTTCAAAGTCAACAGCTTTTTCGTATCTGGCCGCAAGCTGACTATACAAGTCTCCAGGATAACCTCTATTGGAAGGTACTTGCTCCATTGTAATAGCAATTTCCTTAAGAGCATCTGCAAAGTTTGTCATATCTGTAAGAAGTACAAGTATTTTTTTGCCCTTAAGCGCAAACTGTTCTGCAACAGCCAGCGAAACATCTGGTACAAGAAGACACTCAACTATTGGGTCAGATGCTGTGTGAACAAAAAAGACTGTTCTGCTAAGAGCTCCGCCCTCTTCAAGCGCATCTTTAAAAAAGAGGTAGTCGTCATATTTAAGACCCATTCCCCCAAGAATGATCATATCAACTTCTGCCTGCATCGCTATACGCGCAAGAAGTTCGTTATATGGCTCTCCTGATGAAGAAAAAATAGGAAGCTTTTGTGATTCAACAAGAGAATTAAAAACATCTATCATTGGAATACCGGTTCGTACCATATTCCTTGGAATAATTCTTTTTGCAGGGTTAACAGATGGTCCGCCTATCTCTGTCATGTTTTCATAAAGAGAAGGTCCATTATCTCTTGGCTCGCCGCTACCATTAAAAATACGACCTAATAGATTATCTGAAACAGATATCTGCATTGAGTGGCCAAGAAAGCGTACCTCATCATTTGTGGAAACACCTCTTCCGCCCGAAAAAACCTGGAGAGAAACTTTATCATCACTCAGTTTTATAACCTGGGCAAGAGATTTGCCGTGTGCCGATGTAACTTCGGCAAGCTCATCATATTTTATCCCTTCTGCAGAAACTGTAATAACGTTTCCTGCTATTGATTCTATTTTACTATAAACCTTTCGCATTCTTTTTAGCCTCTCTTACTTTGTATTTTCCAGCATAGCTGATACAGTTTCTTCAACACTTTTTTGTTTTGAAGAAATCAATTGAAGAAGTTCTTTTTCCTTCGCCTTAAATCCCTCTGATTGCCAACTTGTTCCATTAAAGTCAAGGAAAAGCTGTCTTAACTGGTTAAAATACTGTCTTGCCTCTTCTTTTGTAGGTAAGTTAAAAATTGTTCCAAGAATTTCAAGTATTATTTTAAAAATATGTTTCTGTCTTTCAAGAATAACAGAGTTATCAACAGGGTCAAAAGAGTTCTGCTGCATATAAACAGAATCAAGAAAATCGCCTTTGAGGTATAAAATATAATCCTCTATATTTGTTCCCTCTTCTCCTACAACTTTCATCATCTGCGCAACATCGCTTCCCCTAAAAAGAAGTTTTCTTGCATATTCTACTGCTTTTGAATCAAGAGAAGTTTTATACTTGCTCCAACTTGAAAGAGGATCAATTGCAGGGTATTTTCTTGCATCTGATCTTTCTCTTGAAAGTCCATGGAAAGACCCTACTACTTTAAGAGTAGCCTGAGTAACTGGTTCTTCAAAGTTTCCACCAGCAGGGCTTACTGTACCACCTATTGTTACAGACCCTGTTTTGCCATTTTTAAGCTTTACAATACCTGCTCTTTCATAAAAAGAAGCTATAACAGATTCAAGGTATGCTGGGAATGCTTCTTCTCCCGGGATTTCTTCAAGACGACCTGACATCTCTCTCATCGCCTGCGCCCATCTTGATGTTGAGTCTGCAAGAAGAAGAATATCAAGGCCCATTTGCCGATAATATTCTGCAAGAGTTACAGCTGTATATACAGAAGCTTCTCTTGCCGCAACAGGCATGGAGCTTGTGTTACATATTATTATTGTTCTTTCCATTAGGGTGCGTCCGGTTCTTGGGTCAATAAGTTCCGGAAACTCTTTAAGTGTTTCAACAACCTCTCCAGCTCTTTCACCGCACGCTGCAATAATTACCAAGTCTACTTCTGCATTTCGGCTTGTTATCTGCTGCAAAACTGTTTTTCCAGCGCCAAACGGACCAGGTACACAATATGTACCCCCTTTTGCAACAGGAAAAAATGTATCTATAAGTCTTAACTTTGTGATCATTGGCTCAACAGGTTTTAACCTTTCTGCATAAGCATCTACTGCTCTTTTTACAGGCCACTGAAATTTCATTGTAAGAGGAATAACTTTTCCTTTTGAATCTTCAACTTCAGCAACTTTTTCATTTATTGTATAAGAGCCCTGACCAACGATCGATTTGACCTTGTATGTATCATACATACCAAAGGGAATCATTATCTGGTGTTGAAAAATTCCTTCGGGAACAACCCCAATAGAATCTCCTCTAACTACCGTATCCCCTATTTTTACAGAAGGTGTAAATTCCCATTTTTTATCATCTGGTAGTGGATTTAAATAAACACCTTTTTTAAGAAAGAATCCCTCTTTTTCCGCAAGCTGTGGAAGAGGGTTTTGAAGACCATCATAAATCTGTCCCAAAAGACCTGGTCCTAAAGTTACTGCAAGAAGATTTTCAGTAAATTCTACTTTATCCCCAATACTTATACCGCGGGTCATTTCAAAGACCTGCAAATCTGCTCTGTTACCTTTTATCCTAATAACTTCTGCTTTAAGACTGCTCTTTCCTTCTGCTGCGACTACCTGAACATAGCCAACCTCATTCTGGAGAACTTCGCCTTCAAACTCGACAGTTACCATGTTGCCATTTACTCCGACAACTTTACCCATACTTTTTATATCCGCCATAAACTACCCCTACAACAAATATTCCTCATTCACATTTTCATATATTCTTTAAAAAAGTTACAAACATCTATGTTTAGTTTGTAAAGATATATCTACTATATTTAACTGTTTTTCTGTGCGCTATTTTTATCATGAATAGCAGCATAAATCTCAGAGAAAGCAGTTTTCCCTTTTTCTTTACTAATTTGCAGTTTCCTTTGTACTACCTGCAATTTCAAAAAATAGATAATAATTTTAGCAAAATCAAAATAATGCCCTGATTCAAGGGTTTCCAAACAATCCCATCTTGCTTTATTTAAAATCGATTCAGCATCTAAAGGGGAAGGAGCCTGAAACGCTTCTCGCGCAATTTCAGGAATACCTGCTTCAAATCCTTCGCCAGCAACATATTTTTCACCATCAATGCCTTTTTTACCTGCTCTCATCCTTACAAGTTCGTTTCTAAGACTTCTTTCCCAGTTGTTCCATTTTTCGAGAGTAACATTTTCGGATTTTTCTTCAAGTGGGATAAGTTTTGCGCTTTTTAAAATTTTATAGTCTTTTTCTGTTAATACGGATTCGTACTCACCAAAAAATTCCTCTTCTGATACGGGATTTTCCATATCATAAGAGAGCGTAGGTAATGAAGCAATTAAATAATAATAATGATTTGCCAAGGCTTATGCCTCCGCTTTCCCTTTGACCCCTTTTTCAAGCAGCGCTGAAAGTTTGGGGTTTAAATACTCTGAAAGCACCTCTGCGATTCCTTCAGCTGAAAAATTATGATATGCAGAACCATCTTTTACAGAAACAAGAAAACCTGCTCCTATTTGTGAAGAAAGCTTTATATCAAGACCTTTTTTAATCTGTTCTGCTAATTTTGAGGTTAAACCTTTTTCTACCTTTTCATAATCTTTTTCTGAAAGAAGTATTTTAAGATTTGAAACATCGCCATTCCATGAAGTAATTAGCTTTGTAATTGCATCTCCCAGGAGTTTTTCATCCATTGCCGCTGCAGCTTCGTTTTTAACTATTATATTAAAAAGATCTGTTATTTTTGACTGAAGATTTAAAACAAGATCTCTTCCTGCCTGACTTAGCGCCTCTTTCCCTGAATTTTCTAGCCTAAGTGCATCTTCTTTGCCTTTTGCAACTATTTGAGAAGCTTCTTTTCTAGCTCTTTCAATAATTTCCTGAGATTTTGCTTCGGCGTTTTTAACTATTTCAGCTGCTTTTGATTCAGCAACATTTACACCATCGCTTTTGATCTTATCAATCAATTCCTTAAGTTGTACTTCCATAAACATTCCTCGCACAAGGTGGATTTATATTCTAAACATTCACTATATTTATTCAATAAGCACAAAATGTCAAGCAAGTAATAATTACTTGTAATATAATTTCTATATTTTTTAATTTTTTCACAATAGTTTTAAAATTTAGAACCAGCTAACTAGTCCCCGCCAATTTTTAAACACCCTATTATTTTACTTTACTTTGCCCCCAAAACGCTATTCTTTTTTTGATCAAAATGATTTTTTTATTTTAGTTATTTTTTTATTTTAAATATGTTGACAGCAGAGGGAAAAGGGGTTAAGCTATCTGTGAAATATTTCACAGATAGAAGAGTGGGCAAGGATTTTATGAAAACAAATATAGCTTTTCCTGCTATTGAAAGATTGACCAAGCTCTTTAGCCTTTTGCTTAAAGCAGAACAAGGGGGAAAAGAGAAAATTTCTTCTACAGAACTTGGTAGTCTTACAGGATTTCATGCTCACAATATCCGTAAAGATATTAGCGCAATAGGTTCTATAGAAAGCGGCAAAGGTGGATATAGCATAAAAAGCCTTGAAAGCCTTATAAGCAGCACTTTTGGCTTTGAAAGGAAAAAAAAAGTGTGTGTCGCAGGGCTTGATATGCTTGGGGCTGCAATGCTCAATAATCCTGACGCAGGGTTTTCGGAATTTGAAATTATTGCTGGTTTTGACAGCAATATAAACAGAATGGAGATGATTTCTACCAAAGTTCCTTTATTTCACTTCTATAAGATAGAAGAAAAAGTAAAAGAACTTGGAATTGAATATGCAATACTTGCTGTAAGTCCAGAAGAAGCAGCCAGAGTTGCGGAAAGGCTTATTGCTGGTGGTGTAAAGGGGATACTTAACTTTTCACCTGTAATTATAGCGCCAAAAAATGGCGTTCAAATAAGAAATATATATCTTGTTGAGGAATTAAGGTTGCTTTCTGCATTGAATGCAACAAATTTTCAGCAGCTATAAAATTAAAGGAGATAAAATGGACAGAGTATTTAATTTTGCAGCGGGACCTTCAATGCTTCCGCTCGAGGTGTTAAAAAAAGCACAATCAGAACTTACCAATTACAATGGAACAGGAATGTCTGTAATGGAAATGAGTCACAGATCAGCAGCTTTTGAGGAAATAATCAAAAAAGCTGAAGAACTTGTAAGAGAGCTTATGGGAGTTCCTGAAAATTATTCGGTTATGTTTCTGCAGGGAGGAGCATCAACACAGTTCGCAATGGTTCCTCTTAATCTCTATAAAAATAAAAAAGCAGATTACATTTTAACAGGTGCATGGGCAGATAAAGCAATAAAGGAAGCTCAAATATATGGTGAAGTAAGAGTATTGGCATCTTCAAAAGATAAAAACTTTTCATACATCCCAAAGGTCAATACTTTTAATCAGGATTCTGACTATGTTCACATAACAATGAATAACACGATCTATGGCACCCGCTATACATGGATCCCTCAAACCGGAAACATCCCTCTTGTCGCGGATATGTCTTCAAACATTCTTTCCGAGAAAATCGATGTATCAAAATTTGGACTGATATATGCTGGAGCGCAAAAAAATCTGGCGCCATCCGGAGTAACTCTTGTTGTTGCAAGAAAAGATCTTATTGCAAATTGTCTCGATATTACTCCTACAATGCTTCAGTACAAAATACATGATGAAAATAAATCTCTTTACAACACCCCACCATGTTTTCCTATATATATTCTTAAACTTGTTTTAGAGTGGCTTAAAAATGAAGGTGGCCTCAAAGCTATTGAAGAAAGAAATATTGAAAAAGCTTCTATATTATATAACTTTCTTGACAACTCAAAACTGTTTAAGGGAACTGTTGTAAAAGAAGACAGATCTCTTATGAATATCCCTTTTGTTCTTCCTGATGATGAATTAAACAAAAAATTTATCGATACTGCAAAGAAGCAGGGATTTGTGGAGCTTAAAGGACATAGGTCTGTAGGCGGAATGAGGGCAAGTATCTATAATGCAATGCCTGTGCAGGGTGTTAAAGAACTTGTAGAAATTATGAAAAAATTTGAAAAGGAAAACAGCTAATGTACAAAATACAAACTTTAAACAAAATATCATCAGCAGGACTTAATCTTCTGCCAAGAGATAAATATGAAACTGCATCTGAAATAGTAAATCCCAATGCAGTAATTTTAAGAAGCTTTAATATGCACGATATAGAGATACCCGAATCTGTTCTTGGTATTGCAAGAGCAGGAGCTGGAACAAACAATATCCCTATTCCAAAATGTACAGAAAGAGGAATCATTGTTTTTAATACTCCAGGAGCTAATGCAAATAGTGTTAAAGAAATGGTTATTGCTTCTATAATTATTTCTGCGAGAAACCTAAGCAATGCAATTGCATGGACAAAATCCATTGTGAATTCAGGCGAAGAAGTTCCAAAACTTATAGAAAAAGGGAAATCTCTTTTTGCTGGAACAGAAATAAAAGGCAAACGTCTTGGAGTTGTGGGGCTTGGAGCAATTGGAGTAATGGTTGCAAATGATGCTTCGGCATTGGGAATGAAGGTAACAGGATTTGACCCATTTATTTCTGTAGAGTCTGCATGGGGCTTATCAAGAGATGTGAAAAAAGGGATAAGCCTTGACAGTGTTCTTGCTGATTCAGACTTTATTTCAATACACATGCCAATCAATGATGAGACAAAAGGGATAATAAATAAAAATAAATTCAAAATCATGAAAAAAGGCGTTAAGATAATCAACTTTGCCCGTGGCGGTATTGTAAATAATGCGGATATTAAAGAAGCTCTTGCAGAGGGGACCGTGTCAAACTACATAACAGATTTTCCGGAAGAAGATCTTATTAAAACAGATAACGTTATATGTATTCCTCACCTTGGCGCATCTACAGAAGAAGCAGAGGAAAATTGCGCGACAATGGCAGCAATGCAAATAATGGATTTTCTTGAAACAGGTAATATAAAAAATTCTGTAAACTTTCCTGATTGTAAAATGGATTTTAACGGAACAACAAGGCTTACTATTACAAACAAAAATGTTCCTAATATAATCGCGCAGATTTCTTCTGCGCTTGCTGAAAGCAAAATAAATATTAGTGAATTTCTTAATAAGCACAGAAACGATGTTGCATATAATATTATAGATATTGATTCTGATGTTTCAGATGATGTTATCAATAAATTAAAAACAATTGATGGGATTATTTCTGTAAGAAAAATAGATATAAAGAAGTAGCGCTAATCGCGGCTGTCCTTACTTATCGGACAGCCACAATCGTCACCCCGATCCTTCGGGATCGGGGACCATCACACCAGCTTTCACTGGTATCAAATCAACTAAGTTTATGTATAAACAGGCCGCTTAGAAGAACTGGTTCAAACCATGTGGATTTTGGGGGCATCACTTTGCCGATATCCGCAATAGCCATGAACTCATCCATTGAAGTTGGGAAAAGAGAAAAAGCAACCTTCATGCCTGCGTGTACTTTGTCCTCCAGCTCTCCAAGTCCATCTACGCCGCCGAGACACTCAATACGTTTGTCTGTGCGGGGATTTTGAATGCCAAGAATAGGATCCAGCAAATAGTTCTGGAGGATCCAGACATCCAGCCCTTTTTCCGGGTCAGTATCATCACAAATATGTGGTTTGGCTGTAAGCTGATACCACTTGTTTTCCAAATACATACCAAAGGCGCGTTTTTGTTTGGGGCTAAAAGACCCTTTTCCTTCATAAGGCGCAACAGTAAAATTTTCTGCCAGTTTACCAAAAAACTGCTCGGTTGTATTTCCATTCAGGTCTGCCACCACACGATTGTAATCTACAATCAGCAACTCGTCAGAAGGGAAAATGACCGAGAGAAAATAATTGAATTCTTCATTGCCAGTATAACCTGGGTGCGCTTTGCGGCGCATCTGACCAACCTCAGCAGCAGAAGCAGTTCTATGGTGCCCATCAGCAATATAGAGAGCATTTATCCCACTAACAATTGTTGTCAGCTTATCAATAACAGAAGCATCGTTGATTACCCATACTTTGTTGGTTAGTCCGCTATTTGTTGTAAAATCGCAAACTGGTTTATGCGCACCCATCCAGCTCTTTAGTGTATCAGACAGTGAAGCATTACGGCGGCACGCCAGAAATATAGGTCCTGTATTTGCATCCAATGTATCTACGTGACGTATGCGATCCTGCTGTTTTGCTGACAGGGTAAACTCGTGACGCTTGATAACCGAGTTCAGATAGTCGTCAATCGAAGAACAGGCAACCAAACCTGTCTGGGTCCTGCCACGTGTTGTCAGGCTATAAATATAATAACAGGGAGCAGTATCCTGGATTAGAACACCATCGGAAATAAGCTTATTCAGGTTTTCCGCAGCTTTTTTGTAAACTATGTCATCATAGGGATTGACAGAGGGATCCAGATCGATCTCTGACTTATCCACATGCAAAAATGAATAAGGATTGTCTTTTGCCAGTTTTAATGCCTGCTCGCGATCCAGGACATCATAAGGAAGTTCCGCTACTTTTTCGCATAATTCGGGTTTTGGGCGAAAAGCTTTAAAAGGTCTTATAATTGCCATATTTCGTTTCTCCTTCTGAGTTTATTTATGCGATCAACACATTAGCAAGAATGAGTGTAACAATTGCTATTTTTCCTTTGTTTGTATATTTTATACCGGATAAAATAACGATTGTCAACACGAGCGTACTTGTGGATTATCTGCACTAACGAAGCAGCATACAGGATGATCAGGCTGGGACTGGTTGCCTTTTATTTTTCAGTATGCTAATTTTTAATCAGCAATGACACAAAATCTGACTGGCTTTGTGGGCAAGGCTTTATTTTTAATATCTTAATCAGTTTAATTAACAAACTATGGGATTTGGGAGGATTTATCTTGATGAAAAAAAAATTAATACTAAAAGGAGCACTATTTATAATGTTATTTTCACTGGCTGCAATTGACAGCGACGCGCAAACTGCGAACTTGGCAGATGGGCTTTATGCAGAAATAATTACTAACAGAGGCACAATTGTTGTTAATCTCGAATTTGAAAAAACACCAATGACTGTTGCGAATTTCACAGGATTGGCAGAAGGTAAAATCGATGGGGGACGTGGAGCTGGTAGACCTTTTTATAGCGGACTTAGGTTTCACAGAGTAATAAATAATTTTATGATACAGGGAGGGTGCCCTCTTGGAACTGGCACAGGGGGACCAGGATACAATTTCCCTGATGAATTTGATCCTTCACTTAGACATTCGGGACCAGGTATTTTATCAATGGCAAACAGTGGGCCAAACACCAATGGAAGCCAGTTTTTTATTACACATACTGCACAACCGCACTTAGACAACAGGCACACTGTTTTTGGCAATGTAGTCAGCGGACAAAATGTTGTTAATTCAATACGACAGGGAGATACTATCAACTCAATAAGGATTATCAGAGTTGGGCAAAGGGCAGAAGCTTTTAGAAATGATCAACAAGCTTTTCAGGAACTCGTAAGACAGGCTGGTGCAGGAGAACAGCGAAGAGCAGAGGAAGAAATAAGAAGACAGGAAAGAATTGCTCGTGAAAGATGGCCAAATGCAACAAGAACTCCCAGCGGGCTTATGTATATAGTAGAAAGAGAAGGGAGCGGAGATGCTACGCCAAGAATGGGGAGTCGTGTTACAACTCATTACACAGGGATGCTTCTTGATGGAAGAGTTTTTGACAGTTCGCATCAAAGGGGAGAGCCTTTGCAATTTTCTGTTGGGCAAGTAATCGAGGGGTGGAATGAAGCTCTTATGACTATGAGAAGGGGAGAGAAAAGAACTTTGATAATTCCTCCGCAACTTGGATATGGGAGCAGAGGGGCAGGCGGAGTGATTCCTCCCAATGCATATCTTGTATTTGAAGTAGAACTTATTGATTTCTAACTATATGGAATATGAAAAAAGAAAAAATAAAATATATATGCGATATATGTGGCCATGAAGAGGCAAAGTGGGCAGGCAAATGTCCTGCCTGCTTTTCGTGGAACAGTTTTTCTGAAATCTCCCTGCCTCCTGGGAGGAAGCATAGCTCAGCTAAAAAAAATTTAGATCCAACAAAGCAAGCTGTTTCTATAGCAGAGATAGCATCAGATAAAAATAATGTAGTACTTAAAGATTGCGGCATAGAAGAAATAAACAGGGTGCTGGGGGGCGGCATTGTTTCCGGAAGCGCCATACTCATTGGCGGAGAGCCAGGGATAGGCAAATCTACACTGATGATGCAGCTTGCTCAAAAAATTTCAGAGAGCAGCAAAGTTCTTTATATATCCGGAGAAGAATCACAACCCCAAATAAGATTGCGGCTGGACAGGCTTGGGATAAAAGAGGGCGGAGAACTTGTTTTTATTTTTACTTCCGATTTATATACCATAAAAGAGACTATTACTAATTTAAAACCAGATACAGTAATTGTTGATTCAATACAAACTCTTTTTTCTCCGGAAGCAGGGTCGGTCGCTGGAACAATTAATCAACTCAAGTATTGCTGTCAGGAACTTATCGATATAATTAAATTAGCTGATGCTTCTATTTTTCTGATTGCTCATGTTACCAAAGAAGGGATAATAGCAGGCCCAAAATCAATAGAGCACATGGTAGATACTGTTCTATATTTTGAGCATTCAGAAAACGAGATGCGGATATTGCGCGCTGTAAAAAACAGATTTGGCTCTATAGATGAACTTGCTCTTTTTAAAATGGGCGGCAATGGGCTACAGCAGATAACTTCGCCGGAAAACAGTTTTCTTATACATAGGGAAAAAAATAATCCTCCGGGAATTTGCATAGCAACGATCCATGAGGGGTCAAGAGTTTTTCTTGTTGAAATACAGGCGCTTACTGTTCCTGCAAAAGGAGGGCTCTCAAGAGTTTTTTCAGACAGAATTGATGGCTCAAGAATTTCAAGGATCGCTGCTGTTCTTGAAAAACAAACAGGGGTACGGTTTTCTGATCAGGACATTTATATAAATGTTGCAGGCGGGATGAAAATAAAAGAAGTTGGAGTGGATCTTCCGGCAGCCCTTGCACTCTACTCCAGCCGCACAGGTATTCCAATAAATCAGGGTACAGCCGCAGCAGGTGAATTAAGCCTCACAGGAGAAATAAGACCTGTTCTGTTTATAAGTAAAAGATTAAAATCCGCTTCAAGTTGCGGAATAAAAGAATTTTACTCTTCGGAAGATTCTTCAAAAAACTTTTCAAAAGAAGATGGCGATTGCAAGTCGCCACTCAGCAAGCATATAACCGCAGGGACAATAAACGAAATCATAAAAATTTTATTTAAATAAGTTCATTGCCAAAACTTACGATAACAGTGATGTAATATACGGTATAGCAATAAATGTTCCTATACTGCTTCCTATCGAAGATAAAAAGAATACAAGAAGTATATGGGTTATCCTGTTTTTCCAAAACCCTCTAAGCGATGTAATATCTTCAGAAAGTCTTTCAAAATCTATAACTTTTGGTTTTCTTAAAACAGCTTCAAGAAGACCTGTAACCATACCTACACCTATTCCCGGACTCATGGTTGTAATAGGAGCTGCAACAAAAGCAGAAAGTATTGTAAGTGGATGAGCCATTGCAATCAATGCGCCAAGAGCTGCCAGAGAGCCATTAATAATTACCCACCACATCATCATTGAAAGACTTGTATCTAACCCTGATTTTAAAAACCCTGTGACAAATAAAGCAATAACAGCAGCAGGAATTATAAAAGGGAAAATTTTTGAAATACTCTTTGGAGGCGGTACAACATTAAGTGGTTCAATATTTGTATCTTCTCCTTCACTAAACTTTTTTATCCAGTTAATAATTCCCGGAACATGACCTGCGCCAACAACTGCTACAATTTTTTTTCCATTGGCAGTATATATTTTAGATGCAAGAAACTTGTCCCTCTCATCTATTAAAACCTCTTTTACAGATGGAAGAAAGTTTGCAAGTTCACTCATCATTCCATCAAGCTCGCTTTTCTTTTTCATACTTTCAATATCACTATCTGAAATTTTTTCATTAAAAAAAACATTAGCAAAAAGAACAGCGAAAAGCTTATTCTTTCCCCAGAGACTTGATTTCCTCCAGGCTTTTCTCAAAGTTATTTGAATATCCCTGTCTGCAAATGTAAATGGAATCCCTTCGGCTGTAGCTGTATCGATCGCAGCCTTCATTTCTTCGCCAGGTTTTATATCAAGAGATTTTCCTATTTTTTTTTGGAATGAAGAAAGAGCAAGATTTGCGAGCAGAAGAAAGCCCTGCTTCTTTTTTATAACTTTAAATATATCAAGATCTTTCCATGAATTGGGCGATTGCAATGACTTATAACGTGAAGCATCAATCTCCACACACACATTGTCCGGACTTTCTTCGCGTATTGTTTTTGAAACCTCTTCGGCACTTTCTTTTGAAACATGGGCTGTACCAACAATTATTATTTCCCTATCATCAACTTCTATTTTTGTAATAGTGTCGCTGTCTTCAGTGACTAACAAATTTATCTCCTTGAACGCCCTTACCCGACTGCAGTGGCAAAACCACCTCGTTTACCAATGGGACTTCGGAACGTATTATTTTATTGAACTTTCCAACTCGCCATTCTGTATTCCAATGATTGAATAAATCCGGAATCCAGAACCTCTGCAAAAAATTGTTCACTAAGCATATTTCTTCCAAAAATATCATAATATAATGCAAGATAAAAATTCCCTTTCATTCTGTCAAAGTTATCTCTCTCTTGTCTAAGCAAATTTAAGACCATTGGCTCATAATGAGGATCAACGAACAGCCTTGCTATATGGAAAAGCAAATTCTCTCTCGGTATCCTATTCATATTATCCCTAATAAGCCTGTCTGCCAACCCATTCTCGCCTGCGCGCATAAGAGATGCTGCGGCAAATAACAAAAATTCCGGACTTCGATCTATATCATACGCTCTAATAAAATAAATCGCAGCATCCCTGTATTGCTTGGCTCTATATAATTGCAGCGCAAAAGGGACAAAACCTCTTTGATAATCTCCTCTCAACTCCAATGCTCTTCTATAATCAGCTAATGCAAGATCATGTTTGTTCACCCCTTCATAAGCCCAAGCCCTGTGAATATAAGCTATAAAAATAGAACTATCGAGCGAAATAACTCTTGTAAAATCTTCTATAGCAGCGTTATAGTTACCGTTATATAACCTTGCCCTTCCTCTATCAAGATAATTCCAAATAAAATCCGGGTCAAGCCTGATAGCTTCATTAAGGTCTCGTTCTGCCCCTCCAAAATCATCATTAGAAGCTCTTATCCGCGCCCTGTAAGTGTAAGCAAACATATTGTCCGGGTTATTTCTTATTATAGTATCAAATTGATCAAGCGCTTCCAGACTTTTTTCCTGTGCAAGCAGAACTATTCCCAAACCCAGAACAGCATCTTCTACATAACCATGTGATGATATTACTCTTCTAAAAATGGACTCGGCCATACCATGTCTTCTTTCTCTTGCGTAAATCCTCCCTAATGAAACACTAGCCTCAATATGATTGGAATCAAGCATGGTTATTCTTTCAAGAATTTTTCTTTCATTGCCTACATCACCTCTAAGACTGTGAATAAAAGAAAGATGGTATAGCGCGGTTATATTCGAGTCATCTTCTCTGATTATTTGAGAAAGTATTGCTTCTGCTTCATCAAGTCTTCTGTTCTGGATCAGCAATATAACATGAAGAAGCTGGTCTTGCCCGCGCTCTGCCTCAAATATCTGCAACGCTCTTTCCATATTCCCCATTTCAGCTTCAATTGTAATTCTTTCAAGAAGGTCATCATCTATTTCTGCTATGACCTCATCCGCAGGGGGGCCTACTACAGGAGCTACCATTGGCCTGTCTGGCGGCCTCCTGTCAACCGGGGGCTTTGTTGCACAGCCAGAAATCATGCAAATAGTTATGATTAAAGAGAAACTTATTATTATTTTTAAAAAAAATCTTATCATTTATGCCTCATCCCAAATATCGGAAACGTGTTTCTTGTATCCAAACACTATTTTGATATAATATTACAATAAAAAGCCAAGGTTGCTCAAGGTTGCTTTTTTATAAGCATACTGATAGAATAACAACTATGGAGAAAAAAAATAACAAAAAATATTATATAATACCTGCTATATATTTATTAGTAATTATACTTCTTGTCTCCAGACATTTTGGAGCAAACAATCAGTTTTTAGAAAACCATTTGAATATAATACTAACTGGAACTACAAAATCAGCAAATAAAAGCCATGCAGAAAATGTTTTGTCGCTTGATGTGATTATTTCCAGTATAAAGTTCAGCTTTTCGGATTCAATGCCTTTACAAATAGAAAGCAACAATGGAATAATATCGAATTTTTATATTATAGGGTATCAAAAAAACGATAATGGTGTTGACCTTTTTTTTACAGATGACTTTAAAATAAATATTGCTCAAACAGATACAGAAAATGGTTTCACTATAAGTCCACAAACAATTGCCTTCGACAATACTAATGGGGGAATAAAAAAGATAGCAATTTCTTTTGATATTGATAGAAGCAAAACACTGTTTCCCTCTTCTATTTTTCCTGTCTTTGGCTATACAAATGATGGGGCAATCTATTTTCTTACTGCTGGCGGAAATTATTCAACTATTGATATAAGGCAGAAAGAGATTGCCCTTTTACCGGACAGCAACAACAATTTTGCAATAACTATTTCAAAAGCAAAAGAAGGGCTTAAAGATCCAAACACATTTTGGCTTGCCAAAAATAAGCCTGATATTTTGCAGAGAGACATAGAAGAAGATATTGCAGAGCAATTATTTGCTGACAATGCATTCAGAGGCTGGCGAATCGACAGGCTTAACCGCACCGAGGGCAGGTGGCTTGATAAAAACAGACAGCTTGTATATTCAAGAGAGATCTTATCTGCTCTTGGCAGCGAAGTTGTCAGGCGCAGAGCAGTTGCCATAAATCAGTGGATAGTCCGCCTTGCAGAAAGAAACAATGACATAAGATATTTAGAAACAGCGCTTGTGAATGGGAATCTTTTTCTTGCGCACCTCCAGAGCCAGGAGCGGAATATTGCTTTTGTGCAGGAAATAACATCAAGAATAAGGCGCAATGACCCTTCGGTATTTTTAATTGATGATCTTGTAAAAACAATAGTAAACAACGGGCCATTTTCTCTTGCGCAGGAACTTTTTTTAATGGCTGAAAGATTTGATATAAAATCTCTTGATGTTAAAATGGCAATTGGCGTTGCCTCAGCTTATCTTGATTTTGTTTTTATTAATATAGAAAGCGAGACATCATTAAAAAGGTTCAATACTATAGTAGATACAATAATACTTAACAGGCTTGTTATAAATGAAGATGGTTTATTTTTGACAATAGCAGAAGACAGATCAGAATCTTTTTATACCGCTAAAGTTGCGACTCTTTTTAGAAAAGCTGCAAAGATAACAGAGCGGCCAATACTAGAAAGAATTGGCAGCAGGCTGGTGCATTCTATAATTTTGCTTATGGATGAGACTGGATTTTTGCCTGAATATATTTATGTGGATGAAAGAGGTATAAAAAGAACTGAAGGAAGGCTTGAACCGGAATATATATATCCTGCATTGTCGATTGCCAGATATATGCCATCAATAAGGCCTCTTATAGATTACTTTTCTCCTGGTGCATGGATTGCAACATGCGCAGACAGTATTAACATTATAAAACCAGATGACACCAGAGTTACTATTGAAACAACTTTTCCAATTGGCGAAACAGAATATATTGTTGTGCAGGGAATTCCTTTGGTTTCAAGAATGTTGCTTCATGGAATCAACTGGAGCCCATCGCTTGGCTTTGAAGGGCAAGCTACAGGCTGGACATACAACAGCGAAACACAAACCCTTTTTATAAAGCTCCAGCACAGACAGGAAAAAGAGACAATAGAAATTTTCTTTTGAGTTTTTTATTTAACCTCTTGATATATATAATAGAATCAATATTATTTTATACTCGTTGACCAATAAAAAAGAGGTTGTGAAGTAAAATGACGCAAAGCTATACACAAAAACCTATACCCGGCAAAGCTCCGGAAAAAATATTGCCAAAAGGTTGCGGCCTGGTACTTGAAGGCGGTGGCACGCGTGGTTTTTACAGCGCTGGTGTCTTTGACGCATTTATGGGCGCAGGTATTATGTTTCCATATATTATTGGGGTCTCTGCAGGGGCTGCAAATGCATTATCATATATCACAGGTCAGAATGGTCGCAATCGTCAAATCGTAGAAAAATATGTTGGGAATCCAAAATATGTAAGCAAGCGCAATCTTTTGCTTCATCGCTCCATGTTTGGTATGAAATTTATTTTTCATGAAGTTCCTCAAAAGCATATATTTCTTGACTGGGAAATGTTTAACAAGCAGGATATTACTTTTTTTACCGGCGCTTTGGATTGCAATACAGGGGAGACGGCTTGGTTTAACAAAAGTGATATTACTCCCAATCTTGAAGCAACTATAGCTTCCTGCTCTGTTCCTCTGCTTTCGCCAATATTTAAATTCCGGGGACATAAATTTCTTGACGGAGGAATTGCTGATCCTATTCCTATTGAGAAATCTATTTCTGATGGCAATACATTTCATGTTATAGTTCTTACCAGAAACAAAGGGTATCAAAAACCTGTTTTTAAATACAAACATATTTTAAAACTATTTTACAAAAAATATCCAAAAGTAATTGAAGCGGTTTTAAACCGTCATATTATTTATAATCGCCAGCTTGCTCTTTGCGAACAACTTGAAAGCGAAGGAAAAGCAGTTATTATCCGCCCACTTAAGCCTCTCCAAATTAATGAGACTACTGGCAGAGATATAGAAAAACTTCTTGAGCTTTATGACGAAGGTTATGATGAAGCAAAAGAAAAAATGAATTTGATACTGAGTCGCAGTTAGTCAGCATTGGCTTTCTACTTATCTTAAAAAATTCCTCGCGCCAGTTCGCGGAGGTGCAAAGAGCACAACAGGAAGATAAAACTTATATTTCCTCTGCGCCTTCGCGACTCTGCGAGAAATCCAGGAACATATGAACCATCAGGCTCTATCAATTATTGCTGCAAGGTTTTCTGCTGTAAAGCCATATCTTTTTGTAACATCTTTACTGTTTCCAGACATTCCAAATGTATCTACAGCAAGTATATCTTTTTCATCTTTTACATAACATCTCCAGCCTACAGATACTCCGCATTCTGCTGCCACTACCCTAACCCCTTCGGGTATTAAGTTGTTTCTGTAATCCTTTCCCTGCTTTTCAAACAATTCTCTTGATGGCACAGATACTACCCTAACTTTTTTATTTGTAAGAGCTATTGCATCCAGAGCAAGCGTTACTTCTGACCCGCTCGCCAACACAACTACATCTGGTTTTCCATCTGTATCTTTTACAAGGTATGCTCCCTTTCTCATATTCTTCTTCCAGTCTTTATCTTTCTTTTCATACACCTTAAGATTCTGCCTTGTAAGTATCAATGCTACAGGGCCATCCTCTTTTTCCATAGCTATCTGCCATGCAGCAACTGTTTCCTGAGCATCGCCGGGTCTTATAACTGTCACATTTGGTATAACTCTTAATGATTCCACATGCTCAACAGGCTGATGCGTAGGACCATCTTCCCCAACATATATTGAATCATGGGTAAAGATAAATGTTGTTGGTATACCCATCAATGCCGCAAGTCTTATGGTCGGCCTCATGTAATCAGAGAAAACAAGAAATGTGGCGCAATAACTTCTTAATCCACTATGCAAAATTATTCCATTTGCAATTCCACCCATCGCGTGTTCCCTTATCCCATACCTTATTGTTCTTCCAAGTCTGTTTGCTTTTGAAAAATCTCCGTTATCAGGCACCAGAGTATTGTTTGACGGCGCAAGATCTGCAGAACCTCCAACAATATTTGGCGCTACCGCGCAAATCTTTACCAGCGTATTTCCGCTTGCCACCCTTGTAGCAATACTTTCGCCTATCTTGAATTCAGGAAGCACAGAATCATCCAGCTTTACCCCACCCGCTTTTGTATACTTATCCCACAGAGCAGCAAAATTGCTGTCTTTACTTTTTAATGATTTAAAATCATCCTGCCATTTGTCATATATTTTTTTAAGCTCTTTCTTTTTTTCTTCAAAAAAAGATTTTGCTTCGGGGAACACAAAAAAATCTGCGTCCTCGGATATCCCAAGATTCTTCTTTGTTGCTTTTACCTCTTCTGCTCCAAGCGGCGCTCCATGCACTTTGCTTGTGCCGGCAAGAGCATTACTCCCCTTTCCAATTATTGTTTTCAATATTATAAGGGTCGGCTTATTCTCTTCTTTTTTCCCTTCATTAATACATTTTAATATCCCATCTATATCATAACCATTGCCACTTAATACCTGCCACCCGCACGATTTAAACCGCTCTTCTACATTTTCGCTGAATGCAAGATCTGTTTTCCCTTCTATTGTTATATCATTGGCATCATAAAGAACTATAAGTTTTCCAAGCCCCAAGTGCCCTGCAAGAGAAGCTGCCTCGCTTGATACACCCTCCATGATATCGCCGTCACCCGCAAACACATAGGTAAAGTGATCTATAATCTTTGCATTCCCTGTATTAAGTTTTGCCGCAAGCATTACTTCTGCTATCGCAATCCCTACTGCATTGGAAAATCCTGCGCCCAAAGGGCCTGTTGTTGTCTCTACCCCAACTGTATGGCCATAT
>WQZP01000019.1 GCA_009780675.1 Spirochaetaceae bacterium | reverse complement strand
GGGATTCTTTATATTTTAAAAAAAAATTATCCTATGGCAAAAATCCATATTTCAACCCAGGCAACAACACACATCAAAGGGCAGATAACGTTTTTTGGCAGACACAACATAACAAGAATAAATCTTGCGCGGGAACTTTCCCTCTCCGAAATAAAAGAGCTTACAGATCTGGCGCATAAAAATAACATAGAAACAGAAGTTTTTGTACATGGATCATACTGCATCTCTTATTCAGGCCAGTGTTACTTATGTTCTTTTCTCGAAGGGTGTTCGGGCAACAGGGGGTTGTGCCAACAAAATTGCAGACGGCTTTACAAAAAAAGGGATAAAAAAAAATATTACTTAAACCTTAAAGACAACAGCGCTCTGGAGTATTCATCAGAACTTATGGCTACAAAAGTTGATTCTCTTAAAATAGAAGGGAGGATCAAAAGTCCTGCGTATGTTTATTCAGTAGTTAAAGGGTGGAAAATAATTCTTGGCAGCAAAGAAAAAAAAGGCGCCGCAGCTCTGCTTTTTGATGGGGTTTTTAACAGATTGTTTACTGCTGGATATCTTGAAGGCAATGTAAGTGATGATATGTTTTCTGATACTCCTCTTGACCGCTCTATTAAAAAATTTGCAGAAGTTATATCTTACACTGCGGATGATTTTTTGCTTGAAGTTAGCCTTCAGCTTAAATCCGATCTCCCAACTGAAATAATAATAAAAGATGTTCGCGGAAATTTTATTTGCACTGCTGTTGCGGAAAACATGGTGGAAAATACGGTTAATAATGGCGCGAAAGATAGTTATTCATATAAAATAAAAATTACAGGCAAACTGGATGGGAAAATAAAAAAAGGGAATGAGGTCTTTGTATCAAGGCCTGCGCTTGAAGCAGGGGAAATAAAAAAAGCAATTGAAAATGTTGTATTCAGGAAAATTCCTGTGGCAGCAGAAATATGCGCAGAATCCGGAGCGCGGCTTAATCTCAAACTTGAGGCGCTGGATAAACATGGAACCTATGAGTCGGAAAAGCCTTTATCTGCATCGGAAAAGAATCCTGCTTCAATGGAAGATGTTTCAAAACAGCTTTCGAGATTTGGCAATACTCCATTTGAACTTGAAAATATTGTTTTTAAAAAATGGGAAGATAATATTTTTATCCCTTCAAGTTTAATAAACAGTGCCAGAAGAAAATGTACGGCAGAACTTCTGGAAACAATAGATTCCCCAGGGAAAGATATTTTTCTGCAGCAATATTGCGAAAAAAACAATATCAAAGAAAACAAAGATCGCACCCCATCAGCTCCATGGAAAAACAGGCTCTCTGTTTTTCTTGACAACATTGCTATAGCAGAAAAACTAAAATCATTATATGGAAAAAAAATCAATATAATACTGGAAGTGAATGACCCAACAAGTAATACTAACATCGATAAAAGTTTTACACTTTTTTTCCCAAGTGTAATTGAATTTGGCGCAGAAGAAAAATATAAGCAGTTTATAAAAAGCTGCGACAATAAAATAATTTTAAACAACACATCTTTTGTGGAAACCATATTGGATAATGGAAAAGAATGGATTGCAGGCCCTTTTTTAAATATTACAAACTCTCTTGCGCTAAAACTGTTTTCAGAAACAGCGGGCTGCTCAGGCGCAGTAATATCTCTTGAGCTTTCCCTTGAGCAGGTAAAATCATTGGCTGAAAAATCAGACTTAGCGCTATCCTGTTTCATATATTCAGCAGTAAAGCTTATGACAACAAAACAATGTTTGCTTGAGTACAGGTGCGGAAAAAAAACAAGTGACAGCAGTTGCTACTATGATTGCTGCGGGGAAGATATTCTTGATGAAATAAATGGGAGAAAAATAAAAATATATAAAAGAAAATGGAACTATACAGAGCTATATGACAATAGTTTTTTATTGACCCCGGAGGTTGTTTCTGCTGTTCAAAATAAAATATCTGACTTTATCATAGATTTAAGATCTTTTAGTTTTGGCGGGCATAATCATGAAACAATACCTGTTATTACAGAACTTTTTATAAATTACTTGGAAAGCCCAACTCCCGTAAACAAAAGCAAAATCTCGGAAATATTTAAAACCACATCAAAGGGAAACATAAAAAAAGGAATTTGAATTGCGTTATGCGATTACAACTTGGGTTTTCCGAATAATGCTTTTATTTTTTCTTTCTGTATAAAGGCAAGTATTAGGAATATGAATAAAACCAGTAATAAAGCCATAAACCTGAAAATTGTATCCATACCAACATAAGGTAGAATGCGAAAAGCAAAAATAGGCCCTACAGCGCTTGCTAAATCCCCTGCTGTCATAACAAATCCTGTTGAGCGACCCTGATTATTTTTTTCAGCAGCATAATCACCAACAAGAGTTCTTATTATTACAGCTATGCTTGCGCTTGGAATTGTACAAATCAGCAGCCCCAACAGGGTCATATAAGGCGGAGCTAACGATAGCATAAAAAGGCCTGCGATCCCAAATAACAAACTTATTACTACAACAAATAATCTGTTTTTAAATTTATCAGAAATAACTCCAACAAGAGGGGTGAGACTCATTTCTGCAGATGTTCTTATGCCTGCTATCAGCCCTGTCAAAGTGGATATTCCTATAAAAGTTATAAATGGAGATATTTTTTCTTTTGTAATAACACTAAGCAAAGTAACTATAAAACCCATAAAAATCAAACGGGAAAGACCATAGGTAGCTGCATAAAGCAATAAAGTTAAGTCCAGCTTTATAATAGAATTTTTTCTAAAATTGGAAAAAGATATTTTTTCCTTGTGAGGTTTTTCGATATCTGCAGGAAGAAAAAAAAGGGCAAAAAAAGCGCCGACAAGGGAAAGTATGCCATTGACAACCATCGCAGGCTGAAAACCTATTTTATCAGAAAGGAATCCCCCAAGGACATAACCGCAAACATTGCCAACAGAGATCCAAAAATAATGTACCCCTATCCACTTGCCCCTGTTTGCAGACGTAGTTTCTTCTACTAATATACTTGTTCCGCCAATAAGTATGCCTGACCATGCTATTCCCCATAAAATCCTTGCAATAAAAAGAATGGGAAATCCTGAAAAAAATCCAAAAATGATAGAAGAAAAAGAGCCAAGAAAGAGCGATATTACAAATAATTTTTTCTGATTTCCATAATCAAAAAGATACCCGCAAACACTGTTGGAAACCAGACGAACAAGCCTGTTTATTCCCATTAACATTCCCGCGCCAGCAAGCGAAATCCCAACTACTCCCACATAAAGGGGCAACACTGCATAAACAGTGCTATCTCCCATTATTGAAAGCCCTGATCCCAACCACAGAGGAATTGCTATTTTAAAAAATTTATCTTTTTGATTAGTAATGTTATTTGACAACTATTGAATCCAAATTATTTATGGAAAAACTATTTTGAAAAAAAAATGGGCCCACTTGGACTTGAACCAAGGACCACTCGATTATGAGTCGAGGGCTCTAACCAACTGAGCTATAGGCCCCTATTGCATTGCAGCACACCTGGCTACATACGTTTCGCAGTAAATTTATCTAAATATGCTCTATCTTGTCAAGTAATTGGCAAGTAAATTGTTTTTTAGTGTATAAACTTTTTTAAACCATGCTGAAAAACATTCGCTATCCACTATCTTTACCATTCGCGGGGGATAAAGTTGTCGGGTATGCTGAGCTTCATGGTGTCACCACTCTGCTCTATGACATAAAATCCTGAATCAATAGCATAGCTGCGCGTTTCACTTGTCATTATGGCTCCGGCAACTGTGCCGAAATACTTCCTTTTATCGTTTTTAGAGTCTGCAATTTGGCGCAAAACTTCCATACGCGCAATATGCTTGCTCACATCCTTATTGTCCAGCTTTGACTTAACTTCTATGGCAATAACAATATCGTCGTTTTCCAGAAGTATATCAATCTCCACCAGCGCTCGTCGCGTTTCAGGGTCGCTAAATAGTATATCATGACTGTTTTTGGTAAAATCGAGGCCGATGTTGCTGAATTTCTCCAATATGCCTGGAAGAACCAAGTGTTCGGCAAGCTCGCCAAAGCGGTTTCCCAGTTCACCAATTTTACGGTCAGTTTCCTTCATCTGCTTCCTGGTTTCCTTAAACTGCCGGTCTGTTTCCTGAAACATAGCCCAAACTTTCTCAAATGTTAGTGGCTCATTTTGTAATTCTGGCATTGCATACTCCTTATACCCTGTATAATAAAAATAATCTACGCATATATAGTTGTCAACTGATGTGTTTCACACTGATGTATTCCCCTATACTACTTTATGTAACTGATACAATAGATGATTTGCTTCAAAAAAAGGGGGGGTAATAAGCAAAAGTATCTTTAAGTTTTGCTTACCAAACTAAGTTCAATTTGATTTAACTCATCCTCAATCGCTTTCTGGACAAACTGATTTAATGATAAGCCCATCTTTACTGCTGTCCGTTTTACCTTCTTATGCAGTTCGGGATTTATTCTTACATTAAAACTTCCTTTGTAGGATTTTTCTGCTTCTTTATTATATCTTTTACAAGTATCCAAATAATCTTTTACTGCTTCCTGGAATGCTTGCGTTAATTCTTTTACACTTTTTCCTTCAAATGTTACTAAGTCATCTATTCCTTCTATTTTCCCATAAAAAGTTTCATCTTCGCAACTGAAATGCACACTTCCCATATAGTCTTCATATTTTATTAAATCTTTCATATTATTTTCCTTCCTTCCAATTCTTCAAATATCAAGTCTATCTGATATTGTTTTAATATATTCGCAGGATGTGGTTTATGAAGACGTATCAAATGTCCGCTTTCCTTATTATAAAAACAAACTCGTGATCCCGAGGTTTTTCCTTTATTGTCCTCTATATACCCCAAGTTATTTAACATTTTACATAGTTCCGCATATGTAAAATCCTTTGGTTTCGTTTTAAATCGTTTTATCAACTTTTCAAGTTTGCTCATAAATAAATATAGTATAGTTTTACATTTTTTGCAACTATCTTTTAGTTGCAAAAAAGCATCAACTTAATCACTTAATAAAAACAATTGTTAATTTTATTAAGTGATATTTTGCAATAGATATTTTTAATCAACTCTCACTCTTTCTTTTTCATATTGTAAAATTAAAATTGCAAAACCAATAGCAAGTTGCACCATTAAATATCTGGAGGGAGACTGTATTGGCTGATTATGACTATGGAATCAACCAGCGCGTAGTCCAATTGCGAAAAGTTTTTGGGTATACTCAGGCTAAATTTGCCGAGCCCATTAAGCTTAGTCGCTCTTTTCAGGGTGAAATTGAAAAAAATCACCGTAAAGTTAATGACCGCCTAATTAAAATGATTTGTCTTATTTATAGAGTAAACGAAAGCTGGCTTAAAACTGGCAATGGGGATATGTTCACAGATCTGGAGAAAGACCCCAAGCTTAAGCGGATTATCCATAATTATAACAGCATGGACCCACTCTTGCAGGATTATGTTATGAAGTATTTGGACTGGCTTGTGGAGTATTACGCAAAAAAGCCGGATAAAGAATAGCTACGCTTCTTTTTGAAGATAGTGCCGGATAGCAATTGCAAGCGTGTTTTTATCATACATAATATTACAAATTTCTAACGAACTATTCCCATAATCCCAATTTTTTTGCGCGCGCTTCTGCTTCGTATTGCCTGAATTCCTCAAGAAATTGGAATGGAAATCTAACGTACACACGGGTGTACCCATACTTTAACTGCATTGCATTAAAACAAACACCATCTTCAAGATAGATATATGCCAGAAGCCTGCCAAACCTGTCCCGCAAATTCCAGTCAAATGCCAGGTATACCTGCCTCTCCTGCAATGTTGCTTTTGCCATATCAGATGACTCTCTCCCAAAGTGTTCGATTGGCCTGGAAGAGCGAACTGTTTCCGGAGCATCCACACCTAAAAACCTCACACGCTCCCTTCTGCTAAATCCTGCAGGAGGGTTCTCTATTTCCACGACAATCGTATCCCCATCAACTACCCTGCTGACATACACTGGCAAAAGCCATGCGACCTTCACATCAGATGATGTTTTTATGTTGTGTTCATTGACCCTGAAAATCGCCTGGCCCTGAGGTTGCGAATACGCAGCACAAAGTACAAACAAGCAAAGCAAACAGGTCAATAATAGAGTCTTTTTTTGACTTATTTTCCACTTGTTTTTACGCATACTATTCCCCCGCGATTTGATTTATTCCTCGCAAAAACTTGTTGAGATGTATATTAATAGTAATATTATTAAAAAAGGGATTACAAATGTAAGATTCCCGCATTATACAGGAATCTTAGCACATTATTTTTTTATACTGCTGTATATAAGTGGCAGCGTAGAATGCGGTTGAGGCTTTCAAAGCCCCAAATTCATTTTACAATTCCTCTTTCTAAAATTAAATATAGAATTACCAAACTAACAACAACACTAAAAGCAATAACAAGACTTTGTATTGCTCCTAAAGCTCCAGTAGCACCCATAGTCATAAAAACTACAAGCACGATAGTAATTGTGTGCCCAAAAATTGAGCATAAAATATCTTCTCTTTTTTCTATCCTTTTTTCATCTTCAGTTTTATTTGCATCTTGAACAGCTTCCATTATCATTTTCTACTCTCCTCTTTTAGGTTTTTAATAAAAAATTATATGACTATAATAGATAGTTTGTCAATTAAAAAATTGGTGTGTACTTGATTGAAAAAATGCTATTTTTGCCTGAAATTTAGCTGATTTTCGGGAAAAATCAGTCTAAAGGGCTTATTATGGCCAAGATTCTTCTTTCCACCCCTTAAATTAAGATGGGGCTGCCCTTATTTTTCGGGCAGCCCCATCGGGAATGGTTGCAAAAGTGAATTTATGCTTAAAAAACTTCGGATTACATTTCTCTTCTGGCTGTAACTTCGTATATCAGGCTGCTTTCAAACCCATTTATATTTCGGATCCAAAATAGAAATTTTTCAGCTTCTTCCCTTGTAGAGTAAGCTCCTACCCTGACACGGTAAAAAGTTCTATCTCCAACTACTCTTGTCTGGATCACTGCTGGAAATCCTTTTGATGTAATTACTCTTCTCTCTTCCTCTGCTCTTACTACTGTTGAAAAAGAATTTGTCTGAATCCAATATTCTCTTACACTTCTGGGCGTAGCAGGGGCAACAGGTCTTGCGCCACTATCTGCTCTTCTGGCAGCAGGCGCAGGCTCGGTTCTGGGAGCAGTAGCAACAGGGGCTGTTGCGGCTGCGGGAGCAGTGGCTGGAGTTGTAGCAGTAGCTGCAGCAGGAACTCTTGGTTGCTCAATTCTTTGTATAGGCAGAGATACAACATTTCTATTATCTGCTGCATCAGGTGCAATAACTGTATCTGTACCAGGAGCTACGGCCCCGCCAACAACAAAACCTCCATCATTATTGTTTTGCTGTGCAGTATCATTAAGTGTAGGATATTCTCTTCCTGTTCTTGCCCATTCTATAGGATCAAATCTATCTCTATCAGACCTTACATCTGCAACCCTTGCTGTTTGATCTGCAGCATTAGAAGATCCAAATATAAAAAGAGTACTTCCAAGTATAGCAAGAAGTAAAATCGCTATGGAAAGAGTAACCCATAATATTTTTTGCTGTTCCATAAAGCCTATTTCCTTGTATTTATAGTTTTTAAAATATTTTCAACTTTATCAGGAAGACTATTGATATCTCCTGAGTTGTTTATAATATAAGTATCGACATATTTTCGGGTTAGATTAGATTTCAATTTTTTTTGAGAAATCATTCTGCTAAGAGCAAAAAAAATACCTCTGTTATCCCTGTATAGAGCCATAATAAGTCTTTTCAAAAATGAAGCATCTACCCAAATAACAGCATTGCAATATTTATCAAGCCCCATGTGAGCAAGTATGGCTGCATCAATAAGGATATTTTCTCCCTGTCGCTTTTTAAGAATATCTTCAACTTCCCCTATCATAACAGGGTGAACTATTTTCTCAAGTTGCTCTTTCTTTTTACTGTTTTTAAAAACAATTTTTCCCAAAGCAGTTCTGCTTACTTCTCCTTCCCTTATAACAGCGCTGCCAAATGTTTTTTCAATCTCTGTTTTTTTTGCTTTTAAAGCAGTATGGCCAAGCTTATCTACTTCGATAATATAAAAGCCTCTTTTCTCAAACTCCTCGGCTATTGAACTTTTGCCGCTGCAATATTTACCTGTTAGTCCTATTACCATTAGTGCATATCTCCCCAACTTTCTCCAGTTTCAATAGTTACTCTTAAAGGAACTCTAAGTTTAATTACAGACTCCATCTCTTCTTTTAGAAGATTTTTCATGGTATCGATTTCATTAAACGGTACTTCAAAAATCAGCTCATCATGGACTTGCAGTACCAGTTTGGAATTTAATTTTTCTTTTATAATTCTTGCGGTTACATTTATCATTGCCTGTTTAACAATATCAGCTGCAGAACCCTGTATTGGGGTATTTACAGCCACTCTTTCCGCGCCATTTTTTTCATTTTTGTTTTTACTGTTTATACCATCTATATAACGTTGTCTGCCAAGTATTGTTTTTACATAACTGTTTTCTTCCGCGTATTTAACTGTTTTATCAATAAAATCCCGGATCATTTTATAGCGGTCAAAATAAGATTTTATGAACTCATCTGCTTTTGCACGCGGAATCTGCAACTCTTTGGAAAGGCGGAAGCTGCTCATTCCGTACATAACGCCAAAATTTATTGTTTTTGCTATGCGCCTTTGCTCCTGCGTTACCTCGTTTTGAAGAATATCAAAAATAAGAGATGCTGTAAGGGTGTGTACATCTATTTTTTCTATAAAAGCGCGCGTCAACTCCGGGTCTTCCGAAAGATGGGCAAGCACAACAAGCTCTATCTGGGAGTAGTCTGCGCTCATAAAAACACGCCCTGCAGACGGGATAAAAGCTTTGCGGATTTTTCTCCCATCTTCATCTTTTATGGGGATATTCTGCAAATTAGGGGTGATGCTTGAAAGCCTTCCTGTGGCTGTCCCTGTCTGCCTGTATGTTGTATGCACTTTTGAGGTTGATGATTCTGATAACTGAGGGAGAGCATCCACATACGTTGATTTAAGTTTTGAAAACCCTCTGTGCTTTAATACGAGAGCAGGGAGCGGGTCTTCTTTTGCAAGCTCTTCCAGAACATAGTTATCTGTTGAATAACCTGTCTTGGTTTTTTTTACAGTTTTAAGATGCCTGTCAACAAAAAGCACTTCCTGAAGCTGTTTTGTGGAACTTATATTAAATTCCTTTCCACAGAGTTCATATATTTCTTTTTCGAGTTTTGATATTTTTTTTCCAAGCTCTTTTCCGTATGCTTCAAGAACCTCTTTTCTTACCCTTACCCCTTCGAGCTCCATATCAGAAAGTATAACAACAATGGGCATTTCAATATCAAAAAACAAAGATTCCAGTTCTTTTTCTTTTAGCTGTTTGCTAAAAACCTCATACAATCTGTAAGTTATATCTGCATCTTCGCCAGCATACTGCACTGCTGTATCAAGAGGAATCTGGTCAAATGTTTTGTCTTCCGGTACAACATCTTTATAACTGATTGTTTTATAATCAAGGTAATATTCTGCAAGATAATCCATTCCAAAAGACAACAAGCGTGTATTAAGGAGCCAGGCTGCGATCATTGTGTCGAACCATACGTTAAGCGGCTTTATACCCCACTTGCGAAGTACTTTATAATCAAACTTTATATTTTGCCCTATAAGCTTCAGGGATTTATCTTCAAGAAGAAGGCGGAGCCTGTTTTTTACAAGAGATTCAGATAAAATTTCTTTTTCATCTGCCCTAAGGGGAATATAATAACCAATACCACTCTCAAAAGCTATGGAAAACCCTACAGGGTTTGCGGTAAATGTATCGAGCCCATCGGTTTCTATATCAAAAGAAAATATTTTTTTCTCTTTTACTTTTTTTATAAGAGAATCAAGAGCATTAAGGTCTGTAACAACTGTGTAGGAGCCTTTTCCTTTTAGTGTTTTTACTTCATCTTCGCTAAAATATTTCCTTAGGTCTTCCGAAGCAGATATTTCTTTTTTAACAGGGGCAGAAGAAACACCTTCGTTACTTCCTTTGCTACTTCCCCCACTACTCCCCGCGCCATTCTCATCAGGGCTTTCATCAAAACAAATCTCTCCATCCTGGCTGCTTGCTTTATCATGCGCTTTTTTGGAAGAGCTGCTTTTTCCCGTTATCCATGTAATAAGGCTTTTGGCATTTTCATTTTCAAAAAGCGCCACAGCATCCATAAAAGAAAAATTACCTGTAGAAAAGTTATTGATAAAACCATCTCCCACATCTTCGCCCAAACCCTCAATACCAACATCATCTTTAAGAATAACAAGATCCCTGCTCATGCGGCAGTTTTCCCTGCCTTCCTCAAGTTTGGTCTTAATGCTCCCTGTCATTTTATCAAGTGAATTATATATGCCTTCGATATTTTCGTATTTTTCAAGAAGCGATGACGCGTTTTTTGGACCAATCCCCCTTACTCCGGGGATGTTATCCGCGCTGTCGCCTGTAAGAGAAAGGTAATCAACTATCTGCTGGGGATAAACTCCGTACTGCTCAAAAACTTCCTGCTTTCCCAATTCTTCATAACCTGCTTTGCCTGGCTTTAAAATAGCAGTATACTCAGACACAAGTTGCATTAAATCTTTATCGCCTGTAATAACAAAATATTTTCTTTTTGCCGAAGAACACTTTTTGGCAAAAGTGGCTATTATGTCATCTGCTTCAACGCCATTTACCCTTACAACTTTTACACCAATAACTTCAAGTATTTTTTCGATCCTTGGGATTTGCGCCTGAAGATCTTCCGGTGTTTTATCCCTTGTTGCTTTATACTCTGCATATTGCTCGTGTCTGAATGTAGGCCCTATTGAATCCATGGCAACCGCAAAATATTGCGGCTTATATTGATCAAAAAAACTGAACAATGATTTAAAAAAACCAAAAAGAGCAGAAGTGTTTTCATTTTTTTTATTATAAAGATGAGCCTTTATAAATGCAAAATATGATTTATATATAAGGCTATATCCATCAAGGATATAGAAAGGGGCTGTACTCATACAGATATATCTAGCATTTCTGATAAGTAATAAAAAGAGTTATTGTTTCCTTTTTTTATGTTTTTTGATATTTTCGAAAGTTCAGACAATTTTCTTTCATACTTACTCATAATATCTTTGATTTTGTTTTTTAATATAATATATGATTTATCGTAATCAAGATTAAGTTTTTCGATTTCTTCCTCAAATTGTATCACTTTTGGGAAAAAACCAGAGTCAACAGAAACACCGCCTTCTTTTATGTCCAGAATAAGGGCATCAGCAGTTTTCTTATAACGCACTGCATTATGTGCAATAATGGAAGTTCCCTTTACCTGCTTCATCAGATTCTCAACATTTTCACTAGAAACCGACTCTTGCAGGAAAGAAAGAGCATTCAAGCACTTTTGAAAAGAGGCAACAACAGTAGAAAGATAATTTAAAATACTTGTTTCTATAATAGATGCCAAACAGCTACCCCGCTATATCAACTCCAACACTTCCCTTGCCAGATGGAGTTTCTTTTGTGTTCTCAATCTGCTTCCATGCAGCCCTAAGCTCATACATCATATTCCTTACAGGCTTAAGAGGCTTGGAATCTTTGTCCAAATTTGCAGTCATTAATTGCCTGCTGAAATAAACATAGAGGCTAAACAGATTACTTGCAATATCTTTCCCTTTTTCAAAATCAAGAGAAGCAGACAATTCTGTAATTATGTCCTGAGCTTTGATTATTGCATTGTTTGCCTTATCATAATGTTTGGTTTCTGAGTCAAGAACAGCTATTGCTTTATCAAGATTTTTTATTACCTCATCATAGAGCAATACTATAAGCTTGCCCTGTCCTGCTGTTTTTATTGAAGTTTCCCGATACATATTTAACGGATTATTCATTAAAACCTACCCCTCTTTCTGTTTATTATAATCATACGTGAGCAAACTCTCACACACGACCCTCTTTTTTATTTACAAAGCTGGAATGCTACGCAAACCTGCTTTATCTTGCCATGTTAATTTGTGCCGATACAGGCACTATCTCATAACCCAAAGCTATCAGGTTATTTATAAGCACTTCAAGATATTGAAAAAGGTAATCACCCCTTCCACCATCAGGCTTTCCAATTGCTACAGGAATTATAGATCCTGGTCTTTTTTCAGCTATAATAGTTTCAACAAGATTTGCTGCTGATTCATAAAAATGGCTTGTCTCAAAATTAGGGTCTCTGCTTGATTTAGAATCCAAAATTATAACATCTCTCCCTATATGCCTGTAATTCATCTGTTCAGCTGCCTCAATCATAATTGAATTTACAAAATGAAACGGAGCTTGCCAAATAAGAGAAAGCTCTCTTCCAGTAGCCCTGAAATACTCGTGCTCATTCCGCGCAAGGCCTCTTCTTATAAACTCCCTGGTTGCTCCAAATCTGGCATCAGTCAAATCAAAATTATAGTAGAAAAGCGAACCAACTTCATGGCCGGAATCTGCTATCTCTGTTACTGCAGCAGGATGCCGTCTTATAAAATCTCCACTTAGAAAAAAAGTTGCTCTTATACCATAATCGGAAAGAACATTAAGCACTTCGGTAAGCCCGCTGTCATCTCTTACTGCATTAAAAACAAGAGAAACATATCTTCCGCGCACCCTTGACCCATGTGAAAAATTTCTAAAATTAACAGGCTCATCTACCAAAGGTATTGGATCAAATTGTATTCTCGGAACAGGGAAAAGCGGCACTGTTGTATATTGTCTTATATCTCTTACATATACCATATTTCTATAACTTCCGTCCTGAAGTGACTCAACAAATAAACGGTAATTATTCGATGCTGTTACCGGAGTATTGAATTCTCTTATTGCTGTTGTTTCATTCCAGCCACCATTACCATCCCACTCGAAAAATCTGCCATCTACAGAACAAATTATAATAGATGAAGCTCTGTTAAATCCCGCAGTATCTACCTGCGAAATAGTTAAAATATCTCTTTCATCTGTTCCTGTTTTTATTACTTCAGCAATTTTTTTTCCAAATACTGCAATCTTATCATTATTAAGCCAAATCACACTAAGAGGTGTATTGACTCTATACTCTTTTATAAGCTGCCAGGTTTGATGCCGCACTATTGCAACACTGTTATTTTTAACAAGCGCCAACTTTGTCAGATCATCAGATGGGAATATATCAAATACCCCAGATTCATCCAGTCTTTCAAAAGAGAGTTCTCTTCCATTTGTATAAAGTCTAAACAAAGCTGTCTCTTCTTTACCCCTTACAATCGTAGAAGTTAAAACTGTAACTACTCCGTTATTACCCCATACAAGATTTTTAATTACAGTATTTCTTGGAAGAAAAATATAAGGAAGAGATTTTACATCTATCAGATCAAACACTGTATCTCTGTCTAATCTGCAATAAAATATATTTCTCCCGCCTTTGTTTATAATAAGTTCCAGGCCATTGGGAGATACCCAGTAGTTATCAAAATTAGGATCAAATTTAAATGGAATCCTTCCAATAACTTCTCCAATATCTATAAAATCACTATAAAGAGTTGCTTCATAAATCTCTGAGCTTTTTATTCTGAATATAAAATTATCTTTCAGGAAAAGAAGACTATCACCTGTCCATGCAGCATTATTTATTCGCCCTTGCCCTATCCTTCTGAAGTTCTCAGCTATCAAAATCCCTGAGAACTTTTGTTCAAGGCTAAAATAAAAGAGAGACCCTGCTTTTTCATAAACAAGAAGACGCGAATTATCTGCCCACAACACGCGCGGTTCTCTATAGCTATATTCTACATTAGAAGAAATAATTGTTTCTGTATTGTTATTAAGAAGATCCATAAGCACAAGGCTTCCAAAAGCAGACGAGGTCCGCACCATATAAACAAGCCATCTTCCGTCTGGGGAGGCTTTTATCCCGGATATTTTTCCTGTATATATTTGGCTTCCATTTACAAAAGAAGGAAATTCAAGAACAGGTTGAAATCTCCTTAGTGTTTTATCGCTTCTAAAAACACCAAACCTGTTGCTTATCTGGATTACCCCTTGCTCCCTTAAAAAAAGCACTCTTTCGGGGAAAAATGTAAGCTGATACAGGAATCTTGTGTCAAGGTCTGCTTTAAACAACGTTGTATAACTATTTACCCTTGTTTCCCCCGGCAGATTACCTGTTGCAGTAAAAATAGCTTCGTTTGGAGAAAAAACATTAATTCCTCCAAAAGTCATTTCTGCCCCAGCATTGAAGGGAATTGATAGCAATAAGAGTAGAGTAAAAAGTTTTACAAATGGTGCATTGCTTTTCATATATACTTGATTTTCGGCAAATAAATTAGAATTATTCATGAAAATTTGCCTTATTTTTCTTTAGACTGATGGGGGTGTGCTGATTGCACCAATATTATAGAAGAAAAGTGATTTATCATAAAAAGGGGGAAAAGTGTCACTTTTCGCAAGCAAATTTTGACGAAATTGACACTTTTAGCAAATTGCAGAAGACAAAGTTTTGCTGCTGCTTGCATTAAGGCTGGCGATACTTAATACCTAGCTCTCTTCCCGTATGATTTTAAAATTAAACTCTCTGTTTATTCTTCTATCTGTTACAACCACATTGATTTCATTATTAATCTGTTCTCTGAGTGGTATTTCTACGATATTCCACCAATTTCCATCCCTGCATCTGATATTGGGGATACCCTCCCTGCCCTGTATTGCAAAAATATCTTTATTCTCTTTATACCCGCGAAATGAATAGTATCGCGTATTGGCATGCATAAGGTTTTTACGGCCTATATGGATATAGATAACACCATCCTCAGGTATGGCATTTCGCACTCTCTCATACTCTGCAGCAGACAAATTCCTGTCTGCAAAAGATGACTTCCGTTCTTCCCATATTTCTTCTTTTGTTTGATACCTTATGCCTATATAACCGTATCTATCATTATAAAATTTTGAGGGTGTAACATAAAACCTGACAACTGTTTGTTGCCTTTCTACAATGGTTGGCGCAATATTTGGCGTGACTCTTGGAGCTGGCGGTGGTGTCCTACAACCCAAAATAATAAGAATAGAAAAAAAGAGTAAAAGAAAAATGCTTTTTCTGCCAAATAAGCGGGTGATGCATGTGAATAAATTCACACATGAGCGAGCGAGGCAGAGCAAAAAAGGGTTATTTTTGTAATTCAATTTGATTTCCTCATTAATTTAACGGCATATTTTACATAATTTTTTAATAGAATAAATCGACTATTTTTATTGATCCGATAATAATTTTTTGATGCTTTTAAATAATTAAATTATTGAAAAATTCACCTATCTGCATTTATAATTATCGTAGAAAATATTTAGTTTTTTATTTCAAGCTATTTTATAAAGGAAAAATTACCATGCATCCATCCATTAGAAACACACGTATTATCTGTTCTATAGGCCCAGCAGTAGGGACGGACGAACTTGTTCGCTCGCTTATAAAGAAGGGGATGAATCTCGCCAGATTTAATCTTTCACATGATACTCATGAATTCCACGCAGGAAATATTGCAAGGGTAAAAAAAATCTCAAAAGAGGAAGGGGTACCGATCGCATTGATCCTTGACACAAAAGGTCCGGAAATACGAACAGGGCTTATCCGCAATGATGCAAAAATTGCTTTTGCGAAAGATGATTTGGTAGATGTAGTTGCGGAATCAGACGCAATAAAGCTATATGGAGATGATGGCGCTTTTACAGAAAAAACCAGAGTTACTGTAAATTATGACCAGCTTGCAGATGATATTATCCCTAATGTAAAAATTCTTATAGCAGACGGTCTTTTAGCTCTAATGGTCCTTTCTGTCGAGGGAAGAGTAATCAAGTGTAAAGTTGTCAATAACGCAGAAATTGGCAGTAAAAAAAATGTTAATGTAATTGGTGTAAAAACAAAACTTCCTGCTCTTACGGAAAAAGACAAAGTAGATCTTCTTTTTGGGCATCAACAAGATTTGGATTATATTGCAGCTTCTTTTGTAAGAAAAGCTTCGGATGTTATAACAATACAAAAATATCTTTCGGAAATAGGCTCTAATATGCCTGTTATAGCAAAAATAGAAGATGAAGAAGGTCTTAATAATATCGAAGAGATCATAAGAGTTGCAGCAGGAATAATGGTAGCAAGAGGCGACCTTGGAGTCCAAATTCCTGCAGAACGGGTACCTTTGGAGCAGAAGAGGATAATAAGACTTTGCAATGCAGCGGGAAAACCAGTCATAACAGCTACACAAATGCTCGACTCCATGATAAGAAACCCAACCCCTACCAGAGCAGAAGCAGGAGATGTTGCAAATGCTATTTTTGATGGCACAGACTGTATAATGCTTTCAGGAGAAACTTCAAGTGGATCATATCCGGAAGCTGCAGTAACAGTTATGGAGAGTATTGCAAGAGCTGTAGAATCTTCGGATGAATATTTAAAACATCTTTATGAACGACGCAGGGAAAAAGGCGCTGGTATTGACCTTACCCATACAATTTCAAATGCTGCTTCGTGGGTTGCCGATAAAATAGAAGCTGCCTGTATTATTGCACCAACTTTAAGCGGAAACACTGCAAAGCTGATTAGCCGTTACCGCCCGAGACGCCCAATTATTGCTGCATCTCCAAGCGAAGTAGTAAGACGACGGCTTCTTTTGTATTGGGGGATTATTCCTGTTGCCATAGAGCAGCAAGAAGATTCAGAAGCAATGATACAAAGCGCTATTACACAAGCGATCCAAAAAGGGTTCGCAGCTTCTCTTGATAAAGTTATTGTTGTTTCAGGGATACCTATACGTTCCCCATTGGCAACAAACAATATAAGAGTTCATGTTATAGGAAATGTTTTAGGAAAAGGCGGAGAAGGATTTGGTAAACATTGCACAGGAAGGATTGTTAAAGTAAATAATTTTCAGGAAGCTGCAGCTGCTCTTATGGTTAAAAAAGAATCAAAAATACTTGTTACACATAATTTTGATTCTTCTTTTACTCCAATATTACCAATAATTGACGGAATAATACTTGAAGGGGCATCAGAGGTGTCACAAGAGTATATGCAAAAAGTCAATCATGATATTGTAGTGCTTTCCTATGTTCCTAATGCCATGAGCCAATTTGGGGAAAATATTACAGTCACACTTGACGGAACAGAGAAGTTAATATACGAGGGGTCATTATAATTAGAAAACCAAGCCTTTAATTATAAGACCAATGGCAGAGTCGGAAAGGAGTCAAACATAAATAATACATCTCTTTGCAGCAAAAAACTTCTGACTGATTCTCTTTCTGACAAATTTGCATATTCAAGCGATCACAGGCTTCCTATTTCTCTTGTAATATTTAAAGTTGATAAATCCGATGAATTGAGCAAAATTCATAAAAAAGAAAATCTGGAAAATATATTAAAAAATGTAATTTTAGAATTTAAATTTGCTTTTATTAAAAAAGATAATGTTATTGGTAATTATGGTGAAAATTGTTTTGCAAGTATACTTGTAGCTGCACAAGCTAGCGAGGCTTTGCGCTTATGCCGTATTATAACTGAAAAAATATCTGCTTCGAAAAAATTTAATATAGGCGGAGAAAAAATTACCTTACACATTGGTATTGCCTCCTATCCTGCAAATGCCAATTCTGTTGAAGATTTAGTAAAAGAGGCAGAAAACGCCTTTCTTAAATCTCTGGAAAAGCCTAAAGGCAATATAACCATATCCAGAAACATTTGTTATTCTTTTGATACAGGAAAAAGCAAAATACCAACAATTGCAGAAAGAAATAAAGTTATAAACAATATAATCAATATTATCCCTGAAAAAAATAATTTTCTTATACTTGGGCATAAAGACCCCGATGCAGACTGTATTGCCTCAATGGTTGCCTTTAGCCTTATCATAAAAAAATTTCAAAAAAAAGTAACGATTGTTTTATACAAAGAATATCAGCATAAATCTTCATACTTAATTCAGATATGTAAGTATAACGATGTTTCAGTTATTGAGTCCGAACACGATATTGGAAACAATTTTGATGTTGTTATTGCACTTGATACACCCAAGCCTTCAATGCTTGAAGGGGGGAAGAAAACCGCAGAAATGATTGCCAATAAAAGTATAACTAAAATTGAAGTCGACCACCATTTGGGAGCTGACAGCGGATACATAGGAGATAATAATTATTGCTTTGTGGATGAGGCATCTTCAACATGTGAACTTATAGCATACTTAACTTTTAAGCTTAGTGATAAAAAACAATATAATATACCTGATTTGTTTTCACGCAACTTTGTTGTTGCAATACTTACAGGCTTGATAAGTGATTCCAAAATGGGCAAATACCTTAAATCTGCGCGACAAAGTCAATTTTATAAATTTTTCAGCGACCATTATAATAAAATGCTTCTGGAAAAGACATATACTAATTCCTCCAATTTTTCATCTATAGAAGATATTTTTAATGAACTTGAAAAATTATCAGAAGAAGAAAAAATTTGTTACAACTACTTTATTGAAAGAAAAAAAATATCTGCCCATATTGCTTATATAGTCATTGATAAAAATGAGGCAGATTATTTTCACAAGAATTTTAAAAAAGAGTTAGTTGCAAGTACAGCACGCCACCTGGCTGACAACCTTGCAGAAGAGAGTGGTTACTTAAGCATTATTGTATATTATGATAATCCGGAAGAATCTGATTTGATCCAATTCCGCATGAGAAGAAGCCACACTTTTTCCAAAGTTGATTTGCGGGATATTATAAAAGAAATTAATATTGAAAGTGGCGGAGGACATCCAGGAGCTGTAGGTTTTAGAGTTAAACAAAGCAATGTTTCTGATTTAACAAAAATAATGGAAGAAATAATTTCTAAAATAGAAGATACTTTGAATAGAGTATTAAAACCTCTATAAGATAACTACTTTAAAAGTTCCATTAATTCCTGCGGCGTATCTACGATATAATCTGCTCCTGCTTCTTTAAGCCTTAATATTGAATTTTTCTTATCTGGAGAAGAATATATAACTCCTATTGCGCAAAATATATACTTTGATCTTTTTGCAGCAATCATATCATCCGGTAAATCCCCTATATAATATATTTTTTCTTTAAGCTCTCCCCTGGCTTCATAATATGCAGCAATAGTATCCAACATAAAAGGGTGCGGCTTTCCAAAATATATTTTTTCCCCGCTGCTTTTTTCAACCTCTTTTTGTTCTTTTACGCAGTCATCATGGGTTAATACTTTTTCAAAAAAATTTATATTATTTTTTTTAATACCATACATAGCTTCCATCGCAGGACGGCCTGTTGCAATTGAGAGCCTATGCGAAACAGACAGGGAAGAAAGCATATCTCTGTCTATAAAAAGTTTTTCTTTCAGGATAAGCCCTTGTTCAAAATAATATTGGGGCTGGAATCCGTACATTTCCGAAAAAAGCTCTTTCCCAAGATATACTTCCTGAAAAATCTGCTTAATAACGTTACCAGAACCAACATCTCCTTTATAGAAAAAATCTATTTCTTTAAACTTTTTTGTTCCGGCTGCTTTAAAAAGATTTTCAACAGGTTTACTCTCTGATCTAATAAAAGAAGCAAGCTCCTTCACATCCCATTCTTCCCTGTTTACGCTTTCCCTGTTTCCACTTATTTTTGAAAACATTAAAGTTAGTAATTTATGAGTAAAATCCCAGTCATTATTAAGAGCGCCGGTTCCTTTAAGAAAAGCAAGATCTGCCAAGTCAAAAAGAGGTTGCCCTAGCAGGTTTGAATTAATACATGGATGTAAAAATATCGATGCGGTTTTTCTTATACAATCCATATATGAAGAAGAAACATCTATTAAAACACCATCCATATCAAAAATTATAAGTTTATTCATTTTTTTTCACTTTCAATAATTTTATAAAACCTATTTTTCTAAAAAATTTAACATACCCGCAAGTAATAGGAAGAAAATCTTCAAACAATGCTTCAAAAATAGTCATTTTTTTACATTCAGGGCATATTTTAAATCTTTCTTCATAAACAAAACAGAGATTTGATTTAACATCAAGATATTCGCATGGGTTATTGGAATTAATTATCCAAGCTCCATTGACATACTCTTTTTTGAGGCAACAAAAACCGCATTTATTACAAAGGTTTTCCCACCACTTCATATATTTAAGGTTTATCTGTTTTCTGAAAAATATCCGAGTTCATCTCTTCCACTTTTTCTGTTATAAACTGTTTCAACTCTCACAGGAATAAACCTGCGTCCGAATTCATCAAAACTTCTTGATCTATATTCTAAAAAGTAATAACCACTTTTGCTTTCTTTAACTTTTTGGGCAATGTGGCTGATTCCGCCAGGGCCATGAATAAAAAAACTGGCGCCACCTGTTTCTCTTACAAGAAAGTCAAGCTCTTCCCTGGTTCTTCCCCGCTCAAAATATATATAATAAAATCTTATATTATTGTTTCTTAAAAACTGCATAACATCTACAAGCCTGTGCTGATCAAAATCAAGAGCAATTGGGTTTCCAGAGTATAAAAAAATCACAGCTTTTTTATTCATACTTCCCACGATTTCCGAAGCCCCAAGCCTTATCCCTGTTCCAGCAGAAAAATTAGGGGAAGTGGAGTTGGTTTGCAATATTGTTCTCATAACATCTTCTCTCGATGTTTCCGCTGTTGCAACTAACGATGGATTTTCTCCTGCAGAAATTACTCTTATGCTGTCTTCCCTGGAGAATGAAGTATAAAGTTCGGCTACAGTTCTCCGGAGCGTCTCTCTTCTCTCGGTCATAAAAAGAGATTCTTCAAAAACTATTGAAACATCTGCTCTTCTTGCCATATTGCCTGCAAACAGCAAGGTAAGATTCTCAACAGCCCTGCCAGCTTCTGTGATCCTGAAGTTTGCAGCTTCAAGGCCAACAATAGGTCTACCATTCCGTTTTTCAACATTTACAAGCATTCTTACATTTGGGAAATTTTCTGCCTGTATGCTGTCTATACGCACAAAAAGTCCTCCATAGATGGACTCCATTTCAGACAAAAACATAACATTGTTATTATTAAAATCAGAGATCATAAGGTCGTTATTGGCATTAAATCTTGCAAAAGCAATCCTTCCCGGTCCCGGTGCGTTGGAAGCAAACAGAACTTCTACAGATTCAAAATCAATATTAAAAATAACTACCCTGTCTGTATCTGCTATTAAAAGAGAGTTTTCATTGTAAACAGTGATCCCTTCCGGACCGTGTAAAATATCTCTCCCAATAGTCCTTATAAAGTTGCCGCTTTGATCAAAGAGATCAATACATTTTCTCAAAACATCTGCAACATAAACAATATTATTTAAAACAGCAACTCCGGTAGGCCCTCTTAATCCTTCATACCGCCCAACTCTTCTCCCGAAATCCAAGATAAAATTGCCTTCATAATCAAATTTACTTATTCTTCTGTTACCCCAGTCAGAAACATATATATAACCCGCGCCGTTATCCGCAATATACTGAGGACCAAGAAGCTGACCAGGCCCCCTTCCCCTTCCCCCGAATTTTCTTTCTATACTGCCATTAAGATTTAGTCTGGCTATCTGATTCCCACCATACTCAGATACAAACAAAAATCCATCAGAAGATTTGATTACATCAAAAGGGTTATTTATAACCCCCAAACCTCCTCTGAATCTGTTTAACACCCTGCTGTTTGCATTAAAAAGAACAAGCTCATTGGTAGTAAAACTTGATACAATAAAATTACCGGAATCCAGAGGCAAAACAGCGCCCGGTCTTCTGAAAAGAAAGTTCTCCCTTCCCAAATCGCCCCTTATTTCGTGTTCCACAATAAGTGTTCTGTCAGTCCTTCTTGTATCAAAGATTCTACGGCGCGCAGTAATAATTTCAATTTTATTGTCAAGGTTTGTTGATCTGTGGCCTGACCTGATAAGTGAATTCCATACCGAAAGAGCAGTATCTTCAAGCCCGGACATATAGTACGCCCTTCCCAACCACTCTTTGGCACGCACATCTGCCGGGTTATATGAAAGCGCTCTTTCAAATGAAAATATTGCTCTGTTATAAGAACTTGCAAAAAAAGACCTTACCCCCCAGCGGAATTCATCAGCGCCTCTTGAGATATCCATAAAGTCTTGAGAAAATAAACTGGTAGAGGAAAGTAAAAAGATTATTAATAAATACTTAAATAGTTTCAAGCGTTTTGTGTTTCCGGTTTTATACACAAAAAATATTATGCAATATGAAAGTTTTTTTGTCCAGCGCAAATCTGTGGATAAACCTTCTGGATACGTTTCACTATCCAGAACAAAGCAGAAGAACCAGCGCAAATCTGTGGATAAACCTTCTGGATACGTTTCACTACCCAGAATATAAGTAGCATACTAATTATTTTGACCTGCCTCGCTTGCTTATGCGTGACGCTTCGCAAGCTCACCTGCAACTCCTGCTCGTTGGTCAATAACTCTATAGTAAAACTACAAATTATACTAAAAAATCTAATTTACTGTCATCTCGACTTACTTCTACATTGATGTCGCCTTTTACTCCAAGAAAAAGTATCCCTTTTAAGTCCTTATGATCTATAACAGAATCCGGAACTGGTGGTTTTTGCACCTTGGGAGGCGAGTAATCAGTAAGAGAAGCATCTTTTATATTTTCAACCATAATTCTCCTCCTTACGAGATAATTATCGGCTGAAAATATCATTTTCTTGAATCCATAGCCTCTTTTAGATGCTTTGCAACAATTCGATTCCCTTTTGATAAATCAAAAGCGCTTCTAAGATATTCAAGCGCTTTATCACTTTCTCCAGTTTTATGGAGAGCCCACCCAAGAGAATCAAGAAAAGGGTAATAATCAGGCATTTTTTCAACAGCTTTAGCACAATATTGCACTGCTGTTTCCGGATCAATATCCTCATCTGCAAGAATATAACCTACAGAATTAAGTGTCGTGGGGTGTTCTCCATCAATAGTCAGTGCTTTCTCAAAAAACTCCATTGCTTTTTCAATATTTTTTTGCTGATATTGGATATATCCGCATGCGCAATACACTTGTACAGAATCATAGCCATCTTCAATAAGCCTTTTTAGCTCATGTTCTGCCAGCTTAAATTGTTCTGTTACTGCGTAAATATAGACCAGGATCATTCTGCATTGATAAATATAAAGCACATTAGTGTTTGTGGTTATTGCCTGCTCAAGAAAAATTACTGCTTCATCAAACTGTTTAAGCTTTGTGTAACAAAGGCCCAGGTAGTAAGAAAGGTCTGGATTGTCTTTAAGGCTGTTATCCGACTTGAGTAGTTCTTTGAGAGCCAGTTCATACTTTCTTTCTGTATAGAATTTTACTGCTTTTTCAAAACTACTATCCATAATTGGTTACTTTTCCTTTAAAATTTTTTTATATATAAGCATTGTTTTCTCATCAGAAAACGGCTGCACATAAACAGGGGAAACAGAAATCATATTGTTCTCAATTGCATAGCTGTCTGTATCGTTTTTATTATCATGTAATATCTCGATAATATCAAATGAGATATCAAGGCTTTCATCAGATTCTATAATATTGCTTATTTTTTCATTATAAAATCTCTTTGATGGTCTTGTAGTCATAACTTTAAAATTTTCTGCGGAAATACTTGGCACATTGACATTTATAAAATGATCTGGACTCCAGTTTTCAAAAAAACTGATTATATTATCTGCTACAAAAGTTGCTGCATTGTCAAAATAAAAAGGCTCGCGGAATGCAGTAACAGAAACAGCAACACCTGGAACACCCATGATCGCTGCCTGCCTTGCTGCTGCAGCAGTGCCTGAATAGACAATATCTGTTCCAAGATTTGGCCCCAAATTTATACCAGATACAACAATATCCGGAACAAAGCCATCAATTGAGCAAAGCAGGGTCCTGTGAACACAATCCGCAGGAGTTCCGCTGCAGCTATAGCGATTTTTATCTATTTTTTTTATCTTTACATTTTTGTGAATAGTAAGAGAATTTGAAAATCCGCTCCGCTCTTCTGATGGCGCAACAACCATAACATCATACAAAGCCGAAAGCTTTTTTTCTATGGCTTTAAGACCGGGGCTATCAATTCCATCATCATTTGTAAGAAGGATTTTCATAATAAATTCACTTTACAGGATAAATAATTTTTGCGCCAGATGATATGTTACAGTTTATCATATCTGCATTAAATCCAAAAATTCTTTCGTATTCTTCAAGCCGTTCGCGATAGCGGTCTATAGAAGAGTTTTTAAGCAGTGTTAATGTGCATCCGCCAAAGCCTGTCCCTGTGATTTTGGAACCATAAACACCTTCTATTTCCTGCGCACGCTTGACAAGCCAGTCTATTTCCGGGCATGAAACCTCAAAATTATCCCTAAGACTTTCATGAGACCTGTTCATAAGCCTTCCAAGCGTTGCCATATCATTTTTTTTAATAGCGATTTTTGCTTCTTCTGTTCTCGCGATTTCATCTACAACATGAGTACATCTTCTTCTTGTCTGCTCGGAAACTGTTCCTATTCCGTTTGCAAGATCACTCTTGTTATAATCGCGGAGAGAAGTTCCATATCTTAAAGAATTTAATTTATCAACACATTTATTGATATCTTTGCGCCTGTCTTCAATTTCCTTTTCGATCTGTATTAATGGAACATTGGACAGGGTGATAATAAAAGATGAATCTTTCAGAGTAAATGGGAGATAGTCCACAGTAGCATAACGGAGGTCTATAAACAAAAAATTATCTTTTTTCCCAAAAAATGAGGAATAAATTCCAGAAGGGGCTTTATTTGAATTTAAAAATCTTTCTTCGCCATTATATATTATTTTTATGATTTCTTCTTTTGGAAGATTAAGTTCGTATAGCTTGGATAAGGCAAGAATAATAGCAGATTCCATTGCAGATGATGAGGCAAGCCCAATTGCGTGCGGAATATTGCCTGTAACAGTAATATCCAGCCCCTTAACAGAAAAACCACTATTTTCCATGGAAAACAGAACGCTTTTTATATAGTTGGCCCATCTGTCTTCTTTTTTATATTTGATATTAGCTGCCGAAGTTCTTTTTCTTTCATCAAAATCTACTGCATAAAATCGGAGGGAATTATCTTTCCGCTTTGACATTGAAACATAAATTTTCATATCAAGAGCTGCCTGAATCATAAATCCATCATCAGAATCAACATGATTTCCCATAATTGTTAAAGCCCCCGGAGCCTCAACAACAATCTCTGGGTCAGAACCATATTCATCCCTATGGAGATTTATAATTTTTTCCATTTTAATGAATAATATATGAAATTTTATGTATATGCAATCAAAAAGTATTAGCCAAATTTGATATCTTAGAGATATAAACAATACAGTACATAGATTTGGCCATATATTTGTGCTAAAAACACGCTGTAATTGACAGCGTGTTTTAGATAAGTTGTTCTACCTAACTATTTCTGACCTTTTGCAAGTCCGTATTTTCTGTTAAATCTCTCAACTCTACCAGCAGTATCCACCAGTTTTTCTTTTCCTGTAAAAAACGGATGACATTCAGAGCATATTTCAACACGAAGGTCTTTTACGGTTGATTTTGTGTTAATAGCATTTCCACAAGCACAAACTATCTTTGTTTCAGTATATTCTGGGTGAATTTCTTTTTTCATTTTTATATATCCTCCAATCAGCCTGGAATATCACCAGGTCCTGTAGTATTCATGGATCTAAGGAATGCCTCATTATTCTTTGTTTTGCGCATTCTGTCAACCAACAACTCTATAATTTCAATATCTTCCATAGGATTGATAACCTTTCTTAGTACCCACATTTTATTAAGCTCTTCATCTGTAAGGAGAAGCTCTTCTTTTCTTGTTCCCGATCTCTTTATGTTTATGGCAGGGTAAAGTCTTCTGTCTGCAATTTTTCTGTCAAGCTGCATTTCCATATTGCCTGTACCTTTAAATTCCTCAAAGATAACTTCATCCATTTTGCTGCCTGTTTCAATAAGGGCTGTTGCAACTATCGTAAGGCTTCCCCCATTTTCAATATTTCTTGCTGCTCCGAAAAATCTCTTTGGTTTATGGAGAGCATTGGAGTCAACACCGCCAGAAAGTATTTTTCCGGACGTAGGAACTGTCTGGTTATATGCTCTTGCAAGTCTGGTTATGGAATCAAGAAGTATTACAACATCTTTTTTATGCTCCACAAGCCTTTTTGCTTTTTCAATAACCATTTCCGCAACCTGCACATGCCTTGTTGCCTGCTCATCAAAAGTAGAAGATATTACTTCCCCTTTTACATTGCGCTTCATATCTGTAACTTCTTCGGGTCTTTCGTCAATTAAAAGAACAATAAGGTGAATTTCCGGGTGATTCTCTGTAATAGCATTTGCTATTCGCTGAAGAATTATTGTTTTACCTGTTCTTGGAGGCGCTACGATCAAACCACGCTGCCCTTTTCCAATTGGACAAAACAGGTTGATCATTCTTGTTGTGGGATCACCGCCTGTAGTCTCCATATTTATCCGCTCATTGGGATAAAGCGGAGTAAGGTTATCAAAAGGGACTCGTGTCTGCGCAATTGAAGGGTCATCATAGTTGACTTTCTCAACCCTAAGCATTGCGAAAAATCTCTCCCCTTCCCGCGGAGTTCTTATATGCCCGGCAACTGTGTCGCCTGTTCTTAAATTAAAAAGCCTTATTTGCGAAGGAGATATATAAATATCATCTGCTCCCGGCAAATAACTATTCTGGGGTGATCTTAAAAAGCCGTAACTGTCGGGCAGTATTTCAAGAGAGCCATAAGCATGGATTATTCCATTTTTTGCTGTATGTGCTTTAAGAATACTGAATATAACTTCCTGCTTGCGGAGGCTTCCTATATTTTCATGCGTAACACCCATTTGTATGGCAAATTCCCTAAGATCCGGGAGATTCATTCTTGTAAGATCATTAATGCTTATTTTATTTTTTTCATCTTTTGCATCGTTATCCGAGCCTTCTCCCGCAGATTTACTTTTATTTGTAAGTTTTGTAAATATTGCGGTCGATATATCTTCATCCGACTGATCTCCAGAAAAAATCTGTTCTTCCGGTTCAGAAAATAGCTCTTCGCTTTTTTCTTTTACTGCAACAATTTTTTTTACAGTTTTTTTGGTTTTTTCTTCTTCCATAGGGGTTCCTGTTTCTTTGATAAGCTCTACTTTTACTTTTTTCTTTTTTATACTTTTTTTTGTAGTAGCGACAGACTTGGGAGAAAAAACAGCTTCACCTATTTCCTTTGCAAGAAGCTGCTTTTCATTTTTTTCTTCAAAACTCAACATAGAAGGGTTAAGTCTCCTCTATTTCTTTTATTATATATTTTATAAAAATGCAGGGTTTGATACAAAACCTCAAGTTTAACTATTGTTTATTTATTTTTTGTAGGGCTTTAGCTTTAGAACTTCATTTAACAGCTTTTTTTCAATTTTTAAACACTTTAACAAAATTAAATATAATGCTCAAAAATAGTACTGTCAAGCCCTTGTTTATTTAATTCTTTGCAAATAATCAGCAGAGCTGTTTGCGCTGCTTTTTCTCTTACCTCTATTCTTGATCCAGAGAACAGGAATAGAAAAGTTTTTGCAATATCTTTTTTTACAGCAATCCAGACACTCCCCAAAGGTTTATTACCAGAACCTCCACCAGGTCCTGCTATGCCAGACACAGAAACAGAAATATCTGCTCCTGATTTTTCAAGCCCTTTTTCAGCCATATTAATCACAGTTTCTTTTGAAACAGCGCCATATTTTTTTATAACAGAAGCAGGAACACCAAGACACTCTTTTGCTTTGTTATTATAAGTTGTAAATCCTCCCCAAAAATACACAGAACTTCCTGGCTTGTCTGTAATGATTTTTGAAATTAATCCTCCGGTGCATGATTCCACGACAACAAGTTTTGTCCTGTTTTTTTTAAGCGCTTCTGACACCATATCTGATATAGAAAGATCAATAGAAAAAGAATGAAAAAACATTAAATCTTCGGGCAAAGAAAATATAAATTCTTTTATAATTTCTTCTTTTTCTGAACAAAGTTCAAGAATCAAACCAAATTCATCGGTAATTATTTTATAATCAAGTCCAATTACTTTTTTTTGCTCACATATAGTTTTGAGAAACCCCTGAGCAATAATAAAAAATCTTATTTTCTTAGAAAAAAACATTAAAAAATTTTAAAGCGTTTTTACTTTTTCCTTTAAAGATTCAACAGTGTCAGAAAAAACATCTATTTCTGATTCATTTTTTATCATTTCACATTTGCCTTCAAAAACTACACCATCTGCAATCCTTAGTCTGGATGTCCTTATATTCCCAAATACCTGTCCTGTTGAAAGCATTTCAAGTTTCTCTGAAGCATCTATATTGCCTCGCACAATACCACCTACAACAACAGCCCGTACTTTGATATCCGCATCAACAACAGCCCCATTTTCTATGTACAGGAAACCAGAAGATTCAATATCTCCTTCAAAATTTCCATCAATTTTTAGTGAATCGGAAAACCTCATTTTTCCTTTAAAAACAGTCTCTTTTCCCAGTGTTGTACTTATTTTTTCTTTTCCCTTCTCACTTTTACTCATTGCGTTACCTGCTTCATGTTACTTGGTTTTCATTACATATACTCCGTCCCAATCTTCAGGTGGCGGATTATTTATATAATATATACATCTTTCCAGATATACTTGACGGCTCATCATCAGGGCAAATATCAATAGCTTTTTGAAAAAAATCAGAAGCTTTCTGGAAATCCATCATTTTATACAGCTTTCTACCCTCTGAGAAGAACTCCAGAGCTTTTAACTTTTCTGCTGTAACCATTAATTATCCTTTTGGCAGAATAGATTTATCACTATACTATGATATCACTTTTCTTCGATTCGTCAATAGCAGATTTAAGCATCCTTCGCGCCTTGCCTGCCTTGCGATTTTCGGGAATAAAGCAATACAATAAGTTTTATCAAAATAGCAGATATCGATAAAATAAGAAATATCAGCCCAAATAAATCACCTATTTTTGTATATAATGTAAAAGCGCCCTTGTTTATAGGCACATCGCCAGTTAAAAAACTCTCTATAAAAGGGTCGATCCGCCCTATTATTCTTCCATTAGGGTCAATAACACACGTAATTCCGCCATTTGTACTCCTGACAACACTTCGCTGGTTTTCTGCTGCCCTAAAAACCGCGTGCATCATGTGTTGAACTTCTGCGGCAACAGAGGCAGACCATGAATCATTTGTCAAATTGACAATAACATTTGCGCCTCTTCTTACAAATTCTCTTGATATATAGCCGAATGTATCTTCAAAACAGATTGGCGTTGAAAATTTTACTCCATCCAGCTCAAAAACAGTATATTCAGTCCCTCTTTCCCAGAACTGATTACCTGTTTCTCTAAGAAAATTATATATACCCGGGAATTGCCTTTTATAGGGGAAGTGTTCGGTAAAAGGGACAAGATGCATTTTTCTGTAGGTTCCTATATGCCTGCCGCCTGCTTCAAAAAGCAGGGCTGCATTATAGTCCAGCCTTCTTATTTCCCCTCTTTCATCAACAATATGCACCCCTTCACCATTTCCAATAAGATATGGAATATTTTGCGATTCAAGAAAATCTTTTAACTCTCTTACCAGTTGAGACATCGCGGGGTTTGTCCTGAATCTCGTATTCCACTCAATTGCTGGAACAAATGCTGTTTCAGACCATATTATTATGTCAGGAGAATCCAAAGTTGCTTCTTTGCTTAATTTTTTAAGCTTTGCAAGAGATTCTCTGTAAGCTGTGAGCCCCCCCTGCCACGGGTCTACATTATGCTGGATCAAAGAGACTCTCCAAGTTTCCAGTTTCGAAACATCTACAGTGTTAATAAATCCATAAGATAGCGCTGCAGTAAAAATCAAAGCATATACTGCTAATACAATTTTTTCGTCAATTACTGTTTTTTTAAGCTTTGCAAACCAGTTTTTAAATCCATCTCTGAAGACATAGCCTAAAAAAGCTGATGGGAAAATCACCAGCAGCGAAATGCCCCATATCCCTGTTAGCGAGGAAACTCTTACAAGCGGGGGGAAAAGATACTGAGTATAACCTATTATTCCATAAGAATATCCTAAAAACCCTTGTGTCCTTAAATATTCATACCCAACCCATATTATTGAATTGATTATGTAGCTTCTCTGTATAAACAATTTATTTGATAGTTTAAAAACAGGAAAAAGGAGGGAATAATATTTTCCATACACAAGAGGCACTATAAGTATTGCAAGAGGATCAAATCTATAAAGCCAGTAATTAAAAATAATATAGGAGACCACCCCCAGAAAAAAGCCAAAAAAAACAGCTCCTCCCCAGTTCATCCTGTATATAGCAGCAAAAGCAGGAAAAAGGGCAAAATATGCCAGAAAAGGGAATCCTGTATGATTTATAAATGAGGGAAAAGAGAGGGAAAACATTATTGCTGAAAGCAATAAAAGCCCCATATTGATCAAAAACTTGTGCGTTTTATTTTCTAATGCTCCAGACACTACTTTTCAGTTCCTTTCCTGGCCTGAACACAGCCACCCCGTGAGAGCTGACTGATACTACCTCCCCTGTTTTGGGATTGTGCGCCTTTTCTCTTCCTTTACGAGTTCTTAATTCAAATGTACCAAAGCCTCTGAGTTCTATGATTTTATCTTTCAATAACCCTGCTTTTATTTCTTCAAAAACTTTATCCACAATCACATGGATATCTTTTTTATCAAACGCAGTTTTTTCGTAGATATTTTCAATAATTTCAGCTTTTGTTAGCTTGGAAGCGCTCATATTTTTTTAGAGTCTGTCCTACAAGGTTCCCGAGTTTACTTCGGGAAAGTAGGCAAATTTTGGACAAATCGTAAAATAACCGATCTTTGCGGACAGATATTATTTTAGCCTGTTAAGCATTTTTGCAAGTCTTGATTTTTTTCTTGCAACTGTATTTCTATGGAAAATGCCTTTTCCAGCAGCAGTATCGATTTTTTTAACAACAAATCTAAAAGCTTTTTCTGCTTCTTCTTTATTTTTTGTACCAACTGCGTGTAGAAAGCTTTTTACACTGGTTTTTACTTCGCTTACAGCCATTCTATTTCTCATTCTTCTTCTGAGGCTTTGTCTATGTCTTTTTGCTGCAGATCCTTTCTTCTCAGCCAATGGATAACTCCTTAAATTATATTAGATTTATGAACTTATCAAATAAAAAATCTATAGTCAATAGGGCTATATATGCAATTTTATTGCAACCTTTTATTATTTAAATTCGCTTGGTTTTCTTTCTTCTCTTTTGCACTTTTCGCACTGAGCATAGTTCTTCTTCTTGCCTGATGAGAAGAGCGTTTTCATTTTTACTTCTCCTCCACAAGGACAAAGAAACTTATGTGTAGCAGATGTAGTACGAGCATTCTTACTTACTTGTCCCATTTTTTCCTCCAATCATCAAGATATATCCCAGCGAATGTCGCGGGAAAAATATAATACTAATAATTAATATAATAACATCAACCCCAGGTGTCAAGGTAGTTACAGGTATATCCTTCATCCCATTAAAAAACAAAATCTATTATTCCCCAAGTTTGCCTGGAGTATTAAACATCAGATAATTTCCATGAATTTGATTTTGTATCAAAATTTAACTGGTTTAATTTAGCATTAATAATATTTGCATCTGGGCCTTCGATTTTTATTGTTTTTGTCAGGATATTTATCTCTATAACTCTATATGCTGCCTGCCCTAAAAAAACACGGGTCCCTTCCACAGGGAATTTTTTTCTTTCTTCCTGATAAAAATCACACTCATAAGAAAGACAACACAAAAGCCTTCCGCAGGGACCTGATATTTTCATGGAATTAAGCGAAAGATTTTGATCTTTTGCCATTTTTATCGATACTGGGGTAAGTTTGTCTGTAAGTCCATGGCAGCAAAAATCTCTGCCACATACCCCCATTCCACCTATAACACGGGACTCATCTCTTACCCCTATCTGTCTTAGTTCTATTCTTATTCTAAATACAGATACTAAATCTTTTACAAGTTCTCTAAAATCAACCCTGGTATCTGCAGAGAAAAAGAAAAGCACTTTGGGTTCTTCTAAAAGATAATGAGCAGAAATGAGCTTCATATCCAGTTTATGATTATGTATTTTTTCTTTACAAATACGGAAAGCTTCTTCTGCTTTTTCACAATTCTGCTTATGTTTTTCCATATCTGCAGAAGTTGCTTTTCTGACTATTGTCTGAACAGATCTTATCCCTTTTATTTTTTCTTTTTCAGTACTTAACAGATATCCACCAAGCACTGTAGCAAGGTCTCTGCCATATTTGCCTGTTGCAATTACATATTCTTTATGAGAAACAGTAAAATCCTCTGGATACTCACAAAATTCTGTCTCATTTGAATGGACAAATTTAACTTTTACAAGTTTTTCAGGAAGATCTTGTGGCAATTCATCTGCTGCCCCTGTTTCTTCTATAATATCTTCTTTAAATATTTCACTATCTATAATATCTTCATTCATTTAAATCACCTAAATGTAATATCTTGCACCCCTATATAGTTTTTTATTCAGATGAGATTGAAAATAGCTATCTCATTAAATCTATAAGGATACCTTCTATTTCTTCAACTTTTTTTAGAATAGTCAATTGCCCTCTTTGATTTTGCACTATGTAAAGAGCCAACTTTTCAAGTTTTTCATCAACAATTTTAATATTTGTCCATTTTTTTTCATCAACACAAGGTAATCCGTTTTTTACATATTTTTTTTTGTTTATTTCACTTTCTGCAGAAAATGCGTTTTTTACAACATACGCCAAAAAACGCCTTACAGCCTGCTTATATTCCTTGATATTTGAAATAAAAGGTTTCTCAACAAGCTTTTCACCACATGAATGTACATCATCAAGAAGAGTTTCCAAAGAAACATTTTCATCAACAGCATAAGAGAGATAATAAGAAAAATCTGTTTCTGTTATACTTGCATCAGGCGCTTGTGTTGCGTCAAAAAAACCTAAAAAACTTCCTTGTTTTTTTCCAACTTTTTTTCCACTATCGTTTCTTAAATTACGGTTGCCGGTAGCTGGATCAATTCTTTCCATAAATAATACTTTTTATATTTAGAACAACAACATTGATAAGCTGTTTTTTATAAAAGAGGGCCCCTTGTTATGTTTTCGCTAAGAGTTTTTTCGTCTAATTCTTTTTCATATTGTGCAGAAAAACCTGAATTCTCTCTTTGTTCTTCATAGTTTTCCGGGTTTATACTATTATTTGAAGAGCTTGCAGGTCCTGGTGTTGTATAATTGCTTGAAGAACTTGTAGATCCAGGCGTTGTATAGCTACTTGAAGAGCTGGTAGATCCGTATGTTGTATAACTGCTTGAAGAACTTGTAGGTTCGGCCGTTGTATAGCTACTTGAAGAGCTGGTAGATCCGGACGTTGTATAACTGCTTGAAGAACTTGTAGGTTCGGACGTTGAATAACTACTTGAAGAACTTGTAGATTCGGGCGTTGTATAGCTACTTGAAGAACTTGTAGATTCTGGCGCTGTATAACTGCTTGAAGAACTTGTAGATTCTGATTCTGTATTGCTGCTCGAAGTACTTGCAGCTTCTGGTTCTGTATTATTGCCTGGAATAATTGCAGCTTCGGGGGCTTTTAATGAATCAATACTCTCTTTATAATTGCTCTTAATAGTGCAATTACCATCCAAAATTACCCCTTCTTCAACAATTAGCTTTGGAGTATAAATATTACCAAAAATTATTCCCGAAGAAAGTACTATAATTTTTTCTGAAGCATAGATATTACCCTTCAAAGCACCACCAATAACAACAGTGCTTGCGGTTATTGTGCATTTTGCCCTGCCATTTTTGCCTATAAGTACTTTTCCGGTTGTTCTTATTGTCCCTATAAAATCGCCATCTATTCTTAAAAGCCCGTTTAAATCCAGCTCGCCGGTTAGTCTGGTACCTTCGCCAACAATGGAGTTAACAAACGCTCCATTTTCAACAAAATTATAACTCATTTAGATTCCTGCCTTTTCTTACCAAATAGAGAATCAATTACCAGACCTGCCTCTTATATTAAGGTATCTTTCAGGGTCAACAACTTGCGAACCTATTCTGACTTCATAGTGTAAGTGCGGCGCTGTAGAAAGCCCGGTATTACCCATTGTTCCAATAACCTGCCCCTGCCTAACTGTTTGACCTTCCCGAACATATACCTGATCCAGATGGGCATATTGTGTAAAAAATCCATACATATGTCTTATAACAACAAAATTTCCAAAACCTGTAACATCAAATCCTCTTTCAATAACTTTTCCATTTGCAGTAGAGACAATAGGAGTTCCCCTCGCGTACGCAATGTCTATACCTCTATGGAGATACCACTGTTTTGTGAATGGGTGTATTGCGGGGCCAAAGGTGTTTGTAACTCTGCCTCTTCCATTTTGAACCGGCCATATACTTGGCAGCTCAACAAGCAAATCGCCCTGAGCTGCAAGAAGTTCTCTTACCTGCTCCAGCGACTCAACTGAGTTTTGAAGAAAATGACTTAAATTCCTTAAATCCTCAAGTTCGCGTAATAAAAGCTCTTCCTGCGATCGATTGTTCGAGAAAAAAGAGATAAAATCGCTGCCTTGAGCCCTTGCACTACTGGAAGTTGTATTACTTATGCCAAGTGTATTTAAAAGAGATGCTTCAAAAACCCTTGATACTCTTTTAAGCTCTGCAATCTGATCCCTTATTATTTCAATATCTGTCTCTCTTTTTTCAAGAGTTTCAGAGCGCGTTTTAATAAGACCCGACATACCTTTAAACTGTGTTGTAAATATAACAAAGGATGTGAGCATACAACTCATAAGAAAAACAATTACAATAAGGGAAAAAACTGATATTCGAAAATTAAATATTTTTTTCTCTGAGTGAGGAATAAGCATTACAGTAAAACGTTGTTTTCCAGCATCCATCATATTATTGAATGCTGATGATGTTTTCATTGTTATTGCGCTTAAAAGTTTTGTTATTTTACCAACAAAACTTGATTCCGCTTCTTTATAACTACTTAATGGGGACACTTCTTTCTCCTGTCTTTAATAAAATGAGAATAGCACGTTGGGCAATATTTGTCAAATATATGTTGACCTCTGATATACTTCATGTTATCCTTCTTTCCGTAGAAGGCAGTTTCATTATTAAAATAATCAATTAAAAGTGGTGAATTATGAAATTTTTTGATACTCATGCTCATATAGGGCTTATTAACGAAGACCCTATCGAACAACTCATTATCATTCAGGAAGCAAAACATGAAAAAGTGGAGCATATAGTGAGTATATGCAATAGCCTTCATGACTTTTTCATTGTTTATGAAAATCTTAAAACCGCCACAAACATCTATCATAGTATAGGTGTTTCTCCTTCTGAAGTTGCCCATCCTGGCAAAGAATGGGAACAAAAAATAGACCTTGGCGTCAAATATGACCGCATAGTTGCCATTGGTGAGATAGGTCTAGATTATTATCGGAAGTTTGGAGACAAAAAATCACAAATAGAATTATTTATTAAACAACTTGAAATGGCTCAGCAATATGACCTGCCTGTTATCATTCATAATAGGGAAGCAGGAAGTGATATTTTCGAAATATTAAAGCAAAAATTGCCTCCAAAAGGGGGTATTTTGCACTGTTTTTCCGAAGATTGGGAATATGCTAAAAAAGCGCTTGATCTTAATATTTTTATCTCTTTTGCAGGGAATGTTACATATAGAAATGCGAAAAACCTTCATGATACTGTAAAAAATATGCCTATCGAAAGGATGCTTATTGAAACAGAAAGCCCTTTTATGGTCCCTTCTGAATACAAAGGGAAAAGAAATAAACCTGCATATTTACATTCAACTGCGCAGTTTATTGCAGAAATGAGAAATATTGATCTGGAAGAAGCTGCGGATATTTTTTACAAAAACAGCTTTGCAGCCTTTGGAATCAAAGAAAAAGGCTTATAAATCAAAATTATTTTAAAAAATATCAGAGGGCCTGAAATTTGCCTGAAAATTTGCTCCACACCATTGAAATAGGTTCCCGGATAACAATTCCGGGAAATATATTTTTAGCGCCAATGGCAGGGTTTACAGATGCTGCTTTCAGACATATTTGCATAGATTATGGAAGTAATCTTTGTTATACAGAAATGGTTTCAAGCGAAGCTCTTGCAAGAAAAAGCCTAAAAACAAAAAAAATCCTCTATAAAGCTGAAAATGAAATAAATTATGTTGTTCAAATTTTTTCTTCATCATGGGAAAGCGCAGTTGCTTCCATTAAGGATATTATTGATTTTAAACCACTGATTATTGACCTTAACTGCGGTTGCCCTGTTCCGAAAATCACAAAAACAGGCGCAGGTTCTGCTCTTATGAGAAATCCAGATAAAATTGGAGAAATCGTAAAAGCGCTTACAGAAGCAACAGATATCCCTATTACAGTAAAACTACGCTCTGGGTGGGATTTTGAGAACATTTCCTTTATAAAAGCAGCAGAAATAGCAGTTAAAAGCGGAGCTGCAATGGTCACGCTGCACCCAAGAACAAAGACCCAGGGATATTCAGGAAAATCTGACTGGAGTAAAATAAAAGAGTTAAAAAAATCTATTGATGTTCCTGTTATAGGCTCGGGTGATCTTTTTGAACCGCAAGATTGCCTTAATATGCTAAAAGAAACAGGTTGCGATGGAGTTATGATAGCGCGCGGAGCTATTGGGAGGCCTCAAATATTTAAAGAAATAAAATTTCTTGCAGAAAATGGGGTTCTTCCGGAAATAACTCTTGAAGAAAAAGTTAATGCAGCCATAAAACACCTTGATTTGGCTAAAAAATATATAGGAAGCGAAATTGCAATAAAAGAGATGCGAAAGCACCTTTGTTCTTATACAAAAGGGATAAAAGGGGGCGCTGCAATAAGAAATAAAATCGTGCAATGCAATTCCATGGATGAATATAAAACAGTATTATCGGAACTTATGAAATAAAATTCTTCCTGGCATGGATTACTTTGCTGCGCGCTTGACTAATGTTCCTATAGAGTGTTATCTATTTATGTGGAAGACATTTATTCAAAACCAAGACATTTTTGCGGGGTTGCGGGTATATATTCCGAAACTCCCCGAAACATTCCAGAAAAACTTTTCTACACTCTTTTTGCGTTACAGCACAGGGGGCAGGAAGGGGCAGGAATTTCTTATTTAAAAGATGGCAGCATAAAAACATACAAAGATTTGGGAATGGTTCCAACTGTTCTTTCAAGATATCTCCAAATTGAGACCCATTCAAATATTGGAATAGGTCACGTAAAATACTCTCCAACAGGCTTAAACAAGCTTGAAAATGTACAACCAATACATGCTGTTTCAAACAAAGGGGATATAGCAATAGCACATAATGGGGCTTTATCAAATGCAGAAAAAATAAGAAAACTTGTTTTTGATAAAGGGGCAATACTCCAAAGCACAACTGATACAGAAATAATACTTCATCTTTTAGCAATATCCGAAGAAAAAGAATTCAGAAAAGCTCTTTTTGATACTCTTAATATGCTTCAAGGGGCATTCTGCTTTACAATGATAAAGGATGATTCCCTTATTGCAGTAAGAGACCCGCACGGTTTTAGGCCTCTATATGTTGGCAAAAAAGATGATCTTGTAGTTTTTGCTTCTGAAACTTGCGCGCTCGATATACTAAGGATATTTGATGTAAGAGAAGTTGAGCCCGGAGAAATCATTACTGTTGACAAACATGGCATGAGGTCTGAATTTTTCGCAAAAGTAACCTCCCGCAATTACTGTGTTTTTGAGCTAATATACTTTGCAAGACCAGATTCATCAGTATTTGGAAAATCAGTCCATATCATGCGCAAAAAAATGGGCACAGCTCTCGCAGAAGAAGAAACAGTCGAAGCAGACATTGTAATGGCAGTGCCTGACTCAGGTAACAGCCCTGCGCTGGGGTATTCTGAAAAATCAGGGCTTCCTCTGGAATATGGGCTTTCGAGAAACCACTATACTGGCCGTTCATTTATATTACCAACAAAAGAACAACGTGAACTTATGGTAAGAATGAAACTTAATCCTGTAAAAGATGTAGTTAAGGATAAGAGAATAATTCTTATTGATGATTCTCTTGTAAGGGGAACAACAGCCAGGCTTATTGTAAAAGTTTTGCGCGAAGCAGGAGCAAAGGAAATACATTTAAGGCTTTCTTCTCCGGAAATAAAACATCCATGCTACTTTGGGATAGATATTCCAACAACAGAAGAGCTTATTTCCAACAGAATGACACCAGAAGGAATTGCACACCATATTGGCGCAGATAGTGTCCGATTTCTTTCTATAGAAAGATTAAAAGGGGTTGTTGAAAATTACGAAGATTTTTGCAACAACTGCTTTACAGGCAGCTATTCAGTCGAAACTTAGGAGAAGAACAAATGAGCATAAAAACATACGCCGGAGCAGGTGTTAGTATAGATAGAGGCGACAAATTCGCGCAATTTATAGCTTCTATAAAATCTAAAGCTGTTTCAAAAGGGATTGGTGGATTTGCCGGCGGAATAGAGCTTGATATTTCAAAATACAAAAATCCTGTGCTTCTTTCTACAACAGACGGGGTTGGAACAAAACTGCTTCTGACTAAAGAATTTGATATGTATGACACAATAGGTATAGACCTTGTTGCCATGTGTGTAAATGATCTTATTGTTTGCGGAGCAGAGCCTCTTAATTTTCTTGACTATATAGCATGTGGAAAAATAAATGAGAAAATACTAAAAGAAATTATTAAAGGTATAATTAAAGGTTGTGAAGATAGCGATTGTATCCTTGCAGGCGGAGAAACAGCGGAAATGCCTGATGTTTACAAGGAAGATGATTATGACCTTGCAGGTTTTTGTGTGGGAATCGTAGAAAAAGATAAAATGCTACCTAAAAAAAATGAAATTAAAAGAGGTGACGTAATACTTGGTCTGCCGTCATCAGGAATTCACTCAAATGGATTATCACTTGCAAGAAAAATAATAGGTGAAAAAGATAAAGTGGGCAGAGCAACTCTTTTAAGACCAACAAAAATTTATGTCAAAGAACTAAAAAAACTCATCTCAACAGATATGATCCTTTCAGCTGCTCATATTACAGGCGGGGGACTTGAGAGTAATCTAAAGAGGACAATACCAAACACTTTAAGCACCAGTTTTAACTATTCTTCATGGAAAACTCCGGATATTTTTAAAAAAATAATGAAAGATGGCGGAATAGCAGAATCAGAAATGCGAAAAGTTTTTAATATGGGTATTGGAATAGCCCTTGTCGCTCATAAGGAAAATGTAAATAACCTTCTTTCGTTTGCAAGAAAAGAAAGAATCGAAATAAATGTTATTGGCGAATTAAGGTAAATGGCACGACTTGCGGTATTTACTTCCGGCAACGGTTCAAATTTTCAGGTTATTGCCGAAAAAATACTAAAAACAAAGCATACAATACCATGCATGATATGCGACAGGAAAAAAGCATATTCATTTGAGCGGGCAAAAAATCTTGGAATAAATAGCTACTATGTTTCATATTTTGAAAAAACTAAAGAATCTGCAGAGGAAGAAATCATAAAAATAATTGAAAAAGAAAAAGTCGATATTATTGCTTTGGCTGGATTTATGAGGCTCCTGTCGCCCATGTTTGTAGAAAAATATAAAAACAGGATTGTAAATATCCATCCATCACTTTTACCTAAATACCCCGGAACTCATGCTATTGAAAAAAGTTATGCGTCTGACGACAGAGAGCTTGGCATCACAGTACATTATGTAGATAGTGGAATGGATACCGGGCCGGTCATAAGGCAAGAATCTTTTATAAGAAATATTTGCGAACCTATTGAAGAAATCGAAAAAAAAATACATAACCTTGAGTATGCGACATATCCGGAAGTAATAGAAAATCTTTTGGATTCTTGCGCAGGAGGTAATAATTGAAAGTTCTGGTTTTAGGAGCAGGGGCAAGAGAGCATGCAATTACATGGAGTTTTTCAAAAAGTAAAAGCATTACAGGTCTTTACGTTGCTCCCGGAAATGCAGGTACCGATGATATAGCAGAAAATATTCCTGACATTGATCCCTGCAATAGTCAAATGGTAATAGATATATGTAAAAAATATGGGATAGATTATGTTTTTGTTGGCCCCGAAGCGCCACTTGCCGCAGGTGTTGTTGATGAGCTGCAGGCAGCAGGAATAGGAGCTATAGGGCCGCACAAAGCTGCTGCAATGCTTGAATCAAGCAAGGCTTTTTCAAAAAACTTCATGCATAAATATAATATCCCTACAGCATCTGCCATTGAAATCGATTCTCCTAAAGAATTTGAAAATGAGATAAACGCAAGAAATGGAAAAATTGTAATAAAGAAAAGCGGGCTTGCAGCAGGAAAAGGGGTCCTTGAATCTGATGATAAGGCAAAACTTCTTGAATTCGGGCTTGATATTTTAAAAAACGACAAATTGCTTATTGAAGAATATCTTGTAGGCTGGGAAGTCACAATATTTACGTTTTCCGATGGCAAAAATTATATAATCCTCCCTCCATGCGCAGATTTTAAAAAAGCTTATGATGATGATAAAGGCCCCAATACCGGTGGAATGGGCGCAATATGCCCTGTACCTTCCCTTTCAGCTCAAATGCTTGAAACAATAAAAAAAGAGATTATTGAGCCTACTTTTAAAGGTATGGCAGATGAAGGGCTTAGCTATAAAGGGATTCTCTATTTTGGACTTATGATCACAGCTCAGGGGCCAAAGTTACTTGAATATAATGTAAGATTCGGGGACCCGGAAGCGCAAGCTCTTATCCCTCTTATTCTTTCGGATTTTGGCGATTTCTGCGAAGCCATTATACAGGGTGATATAAAATCTTTTCCTTTGAAAATATCTACAGATACAGCTATATGTGTTGTAATAGCAGCAGGTGGCTATCCAGGTGAATATGAAAAAGGGCTTCCTGTAGATTACCTCCCCCGTTTTAAAGAAAAATATGTTGTTATTTTTCACGCATCTACCAGGTTTGATGATGAGAATAATGTAGTAACTAACGGTGGCAGGTGTTTTTCTGTAGTAGGACTTGGGCAGGATATAATTACTGCAAATAAAAATGCGTATGTTGCAGCAGAGGAAGTTTATTTCAAAGACAGTTTTTACAGACACGATATTGGGAAAAAATTCTTTGAGAGAGAGATTTAAAGTCAAGAACAATATTTCATTTTTGGTTCAGAACCTATTTAACAGATTGTTCTCCTGATTGCTGCCTGATAACTTCATAAAGCAATATGCCGCACGCTACAGAGACATTAAAAGAATCAACACGCCCGTAAGACGGTATTTTTATAAGACCATCGCATTTTTCCGCAAGAAGCCTTGAAATACCTTTCCCTTCACTTCCAAGAATAAGAGCTATTCTCCCTTTTAAGTCCTGTATCATGCATGGTTTCCCATCCATATCAGCCCCATATACCCAGAAGTTGTTTTTCTTTAAAGCATCTATGCTTCTGGCAAGATTATCCTCTATAACAGAAACATATTCTGATGCGCCTGCAGATGTTTTTCTTACAGTTGCGTTTTCACCTGCGCTCCTTTTTCCAGGTATTATGACAAGATCAACAGCAAACTGGTCTGCGGATCTTAAAATAGCTCCAAAATTATGCGGGTCTGTTATTCCATCAAGAAGCAGGACAATTGAGTTATTTTTATTTATTATATCCAGGAAATTTTTTAAAGACTGATGCTTTACTCTGCTGTTTCTTTTGGCAGACAACAGAAGAACTGCTCCTCTGTTATCACTATCGTTTGAAAAAGAATCAATTTCTTTTTGATCTGTTTTTATAACTTTGACTTTTTTTTCATGCGCAATTGCTGCAATAATATCATGCCGTTTATGCTTTCCGGTTATATAAAGCTTGCCCCTATTTTTGTCGGGGCAGGCAGATAGAGTTAAGTTTTTCAAAGCCTCTTCTATAGCATGAAATCCTGTAATTGCTTCCATAACCAAGAAAAAATATTACCTATAACGTCTTACAAAATCAATTACACCATCATTATTTGTAGAGCGCTCAATTCTTACAACATAAACACCTTCTTCAATATAGATCCACATATCGATTTGGCCGTCAGAATTGCTATCTATCTCTTTTCTGACAAGTACGCCATTCTCATAATAGAAAAAAGTGTCCATAACACCATTGAAATTAGAATCAATTGATTCAAAAATCTTGTTTCCGCTTGCATCTGTTTCAAGAAAATAATCAATTACGCCGTCAAAATTATTATCAGCCTCTACTATGAGTCCGCCATCTGATTTTAAGTAAATCCATCTGTCTACCCGGCCATTGTTGCTTCTAATTTCCTCGCTTATAAGCTCTCTGGAAAATGCCGAAAAAGCTGTAAAAAAAAGTATAAATAATATAATAATATTTTTATATTTTATCATAATAAATCTATCGGTATTGCAGGATAATTCTTAAATCAATATCATAGCTGATTATGAATGTTGCTGTAGTAATCCCCCCTGTTGAAGATTTTTACTTTTCGCAGCGCAGATTTGCTTCACTTGGAGCCATCAAAGGGGCAGAAATATTGACTAAAGCTGGTTTTAATACAAGTATTTTTGATTTTACAAAAGGGGCTAAGCATAAAATAGAGATACCCAAACCAATAAGTTATCTTAATAAGTATATAATGCCGGAAGAAAGAGGGAGTTGCTCTTTTTTTACATCTTATACTCATTTTGGGTATGATATAGATAAATGCGTTTCTATTATTGCTGCAGGGAATTATAGCGCTGTGTTTGTCTCTCTTTTTGCGTATTGTTATGCAGATTCAGCAATAACTTTTGCAGCAAGTTTTAAAAAAATAAAGCCGGGCATTAAAATTATTGCCTGCGGCGCAGGTGTTTCTGTATTTCCTGAATATTTTAAAGAATATTTTGATTTTGCGATTACTGGCGAGGCTGAGATTTTTTTTGATTGGTATACGCGTACGCGGGCAGACTTGGGAGAAATCATTGCTTCGGGTATTTCTCGCGATTCTCGCGGTCCACACAATTCGCGCGATTTTATCCTTCCTGAAAGCAGATTCAGGGAATGTCACACCAAAGCAGGAGATTTTACCCCATCAGTTGGGATAGCATATACAGATAAAAATAGTCTCTGCGTTTCGCTCATGCTTTCACGCGGGTGTTTTAAAAAGTGCAGGTTTTGTTCTAATTTTATTACACATGGAAGAGGTTTTAGAAAATCAGAGCCAACAGCATTAAAAGAAACTCTTGCAAGCATGAAAGCTGTTTTTGAAAATCATAAAAATAAAAAAATATTTATAAATATCGAAGATGATAATATGCTTTGCGACAAATCTGTTTTTTTAAAACAACTTGAAATAATAAAAGAATTTTTTATCAAAACCGGGGCTCCGGCGGAGAGAGTATTTTTTTCTGCAGAAAACGGTCTTGACTATATGCTTCTTGATGAGGATATATGCACTACGCTTATAAATGATTATAATTTCAGGCAATTTAATTTTACACTAACATCGTCAGATAAAGACGTTACTGAATCTCAAAAAAGGGAATATGATTTGGGAAAGCTTAAAAAAATTCTTTTTCTGCTTGAGGCAAAAAAAGTTCCTGCTGTAACATATTTTTTAGCTGGGCTTGATTCTGATTCTCCGGAAAAAACAGTAGATTCTTTGCTTTTTCTCGCAAAAACTCCGGGTATTTCGGGTATTTCCATGTTTTATGCTGTGCCTGGGCTTTTGGGATTTAATACAAATCAATTCCTGGATAATATTGTTCCAGTGCTATGCAGAGGGAGTTCTGCATTCCCATGGAATAATACACTTTCCACAAAGCAGCTTATAACAGCATTCAGAATTTCAAGAACAATCAATTTTCTTAAAAAAGGAGATGATTTATCCGGAAGTAACGACCAGGCGCTCAGAAAAAGAATACTTCAGCAAAAAAAGCTCTTTACCCTTACAGCGGATAACTCTATAGTGGAACCAAAAGAAGTTGATATGGAAATGGTTGAGATGTTTTTTGCATCATACTAAAAAACCGAGCGCAAACAGCAGCGTGCCAATACAAACATCGCGGGACCTGTGTGTACGAAAAAAAGGACACCCTCCAGAGGCGCCTCCCTTTTTTTTCCGCACACCCGCCCGCGCGCGTCATTGCGCGGTGCCATTAGACGCCGAAACAACCCAGCCCCAGCCCTTACTGCTATCCAAATAATCAGCCTCACACGAAGCTGGTTATTCCCCGTTCAATCAAATCCAACAGCAGTAGTGCCATCCCAGCTTATATTAACTCCCGCTCCTGCTGTAATTTCTCTTCTTCTTGCTGGTGTTGTAGAAGTAAGACTCACAACATGCCCCATGTTGTCTATTATACCGCCAGCATTGTCTCTCACCACATTTCCATTTACAGTATCATCAGCAAAACCTGTTATAACAGAATTACCGGTTTTTGAAAAAGTTCCATCGTTATTAATAGCAATACCACCACCTGACTGTCGCGCTATATTAGAAGTGATACTCCCGCCTGCCATGTTAAAAGTTCCTTGAACTAATACACCACCACCACCAGCATTCGAAGTATTCCCAGTGATAGTTCCGCTATTCATATTAAAAGTTGAGTTACTGCTAACTACCACACCGCCGCCTTGTGAACCAGCAGTGTTTCCGCTGATAATTCCACCATTCATAGTAAAGGCTGAGTTACTAGCAGTCGTTACACCGCCGCCTCGTTGAGAAGCTTCATTTCCGCTGATTTCTCCTCCTTCCATAATAAAAGAAGAATTTGCGCCTAATTGTACTCCGCCAACAGCTCCTATCTGGCTAGTAGTATTGCCTGTGATAATCCCGTTTTTTAATATGAGTATTCCATCGGTTTGTACGAAAATAATTGCAGTGCTAATGTTATCACCAGCATGTCCATTCTGTCCACTTCTCCGCCCATTTAAAGTTAAGTTCCCATCTATAACAAGCTTCTGTCCACCACCGACCCTGAGCATACCACCATTAGCATCAGCTGTATTAAGTGTACCGTTTCCTGTAAGTGTTATAGCAATATTCTCTGCCAAGCCAAAACCTGTGTCACCGGTTAAAGCTGCAGTTAGCGGCGTTATACCATCGATGTTACCAGTAATATTTATAACATAGTTCTTGCCATTTCCACCGGTTCTGATACTGTCAAGAGCAGAGTTAAATTCTTCAATACTTGCAACATTCATTCTGACAATACCGCTACCAATACCCGCATCTTTGGATTCATCATCTTTGGATTCATCATCTTTGGATTCATCATCTTTGGCAAGAATCCACGCTACCATGGGATTAGGACAAGAAATAAATATGCAGGCAGAAGAAAGGAGTAACATTATTGCGAGTAACGTATAAATTCTTTTACTTAAAAGAAGTTTGTTTGCAACAATCATGCCAGGCGAGTCAAAACTATTGATTTTTTTGAAAAAACCCTTTCCCATACATTCTAATGTACAACATGGTTTTTGGGCTGTCAATGTTGATTTTTATCAATATAATACAGCCCCAACTTGAGGTCGCAACTTGCGACCTCAAGTTTGAAGTCTCAAATTGTGACTTCAAAGATTCACACTCTTTTTCTGTCAACTGAAACATAAATTCGAGCAGGAAATAGTTATATAGAATTTTATATTAATCAGACTTAAAACCTATTTTTCGTTTTGGCTCCGGAGGAGTTTCAATCATATTATTCAATGTGCCTATAATTTCATTGATTATTGCCGCATGTTCTACAAAATTGTGACTTGTGTCGTCTATGTGCAACATTAAGACTTTTTCTAAATCAACCAATTTTTCATGTGCTGGTTTGGTAATATAACGCCGCATATCTATGAAAGCTTTGACAATTGCTACATTTATTTGTATAGCAACTTTGCTGCTCAAAACAGAAGATAACATTATTACGCCGTGCTCAGTAAAAACAAAAGGAAGTTTACGCCGCCCTCCCCAACTTGAAGTCACAATTTGTGACTTCAAGTTTGAGGTCGCAAATTGCGATCCCAAGAAATCATACTCTTTTGCTGTCAACTGAAACATGAATTCAGGCGGAAAACGTTCTATATTGCGCTTGACCGCCTGATTCAGCACCCTTGTTTCCACTTGGTAAATTTTACTCAAGTCCATATCCAGCATGACCTGATATCCGCGTATTTCATAAATCATTGATTTTATACTTTGCAATTCATTCATTTTTGTTCTCCACACCTTATAACTGCATAAAGATGCATGGCGCTTCAGATTTTTCATGAAATTTTTTAATAATACGTGAAAATCTGCACAAATCAGCAGCTATTTTTATTTAGCCGATGTTATTGATACAGCTTCCCTTCCCTGTCATGTCCATTCCATTGAAAAACAGAACCCATCCATAGTATAGTATGTCATGCTCAGGTATATTGATAATATAATACCCCGCCCTGACCACAAGGTTATTTTCTCAAGGCTTGGCTATAAGCAAAATCAAACAGAACTTGATGAAGCAGCCAGAAAAGAGATCATAAGCTGGATAAACGAAGCAGCATCTCTTGTGAAACTTAGAGGTGTTACGCTGGAATGTAATTTAGATACAACAGATGATGGGAAAATTCTGATATATCCCGAAAGCAGCAGGAGAGAAAAAATCGAGATAACAAGTAGCTCGTTTTACAAATTTATCTCCGGAGCAAAGAAAATTCTTGTAATTGGAATAACATGCAGTAATCAGATAATGGATCTTATAGAAAAAGAACAGAAAGAAAATATGACAAAAGCTGTTGTTTTTGATGCAGCAGCAGGTGAAATTGTAGATAGCGGGCTTGATTATATTGTATCCTTTTATAATAAAGAACTTATAAGAAAATCAGAAAAACTTTTTTCCAAAAGATTTTCTCCGGGATATGGAGACCTCTCTCTTGAAACGCAAAAAGTTTTTTATGATTTGCTTGAGATGAAAAAAATCGGAGTTGATATAACACCAGGTTTTATGCTTATACCGCAAAAATCGGTTATTGCGCTAACAGGGATTTCTTAAATACTGATATTTAGATAAGGAAAAAACATGGCAGATAAAAAAATATTTTTGGAATTGCTTAAAAATAAAATTCTTGTTCTTGACGGAGCAACAGGAACAGAGTTGCAGAAGCGGGGTATGCCGAGCGGAGTATGTCCGGAAATATGGGCATCTGAAAACAAGGAAGTC
>WQZP01000018.1 GCA_009780675.1 Spirochaetaceae bacterium | reverse complement strand
TTGACTGTTGACTGTTGACTGTTGACTGTTGACATGAGATAGGTTGCGAGGTGTTGTTTTATCAGTCCAAATAATTTTTTGCGTCATGCTGACTATATAATAACCATAAAAATTTCAACTTGTCTATGAATTTCTGCCATTATACCGGTATATCCCATCATTTTAAACCAGAAATCTGCTCAAAAACTTCAAAATTCCTCAAAAATTTTTCTTGACATATTGTACTAGTGCATTTACAATTGTACTAGATGAATAGTGCAATTTTCGAAAGCAAGGATAAAGAAAAAAGAGACAACCACGCTGGTCCAATACATTTTACGCTGAACCAGGCAGATGGAGTACCCATTTATCGGCAGATTATTCAGCAGATAGAGTATGCCATACTGTCCGGCCGTATGAGACCTGGCGACCGGCTGCCTACGATTCGCTCTTTGTCAGTAGAATTGAAAACCAACCCCAACACTATTGCCAAGGCGTACGGGGAACTGGAAATACGGGGAATATTAGCCACCCAAGTGGGGAGCGGTACCTATATTTCTGACAAAAAGCCAGTGATGGAGGACGATAGCCTTAACCGGAAGGTCCATGAACTCGTAGGTCGCTTTATGCGGGATATGCGGGATTTGGGTGTTGAAAAGCGGGAATTGACCAGAATTATTAATGAATATAAGGATTCAGGAGGATAGTATATGCTCTTCAATAAATTAAACAATAAAGTTCAGCCTTCGGCAAAGTTTATACGCCGCAAAAACAATCCAGATTTTTCTCTTTTTCTGATACGCCTCATTTTTTTGATAATCGTTGCAGCTTTACTCCTGGCATTCGCTCCAGTAGTACGCGGTAACGCAGAGCAGGCAAATGGCTTGGCGCTGCTCGCTGACCCTTTGGTTCAATTGAACTTCGCTATATTTTTCGCAGCCCTTATTTTGGTTTTTTCCATTCGCAAAGCCAAAGAATGGGAACGGGCAATTGTGTTGCGACTCGGCAAATTTCACAAGGTAAAAGGGCCAGGGCTTTTTTTCCTTATTCCACTTATTGATCAGGTTTACAGGGTCATTGACATCAGAATCAGGATTGCGGATTTTTACGCTCAGGAGACCCTTACTGGAGATTCAGTAACGGTGCGAGTGGATGCTTTTTGCTTCTGGCTGGTTTGGGACCCTCAAAAAGCTGCCCTTGAAGTTGAAAACTATGAGGAAGCAGTGGCGCTGGCTTCCAAAGCTGCTTTGCGTAATGCTATTTCTAAAAGCGATCTTACCACTTTCCTTGCCCGAGGGGATTTAATCGAAAAACAAATTCAGGAAGAGGTGGAGAGGCAGACTACTGAATGGGGCATAACGGTTCAGTATGTTGAAATTACTGACATTCAGGTACCGCCTGATCTGCAAGACTCACTTTCCCGCATGGCTCAGGCTGAGCGCGAAAAGAGCGCCAGGATTTTCCTTGCAGAAGCAGAAATTGAGATTGCCAGGAAACTGGAAGAAGCGATTTCAATTTACGGCAAGGACCAGGGCGCGCTAAGACTCAGGATTCTGGCGATACTGAACGAAGGGCTCAAAACAGGCAACTCCATGATGCTGGTGCCCAATTCCATTACAGATGAACTCAAGACAAAAGACATATTCGGTCTTGCAGCATTGAACGAGTTGAGGAAAGAGAAAGGAGAGAAAATATGACAGTAGTTAAAGCGGAAAATGTTATAAAAGATTACGGGTTGAACGACCAGGTAATCCATGCTCTGCGGGGAGTGAATCTGGAATTTCAGGCAGGGGAATTTGCTGCAATTGCCGGACCTTCGGGAAGCGGAAAATCAACATTTCTTCACTTAGCAGGCTGCATTGATAACCTTACAGCCGGAAGCATTCTGGTAGGGGGAAAAGACACAGGCAAAATGAACCGCACACAGTTGGCAATTCTCCGGCGGCAAAGCATTGGCTTTATATTTCAGGCATACAACTTGATTCCCGTACTTTCAGTAGAAGAAAATATTTCATTTCCACTAACGCTTTTGGGAATTGATAAAAAAGAAATCAGGGAGCGAACCAATCAGGTTTTAAAAGAAGTTGGTCTTGATGGAATGGCAAAGCGCAGACCCAAAGAAATGTCAGGCGGACAGCAGCAGAGGGTTGCAATTGCCCGCGCTCTGGTAAAAAAGCCTGCTCTGATTCTTGCTGACGAACCCACAGCAAATCTTGATTCAAAAATAGGCAGGGAGATTCTGGAACTGATGCTGGCTCTTAACAAGTCTGCTGGAACTACATTCATTTTTTCTACCCATGACACCATGGTAATGGACTTTGCCCGCCGGCTTATCCGTATCCGGGATGGTCAGATTGAGAGCGATGAAATAAAGGGGTAATGTTATGACTTTATTCGGTATTTGGGAATTAAAGAAACTTGCTCTGCGCAACCTGACCCGACACAAAGTAAAGACAATCCTTACTTTAGCAGCAATCATGGTAAGTGTTGCGCTGTACATTGTCCTGAACAGTTGGCTGGGGGGTATGGCAATTCAATCCAGACGGAACATTGTCAATTTTGAAATAGGCGCAGCAAAGCTGCAAACCAGGCTCTACTTTGAAAGAAAAGATGAAATGCCCAGCTACGAGACTTTTCTGGATTGGGAAATATTTCATGAAGCGCTCTATCGCGAAGGTTATGTCAGCGCGCCCCGTTTTGTTTTTTCTGGCACTTTGTTTTCGCAATCAGGGTCTGCGCCTATCTTGTTTCATGGAATTAATCCAGCAGCGGAAAAAGAGGTGCTCCGTTATGCTCAATACGTTGATTTCGGCCGCTTCGTGCAAGATGGCAATTTTGAAATAGCTCTGGGAACAGTAGCAGCAGAAAGACTTAGGGTAGGGATTCCCACTCGCCCCCTCCGTCTGGAACTTGAAGAGTTGATTGCTTCTGTTGCAAGAAGCCAGGCCGAAGCAGATTTTATCCGCTCTCTCTATGATATTACCCCTTCTGTACGGAGAGGCGGAGATATATTTTCCACAGAGGAAAGAATTGTAGAAGGCAATGAGCGGATGATTCTGGGGAGGAATGCTTCGCAGGCTGACCTTGACCGTTACTGGAATATAATTGCCGCATCCGGACGGAATGATGTGCGGATAAACGCGATAATCGACATAAAGGCTGCGCCGGAAATGATCCGCAGGCACAGATGGGAAAATGAACTGTGGCCTGCATTGCGCCCAGAAGACCGGGTGCTTGTTGCAGCAGCATACGTGTATGAAGATTTTATGGATGCTTATCATCTTGTTGAGCAAGATGAGCGACAGCTTAACTTGATTCTCGATGCCATGATTCGTGCTGAATATGCAGGCGCTATACGCCATGTTAATCAGCTAATGGATGTTGTGGTAGTTGGTGTGATTAATTCTCCTGCGCCACTTCCCAATGGCAATACTGCTTTTATTCCCCTGGACGTATTACAGGATAGGGCAGGCATGATGCTTGAAGGTGGTGTAACAGAACTGATTATCAGGGAGAGAGGTGTTCCGGATTCGCGGCTTCCCGGGCAAAGCGAAAGCTCTGCTGTTATTACTGCTGCGCTGGAGCTGGGCCTTGCTTCTATGGGGCGAACTCTGCCGGATGAGCTTGCGGTATTTGTATGGCAGGATTATATGCAGGATTATTTGGGTTACGAAGCGCTGCAAACCGGAGCGCCTCAGGTAGTTGCTGGTCTGCTTCTTTTTCTTTCCTTTCTGGTAATTTCCTGCACTATTTTGTTGGCGATTCTGGAGCGGACCAAAGAGATTGGTATGATGCGTGCTTTGGGTATGACTGACAGGCAGATGATTATGTTATATATGCTGGAAGCTGGGTTTTTGGGATTCATTGGCTCGGTTTTGGGAATAATCCTGGGTTGCATTATCAACTACCCTTTGGTGAAATACGGAATTGATTTTAGTGCTATGGGTGATTTAATGGATGGCGGTATTGGTTTTCGCACAACTGCTATTTTCCGTAGTATGTGGAATGTGCCTATTATTATTGGGGCAGGTATTGCGGCAACTCTGCTCTCTTCGTTCATGGCATTCTTGCCCACCCGTCGGGCAGTGAAGAAACCCATAACCGACAGCTTGCGGTTTGAATAGGCTTGAATAAGGAGGAGCGAGTAATGAATAATGAGCAGTTAGGAATAGAAAACAAATATAAACAAGGCGGCACAGCAACCCTTATCAAAATCGCATACCGTAACATCTGGCGTAACAAGCGGCGCACTATCTTTTGTTTTGCTGCTGTAGGAGTGGCAGTGTTTTTTATCGTGGTTTATTCATCAATGATAGAAGGGATGATAAAGAGCATAAATGATACAGTACAGATTTATGAGCTGGGTCATGTCAGAGTGGTGTCGTCAACCTTCGAGGCTGAAAAAGAATATCTCCCTGTGCAGTACCCTGTGGCGGACGGGGCAAGCTGGAGAGAGCTTGCAGCTTCTATCAGTAATATTCCTGGAGTGCGCCATGTTTTTCCAAGGATAACTACTTTTGCCTCTTTGCAGGAGAGCACAATCAAACACGCGATACTATGGGGGATAAATATAGCTGATGAAATGGCGGCTAACAATTTTAACCTTACAGATCGCAGCGATGGCCTTATTGAAGGGCGATGGCCTGCACCTGGAGGCAATGAAATTGCTATTGGGCGTGTCTTTGCCCACAAATCAGGGATGACCATTGGTGACGAGATTTTTCTTAGAACAACATCTGCCCATTTTTCAGACAGGTTTTGGAGTCCGATGATTACAGGCATATTCAGTTTTGATTATATCAAGATAGATGAACAATATATCATTGCAGATTTTGAGCGACTTCAGCGCTTGCTTGCATTGGGGGAAGGGACTCAGTCTCTGGTGATTTTCGCAGATGATGAAAAACAGAGCGCCTCTATTACAGCCGCAGTGCAGAATCTTTTGGGCAATGACAATGTTGTTACTGAATGGAGTGATAACTACTGGGTTGCGGTAATGAGAATGGTAATGCCGTTATATACTATTATTTTTTTGATATTTCTTATTGTGGCGAGTTTTCTTATTATCAACACTGTGGTAATGATAATCCACGAGCGCATAAAGGAAATAGGGATGATGGGCTGCCTTGGCATGACCCGCAATGAAATTGTAAAAGTATTTTTCTTTGAGTCCATATTTATGGCAGCCTTTGGCGCGTTTGCCGGAGTAATTGTTGGAGGAATAGTTGCCGGCATATTTTCAGAATATCCTATTCGTATGGGAGATTTGTATGGCAACACATTTGCAGAAATGCCAATGAGTCAATCGATTTTTCTGGCATTCAATTTTTTTATACTTATACGCGCGTGGATTATGGGCGTAGTAGTTGCTTCGCTTTTTACACTGATTCCTTCGATTAAAAGCGCATTTGTGGAGCCAGTAGAAGCATTGAGGCGATAGAGAAAAAATTATTTTGTGAGGTATTTATATGAAGAAGAAATTATTTTTTATAATGTTATTAGCATCTGTTGCCTCATTTGCTTTTGCCCAAACACCTACTGCAGCAGAGCTGCTGGCAAGGGTTGATGCTAACGAGATTTTCAACACCATAGAGTATGATGGGGAAATGATTATCGAACATCAGAACCGCCGTTTTGTAAAAACATTCAGGGGCTGGGGCAGGGGAAATGCCGACAGCTTTATTGAATTTACCAATCCAGAGGACAGGGGGATACGATATCTCAAAACAGATGGCAGGCTTTTTGTCTATTCGCCTGACACAGAAAGAATAACGCTTATTTCCGGTCATATGCTTAGGGAAAGTATGATGGGGTCTGATATGTCCTACGAAGATACAATGGATAATGCTAGTCTTGCTTCCCGTTACAATCCAATTCTTTTAGGCCCTGACATACTGAATGGACGACCTGTCTGGATGCTGGAGCTTAATGCAAAAAGCCGCACTGAAAGTTATCCCAGGCGTATGCTTTGGATCGACCAGGAAAACGGGGACCTCCTCCGTTATGAACTTTTTGCGCTTTCCGGAGCCAAGCTCAAGGAGTACAATCTTATAAGAGTGGAGGTTATTGATGGTCGGCGGTTTCCGGTCGAGGGAGAAATGCGGGACCTCTTGCGCAGAGGCAGCAGAACGACTTTCATAATGAGGAATGTTGTTCTGGACAGACCCATTGCTGACTCGGTGTTCACTCAGCGTAACTTGCGACGGTAGGAAGTTTAACTATGAAACAAGGCTTTGCTTTTTTTGTAATCATACTTTTTCTAATTAGTGGCAGCGCTCTATTTGCTCAGGATTTGTCTGGTGTTTTGGACAGCACAGTAAATTATACAGCCGGAGCAGGAGGTAGCCAGTCCCACTCTTTTGGGCTTGAACAATTTGCCAACTTGCGACTTAGGGTGAGAACAGGGGAAAGGGCAACCCTTATCTCTGCTTTTAATCTTATTGCCATTTCCGGGAATTATGTTGAGGCTGCGAATTCTATGCAGGCATTGAATCAAAATCCACTTGCCTCTACGCCGTTTGCTTATGGCCAGAATTACGCAGCAGCCATTGAATTGGAGCGGCTATACTTTAGGATAAACAGCGATCTTTTTGATACTGAGGCAGGGCTTCTCCGCATGGCATTTGGTTATGGCCAGGTCTGGGGGCCTTCGGATTTTCTTAATCCGCGCAACCCGCTTTCTCATAACGCAAGGCACAGGGGTGTGCTTGGAACAACTTTTTCATTTTACCCTGCAGATTCCATGGAGCTGATGCTCTTTGCCGCAGCGCCAAGGGACCCTTTTGAGTCTGATGGCAGTGGGTTCATCATTCCCGGGGTTGCGCTGGATCAACACTGGAGCAGGGGAAGTGTCCAGGTTCTTTACGCGTACGAAACCCCGCGGAGTTTTGACACAACTTCGAATTTTCCAGAGGCTCCTCTAGCTGAATCAAAGTGGGGCAAACACCGCTTTGGTCTTTCCATAAAAGCAGATTTGGAACTGGGCTTTATGTTTGATGCTCTCTACACTCTTAACCCAGGCAACGCAGATGGCATAGAAGGTCTTTCAGCAAGCGCAGGTTTTGACTACAGTTTTCTGGATGGCGATCTCTATGTGTTGTTTGAATATCTTTTTAATGGTTCTTCGTCGGCAACTGCTTTTGGCGCAGGTGGCTTTTTTTTAAATCATCACTACCTCTATGGAGCTGTTTTGTATAAGTTTAATATTTTTACATCCCTGACTTTTTCAACGGTTTTTTGTTTTGATGACCTTTCATTTCAGCCCATATTAAGATTTGATTATGAGATTTTTCAGGGCTTTTCCCTTAACCTGACAGCAAATGTTCCATTTGACCAAAAGAGCATTAGAGATGGCAAAGTAGGAGAGCTGGGACCCAAAAAAAGCCACGCCAGAGCCATTGTAAATGCAGGCGCACGACTACGTTTTTAAGAGAGAGGGAAAAATGGCATTGCTAGGGATGTGTATAGGTTGTATAATCTGAATGGATGAGGGGAGAAAATGTCTAAGATGAATCCAGCAATTCAAAATGAACTTGATTTTATAACTGACGCAATTAAAGCCAATACAACCCCAGAATCAATTTATCTTTTTGGTTCATACGCGCAGGGGATGCCTGATAGCGACTCTGATATTGACATTTATGTTGTTGTTCCTGATTCTGAAACAGATACTATAGAGCTTGGCGCAAAGATCCGCATGAGCTTACACCGAAAAATAACAGTTCCTATGGATCTCTTGATAGGAAAGAAAAGCATATTTGAAAACCGTAAAAACAGATTAACCCTTGAAAAGGTAATCGCAGATGAAGGGATAAAAATCTATGGATAAAGAGCTGGTTGCCGAGTGGTTCAAATTTGCAGATGCTGATATTGACACAGCCCTGTTATTGAAAGAAGTGCGACCACAGCATCGTGAAATAATATGTTATCATTGTGAGCAAGCAGTAGAAAAATATCTAAAAGGCTTTTTGGTCTCCAGAGGAAAAATGCCACCAAAAATACATGATTTAACTAATCTTTGTAATTTATGCTCAGAATATGATAATAACTTTTTGAGTCTATTACCAAACTGCAATTATTTGACTGATTTCAGTGTACAGCCAAGGTATCCAAAAGAGATGGATATTTCAGATGCAAATGTTGAGAAGGCTATCAAGTATGCGTTGGATGTTAAAGATTTTGCAGCTATTGTAAAATTGAAGGCTGAGTTGGGCAAATAATAAGAGAGGGCAAGCTTCCAACATTATCTTGTTTTTTTCTTTAATCAGATTATAAGCATGATCTAGGTCGAAGTGGCCTTTAACGATAGAGAACAAAATAAAAAAAGGGCTGTCAACTCGTGCAGCCCTTTTTGTTGTTTAATTACCTTGGAGTTTGTCTCTCAAGGAATCTAAAGTATTCCATATCTGTAGTAATTACTGGATTAAAATTCGGGAATGTTTTTCTGTAACTCTCCAAATGTCTCCAGAACTCAAAAAATGCCTGATCTCTTGAATAAGCATTATTATATATTCTTGTTGCTGTTGCATCGGCACGACCCATAATTTCCTGTGCGGTTCTGCGCGCTTGTGAAAGGATTGTTTCCTGCTCATGCTGGAGTCTTCCAAGCCACATAGCTTTTTGCCCTTCACCTGCAGACCTGTAGAGCTGCGCAACCTGATTCCTGTCTACTATCATTCTGCGGTATACGCTTTCTTTAAGGTCATCTGAATATCTTATCTGTCGTATAATAATGTCTATAAGCTCTATTCCAAACTGCGGAGTAACTGCGCTTACAGCATCAAATATTTCAATAGAAAGGGCTTCTCTCCCTTTTTCTATTTCTTCCTGTCTTGCTGTATCCTGACTCCTTTCAAGCTCTTGAAGTTCTCTTATGATTGCATCATCTGCATCAGCGATAAATTGCGCAGGAGCTTCTGCAAGCTCATTTATAAGATTGGAGCTTCTTACAGCTTCTCTTAGTGTGTTATTGGAAATTACTGTTCTTACAGATGAAAGTATTGTTTCATTAAGTCTGTTTTGGGCATTATCCATATTTGTTACTGCAGCATAAAATTGCGCAGGATCTGCGATTCTCCACCTTGCTGTTACATCTACCCATATAAAAAGTTGTTCTATTGTAGGAATTCTGTCTTGTGCTCTTCCATCCCATGAAAGAATTCTTTTTGAATATCTTACAACATTGTCAATAAAAGGCACTTTGAGTTTAAGGCCTGCTTCCTGCTGGACATCTACGATCCTTCCAAACCTGATTACTACTGCCTGCTGACCTTCATTTAGAATATAGAAAGGCCCCATTACAACAAGGAGTATTAGTATACCTAAAACAGTAAGGATTATTGTTATTAGTTTTTTATTCATCTTGTACCGCCTTGTATATTTCTAAAAGGGATAAAATTGCTGAGGTTTCTGTCTATAAGATCTGTTCCTTCCTGAGCGCCAAATACTTCTTCAAACATTTCTATATACAATCTGGTTCTTGTAACAGCTCTGTTATTGCGGTATTCGTCAAGTACAGAGTTAAATCTTGCTGCATCTCCTTCTGCCATGTTTACACGCGCTACAGCATATCCGTGAGCTTCGTGAATAATTCTTTCCGCTACACCTCTTGCTCTTGGGATTTCCCTGTTATAAGCTTCCATACCTTCATTTATAAGTCTGTTCATATCCTGCTGCGCTCTGTTAACATCCTCAAAAGCATCCCATACAGCTCCTGCTGGCGGTACAATACTTTGAAGCCTTACTTGTGAGACAGTTACTCCCAATGCATAATTATTGAATCTTAAATTTATAAGCTCTCTGGCGTGCAGCTCTATAGAGTCTCTCTCTCTTCCCATAATATCAAAAATACCTCTGTCACCTATAAGCATATTTATTACAGATTGAGAAATATCCCAGATTGTGCTTTCCCTGGCTTCTACATTAAACAGCCATGCCCTTGGGTCAGTTATTCTATACTGAACAATCCACTCAACATTCATAATATTAAGATCGCCTGTAAGCATAAGTGATTCTCTTACATTAGCATGCCTTGAGCGTTGAAGATTTTCAGGTTTAAAATCAAACGCCATTGTTTGAACAACTTGTGTGGGAACATTAAAATTTCTTTCAATTCCAAAAGGAATTTTTAGATGGAGCCCTGGTTCTGTAATTCTGTTGAATTTTCCAAATCTTAAAACTACAGCTCTTTCTGTCTGATCTACCATATAGAATGTTGATACTCCTATAATCCCTATCACTAGTACAACGATAAAAGTTAGAACTGTTTTTGGCTTAAGTTTTATCTGCGGGGGCTTAAAATTTAGGTTAAAATCGCCCATTATTTTCCTCCTTGATTTTTACTATGGCATAAGGTTACTTAAGAGTGGGTTTCTAGTCAAGGTGAAACAATCCATTACTTGACAGTTTTTGCAATAATATTGAAGATTATCGATTTTGTGCCAGACTGATAATTACTTGACATTAAAAAAGCAGAAACATATAGTAAATTATTATGAAAAAAAGACTTATCACATCTGCATTGCCGTATGTAAATAATATCCCACATTTAGGCAATCTTATACAGGTTTTATCTGCTGATGTATTTGCCCGATTCTGCAGATTGAAAGGTTATGACACTATATATGTTTGTGGCACAGATGAATATGGTACTGCTACAGAAACAAAAGCGCTTGAAGAAGGAATTACCCCAAAAGAGCTCTGCGATAAATTTTATGTTATCCATAAAGATATTTATGAATGGTTTCATATATCATTTGACAAATTTGGAAGAACTTCCACTAAACAACATACAGAAATCACCCAGTCGCTTTTTCATGGTCTTGATAAAAACAAATATATTAATGAAAAAACCATTGAACAGCTTTATTGTACAAAATGCCAACGTTTTCTTGCGGACAGGTATGTAAAGGGAACTTGCCCTTCTTGTGCTTATGAAGATGCGCGTGGCGACCAGTGCGAACATTGCGGCAAATTGCTCGACCCAACAGAACTTGTAAAACCTCGCTGCGGAGTCTGCCAATCAGAGCCAGTTATTAAATCAACAAAACACCTATATATTAATCTTCCTGATATTGTTTCGATTCTTGAGCCGTGGATCAATAAAAGATCTGTTGAAGGGTTTTGGTCAAGGAATGCTCTTCAAATGACAAAGAGCTGGATACGGGATGGACTAAGAGAAAGAGGAATCACCCGTGATTTAAAATGGGGGATACCTGTTCCCAAAGAAGGTTTTGAAGATAAAGTATTTTATGTATGGTTTGATGCTCCGATCGGGTATATTTCTATTACCGCAACACTTATGGATGATTGGGAAAAATGGTGGAAAAATCCTGATAATGTCCAGCTTTTTCAATTTATTGGAAAAGACAATATCCCTTTTCATACTGTAATTTTCCCATCAACTCTTTTGGGTTCCGACGAAGAGTGGACAACGCTTTATCATATGTCATCAACCGAATACCTTAATTATGAGAGCGGCAAATTTTCAAAAAGCAAAGGTATAGGAGTTTTTGGAACAGATTGTAAAGATTCAGGAATACCTGCTGATGTCTGGAGATTCTATATATTTTATAACAGACCGGAAAAGTCAGATTATCTTTTTACATGGAAAGATTTTCAGGAAAAAGTTAATTCAGAACTTATAGGTAACTTGGGAAATCTTATAAACAGGACTTTGACATTTGCAGCCAGATTTTTTAACAGCGAAGTCATAGAAGGGGATGCTAGCGCGAACACCGATTTCTGGAACAATGTTAAAACTTATGAAGAAAAAATCACAGCTCATCTGGATAGGGCGGAACTCAAAGATGCTTATCATGTAATATTTGAACTTTCTGCTTTTGGTAATAAAATTTTTCAGGATTCCGAGCCCTGGAAAATGAAAAATGAAAATCCTGAAAAAGCGCATAGACTTATTTCAGACCTTGTTTATCTTGTAAGAGACCTTGCTCTTCTTATTCAGCCTTATACTCCATATACATCAGAAAAAATTCTCTCTTTTATTGATTCAAAAGATTTTACATGGGATAAACTTGGCAAGCCAAAAGGGAAAATCAATAAGGTAAATCCCGAAATACTTTTTACAAAACTCGAAGATGACCTTATCAACAACTTGAGGGAAAAATTTAAAGGGAGCCAAAAGGAAAGAGGTGAGAACGTGGAGAAGAGTGAGGGAAAAGCTGTAGAAAAGATTGAGCCAAAGGAAAAAGTTTTTGCCGAAACAGTTGATTTAAGAGTTGCGAAAATAAAAGATATAAAAAGGCACCCGGAAGCGGAAAAACTTTATATTGAAATTCTTGACATGGGTAACGGTGAAGAGCGGCAAATTGTTTCGGGACTTGTCCCGTTTTACAAAGAAGAAGAGCTTCTTGGCCACAACATAATTGTTGCCTATAACTTAAAGCCTGCAAAGTTGCGCGGTGTTGAAAGCAATGGCATGCTTCTTTGCGCAGAAGATGATAAAACTGTAGAGGTTATCTTTGCACCCGATGCTTCTCCAGGAGACAGAGTGGTTCCTGCTGGTTATGAAGCGCCCAAGGAAGAGATGAAGAAAATTTCTATTGATAAATTTTTTGAAACACCACTTGAAGTAAAAGATAATATTGTATACTGCGCTAGCGCGCCTCTCGCGCTAGCGTGTGGAAGCAGCAATATCAAAACCGAAAAAGTGTCTAATGGCAAAGTTAGGTAAGAAATCTCGCGCGGAGGCACAGCGGCACAAGGTTCATAAGGACATGGATGAGCCAAAAGGCGAACAGCGAGCCCTGGCAGCGTCCCTATGGACACTGCCCACCTGCGCGCGCAAGGAAAATCGCGCTTGGCGTCCGCAGCGAAGCGAGGACTTAGCGAGTCTGGTCGGCTGTAGGCTAACACTTGTAATGCGTATTGTGTCGGGGTAACGAACTAGTATGAATAATTCTTTTTTACTGGAACCAGCAGACGCAAAAAAAATTTCTGAATCAGAGCCTGTAGATTCATTTCTTCAAACTCAATACTGGGCAGAATTAAAATCTAACTTTGGGTGGAAACCATTCTATTTTTTGCTTGACGGAAAAAGCTTTATTGTGCTTTTCAGAAAGCTTGGAATGGGTTTTTCTATTGCATACATACCATTTGCCCCTTCGGAAAAATATCAAGACAGTTTGGAAGAAATATCTCTTTGCCTTAAAAGTCATCTTCCCAAAAGCGCTCTGTTTATACGTTATGACCTTCCATGGAAAAACAACAGCGCTCCAACAGCAATATTTAAAAAAGCAGAAGATATACAGCCCGCAACAACTGTGATAATTGATCTCACTAAAAATAAGGAAGATATTTTATCTGAAATGAAAAGCAAGACAAGATATAACATAAGACTCGCAGAAAAAAAAGGTGTTATTGTAAAAAGTTGCGCTATTGAATTGCTTGACGAATGGTATGATATGTATCAGGAAACAGCTTTGCGGGATAAAATAGTTCTTCACCCTTTGGAGTATTACAAAAAAGTGTTTGAGCTATCGCAAAAAAAAGAGCTTGGCATTGACATAAGATTATATATGGCAGAATCCGAGGGCGAAAACATTGCCGGAATAGTTACCTGCTTTTATAATAAAAAAGCTGTTTATCTTTATGGTGCATCACGTAATGTCGGAAGGGAAAAAATGCCTGCTTATGCGCTCCAATGGAAAGCAATTTGCGATGCAATAGACAAAGGGTGTGTTGAGTATGATATGTTTGGCATACCGCCGGATGATGATCCTTCGCATCCCATGCATGGGCTTTACAGATTCAAAACAGGTTTTGGTGGAGAAATCATCAATCGGCCTGGGTGTTATGATTTTAAGCTAAATAAATTTAAATATAAGCTTTATTCTGTTGCGGAATCTGTAAGAACTTATTATTTCAAAAAAATCAAAAAAAGGTAATCCTGGCACCTCGTAATAGTTTCGATGGCAACAAATATAGGATAAATTTCACCGATTTCCTGCAATTTTTTTCCCTTTTACAAAATGATTTGCAAAAAAATTAACAAAAAGTTGACAAAATTATGTTTATGCATCACGCTATTTATATAGACAAATTACATCTTTTTTTGCGATAGCGGAAAAAAATAAACTGTTTGTAAAGAATGATTGAAAGGCATCGTATCATTCTATTGCTTACAAAATGATGCAAGAGAGGAAAATTAATACTATGGAAGAAAATATGAAAAACTCGCTTCTCATTGTGGATGATGATGCGTTTAATTTAACGTTACTAACTGAAATATTAAAACCAAGTTATACTGTCCGCGCTGTTTCCAGCGGGGCAGCAGGCATTAAGGCAGCTGAAAAGTTTTTGCCTGACCTTATTTTGCTTGATATTTTGATGCCGGAAATGGATGGGTATCAGGTATTCGAAACTCTTAAAGGCTCAGATAAAACCAAACATATCCCGGTTATTTTTATTACAGGGCTGGATAATAAAAGTGATGAAAAAAAATGTTTGCAATTGGGCGCTGTTGATTACATAAGCAAGCCATTTGATAATGTTATTGTTAAACTAAAAGTCAACCAGCAGATTCGAAACATTAACCAACTCCGCACAATAGAGCATTTAAGTAATGAAATAAATCACTTAAAAAAGAAATAAAGTACACCTTAATATAAACAATAAAAGAGGAAAAACATGGTAAGCCAAAGTTTAAGGGCAAAAATAATTATACCTATAGCAATCATTATGATTTTTTTGGTCGCTGTAATGATCGTATATTCATCCACAAGGTTTTTACGTTACACAGAAGACCGAATAAGCTCACATATAATTGCTACCACCAAAGGCTTGAATAATCATTTGGATAATAGCAAGCTAATTTCAAGAGCAGCAGCGGTTTCAACGGCGCTCCGCCCTGATGTAATCAGCGCTGTTGAGCAACGGGACATTAAGGCTATCATTGAAGCCGTGACCCCATTGAAGTTCTTATATGGTATAGATTACTATACCATAGCTGACGCTGAAGGATCTGTGCTGGCAAGAACACATGCGCCGGAAATATATGGCGATTCAGTGCTGGGGCTGCGTATTGTGACAGATGCTCTGGCTGGTAATACTTCCACTTACTTTGAAGAGTGCTCTGAGGTAAAAGTTTCAGTCCGTACTGGAGCGCCAATATATAATGCTAACGGCAGGCTGATTGGAGTTGTTTCTGCTGGCGTACGTCTGGATACGAACGAAGCAGTTGACAGGCTGAAAGAGCAATTTGATACTGAAATTACTGTTTTCTATGGCGATACAAGGATTGCTACGACCATTAAAATGCAGGGAGAGCGTATTTTAGGTACGCGGCTTTACCAGGACATATTCGAAGTCGTAAAGGACGGAAAAGAATTTTTTGGACGCTCTGATGTATTGGGCGAACGTTTTCTAACATATTATCTGCCGCTGTTTAACGCAGATAATGAGGTTTTCGCCATACTTTTCGCTGGCAGTTCAAAAGAGGCGATAATAGGAGAAACAAGCAACGTGATTCTTAGCAGCATATTGTTAGGACTTGTCGGGCTTGTTATTTCAATACTTGTACTTTTGTTTCTCGTAACAAAAATCACCAGACCAGTCAAAGACTTACTGGTGCTTGTTTCTGACGTTAAAGAAGGTGATATCAATAATGTCCCCAGCGATGTTCGTGTTGCAAAGGATGAAATAGGCGAATTGATTGTGGATGTTTACGCGCTGATCGGCATTATTAAATCAATACTTGGAGATATATCCCATATGACCCGCGAGCTGCACAACACCGGTGATATTGAATTTCAAATTGATACAAGCAAGTACAAAGGTTTGTATAAAGAAATCATTGGCGACATACAGGACTTGGGCGATTCCATATCACGGATGAACAAAACAATGGCTGTTATGGATTACTTAAAATCAATGGTGGTTGTTGCTGACTTTGATTATAATCTGCTTTACGCAAACCGCAGTGTAGCTGATACATATAAAATTGATATTGAAAACAGTTTGGGTCAAAAATGTTACAAAGCAATCAAAAATTTGAACGAACCCTGCTCTTTTTGCCCCATGCAGCAGCTTGCGCAAAGCAAAGAAGCTTATCCAATAGGCGAATATACATACAATTGGGATGAGTGTTCAGGCAAATGGTTGGGCGGTCAGGCAGCAGTTATACGCTGGACAGACGGTTCCCGCGTTTTCTGTATGATCAATAATGATGAAACAAAAATTAAGCAATATGAGGAGCAATTAAAAGTAGCTGTTGAGCAATCCAAAGCTATGTCAATAGCCAAGTCATCTTTCCTTGCAAATATGAGTCACGAAATAAGAACGCCAATGAACGCCATTATTGGTATGTCTGAGCTTTTAAAACAGGAAAAACTGACAAGACGCCAGATTGGATTTACAAATGATATTTATGAATCAGCTCATTCGCTCCTGTCCATCATAAACGATATATTGGACTTCTCGAAAATCGAATCCGGAAAGTTGGAACTTAACCCGGTGGATTATGATTTTAAGGCGCTTATTGATAATGTCATTTCGATGTTCTCTTATGTGGCTCATAAAAAGGGACTTGATTTTAAATTTGATAGTGAAGGTGAAATACCTCACTATCTGTTCGGTGATGATATAAGACTTCGCCAGGTGTTGACGAATATCTGCGGGAATGCTGTAAAGTTTACGGACAGCGGACATATCCGATTAAAAGTAGTAGTACTGCCTAATAAGCTCTTGTTTGAAATCAAGGATACTGGCAGGGGAATCCGCGAAGAGGATGCGCCCAAATTATTTTCAGCTTTTCAGCAGGCTGACACATCGAAAAACAGGAAAGCCGCTGGAACAGGATTGGGATTGGTAATCAGCAAAACTTTTGTAGAAATGATGGGTGGAAGTATCAGTTTTGCCAGCGAATATGGGCAAGGGACGGTCTTTACCATTTTAGTTCCATTGGTGACTGGCGATAAAACCCGTGTATTGATTGAAAAGGAAAATAAAGAAACTCTCAGCATGGTTGCGCCAACCGCAAGCGTTTTAGTAGTGGACGATAACGAATTTAACCTGCGGGTAGCAACCGGACTTCTTAGCCTGTTCAAAATCAAGGTGGATGTGGCGGAGTCTGGCATGAAAGGGATCGAACTTATTCAGCAGAATGAATATGACATTGTATTTATGGATCACATGATGCCGGAACTGGATGGTATTGAAACTACTGCAGCCATACGGAAACTTGGCTACCAATTTACGAAAATTCCAATCATTGCTCTGACAGCCAACGCTGTTCAGGGTGCTAAAGAAATGTTTTTAGCTAATGGGTTCAGCGACTTTGTCTCAAAGCCCATTGAAATACAGAAATTGAGCGTAATGCTTTCTACATGGCTGCCGCCGGAGAAAATCAACAATATTGAGGTATCTGAAAAAGGGTATGAAGAGCCCGATACAGGAGCAGATGCAAACAAGGAGAAGGATTTTTTAAGCGCACTCAATATGATCAATGAAATTAATACGAAGATTGGTATTAGCCGCGTATCCGGCATGGAGGATATATACCGGGACTCAGTTGTTTTGTTTACTAAAAAAGTCACTTCGGAATGCAACCGTATGTCTTCGTTTATTAAATGCGGAGATATAGATAGTTTTGCTATCCGTGTACACGCGATGAAATCCATGCTATCCACTATTGGCGCTATGGCTTTATCTGAAAGAGCAGCAATGCTGGAATTAGCTGCGAAGAATAGGGATCTGGAATACTGCTTGAAACAATACCCAGATTATCATGCAGACCTCCTGTCGCTGCATAGAAGACTATCGGATGTTTTTCCTGATGAAGAAAAAATGCCTAACAAGAAAAAAGGTAATATCACTTATCTGAATGACCAGTTATCAAAAGCAATAGCTACTGCCGAGGATTTAGACAACGAGGCTTGCATTAAAGTGCTTAAAGATTTATTCGCTTATGATTTTGGCGATTCAGTCAATGCGGATCTGCAAAGAGCAATGGCAGCAGTGGAAAAATTTGATTACGACAAAGCTGGGGAAGTACTGCAGCAGATTGCGAATTTATAGAAAGGTAATAAAATACGCTGTGCCTGTAGTGGCGCAGCGTATCGCATAACGAAATTTTACAAAAGCCCTGCCTGGCGTGTATATATGGAATACTCTAATCAATAGCAGCTACTATTTCTTTAAAGCTATTTCCTCTGTCAAATTCATTTTTAAACATCCCAAAAGAAGTGCACCCAGGTGACATTATTATTACATCTCCGCTTTTACTTTCTTTGAGCGCTGCTCCTGTTGCTTCTTCAAGTGAATTAAAAGGGCCTGTCCATAAAATATTATATTTATTCAGAAAAGGGATCATCTTGTCTGTTGCAGTGCCGGAAAGAAGATACATCTTTTCGGTTTTTCCTGCCAGCTTGTCAAAAACCTCAAAGTCAAGATTTTTATCTGTTCCTCCGGAGATAAGCCGCACAGGAGAAGAAAAACTTTCAGCAGCAGCTATGACTGCTTGCGGAACTGTGGCTGTTGTATCATTATAAAAATCCACACCATTTACTTTACGCAGGAACTCCATCCTGTGAGCAATGCCGCCAAAATCAGAGAGGTATTTTGATATTACTTCGCTTTTGATTCCAAAAAAATATAAAGCTGTACCTGCTGCAAGAAGATTTTTCCTGTTGTGCCAGCCGCTAAGTGTTACTTTTTCAGGAAGGAGCGCTTCTTTATTCCCGTTGAACTTTATAAACCCGCACCCATTTTCCTCAAGCCATGCTCCATCCATGTCTATAGAAAATTTGTTGTCAGAAAAAAAGAAAGCCCGGCCATTGGTCTCGGAAGCAAAAATCCTCCCCCAATCATCATAAAAACATACTGTGAAATCATTTTTATCCTGATACTTATAGATTATTTTTTTGTCAGCAACATATTCTTCCATACTGCTGTACCTGTCAAGGTGGTCCGGAATAATAATTGTTATTACAGATACTTTGGGCTTAAACATTTTTTTATCTTTAATATCAGCTAACTGCCACGATGAAATTTCAAGGACAACAGGATCATTTTCTTCCAGCTCATCAATAAAAGATAACGGTGAAGTTGTTATATTGCCGCCAAGTTTTGCGCGCGGATAAACCTCTTTTATTACATGATAGATCGCAGATACTGTAGTAGATTTTCCCTTGCTGCCTGTTACTGCAATCAAAGGATTTCTGCAAAGAGTTAAAAATATGGAAATATCTGTTTCAATTTTTTTTGCAGCTTTGAGAAAAGGCGAGGTTGGCTTAACAGCAGGATTTTTTATAACCAGATCGGCATTTTCAAAATCTTCTATTTTATGTTCGCCAAGCACATATCTTATATCATAACCAGAAAGTTTTTCTATTGTAGGAGCAAGTATTTCCCTGCTGCGTAAATCAGTAACTGTTACATTAGCGCCATGTTTTGCAAAGAAAAGAGCAGAAGCAAACCCGCCGCCATTAAGCCCAAGCCCCATGATTGTAACTTTAAGATTTTTGATTTCACCATTTTTTAATAAATCAGATAAAGATTCCATGTTCTTTCATACCTCGGTTATTAAGATACCTGTCAATTTTCAGGGAAGAAAAATCTCTATACCATTTGGTATCTATTTTTTCTTTTATATTTTTATAAATATCCAATTCTTTGCTAAATAAATAATCCTTAAATATTTTTTCAACTTCTCTCATAAAAGGTAAAAGAAAATTATAAGACCTATCTAAAATCAAAATATGTTTTTCCCTGTATAAAGGTTCAAACTCAAGAGGAAAATAAGTCAAAGTTTTATACTTACAACTAAAAGGGTAATAGGGATATGAAAACATATTTTCCGGCAAAAAAATATTTGTAAAAAACTTGGTTAGTTCATTATCCATCCAGATTCCCTGTATAAAATATCCCCTGCCTGTTTCTCCTATCCATGTTTGAGATATTGATTGTCTAATAAAATAGGCGGTAGTATTTTTATCCCTTTCAATTACTTTTTCAATAGGCAGTATATCAATATCCAAAAAAATATTTTTAGTGCTGAACTTGTGTGTAGTATCATTATCTCCTCTTTCAAGAATTTCGCAATCATGAGGCTTGAAAGAGAGGTCGAGCCTTACAAGATAGAGATAGTATTTTCCCTCAATATTATACAATTTATAAAATACAGGCCTAAGCGGTTCTGCAGGATCAAAAAAATATACAGTATTTGCTATTAAACAACTAATAAATGGGAGCATTTCTTTTATGATAGAGCTCAAATTTGTTATATATTCATCATCAGGATAGAGATTTTTAATATCATGATGAATCTTAAAATGGGGCATAGTAATTGTTTTTTTTATTTTTAAGAAAAAATCTTCGCTCTGGGAAAAATGCATAGTATATGGTTGTTGTTCTTCAAAATTTCCAATAATTTTATTGATTTCATTATTGTCTTGGCGGACTGAAATGACATTTAAAATCTGATCCATATAAGTTTTGAATATATCTTTTAATACAGAATCTTTCAACTAGCGAAGCATATTCCAAAGGGTCAAAAACTGGTTACTTTTGCTCTGTAAATTTATTTGAGTCTTCAGTTTGGTCTTGACTCTATTGCAAACCATTTGCATAATAAGATGAAATATTGAAAAATTTTAAGGAGTACTACTGTGCCTTGTGGTAGAAAAAGAAAAAGACACAAAATCGCAACTCATAAGAGAAAGAAAAAACTTAGAAAAAACAGACATAAAAAGAAATAATATAAAGTTATAAGCTTAACCTCATTGTGAGAGGAATATTTTGGAAAATTCTGTACTGGGTTTAATAAATAAACCTGAAGATTTAAAAAAACTTTCGATTAAAGAGCTAAAAAAGCTTTCTTCAGAAATAAGAAAACAAATTATTGAAGTAGTAAACACTAATGGCGGGCATCTTGCGTCAAATTTGGGTGTTATAGAGTTAACTATTGCGCTTCATAGAGTTTTTGATTCACCTGTTGATAAAATAATATGGGATGTAGGACATCAATGCTATACTCATAAAATTCTTACAGGAAGAAAAGAGCAGTTTTATACTCTTCGTCAGGCTGGCGGTATAAGTGGGTTTCCAAAAACTGCAGAAAGCGAACACGACTCTTTTGACACAGGCCATGCCTCAACCTCTGTTTCAGCAGGGCTGGGTATGCTTACAGGCCTTAAAATGCAAAATATTAGCGGAAAAGTAGTAGCTGTTATAGGAGATTCCTCGCTCACAGGCGGAATGGCGATCGAAGCGCTAAATCATGCAGGCCACATTAGAGAAGAATTAATAGTAGTTCTAAATGATAATAATATGGCTATAGATGCAAGTGTTGGCGGTTTATCGCGGTCCTTAAGCAGACTCACAACGACATTCGTGTATCAGCATTTTGAAAAGAATTTTGACAGCCTTGTTCGAAAACTTCCCCTTTTTGGCAAATATATCGATAAATTTATAGCCAGAGCAAAAAAAGGGGTAAAAGCTGTTTTTTTCAAGAAAAATATTTTTTCGGAATTTGGTATTGAATATGTGGGTCCTATTGATGGGCATAATATAGCTCAGCTTATGAAAGTTTTTAAAAATGTTAAAAAAATTTCCAAGCCTGTAGTTGTCCATGTTTCTACTATAAAGGGAAAGGGGTGTGATAATGCCGAAGGAAATCCCACTCTCTACCATGGTCTTTCCCCTTTTTCAGTGGTTGATGGTGCTGTAGAAAAAAAGAGCAAAATCACATATACAGAGTTTTTTTCTACAATACTTGTTGATCGAGCGCAAAAAAATGAAAAAATTGTTGCTATTACAGCTGCAATGACAGAAGGAACAGGTTTAGCAGCATTTAGCCAGAGATTTCCAAAAAGATTCTTTGATGTTGCAATTGCAGAGCAGCATGCAGTAACTTTTGCAGCAGGCCTTGCTATTTCCGGACTAAAACCTGTTGTTGCGATATATTCAACTTTTATGCAAAGAGCTATTGATCAGGTAATACACGATGTTGCGATACAATCACTCCCTGTGGTTATTATAATGGACAGGGCAGGCCTTGTCCCTAATGATGGAGAGACCCATCAGGGTATATTTGATATATCTATTTTCAGAAGTATTCCAAATATTGAATTTCTTTCTCCATTTGACCAAAGCGATGTTGAGCTTATGCTTGATTATGCTCTTAAGTCAGACAAGCCTGTTTTATTAAGATTTCCCAAAGATATAGTTCCTGAAAACGTAGGCGAGAAAAAAGCCGTAAAAAAAGGGCACGGCAGGTTTCTTTTCAAAAACGCATCAGATACTCTTATTATTGGGTATGGGGGTGTTTTATCCAATATTTTGGAAGCAGGGTCTCTTCTTATAAGAAATGGGGTAAAAAATGATATTTATGACCTTCGCTTTATTAAGCCTCTTGATGAAAAACATTTATGCGAAGTTATTTCAGGTTATAAAAAAGTTTATCTTTTTGAAGATAGTGTTGTATCAAATGGGATGGGAGAATATATAGCTTCTATTTTGTATACAAATAAAATCAATGTTGATTTTTACTTTATTGGAATAAAGGATTATTTTCCTGACCATGCTTCAAGAAAAGAGCTTATGGCCAAAAATTCTTTGGATGCAAAAAGTATTTTTAGTTATATAAAAGAAAAAAATGATTCCGGAAAGATTTAAATTTTCTAAAAAATTAACCCCTAATGAGCTTTTTCCCAATATGGATTACCCTTATTTTGAGAGAGTAAGGCATACTGGATTTTTTCACAGAAAAAACGAATTTTCACTTGTAAATGCTTGTTTTCTTGCAGAAGCTTCTCTTCTCTCCTATAACCAGCCATCATTTATCAAATATGCATTTTATTACGCAGGTTTTGATGATTTTAAAATGTTTATTGGGAAAAATGTTGCAAGGTGTTTTACTGCAAAAAAAGGAAACTGCCTTATTGTTGTATTCAGAGGAACAGAGCTTAAACTCCCTTTTTCTATTCCTGGTTTTATTGCTGATTTTAAAATAGCAATGTCCCCGGAAAAAAATGGAGGTTTTGTCCACTCTGGCTTTCAGGCTGTACTTGATGAAATATGGGAAGGTGAGGGGATGCTCCATGAATACCTTTTAAAACAAAAAGAGAAAAAGCCTTTCTTAAGGATTTTTGCTACAGGCCATAGTCTCGGCGCTGCGCTTTCTCTGATTTTAGCAGCCAGATTTCCCCATGTTAATTGTGTGTATACTTTTGGCTGTCCAAGAGTGGGAAGCCAGGAGTTTGCAGACACAATAAAAGCAAAGGTTTTTAGAATTGTTCATAATAATGATATTATTACAGAGGTTCCATTTCAAAAATTTAGAATTCTAAAAATTAAAAATGAATATTTACATATCGGAGAACTGGAATTTATTGATTCAAAAGGCAAACTAAGGAATAAAAGCGCTCATAATTTAGCTATTCTTAAAGAACTTAAGGAAAAAAACATACTAAAAGGGCCTGCACTTTTTGAAGAGTTTATAGCTACTCTTGTAAAAACAAGAACTTCATACTTTTCAGATCATTCTCCATATTTTTACGCAACGAAATTATGGAATGCTTATCTTGACTTATCTGCTTCTTCAGAATCAGGATTTATATCAAGATTTATATCGAATAGAAAGTCAAAGTTTTAATATAGTCATTGAAAAAAAATATATAATGTAGTATATTATTGAAAATACTAAGGAGGATCTAATGGCGTATAAAATATTAGACGCATGTACAAACTGTGGTGTTTGTGACAGCGAATGCCCTGTAGATGCAATTATTGAAAAAAATGGTAAGAGATTTATTAATGATGCATGTACATCATGCGGAATTTGTGCAGATACTTGTCCTGTTGATGCAATAGAAGCAGGTTGATAGGTATTTAATAATTGACCTTAAAAAAGCAGCTTGAAAACTAATTGAGCTGCTTTTTTTTGTTATATGAGTGGGAATAATGTGTGAATTTTTTCACATATTACCGAGCAAGGCAGGCCGCCAAAATTGGTATACTACACCCATGTAATAAGTCAATTTTAATTATCAAAAATCCCAAACTGCATTTCTTCTTCTAAAATACTATCAAGCCCTTTTTTCATTTTTATAGATATGGAGTTCATTGGATCGCACTTATTTTTGTCAAAATAAGAAAAAATACAGCTAGGTCTGCTTATAAGCATGTTTTCCATAATCAGTTTTGAGGCAAGAAATCTCTTATATTTATTGACTCCGAAAATAATGAAATCATCAAGAAGTCCTATTACTTCCCATGTAGTTTGTTCAGCTTGTGAGTATTTACCAGCATCTTTTTCCTGATCACTTAATCTTAAAGGGAGGTTGTCTATTATTCTGTCTAGATTTTTTACAAGATATTCAAGATTAAATAAGCCTGTAGCGCAGTTGAAAAGAATGGCTTTCCCCTTTTTTTCTTCTTCTTTAACAAAATCCAGAGGTATTGTAAGCCCTATATCCTCACAATTAAATCTATTATTTTCATCATAAACAAGGATTCCCCCTTTAACATCAACAGGGGTTTTAAATGAAAAATCAAAGGCTGCTTCTTTTCCAGATAAAGCAAGTATCGCGACTTCTGCAAAATCTATATTGAACCCTATATTGTCAACATTCCCAAGGTAAACAAACCGCTTTCCTTGTTTATAGAGAGTCTCATAGATATTTCTTAATGCCTGAAAATTGTGCCCATGCCCTCCTGGAAGAGGTAGTATCCTCCCATTTTCTCCGTACGCATTTGTAAAAATTTCTTTTTTATTCCCAAAAGAGGAATGTGTAAATGCAGGAATAAGGGGCTGTATTTTTGAAAGCGGAGATGTAATATCAATACCTGTTTCATCAGCAAGCCTTTTTATAATATTACTATTTGCGAATTCTTTGAATTTTTTAGCTAGTTGGTCATTATTATTGGAGCTTGCCATTTGGAAAAGAAGATGCCCTAAATCTCTTTTCCCTGTGGTCTCTATATATTTTTTTGCTTTTACCAGCAATGAACGCATTTTTAGCTCTAAAAAGCTATATCCTACTGAATAGTCAGAGTGGATATATGCAGGCGCAAGCCCTTTTGGATAATTTTTGTATTTTTTATTTAAATCTAAAAACAACTTCTCGCAATACTTAAAAAGAGATTCATTGTATGAGCTATTTTTTATGCAATCAACATAGCTTGTTGCAGAACCGCCATTTAAAATACCTAGTGATGTAAATGGAAGTAGATAAAGACCTATGTTTTCAAGTTCTTCGCGATTAAGGGTAATAGTCCCGTTGTTTGATATTTCTTTTTTCGGCAGGCTTATGGCATCTGTAAGTTTTTTTAGGTTTTCCTTTGCCAGTTCATAACTTATTTCCCATTTTACTTCTTCTGATAAATCAACAATAATCTTATTATTTGGAGATGGCACCCCTTTTACCTTAAAAGATTTATTGATAGAGTCAGGTGAATTTATTGCATTAAGTATTTTTTTTGTTAGATCGAGATCAATATTATTTTTTTCCATTTCTGAAATAAGAGCTTTTTCCATGTTTACGACCTAATTATTCCCAAATTTGGGGTATTTTCTATAAGTGAGTATTAAATAATTATGATAAAAGCGAAAAAAATAATTGTCAATAATGGAAGGGCAATTTGAGTTACAGAACAATACTATTCAGATTTTTCTTGTCCAAAGAGAAAATAGAGTTCTTCTCTTGAAACCTGATCCCCATCTTTGGAAAAAAGTTTTCTATTAAGTCTTTTTTGTATTTTAGCAGAGCTATCTTTATATAGGTTCATAAATGATTTTATATCATTATTATGTGCTTCAAAAATAATTGCTTGTTTATATTTATATGAGACTATGCTCTCCATCAGGATAATCGCGCTATCTTTTACATTTTTCATTTTACTTAATATGGTTATAAACTCTTTTTCATTGAGATCGCTATTTTCTATTTTTTCTTCTATTTTGGGTAATGTATTAGTAACAAAAAGAAGATCATCAATAATTTTATTTTTGTATATGGATATGTCTATATCCATATCAAGCGCGACGCTTATAAATGTAATTAAATGACTAAGAAAAGTCAGATTTTCAATAATAGTCTTTTTTTCTTCAGAAACAATAATCATTTTTTATTATCCCTTTTTCTTTTCGGAATAAATTTTTAAATACTTGATATTCTTGAATTAAAATTGAGAAATAAAAAGTTTGTGGTGTTAAAAATTGTGATAAAAGCAGTTGGCTGCTACTATACAGTGGTGGTGCGAGGTCATTTAACCGGGTTTTTTCTTTCTAATGGATGCTGCCTTAAATATTTTTATTTCTGGCTTTTTCTCTGACAACCTCTGGACAGCTTTCTCTACCTCTCTTTTCTTTGTATTGTTTTCAAAGAGCCCAATTTGGCTTGAATATTCCCTTTTTTCAAGTTCGTGCAAAGAAGCTCCAATAAGTCTTACAGGTTTTGATCTGTCAAGTTTTCTGTCAAGAAGGGTCACGAGAGTTTTATATATCTCGTCAGAGCAGCTTATATTATCTCCAAGAGTAGTTTGAGCTGTTATCGCTAAAAAATCAAAATATTTTATTTTAATAGAAACAGTTTTTGATACATATCCAGAGGTGTTTAGTCTGAACATAAGATGTTGCGCAATATCAAGAAGTTCTGATTTTAGCAAGTCTTCGGATTTAATATCTTCTTCAAATGTTATTTCATTTCCAATGGATTTACTTTTGGGATTATCGCTCCATACTCCGGGGTCTTCACCTCTTACCCCTTTATATATATGCTCTGCCAAAACAACGCTCCCAAGTATTCCGGAAAGCATTTTTTGTGAATATAAACGGAGTTGTTTTATTTCATATATTCCGCTTTGATTAAGCCTTTCAATTGTTTTTTTCCCGATCCCATGCAGGTCTTTAAGTTTCAGTGAATCAAGAAATTCTATTTCAGTGCCTTGTTTTACACAATAAATGCCATCTGGTTTTCCGTGATCAGATGCAAGTTTTGCCATCATTCTGTTGCACGCAATCCCAACAGAAACAGTAAGTCCTGTAGCTTCATTTATTTTTGATTTTAACTTTTTCGCAGCTTCCTCTGGGGTGCCAAAAATAAGAGTTGTGCCTTTCATATTAAGATAAGCTTCATCAATAGAAATAATATTGATTTCTGGTGAGAATTGTTCCAATAGCTCCATGACCTGATTCGAGACTTCTATGTATCGGTCTATTCTGCAGGGAAGAAAAATTCCAGAAGGGCATTTTTTTCTTGCTTCTTCAACAGGCATGGCGGATTTTACTCCAAATGCTCTGGCCTCATAGGAGCACGTTGAGACAACCCCTCTTTTCCCCATACCTCCCACAATTACAGGTTTGTTTTTAAGAGCAATATTATCAAGTTGTTCTACCGAAGCATAAAACGCATCGATATCTATATGAAAAAAAACATTTTCCATAAATACTTTTTTACAATAGTATAGTTGCAAAAACAACAGTATAGGTGTAAAAAGTCATGTTGTTTCCTCTTATCTCCATATTTAAAGGCGAGGTTCTGTAAATAAGTCTAATATCAAACCGGATATCAGTGTCCATATCTGTTAGTATATCCAGTTTAAGGGGAAAGTCGGGATTATATCCAATATGGAATATGCCACCCATAAGATCCGGGTCAAGAGTAAACTGAAAATTACTATCCAGAATAAGCTGATTCTCCGCCATTCTGAATAATATTTCTATTTTTTCCGGCTCCCCTTTGGGAATAATATCAAGCACTATGTTTTTTCTATTTAAAAACCATGATAATGTTTTTTGAATTTCAAGGACGTCTTCACCGTTATTACTCATAATTTCGATTTTTTGTAAGTTATCTGCTTTAATAATGTAATTATTGTTGTCTATCGAGATCTCAATATCTTCTGTCCTTACAGGAGATGACATTGTAATTATTGAAGTATCTTTGTTTGTATCGATTTTATGAACAAGCAAAACAGGCATTTTTTTGTCTCTATATATATCAAACCAATAATAATAAGTTGTTGATGTTATAGCTGCCAATAATGTTATCGCATAAATAATTTTTCTTATAAATTTATACTTTTTTAATTCCGTACGGGTTTGTATGTGTAAAATTCTAAGTATCATTAAAATACAGGGAAGTAAAGTTGCTGCTATAAGAATGTTCCCTGCAAATTTGCTTGAAATCAAAATATCACAGAGATCAATAGCAGGCACCATAAAGATATATCTTACAGTATCAAATATGAAGTAATAAGAAATTATTAAGCACCCGGTTTTTATCCACCTGTTTTTTGCGAAAGAAAAAAGTATTGTCCAAATAAGTCCCCACATTGCGATAAACGATAAGGTAATACTAAAAAATTGAAATATAAAAAGGTTTATTACCATAAGAAAAATAGCGCCTGCAGAATAAAAGTTGCCGGAATATGGAAGCCTTATTTTTTGCAGCAAAAAGAGTGAGAAAAAAAGAAAAAGAGTTGCAGAAATTATTTTAATAAAAAAAACTGCGGCAGGAGTCTCGATCCATATACTGGGCGACCCCTTAAGTGAGAGTATAAATTCTGTAACAAGTGTTGCGAGAAACAGAGATAAAAAGCAGAGCAAAAAAAGCCATATAAGAGCCCCAAAATTTTTTAACAATTTACTCGTATAACGAAAAAAGTTATTACTATACTTCATTATAAAAAGAATAATGGCTGCTATAAAAGCCAGGTAGATCAAAATATTGTATTTTTCTTTTAAAAAAAAGTATTTGTTTCTGAATGGTATAATTAAATAATTTACTTCCCAGTCAAGTTTCGGATAATCATTTGACATTGAAACAAGAAAAGAAATGAATTTCGTTGCAAGTTCTTCCTGCTTTAAGCTGGTTCTTCTGTTAGAAAATAACGTTCTATTGTAGGCAGCTGTTGTGGTAACATATAATGAGGGTGTATTATTCTGCATAAAAATATCTATATGAGACCTTAAGTTATACCCTAGTTTATAAAAATTATTTTTTCTTAAATCTATAAAAAAATTGATATTATTTTTTTCCATTTCTTCTGCAGATCTTCTTATAAACCAAAGGGGAGCTTGTCCTGCTGGCGATGCATTAGAAATCTCAACAATGTTTTCATAGTTTTCAATATTGATGTAAATCAGAGAAGCATTTTGGTCAGGAAAATAGTATTGCAGAAAAGTTCTTGCGCCCAGCTGCTCTCCCATGGCTTCTATGGTTATTTTTTCTACAAGATTTTGATCATATAATAAATAGTTTGTATCAAGTAAAGAGGGCAAAAATTCAGACCCCAAAAAAAGTATTTTAACATTTTTTTCAGGGGTGTTTTTACTAAAAATCTCACACAATTTTAATGCAGTTGCTATATTAAATGAATTATCTTTTAAATTATTAACAGGAAATGCAAATATTACTTTGTTGCTTGTTGTCCCGACAAAGTCTACGACTATATTGGAACTAAATGAATGAACGCCTGGTACTGTATCCAGTGGCTGTTCAATGTAAGAAATTGAAAGAGATATAAGCCTTTCCCTAATAAACTGATATATTATCTTTTCCTGTCTGGAGTTATTCCCACATGGATATAAATTCCTTAAATATTCAATATCAGCTGATATTGCGCTATTTATCCGCTGATATTCTGCTTGCAGATCTTCCCCATAGAGTATAAGTGACATAAAAAGTAATAAAATACAAAAAAACTTTTTCATTCACTATAAGAGTATTTTATCCATTCTTAATCGTCAATGTATTGTAAGAAGCGAAAAACGGAATTTTTTACATAAAATGCTTTAAAATAGCGAATAAATAACTTTTATATAAGTAATACCTATTTGCTAATTAAAAAGAATATGCTACAATATCGGCAAAACATGGAAATATTGGCAGAGATACAAAACAGAATTAGCGTCCGTAATTTTAAGGAAATAGCTATAAAAAAGGATGTAATTACCCGAATTTTAGAAGCAGGACATCTTGCCCCTTCTGCTAAAAACAGGCAGCCATGGAGATTTATTGTTATTGATAACCCAGAGCTTAAGGAAAAAATCCAGGAAGCTGCATATAGTCAGGAATATGTTGGAAAAGCAGGAGCTATTATATTAGCATGTTCAACAAATATAGAGTATGAAATGCCTAATAAACAGCAATCATATCCTATAGATATCTCTTTTGCAGTATCTTTTATGATGCTTCAGGCAGAGCATGAAAAGCTTGGAAGCTGCGTTGTTACAACATATGATGAAGAAGAGATAAAAAATCTTGTTTCTGTGCCATACTCAATGAGAGTTGTAATGATGCTTCTTGTTGGATACACAGATGATCGTTTAATTGTAAGGGACAGGAAACCAGTTAAAAGGATGTATGCTTTTAATCACTGGTAAAGAAAATAAGTGATTTGAAACTCATCAACTCTGTCAAATCCAAGTTTTATATATACTTTTGAAGCTGCCTGGTTATTTGTTTTAACAAATAAAGAAACTTTCATTCTTCTGCAAAAAATCTTTTCAATAAGATAACTTACAAGAGCTGTTGAAATACCACTATTTCTATATTCTGGAAGCGTATAAACACCCCCTATTTGGCAATAGATAAATCCTTCTCCATTGGTATTGGCTTTTGCTATGATTTTTCCTGATTTTTCTGCAACTACTGTTGTCTGATTTTTTAAAATCGCTGAAAGATGTTTCCTTGATATAACTTCATTAAACATTTCAGGATAGGGAAGGACTTCTTCTATTTCATAATTTTTTTGCAAAGGGAGAAGATTTTCAAGGTCTTTTTCTGTACCCAGCCGAAAGTTTATTTTCTCTTGATATAGGTTGCATGGTATAAATTTTTTTTTATCAAGGGTCATTGTGTAGTAATTAAAGGAATTTGTTTTTTCAGATGTTATTTTGCCATTAAAGCAGGTTTTAAGTATATTGTTTACAGATTTTTTATCTCCCATTATTGTGTTTATTTTATGGAGGGAATTGCCAAAAATCTCTAATCCTTTGCCAGGATCAATACTTGTAATATTTTCCCTGCAAACTGGAAAAAGTTGCCCATTTTCCGAGAGCATGATAGAAAAATCAATGGAGTTATCCATGCGATTATTATAAACGATAATGTTACTTGCTTTTGCTGATTTTTCGCTGTTAGCGCTGCTGGCTATGCGGCAAATTTTATTGATAATACCTGGTGATGCATCATTACTAAAGCTGTTTTTTACGTTGTTGAAATACTTATTTCTGAATATAGCGGAGAAATTCATGCAACTGTGTTCCCGTTGCTGGATAAGATTTTTAAGCTCGTCAAGTTGTGAAGAATTAAAATATGACCATGCCATTTTTGCTAATTGCTCTCTCGTGTAGCTAACGGCAAAATGCCTTCGGGTATAAAATCTCCTGCAATTGCAGCAAACCCTGCAGCAAAAGATTCTCTTCCTGTCCCATATACAGCTACTCCTTCAGTGATCCACTCAAGACCTAAAAGATTTGCCGGAGAGCGCGTAGACAGTACAATAATTCTGGCTCTGCTATTTTCCAGGGTTCTTAAAATTTCTATCCCTGCGTCATTTGCAGTGCAGAAAATAACAGTGTCATATCTGGAAACAATTTCAGGCATTACCCTTAAATCAATTTCACGAGCTCTAAAAAATGGGCTATATGGAAAAAAATGGGTATGCGCATTTGGAAACCTCTTTACCCCTTCTTCAAGAAAAAGTCTGAATGGGCCTGCTAAAAGTATTCTTTCATTTTCTCCTGGTTTTGTAAGTGGTTTATCACTGCGCAGCAGGGAAACACTTCTGAATGCCTGCTGATAAAAAAACTGAGCTGCCCCTTCTGCAGGGACTGGATAAATATTTTGCCTCCTTGCTCTTATATGCGAGGTCTCCATATCCAGATACTCATATTTTATTATAAGTATTCTTTCTACACTTTTTCTTATCTGTCTCTCAAAATCAGGATCAATACTCATCTCTCTTATTATTAAATTTCTTATTCTGTCATACTCTATTAAATTTCTTGAAATAAGGACTACATCATTCCCTGCTCTAAGCGCTTCAAGAGAACTTGCGCTTACGTTATTTTTATATAATGCGCCAATCATCTGCATATCATCTGTTATTATAAGTCCATTGAACCCCATTTTTCCCCTAAGCACATCTTTAAGAAAAAATGAAGATAAAGATGCAGGACGCCTGTTTCCAGTAACGTCAGGAAAAGCAAGATGCCCGCTCATTATTGCCGGGATATTTTCTCTTATAAGAAAATCATAAGGGAGCAGGTCTGTTAAAAAAAGCTCGTCAAGGGAGATGCCATCAATAATCGGCAGCCTGCCATGTGAATCAATAGCAGTTCTTCCGTGTCCTGGAAAATGTTTTGCAGTACATATTACACCTGCATTTCTCATACCATTGGTAAAAGCTGTTCCAAGAATTGCTGTCCTTAGCGGGTCATCTGAAAAAGCTCTTGAGCCTATGACATGAGCATTGGGATTTATAAGTAGATCTATAGTAGGGGCAAAGTTCATGTTTATTCCCAATGCTTTAAGCTCTTTGCCAATAAAATAGCCTGACATATAGGAATCATGTATGACTTGAGATGCGCCAAGCGCCATGTTACCCGGTGTTATAGATGTATTCCCCCTTACATGTCTTATCCAGCCACCTTCCTGATCTGTTGCTATAAAAAGGGGAATTCTTAATCCAGATGTTAAAGCAGCTTCCTGCATATCCTCTATGCTTCTTTTCAAAACAGAAAGGTCATCGGTATTCCACCCAAAAATTTTTATCCCGCCAAGATTTCTATCCCTTATCCATTCAAATATTTCGGGAGGCGGAACACTTCCCGCATAACCTATCATCATGACCTGTCCTGCAAGCTGTGAGAGATTCATTTGTTCTGCCACTCTGCGCGCAAAATAAAACCTGCTTTCAGGTTTTGCAGAGTCATCAAAAACTACATGATGATTTTCGGGCTGATAATTTTCAGACAGATGATTTTCTAACGAGAGATCTGGTTTTTTCCTGTTAAGGTTTTCCGAATGTAAGGTAAAACCTGTTGTCACAGCAGCTACTAAAATAACTGATATTATAATTAGCTTTACTTTATTTATAAGATAACCCCTTAAGTTCATTTATATAATTTTCTGCAGAGTGAGACGCAATCGCCCCATCTCCGCAAGATACAACAATTTGCCTAAGTGGGGTTGTCCTCACATCCCCTGCGACAAAAAGCCCTTTTATCGAAGTTTTCATCTCGTTAGTTGCAACAATATAGCCCCCTGGGTCTTTCTCAAGTTCAGGCGGAAACCCGTTTGTCTGGGGTGTTGAGCCAACAAAAATAAAAACAGCATCAAAATCCTCTTCGTATTGCTTGCCATCAGCCCCTGTTAGAACTGCTTTTTCCACTTTTTTTTCACCTTTTATCTCTTTGCACTCTGTATTAAATCTTACCTCAATATTTTTATTTTTTAACGTTCTTTCCGCAAGCACTTTTTGTGCCCTGAATCTGTCTTTTCTATGGATTAAAACAACTTTATCTGTAAGTTTGGAAAGGTAAAGGGATTCACTGCAGGCTGTGTCTCCGCCACCTATTGCAAGTATTTTTTTATTCTTAAAAAACGGCCCATCACAAGTCGCGCAGTATGAAACCCCCATGCCGGAAAGCTTTTTTTCCCCGCTTACCCCAAGCATTTTATGCTTTGCCCCTGTTGCGATAATAACAGCATAAGCAGTAAATTCTCCTGCATCTGTTAAAACATAAAAAACATTATCTTTTTTTTCTACTTTTTTTACACTTGCGTTAAAAATTTCAGCTCCAAATTTCAAAGCCTGCTCTTCCATTTCCCTGGAAAGCTCTGCCCCTGATATTGGCTTGGAAAATCCCGGATAATTTTCAATATCATGTATCTGAAGAGTCTGCCCTCCGGATGCCAACTCTTCTATCAGTAAAGTATTTAGATTGCCCCTGGCGCAATACAGAGCAGCAGTAAGCCCTGCAGGCCCACCGCCAATAATAATTATATCCCTCTCTGCCTGCATTTTTAACTCCTAATTCCGATAATGCTTTTATGAAGCAAATTTTATTAATAGTTTGTTTTTTTCTTATTAATAAATTATATTTTATAACATAGCATTGATAATATTTTATGAAAAGATTCAAACATAAAAGGTTTTGTTTAATTTTAATACTGCTTTTTGGTTTTATACTAAGCAGTTTTACGCAGCAGACAGCAGCAGCAATACCAGCTGCCCTTATTCCCGACCCCGATGCTGTAGCCCTGAACAGAGCACAATCCCTAACTGCCACTGAATTCATGTACTATGCATTCCGCTTTTCAGGCGTAAGTAGAGAAAATGCCCAGCTTTTTGTTCAAAGATACGAAGCGCTTGCCAGCAATCTTTCCCTGCATTATCAAAGAAACAATATAAATCTGGCTGATCCTTTTCAAAAAGGGGAAGCTATATTGCATTTTATGCATGAAAACCTTTTAAGAAGATATGCAGGAACAGGAACAAGGCTTGATGAGCTTTTTGATAGAGGGGTTTTTAACTGTGTTTCATCAAGCGTCGTATATTATGCCCTTGCAATGCAGAATAATCTCGATGTAAGAGCTATAAGAACAAGAGGCCATGTTTTTTGCGCAGTTATAATAGACGGAAAAATCATAGATGTTGAAACAACAAACAGATTTGGCTTTAATCCTGGAGAAAAAAGGGAGGTTATAACCGCACTTGGCAATATCGGAATTGCTTATGTACCCCCTGGCAACTACAGGGATCGGGTTGAGATCAGCGCCAAAGAATTACTTGCCCTTGTGCTCTCTAACAGAATTGGGGAGTTACAGCGTAGAGGTGATTGCATAAATGCTGTTCCTATTGCTGTTGATAGACACGCAGTTCTTGGTACAGACGCCTCTCTTTCAGGTATGATGGATGTGTTTATAAACCACGCTCTGCATCTAAGCAACAGAGGCGATAGCAGAAGCGCCATAATTTTCCTTTCACAAGCAGCATCCGTATATGAACATGAGGTTTTGATCACTACAGCCAACGATCTCTTTCATAACCGGGTCGTACTATATTTTAGTAGAAACCAAATCAGTCAGGCAAGAGATTTTTATCGTGCTTTTGAGACCAATCCCATAATTAATTCTGCAATAAAACAGAATGTTTTTAACCAGATAAACCAGAAAGAACTCTATTTTTTCGTCCACAATAACAGGTTCGGACCGTCTCGCGCCAAAATACTTGAATATTATGTCCAAAATTTTATTAATAAGACTAATAAAAACGAATTTCTTGTTTTTGTCTATGGCAGAGAATCTATAAGGCTATTAAATGGTAATGATTGGGTAAATGCGCTCAACATAGCGCAGCAAGGTGTGCAAGAAACAGAGCGCGACCCCAGAATGGTAAAGCACGAAGAAGATATAAAACATGATATTGGTGTTGTGTTTCATGGCAGATTTGTGAATTTTTACAATAGAGGCGATATAGCCAATGCAATAGCAGCAGTGCAGGAAGGGCTTAGAATAGTCCCAGACAGCGAACTGCTCCACGCAGCCCTGGAAAGGCTAGCAAGACAATAAAATAATAGCAAAATACCCCCATACTTACCCTTTTCATTCATCTAGTTTTAATTAAAAACTTTTAAAATATTCCGATACTTATGTAGAGAGGGGGGATATTGATGAATTTAGAAGAATATACGCTAAAGCTGGAAAATTGTCTTAAAAGGCAACTAGAGGCATTTAAAGATTTTTACACTGCAGAGGAAAACCTAAAACAGCAGATTGCATTAAAAAATTGGGCAGAACTCAATAATGAAATCATATATCTGCAACAACAGGCAGAAGAAATCGATAAAATAGAAATAGAAAGAAACAATATTTATAATGCCATGAAATTTTGTTGTAATGATAATTCTAGCAGCGATTTCTATGCTTTCATTTCTAAATATTGCCCCGAAAAAAGTGTTTATTTGAACTCTCTCTACAGAGATTTAAAAGTCAGCGTAGTTAAAGTAAAAGCTTTAACAATGAGAATAGATGCATATCTTTCCACCATTACATCAACAATCGCAAAAGTTTTCGAGGAAGCATTTCCAATGAGAAAGGGAACGATATATGACAATAAAGGGGCAAATAAAGTTGCCATTGCCCCGCCTTTTCTGCTTGACCAGCAGCTATAAGCAAGGAGATTTAATATGCAATCCACATTTATGGGAATTGAAATAGGAAAAAGAAGTCTTATGGCGCATAACAAAGCCTTGACCACAATCGGGCACAATATTGTCAATGCGTCAACCGAAGGATACAGCAGGCAGCGGGTAAGATTGACAACTTTTGAGCCATTATATGCGCCTCATCTTAACAGGGTGCACACTCCAGGGCAGTTGGGGCAGGGTGTAGTAGCTGCAAGTGTTGAAAGAATAAGAGATGAACTTCTTGAAGGCCGCATTGTTTCCCAGGCAAATATTCGTGGATATTGGCAGGAAAGAGACCGCTATATTTTAATGATAGAAAAAATATATAATGAACCCGGAGATCTTTCCATAAGATCTGCCATGGATAATTTTTGGGAAGGTTGGCAGGTGCTTTCCATTTCTCCATCAGAAATGGCTTCCAGGCAGGTTGTTCTTGAAAGAGGAAAAACACTCATAGATTCGATCCATACCAGATACAATGCACTTCGCCAGATCAGAGATATGCTTGAAACAGAAGTTACAGGTGCTGTTGCCAAGATTAACACGATCATATCTGACATAGCTCACCTAAATGAACGAATAGTAAAAGTTAAGGCAATGGGAGACAATCCGAATGATCTTCTTGACAGAAGAGATCTTCTTGTTAATCAGCTATCGTCTATTATAAATATTACTGTTGATAACAGAGACCCTGATGAGTTCCAGGTACACACTTCTGGTCTTCACCTGGTGCAGGGGAGGGTGACCCATCCGCTAACAACAGTGGTTGATACTGAAAATAGCGGGTATTCAAGAGTTATATGGCAGCATAATGGCGAAATAGCAACTATCAGGGGTGGCCAGCTTGCTTCCTTTCTTGAGCTAAGAGATGTGGATGTAAGGGAAGAGATTCAGAAACTGGACCTTATGACAATAAATTTTATTGATAACGTAAATTATTTGCATAGAAACGCATGGGGAGCAAATGGCACAACAGGTATTGACTTTTTTACAGAGCATCCGTTTGTGTTATCTGTAGATGGAAATTACGACAGAAGCGGCGATGGTGTTTTTGATTCAACTTATATTTTTAGAATTTCAGGCGCAAATTCCCTTGTTCCAACAGAACTTATAGGGTTAAGAGGGACAATGACCCTGTCTGGCGCAGATAGCAATGTTACAATAGAATATTTTCCAACAGATACTGTTCAGGATGTTCTTGACAGAATAAATAACTCACCTGCAAGAATAAGCGCCACATTAAACCAGGAAGGAAGGCTTGTATTCAGGGCAATGCATGCAGAAAACATAAGGAACCCTGATTTTGTTATCAAGCATATAGAAGATTCCGGGGAATTTCTTGTTGGTTATTCAGGCATCCTTGCTGCAAGCGGAAGCGCTGGGGCGTATACATGGGAAACTGCCAATGCTGTAGAATCGCTTGCCAGCAATACGCAATTTGCTGTTGCTCCATTAAGTCACCCTTCTGGATGGATCGAAGTTAATCGGGCAATTGCTGCTGATTCAATGAATATAGCTGCCGGGTTTGGCACAAATGGTCGGCCAGCAAATCCTGGGGATGGTTCTGCAGCTCTTGCAATAGCATCTTTACGGAACCAGCAACTTATGGTTGGAAAATTTACAAGTTTTGACCAATATTTTTCATCTGTTATAGCAGATATCGGGCTAAAAGGGGAACGGGCAGCAATAACATTTGAAACACACAATCTTATAATGAAAGACCTTGAAGATATGAGGCAATCAATTTCAGGAGTAAATATCGATGAAGAGCTCGCAAATATGATCAAGTTTCAGCATGGATATGCTGCTGCTGCAAGATTTATATCACAGATGAATGAGATGCTTGATATTGTTGTTAACAGGTTAAAATTATCATAAATAACGTGGCTAAAATAGGGGAATAGTAAGATGAAAAGAATAAGTACAAATATGGGTAACGAAGACCTTCAATTCTATATGAGAAGACAGGAAAGTAGTCTTAACAATATTCACAGAAAAATAGCAACGCAAAGCAAAGTTACAAATTTGCGGGATGCTCCCATTGCTGCTGCGAATTCTGTTGTTCTGCAATCCAATATTTCAAGGCTCAAGCAGTTTGCAGACAATGCTGCAGAAATACAGGGTCGCGGAAGAGTCGCAGAGGCGCATCTCCAGCAGGCTATAAACATATTGCACAGAGTAAATGAGCTTGCTATCCAGGGTTCTAACAGCACTTTCACAAGACAAGATACAATAATGATGGCCGAGGAAGTTAATCAACTTTTAAGTGAACTTATTGAAATTTCAAATGCAAGACATGGCGATGGCACAACAATATTTTCAGGTGACAGAAGTTTAAGTCTGGCATTCAGAACTACTACAGGATATGTTGACGGAAGTGGCAGGTCTTTGGTGACAAATGTAGAATTTATTGGAACCAATAAAAACAATATTGTGGAAATATCTGAGCAGAGTTATGCGAAATCAGCTTTTCCCGGAAATTCTGTTTTTTGGGCAGAAAACCAGATACTTATATCTTCCAGGAATGCCGAAAGCTTTTTTGTAAGAGAAGATTCATCTATTTATATAAGTGGAGTTACTATTGACTTAAAAGAAGGGGATAATGTTCATGCAATTATTGCAAAAATCAATGACTCCGGAGCTCCTGTAAAAGCAACGCTTGACCCTGTAAGAAATTCTCTTTATCTTTCAACAACACAACCCCACCAGATTTGGATCGAAGATTTAGGCGAAGGGAGTGTTTTTCAGGAATTAGGCCTTATAGGAAACACCAATCAGCGCCCGCCGCACAACATTGCGGGTGACGCAAGAATTTCGGGTGGTTCTCTTTTTGATGTAGTAATAGGTTTGAGAGACAGCCTTTATGCCGGGAATGTTATTGATATTGGCGGCGGGGCTCTTAGAGGGATCCAAAATGGGATGGACCATCTTATACTACAGGTAGGAAAACTTGGGGCAAGAGATGAAAGATTGCAAATTGTTCAAAACAGGCTTGCTTTTCAGATCCCTGAAATACAGGGCATAAATTCAAGAAAAGTAAATATAGACCTTGCCGAAGCTATTATGGAACTTAGAATGCTTGAACATACCCACAGAGCATCTCTTCAGACAGCTGCAAGGGTTTTACCTCAAACATTACTCGATTTTTTAAGGTAATCCAATGAAGCTTGAGACAAAATCTTTAGGCATAATAAATATTGATGATACACAGAGGGTATATTTCAGCAAAGGTATTTTTGGATTTGAAAACATCAAAGAATATGCTCTTCTTAATGCAAATCAATGGCCTTTTTACTGGTTGCAGGCAATAGAAGTTCCGGATCTTGCTTTTGTGCTTATTGAGCCAATAATTTTCAGGGCAGACTATGATCCGGATGTTGATAGTGATGATCTTGCAGAGCTTGAACTTACACCTGCTGAAAAAAATAAAACACTTATATATGCAATTGTTACAGTACCAGCTGATCCTAAAAGAATGACAGCTAATTTGCAGGGACCTATTATAATCAATAAGGAACTCAGGATAGGCAGGCAACTAATTTCACTTAATAAAAAATGGCAAGTCAAACATTATATTATTGATGAGCTATCTTCCAAGGAGGGCACAAATGCTGGCGCTCGCGCGGAAGGTAAATGATAGCATAATAATAAATGACAATATCGAAGTTATTGTCCTTGAAATAAGGGGAGACCAGGTAAAACTTGGAATTAACGCTCCGAAATCTGTCCCCATTTATAGAAAAGAAATTTATATGGCTATTCAGGAAGAAAATAAGGCAGCTGCGAAATTCAATACAGAAAGTATCCCTTCGCTTGATACAATGTTTAAAAAAGAAACAGATAAATAAAGTTAATAAACTTCATGCGCAACTCTGCGCGTTGATCAATAAACTCACTTTACAGATTTTTCTTCGGCATCACTTTTTCGTATATAAATTGGCTCTGAATCATCTTTATCTGTTAGCCCTTTATTATACAAGTCAACGCCTATTTCAAGACACATACTAACTTTACTATCGTTTGAACGAGGGTCTAAAAAAATATTTTCATCAGCTATATCTTTATTAGCCAATATATCGTTATATAACTTACTGCTATAAGGGCCTGTAAGTAATATTTTTTTATACTTATTTGATAACTCTATTATTTCATTATATTCTGCATCAAGATAATCGGTTTTTCTGCTCCCTTTTTCATATATTGCAGTGTAGTATCTTTTTCTTTTTGCATCAATTACAGGGATAACAGCGCCATCAAAAAATGATAAGTCAGAGGCAAGAAAGTCCAATGTAGGTACTGATACAAAAGGGACAGAAAGAGCAAAAGCTATTCCCTTGGCTGTTGCCATCCCTATTCTGAGGCCTGTAAAAGAACCAGGTCCTTTGGAGCATATAACAAGGTCTATATTTTCCGTTTTTATGGCAGCAGCATTAAACAGAGTTTCTGTAAGTGGTAAAAGTTTTTCAGAGTGCTTTAATGATTCATTTAAAGCAATAGTGTATAAAGTGTTATTTGTTTTTAATGCTATTCCCAGATTTTCTGTACTTGTATCAAATGCTATTATATTCATAAATGTCTACATTATGGACAGAGTCCATATATTGTATCCAGCTTTCACAAAGTCGGTCACTTTGTGGCTGGATTTGCATTTTCTCGCCTAAGGCTACGAAAATGCGGGTTTTGTGGTTATCTCTTCATAATGTGTCTACATTATGAAGAGAGTTCATATATTGTAATTTTTCTGCTTCCGTTTTCTTCTATTTCTATATTAATTTTTATTGTGTTATCAGGAAAATAGTCTGTTAGTTTTTCTGCCCACTCTATAACAGATATTCCATTAGAATATATTAAATCCCTGCCCCCGGCCATCTCAAATTCACTCACATCATTTAGTCTGTATAGATCCATATGGAAAAGCGGGATTTTGCCCTCATATTCGCATATAAGTGTAAAAGTTGGGCTTGTAATAGTATTGAAAATTCCAAGTCCTTCTGCTATCCCTTTTGTAAAAGCTGTTTTTCCACTACCCAAAGTTCCGGAAAGCGCTACTATAGAGCCTGGAGTAAGTTTTTGAGCAAAATCTTTTCCTATATTAAAAGTATCTTGCTCAGAATATGAAAAAAATGCTTTCAGCTGAATATTCCATCTGATTGCATTTTTAAAATCTCCTCTTTGAGTATTTTCATGGCATTTAACATAGGATAATTAATATGCCCATCGATTTTGACACTAACCAGCGCTTCTCCAAGTGCATTTTTTTCTATTGTAATCCCAATAGGAATTTCCTCTTCCTTTGAAACTTTTCCATATTCAAATACCGCTTCTGCCAAATAATCACTTCGGTAATACAAAAGAGAATTTGCTTCTTTTTTTCTAATGTTTTTAATAGATTTTAGCTTCATATTTTAATGCTCATTTTATCAAAAATATAGTTATTTATCAACCAAAATAACCTATAACCATTTAATAATCAAGAATAGTTGTTCTTTCCCCAATGCCATAAATATAAGAATTTATTGAATTCATATTTTTTTTGGACATTCTGGTAAACTGAATATGCATAGTCGCAGTTCCTGGAGTTACTTTTCTAATGTTTACTATTTTGCCCAATGCAGAAATAGTTTGTCTCCTCTCAATATCTATATCTACCCTTAATAAATCACCCCTGTTTAGGCAATTTTGAGATTTTATACTGCATCCTCCAGCAGATATTTCAAGAACACTTCCTAATCTGCCTTTGGCATTATCATCAATAACGGCTTTTTTAACAGTTGTTTTTCCATCTACAAGTGTTACTATATTTATTTTAAAGAAATAGCACGCTTTTCCAAGTTCTTTTCTTGGAAAATTACGCTGTTTTGAAGACTGTATACTGTTTGAGTGTTGCAGCATTATACAGGAAATTCCTTTTGCCGTGGAATATCCTGCAATTTTTGAATCATAAAAAATACCCCTATCCCCTTTTTCCGGAACAGAGATTTTTATAGGCTCCCATTTATTAAGCCTTAACATACTTCCATCTGATCTCTTTGGAATATTTGCGCACATATAATCTGCTAAGTTAGTAACAATACTTGTACTATATTTTTCTCCAGTAGATGTTGTGATTATTATCTGTTTTCCAACCGCAAGCTGGCGTGATGTTGATATTTTTTCGCCTGCTACGCTGCTTTTATCAAGTTTTTGCTTAATATTAAAAAGCAACATTTTGTAATTTTCTTTAACCTCTAAAGAATATGCTCCGTTGTCATACTCTTGTATAACTTTTTTCATTGTCAAATTAAAAGTTTTATGCGAGGTTAAAAATATTGCAGGCGAACCAACATTGTGTTTTTCAGCAATATCTTCAAGTATTTTTATCTGAGCAGGCGATAATCCTATCTGTTTAGCGATTTTTCTGAATTTTCCTTTACTTATTTTTGGGGCAGAACTTTTTACTACACTGCTGCTACTACCAGTTCCCCTCTTTAAAGGAAATCCGCCCATCCTGATTCTTTTATTATTGCTTATCATATTGCCCAGCACCAGCAACACTATAAAACCAACAACAATTCCTATTGCAATATATACTGTTCTGCTATCTGCTGCGGTAAGTTCAGGCAATCCAAACGATCCAGTTGCCTGAAGGAGTAATTGGCTTATCATCTACTTCTCCTGCTGTTTTTCGGATAACATAGCATCAAAAAACTGTTCAATAACTGGGGAAAGTTCATATTCCAAAATATCACCTATAAGAACAGAATCACCTCGTTCCAAAGCAACTTTAAAATCAATTAGAAGATTATTAAACTTACTTATTTCTTCAGGTTCAATTTTACCTAATCCCATATTGTAATAACTTAAAAGCCTTGATAGTTTTTTTGTAAAATCAACAAATTTTATTATTTTTTCAAAAGCTTCATTTTCTTTTCCTGTTTGCAAAAGCACAGATATTATTTCAATTTCAGGAAGAAGCGTGTCAAAAATTTTTTTTTCTCTTTCAATCTCTGTTTCAGGATTTATTACTTCCCGTTTTCTTTCTTCAACTATAAAAAGTATATTTTCCATAAAAAATTTCAGATTTGCATAATCAGAATCAGTAAGCTCTTTTTTGGAAACCATTGTCTCTATAAATCCCTGATTTTCGGGTTTATATATTTTATCAATAACTTCTTCCATGTCTGGTTTTATTTTTTCATAATTTTTAAATATTTTTAAAACTTCATCTTTATTATTGTTGTTTATTGCTGAAATAAGATTTTCAAAATATTCCTGAATGATTAGTAGTTGATTATACCTATATTCTCTTAATGTGAGAGTAATAATGTCTATTTTATTAATAGAATCAACACTTAATTCACCAAGTAAAGTTTTATCATCATAATCATATTCTTTTTCATCAATAATTATTGATTTTATTATGATATAGTTTTTTCGCAGCCATAAGCTAATTGATTCAATAATTTCATAGCCGTTTTTTTCTTTCTCAAGAGTATAATCAATAATATTGCCGTCAATACTAATATTCACTTACTTCTCCCATTGAAAAGCGTATAGTTAGATTGTCGGAATTTTATAGACTATCTGGAGTTATTATTATGAAGGTTAAGGTTATTAAGATTTCGCAATGATGAAGATGTTTGTTCCAGTTCCTGCAAAGCTCCTTCCATTATTCCATATCTTCTTCTAAGATCTTGTTCGACTCTTACAAGTCTTTGATTAAAGTTAGCTATTTCTGTATCGGTTCTGGCTATATTGCGGTCTATTGTGCTGATTCTTGTTGCTATTATCCCGCCAGTTTCATTAAAAGCTCTAAGATAGTTATCGATTTCAAATGCTACACCTGAATCAATGATCATATCTGAAGTTCTGTCAAACCCAAATAAATTTTTTATAGCAGAAGGATTGTTTTCTATTACAGCATCAAGCTTTCTTTCATCGATTTCAAGATATCCTCTAAGCCTTGAAGCTGCAGAGCCGCCACCTAAATTGGCATTTGTCGAAATACCTACTTCAGCAAGAAGGGTAAAATAGTTATCCTCATTCCATCTATGAGGAGCGCTCATAATTCGCATAAGGCGGTCACGCATCTGTGTAATTGCTACTTCGCCCTGCAAAACCCCCATTCTTTCCCTTGCAGCTCTCCGCTCTTCTTCGCTAAAATAAGTGATTTCATTTATTATTTCATCACTATGGCGGGATAAAATATTGAGTTCTGCAATAAGGTCATTGTAATTGCCTATAAGCGTGATTATGCTATTTTTTATGTGCGCTGCGTCTGGTTCAATTCTAAGATCAATATTTTGAAGTCCGGGGGCCCTAAGAGTTAAAGTAACTTCCGGTATAAGGTCATCAATAGTATTTGACGATCTTCTGACCCTGACTCCATCTATTTCCACTACTGCGTCTGATGCTGTTGAGGCAGGATTTACAGGAACAAGATCTCCCCGGTCATCTGGATTAAATATTCTTATATCTGATATTGCTATTTCTTTATGTGTATTTTTGTTTCTTATATTAATTGAAGAAAGAGGGTTTGCAATGTGGCTTAAAGGAATTTGTATTTTCTGAACCTCTTCATTGTCTTCTATATCGCTAAGCCTGTCTATTCTGTTCCCTGCTCCCAAAAAAACAACAGACATATCTGTAATTCTTTCTGGTTGAGGAGGGGGCTCCCATGTTGGAAGAGTTATTCCAAGCGGGTTATTCTGGATCGTAATATTTTCAAAAGCTGTTGTTCCTGATTCAGGAAGAGTAGGCCCTGGAGGGGCAGTATGCTCAATAACAGGGGCTTCCGGAAGATTTTTTACCCTTATAGTAAATTCAAGAAGCATATTATCAGTACTGATTCCTCTTGTTGCAACATGAGGATTTATATCGATCCTTAGCTCTCCTCCGCTTTTTACTGTTACTGAATTCCCATCTATAGTAAATGCATCTCTATTTATTGGAGTAGTCCATTCTCTTATGTTTTCATTTGAAATATTTATTGGCCTATTTGAGGTTTGGTTTAGTGTCATTATTCCTGTTCTAATGGCAAAATCAGAAGCTTGTCCATCAAAAGAGAGTTGATTATCGCGTCCTGTTATTCTTGATTCAATAATAAAGTAGATATTATCTCTATTATAATTGATGGTTGTGGCTCTTAAGTCATCTCTGCCATGCCTGTTGATCATATCTACAAAATCCCTTACAGAACCTCCCCTAAAATTAAAAGAAATTCTCCTTTCTCCTACAAAAAAGGTGTAAGTTCCGGACTCAACTTGTTCATTTCTGGGAATAGGTCTTGAGACAAATCTGTCTGCAGATGCTATCTCAACAACTCTTAGGCTTCTGTTTTCAATAGCAGCTCCTCTTGTTGCTGTTGCTGTAAGCACAGAGGGGTCTGATGATGTTACTCTTTTATCATCAAAAGGGTTTTGAAAGCTATAAAGTAGTCTTGAGGAATCTCTTACAAGGCCGATTTTTCTGTTAAGAAGTTGCCATACCTCTCTTTGCTGTCTGCTTACCTCATTTCTCTGTTCAAGCCGCTCAAGAGGAATACGCTCAAGTTTCATGAGGTTTTCTATAATTTTGTCAGAGTTGACTCTACTTGTTACGCCAGGAATTATTAAATCAGACATTTAGGGCCTCTTACCCCCATTTAAAAATTTAAATCTTTTCGTCTATTAATAAGCCTAATTGTCTTTTTAGGCCTATTTGCAACCTTTGTAGGGCTTCGGGAGGTATTTCCTTAATTACTTTATCGGTGGTTTTATCGACCACTTTAACTATTACCTCGTTTGTTTCCCTGTTTATAGAGTATCTAAGGTCTCTGTTAAAAAGCGAAGCATCCTGCAAAATCCTGCGGATATGCCTGTCCATCTCCTCTTTTGATATAGCTACAGTCCGCTGCAGATTCCTTTCAGCTTTGGCTGCAGCTTCTTTTGCAACCTCACTTTGCTCTGGCTGTATTAATTGCACAGCTTTTTGCTGATTATTATTTCTAAGTGGCGGCTGGTTCATTCTTCCCTGAATTCCCAGTTCCATAATTTTACCTCTTTAAAATTCTTAAAAAATGGGAGAGAGGCGCGATCTCTCCCTAATTTAGTTCATAATACTAAGAAGATGATGTCCAGTTATCTTCTTAAAAAAGAACACATAATCACTTTACTTCAATGGGTTTATAGCAACTGAAGCACAGATTCTGCTTTTGTGTTTGCCTGCGCAAGCATTGCTGTTCCAGCCTGGTGAAGTATCATATTTTTTACATACTGAACCATTTCGCTTGCCATATCAACATCTCGTATCCTTGACTCTGCAGATTGCAGATTTTCAGCAGCAACTGCAACACTCCTGGAAGCCATTTCAAACCTGTTCTGGTATGCGCCAAGATCAGCTCTTTGCTGGCTAAGGCTTCTGAGAGCACTATCAACCAACCCTATAGCCATATTTGCCAAGTCTGGAGTTGAAATTGAAATCATTCCTCCAGGGCTTTGATCATTTATAAGGCCAAGAGCATTTGCTGTCATTGTCCGGATAAAAAGTGTTTCACTTTGATCCATATTAGCACCCACATGCAGTGTCATAATCCTACCTACTGCGCTGTCTCTTGCAAAAGCGCCTGTAAGCATATTCATGCCATTAAACTGAGCATGAGAAGCTATTCTGTTAACTTCACTAACAAGCTGTGAAACTTCTACCTGAATTTGCATTCTGTCTTCAGCGGAATAAATACCGTTTGCAGACTGGATAGAAAGTTCTCTGAGTCTGTGAAGAATATCCTGGGTTCCCTGCAGATAGCCTTCGGTAGCCTGTATGAAAGAAACTCCATTTTGGATATTTCTTTCTGCTTGATTAAGGCCCCTTATTTGGCTTCTCATTTTTTCTGATACTGCAAGACCAGAAGCATCATCACCAGCTCTATTGATTCTTAATCCGGAGCTTAGTTTCTCAATATTTTTTTCTAACGAAGCACCTGTATTTCCCAGCTGTCTGTTAGCAAACATAGCGCTCATATTGTGATTTATAATCATAAACCCTCCTTGTAATAGTAAATAAAAGGCATCCCTTGCCTTTATTGAAATAACCTTTTTAAGGCATATTTTAAGAAGCATACGCGCCACTTCTTAACTTACCTATAAAAAGGAACATCTCTCCCCATTTAAGAGGTGTTCCCCGGCTATTTACTTACTTTTAAGGAGGCTATTTCAAAGAACAGTTAGGGCAGTTAAAAAACTGCCCTAAAATATATACTCTACGTATATATAATAATATGTTAACCCAATAATTGCAACACAGATTGCGCTTTTGTGTTAGCTTGTGCAAGCATTGCTGTTCCTGCCTGAATAAGTATCTGGTTTTTAACATATTCAACCATTTCCCTGGCCATATCAACATCTCTTATTCTTGATTCTGCTGCCTGAAGGTTTTCAGCTCCAACATCAATACCCCTTACAGTGTGATCAAGCCTGTTCTGATACGCGCCCAAGTCTGCTCTCTGCTTATTGATTAGGGTCATTGCTGCGTCAATTATCCCTATTGCCATATTAGCTCCATCTGGAGTTGAGAGGCTTATAATACTATTATCGGGATTCAGGAGTCCAAGACCTCTTGCAGTCATTGTTCCTATAAAAATTCTGGTTCTTTGATCCATATTAGCACCAATATGGAACCACATTGAACCTGTTACAACATTTTGACCAGTTTCTCTTGCAAATCTTCCAGTAAGCATATTCATCCCATTAAATTGAGCATGAGAAGCTATTCTGTCAATTTCGTCAATAAGCTGTGAAACTTCAACCTGGATCTGCATTCTATCTTCTGCTGTATAAATACCATTTGAAGATTGTATAGCTAGTTCTCTAAGTCTGTGAAGAATATTCTGTGATTCCTGTAAATATCCTTCGCTTGTCTGTATAAATGAAATACCATCAGACGCATTTCTTGAAGCCTGATTAAGACCTCTTATCTGACTTCTCATTTTTTCTGATACTGCAAGACCTGAAGCATCATCACCAGCTTTTGTTATTCTTAGACCAGAAGAAAGTTTTTCGATATTTGACGTAATGTTTCTGTCAGTAATACCGACTTGCCTTTGTGCAAACATTGCACTCAAGTTGTGGTTAATTATCATATTTCCTCCATGATTTTTAGAGCTGCCTGAAAAGCCGCGCAGCGCAGTGTCGGGTTGCATTTGGGCAATTCAATTTGCTCTATCAGGCATCCTTGCCTGAAATTTTTTAAAAAAATGTTAAAGTCCCTAAATTATTACCGATAATAATAATGATAAAGGGGAACTCTGCTCTTTTGGAGCACCCATTTTTCTACTTTTGTAATCGACAGAACTTTCTATAATCTTTACTCAATATTAAAAAAAAATTATTTTTTTTTAATATATGCCGAAAATTAAAGGTTTAAAGAAGTGTTTGCTTTATGCCCAGAGGCTGAGACATCGAGCGATTCCCGCAACGAAGTGAGGACAAGCGAGTATGGCTCAGTCGCAGGGCAATAAGTAGGTAGTTTTATTATTAAAATTTTTATTTATATCTCTTTTTCTATTATTTCAAGGTATTTTTTAGCTACTTCATCATTTTCATCATATTCCAGAGATGCAAGAAAAAATGATTGCGCTTTTTTTATATCTCCGGCTTTATAATGGAGTATCCCAAGATTTGATATTATTTTTACATTTTCAGGCTCAATTTTCAGGGCTTGCAGAAGAAATTTCTCTGCATCTTTTTGATTTCCTGTTTCAATGCTGCATATTGCTATTTCATTTAATACATCAACAGATTTTTCGCCAAGCTCAATTACTTTTGAAAATGCATCGTATGCTTCTTTATACTTTCCTATTCTTCTATATCCCCAGCCTAAGAGAAACCATGCATTCCATATATCCGGTGAATTTTCAATAAATTCTAATATGATTTTTATCCCTTCTTCTTCCTGGCAAAGCTGGATCATGTCATAAGCTTGTTTAAATTTTAGATCAAGCATATTGTTTGATTCAATTTCCCTTAAAATTTTTGAAACAGTTTTTCTTTTTTCAACATCTTCATCAGGATCACCAAGTTCAAGATAGATAGAGAAATGTTCTTTTGCTTTTTCAAAATTATGCCGGTTAAAATAAAATTTCCCTGCATAGTAGTGGGTACTTTCTGATGAATCTATAGTAAGCGCTTTTTTGTACAAATCAAAAGTCTTATCAATATATTTATTACTTTCAGCGCTATCGCTTTCAGCTAATAAAGATGCTTTATGCTCATAAAGAAGCGCCATATTTATGATATTTATGGTGTTATCAGGCTCAAGACCTTCGACTGCAAGAAAAATTTCTTCTGAGGTAATAAGGTCATTGTTTCTTGCTTTTTCAACCCCTGCATCAATAAGCTGTTCTTTTAATTCAGGTTTTACTGCAGTTATAAATTTTCTATAATAATCTATGTGTTGAAAATCTCTATGAAAAGCCAGAATTTTTAGCATTGCTGCAATTATTTTTTCCCAGGAAAGCTCTGTAAGGTTCCCTTTTTCAATGGATTCATCTTTTTCTACAGGTAATGGGACTTCAGGATCAATGTTAAATCCATTAATTTCGCCTGCTAATTTTTCAGGGATTTTTATAAAAACTATTTCATTCACTTAAATACCTATCTTTGTCTATTTTTTTGGAGGCGGAGCCTGCTTTTTAGCCGGAGTTTGTTCTTTAGCTGGAGTTTGCTCTTCACCTGGAGCTTGTTCTTTAGCCGGAGTTTGCTCTTCACCTGGAGCTTGTTCTTTAGCCGGAGTTTGCTCTTCACTTGGAGCTTGCTCTTTAGCCGGAGACCGTCCTTTATCTGGCGCTTGATCGTTACTTTTAGTTGTTTTAAGATAATTTTCAATGCTCATCTTAAAACTTACAGGAATTGTTTCCGGAATAAGCCTGAGGCCAATCAATACAACATCATTTCTTCCTTCAACATCATCTATTCTTATTATTTGACCTTTAATTTGCCAATCATTAGCTGCTGAGCTAAATTTTATTATCAACTCTTTATTTAAATGAAATTTAAAGGCTTTTACTCCAATTGCCATTACTCCGGAAGCAGAAATATCTATAATTATTGCCTTTCGTGGAATTTTTTCAATAACAAGATTAATATCTCTTGATGTTAGTCCAAGTGTTAAATAATTGTTATTATTGATTATTATGCGAAAATCCTTCCGCTTCTGAAAATTTATATTTGTTTCAAGCAACTGCCCAAGTATTATTATTAGATCATCTGGAGGACGCTGGGTATATGTTAAAAACGCATAATTTAAATCAGATCCCCCTTCTGTATATGCATTATATCCTGTTATTTTTGCAGTTACAAAGAACGAGATAATATCATTTTTACCGGGTATATTAAATGCAAGCCGCAGTGATACAATATTTCCCGCGGTTTTTGTTTTTTCTATAAAATTATCTCCGGTATTTACAATAACTCTCCCTTTTTTCATTGAGGTTGAATATAAAAGGCACTTTTTGTGATTCCCGCTGAATCTTAGATATGTTTCTTTATGGTTAAAAAGAGTTGTAGAAACAATATCTTTTGTAAAAGTTATATCTATATCATTGTAAAGGTCGTATAATCTTGATATTTGAAAACCTGTTAATATTGACATCTAAGTAATAATATTATGTAGCTAATAGAAGGTCAATCATTGGTTTATAAATAATCTCACAAGCGCTGGCCCGGCTAATCAATCTTAAATCGCGAAACTTCTTTTGTTAAAGTCTCAATTGCTTCGCGGTTCTTAATGGTTATCTCATTAACATGGTTTACAGCTACATTTATCTCATCAGCTCCGCTTGCCATTTCATTCATACCAGAACTTATCTCCTGAGTCACTTTCTCAAGATTTGTACTCTCTTGTATTACCTCTTTTGCTCCAGTAAGCATTTCACTTGAGCTGGTT
>WQZP01000017.1 GCA_009780675.1 Spirochaetaceae bacterium | reverse complement strand
TCTATTGCCCGAAGGTTCGGCGTGTGCCGTAAGACCGTTTTCACATTTATCAAAAACATGTCTTGCAATGCTGCGTGAAGACATTGTATAGTCAAATGGTGCAACTGTGTAAAAAAAACGGTCATTTGATTTACCCACTCCTTGGAAGATCCGTTAAATTATAAAAAGAGGGAGGAAAAAATGAAAACAAAAATAATAATTTCATTTATCCTTATACTCGGCATAATGCTGCTTTCAGCCTGCTTTATCCCTAATTCAGAGGATAACTCCTATTTTGAGGATATGGGAAGCGGAACCAGAACTGCCACCATACGCTTACCCGCCGGCAGTACTGTATTTGCCACTATAAATGGTTTTAATTATGCTCATGGGACTGGTGGGACAAACGTCGTACTCGGGTCAAATAACAATGTTCCAATAAACATGCAAAGATATGCCGATTATAAGTATATATGATTATGGGGTTGTTTTAAGAGGATTTACCCGGGACTCGGCTGGGGTATATCATTTTTCTCCCCGCCTTCCTGGGTATTCAGCAAACAACATACCAGAATTGAATGTATATATTTACAATTTCGCTGGAAACGCCACAGGGCCTCTTACGGTTGAAATTACCGGCCCTTTTAATTCATCTGCCGCTTCCACTGGCGTTTCTACTATTAACTCAATTGCAAGTGATGGAAGCAATAATACACTGGTTGTCAGACCCAATGCTGACCTTCCCGAAGGGGTACACACAAGTACGGTTCGTGTTCGCGGCGGGAATGGAATCAACGTCTCTTTTCCAGTGCGCTTTGTTGTTATGCCTGATGCACCAGCCACCTTTCCCGGCATTCCGTTATACGTTACAGCAGTGCCAGGCATCGGATCAATTACACTTAGCTGGGAAACGCCTGCAAGTGACGGCGGCGCCGTAATTACCGAATACCAGGTATCAAGTGATGATGGTGCGAGGTGGGTAGATCTTCCTTATCCTGCATATACATACACCTTTACAAACCTGATTGACGGAACACAATATACATTCCGGGTCAGGGCAGTTAACGTTATTGGATATGGTCTACACGCAAGCGCAGCAGCAACGACGCCCACTGTCCCCGGCGCTCCGCAAAACTTCACAGCTGCAACAGGAAATACGCGAATTCCACTTACCTGGGCAGCGCCGTTGGATAATGGCGGCAGTACGATTACCGGATACGAGGTGTCAAGAGATAGTGGTGTGAATTGGATAAGTCCAAATCCTGTTACTGCGACTACCCACACCTTCACAGACCTGACCAACGGAACACCATATACATTCTGGGTCAGGGCAGTAAACGCTGTTGGGAGTGGTCCAGAAGTGACCGCAACAAGGACCCCCGCGGTCAGTATATTATAACCGGTTCAGGACGCGGCCAATGTTACAAATGAAAATACCGCAGACAATGTTGTCGTAATACAGTCAGGCGGACTATTAACTATCAATGGCGGCACAGTTCCCTGCAGGCTTTGCAATCAGAGCCACATCAGGCATGGGTTATGCGGTAACAAAATGGCACCGCAAAAATGGTCAAAAAAATCAACACGGTGAAAGACGTTTTATGCCTTTTGTTTTTACAGAACAAGGTGTTGCGGATTTTAATCAATATAAGGTATGTTCAAATCCATAATTTAAGTATAACCCATATTTTCGCTGCTGTGAATACTCCACATCATAGCTCACCCTTAAGTCCTAAACATTAAGGGTAGCGCTTGTTGCTTATGGTAACGGTATCCTCGCTGTTAAATTTCCCCCTGAATTTATTACTCCAACTCTTTCAGGAATTCTTTCGCTTCTTCATGGCCTTGAGCTGCTGCTTTATTGCACCATTCCTTTGCTTTCTTTAAATCTTTGGTAACGCCACATTCACCTAGCGCATATATTACGGCAAGACCAAACTCTCCTTCGGGGTGTCCGCTATCAGCAGCTTTTTTGTACCATTTCAAAGATTTATCAAGGTCTTTTTTTGTTCCCTCTCCATCAAAATATGCAGCAGCCAGTTGATAATAAGCATCAACAACCCCTTTTTCAGCAGATTTTTGAAATAACTCAACGGCCTTTTTCTTGTCTTCCTTGACACCTTCTCCATAGAAGTAGGCTAAACCAAGTTCATGTTGTGCTTCGCTATCTCCTGAGTTTGCGGCTTTAGTTAATTCATCAAAAGATTTTGCCAATCCAGCATATTCTCTTGTATTAAAAAACCATACTAAAGCTGCAATAAAAAGGGGTATACCGAGGCTTACTCCCAATGTCCACTCTCCAATTTTTATAAAAAAAGCGAAAATTAATGCTGAAATAATTGTTCCATAAAGACAAATACTGAAACAAATGGCAGTGAGGTTTATAAAATCACCGAGGGGCATTGCTTTTAATGCTTTATAATGGTTCTGCCAGAACCAGAAAACAAGAGCTGCTGCGGGAATAATGAATGAGAAAAACGTAATCCAGCCGGCAAGCCCGTCAGAGGCGACTAATCTGGAAAGCGGAGTGCCGCCGCCAATTATTATTATTAAAAGTACAAATGCGCCTGCGCCAAAAATAGCCGACTGAATAACTTTGCCGACAATACCAAGTTTAAAAAGAATGCCGAAAATTGCTCCTATAATTTTACCGATTATTTTTCCCAACAGGAAAAAAATCGCCATTCCTCCGCTTAAAACAGAATCACCGATATTACTGCCGCCACCTCCGCCACCAAAATTACTTCTCATACTAGCGTTAAATCGTTGATCACGTGCTTCTGCGCCTCCTTGGGTAGAATGGTAATCGTTAATACCTGTATTGCTTTTCCATCCTTTGCCTTCTTCATAAGTAGCCATAAAAAATCTCCTTGTAATGTTGTTATGTGTTTATATTACTGAAAATAAGCTCGAATCCTTGTTTGCGGCGGATCTGTGGGAGTAATACCAAGGCTTATAGGTGTTTGTTCTGTAATTTCGATTGGCATAAGAGCGCCTACTTGCATGATGTTAACAACCAGTCTGCCAGCTTCTACTGTGCAATAGCCAATGATGGCGTGAATGAGCCCATCCAATGTAGAAAATCTGCCGCCGGGAATTAACAATCCTCCCCATGTGGTTGCTGGAAAATTCACATCGTTGCCGAATGAAAGCAAAATCGGCGTTAAGTCAAAATCTTCATGCGCGGGCTGTTGAGGGGGCGTAGTGCCGCTGCCTTCAAAAAACGCCCTTATCATGGTTGGCGGGTGTGTGGCGGAAGTGCCAAGGCTTATAGGTGTTTGCGCGGTTATTTCGATTGGCATAGCAGCGCCTACTTGCATGATGTTTACAACTGTCCTGCCTGTTTGTGTAAACAAATGGTTTTTAATTACCTCTATAAGTATAGGTACATTCGAATGCCCTAATTGTTGCGCGGCTTGCCCCCATGTAGTGGCTGTTAGCTGGGTTGGCATAGGATTCAATGCGTTCAAAATTGTTGCCAGATTAAAATCTTCATGGGCAGCCGGGGGTGTAGTACCGCCGCCAGTGGCATTCCATCTTGCAAATAAATTTGTGTGCCAGGTTATTATTGTATTAAAATCGAATGATGTTCCGCCAGCAGTTGCAGTCCAGTTAACGAAAGTAAAACCTTGCCTTGCTGGAGCCTGGGGCTGTGTGGCTCTTTGACCTCCCCGAACTTGCAATGTCAGTGTTTCGCTGCCATTTTGAAACTGTCCACCATTTGCGTTAAATGTTACATTATACATTACCGCGATTGTTACAGGCGGAAGCGAAGGAAGCGATGACTCAAAAGCGCTTTCACTGCCCGCAGGCACTACAATTGTTTCAATTGAATTAGCGCCGTTAAAAACACCTGCCCCAAAACTTGGCGGTGTTGCACTTCCAAAAGTTACTTCTGTTAAAGCTGTTGCGCCACTAAAAGCGTTATTGCCTACAGCGGTTACGGTTGCGGGGATAACTACCGAAACCATTGTTGCGTTGTTTTCAAATGCTCCGTGTCCTATTGCTGTTACTTCACTGTTCCCGATTTGCTCTGGAATAACAATGTCTAACATGGTTCCGCCGTAACCTGTAAGCCCCGTAATTCTAAGAGGGCTGTTTGCTTCAAACATAAAAACATAAATAGCAGGCTCGCAATTTATTTGGGCTGAAAAAGCTGAATCAGTTACATCCGCACTGTTGCTTGGGGCGATTGCTTTAACCCTGATTTTGTGTACCCTGTTATCGTTTGCCAGATGGTCCAATGAATAACTTGTTGTTGATGTGGAAAACGTTTCACCGTTTATGTCCACTAAATACGATGCTGCCCCTGTTACAGTGTTCCATTTAAGGAAGAAACCAGAAGCATCAGCCTCTATATGCAAATTGGCTGGTGTTGCCAAAGGTGTTTTGTCTGTCTCGCTGCCTGCAGGATTTGCACAAGCCGCCATACCAAACCCGATTACCGTTACAATAGCGATAATCCCGATTAGTTTGAGTGTGTTTTTCACAAATATCCTCCTAAATTTTTCTTAGAATAAAATCATTGTAATCAATACCAAAAAGTAAAGTTATTATGAGAAAACGCATTTGACCACCTACAAAATCTGGTAGGACGGTAGTTTTTGGAGGATTTGCACCTCTAATCTTGATATTTTTTTCATGCCCCTCTCCTGTTTTGTTATTATCCTATCCCTATAAAAGTGGGAATTTTATACGCTCGTTTATTTTACACAGTTAAACTAATGGAATTTATAACCGGAGGTAGTTATGATATACGGTTATATTAGGGTCAGTACGGACAGACAAACACTTGATAATCAGCGATTTGAAATTGAACAGTTTTGCTTAAAAAACAATATAGTTATCGACCAGTGGATTGAGGAAACCATCAGCGGATCACAATCGCCGGAAAAGCGAATGTTGGGGGCGCTGCTTGCCGCAGCCAAACCCAATGATTTAATCATTTGCTCCGAGCTATCCAGGCTGGGCAGGAATTTGTTCATGATAATGTCGATTTTGAACAATTTAATGTTAAACGGCGTAAGAATTTGGACAATTAAGGACAATTACCGACTGGGAGATAACTTACATTCGAAAATTCTTGCATTTGCGTTCGGATTATCTGCTGAAATAGAACGTAATCTAATCTCCCAAAGAACAAAAGAGGCGCTTGCGCGTAAAAAATCAGAGGGGTTTATACTTGGCAGACCCCCTGGAAAAAAGCCCGCCCGGCGCAAACTTTCAGGATATGAGGCAGAAATACAATCGTTATTAGACAGAAAGGCTTCAAAAAGCTCCATTGCCCGCAAGTTCGGCGTGTCCCGGAAGACCATTATTTCGTTTGCAAAAAACCTGGAAAAATCTTATCCAATACCCCCTTGAAACAATTTCTAAGGGCTGTTATATTAAGGCATATGCAAGTGTGTAAAATAAACGAGCGTTTTTCTTTCACACTTTGCAGAAATTTGAGAGTTTCTTAACAGAAAAAAGAGAAGAGCTTAAATCTAACTGTGAATGATTAAAAAAAATTGTGTTTAACATTTCTCATTTCTACTTATCTAAATTTGCACAAGACTCCCATTTTATTCCCTTCCCGCCTTGCCTACCTTGAATGCCTGAAGAAGCAGGTCTTGTTTCCATTTTAAAACCGCTACCCGCAAGATAATTTTTTCACAAATTCGCTACACACGATGCCTGTTCTAAAACATTAAATATTTCGATATTCATAATAATGATATTACAATACTAATTAAATTTTGTCAAATTATACACTACCTATCCACGCCCCCCCAGCCATACCAGAGTGTTTCGCATAACTGCATAATACGAATTTCACATACGCCTCATCATTTAGATAAAAAATGTTTCGCACCAGGATATAACGCAAAGAAAATCATCCCTAATCCGCTGCGCTTAGAATCCTAAACCGCCGCTGCACTGTGTTGCCAAAGTTATCTACTACAGAAAGCAGGTGCACGCCTGTAGCTGGCCTTGTTTCCATTTCGTGAAAGACTTGTGTTGACCCCAGAAATTGTTCATTAAGGTGCCAGTGGATGGTTGCATTACTATCCCTATGCGCAGCCATAAATACTACCTGCCCAAGTCTCCCGTCAATTTCCACAGGAACATAAATTTGAGAGTTTTCCTCTGGATTAAAAAGAGCAAGAGGGGTCGACCTGGCAGAAACACCCTCAAACGGGGGAAGCACCCTATAATCAAGATTCCAGCGCGTAAAAAACCACTCTTCTGCTGGAGGCATTACAAACCATCTTCTTGTTATTGTTCTTTCTATAGTATTTGCTGTTAACACTACCTGTCTGTCCTGCGCCTCATTTAACGTTACTGTTCTGCAAAATGGGCATGGGTTATGGAATGGCGCGTTTCGCGGCAAACTTGTAATTCTGATTGCTTCACAGTTCCCCCCTGCCGGGAACCCGGACAAAAAACATACTTCCGCAACTTTTAGATCGTAAAAAGGTTTTTCAAACCATTCAGAAGAACCTAAAAAAGAAAATATCTCAAAAAGAACAGGCGCGGCTGTTGTTGTACTGCGAAGCTCTGCTCTCCCTTCTCCTGTTGCATTCCCAACCCAAACTGCGACAGTCCACCGTGATGTTGTGCCTATTGCCCATGCATCCCTAAAACCAAAACTTGTCCCTGTTTTCCACGCAATACGCCTTGCGCTTGCAAAGTTTTGCCATGCAGCCTCCTCGCCTGGGCGCACAACATAAGTGAGCGCATCCAGAGTAAGGTATGCTGCGCCAGGAGAAATAGGGCTTACTCTTGTTAAATTTTGCCGCCCCTCTGTTTTCACGACACGCGGATAGTATGTAGGAGAGAAAAATTTTGAATCTCTACTTTCAATCTCAGCTGTTGCTGTTCGCGCAAGCCCGGCATATAATCCAGCCATATCCCACAATGTAACTTCTGCTCCGCCAAGGATAAGGGGAAGGCCGTAATCATCTCCATGCCTGAATAAGGTAGACACGCCAAGAGAGCGCAGCAATCTTGCAAAGCGGTCAACGCCAAAAGAGCGCAATTTCCTGACAGCCGGAATATTCACTGACCGCGCAAGAGCTTGATCTGCAGGGATCATCCCAACAAAAGTTCTGGTATTATTTTCCGGACTGTAACTCCCAATCCTTGTAGGGATATCGCTTACAAGCCCTGCTGGCATAAGTTCTCCAGAATCAAGCATTGCAGCATATAAAAAAGGCTTTAATAAACTTCCGGAGCTTCGCGGAGCAGGTATAATATCAACATCGCCCGCAATCCTGCTGTGAACGTTACCAACATACGCAAGCACTTCCCCTGTCTGGGTATCCAGAATAATTGCAGCAGCATTCATAACCCCATTACCCTGAAAGCGGCTTGACCACCGATTCAAAATAACACTAGCTCTTTCCTGAATCCTGTAATCAATCGTTGTAGTAATGCGCGCATGGTCATTTCTTTTATGAAAAAAACTTCTTTGCCTGTTTTGACTTTGCTGCTCCATAAAAGTCCTGGCCAAAAGATGGGGCGCTTGTCTTGGGAGCGGCCTTGGTTCCTGCGGAAGCGGTTCTATCTTTGCAAGAAGGCGCGTCTCTTCTGTAATAAATCCGCGCTTTGCAAGACGGTCGAGCAGCGAATCTCTTTTTTGTTTTAAAGTATCTCTGTTTCTTCCTGGGTGAACAAGTCCCGGGCTGTTTGGAAGAACAGCAAGAGTCGCTGCCTCTGCCCATGACAGCTCTTCTGTAGAGCGGCCGAACCACCGCCACGCCGCTGCCTCAAGCCCCACAACATTCCCGCCAAAAGGGGCATTTGAAACATAAAGCGCGAGAATATCATCTTTTGAGTGCGTAAGTTCAAGCCGCAACGCAAGTATCACTTCAATAATTTTTTCATAAAAAGTGCGGTTGCGATTCCCTCTCGCAAGCCTTATTGTCTGCATTGTAATCGTAGAACCGCCGGAAACAATCCGGCCTTCCCTGATGTTTTGAACTGCTGCTCTTGCAATTGCAATTGGGTCAACCCCAGGGTGATAACGGAATCTGCGGTCTTCATATTCTATTATGGCAATCGCAAATCTTGAATCTTTAACAGGCTGCGGCGGAAACCGCCATTGCCCATCTGTTGCAACCAATGCGCCAAGAAGCTCCCCATTGCGGGCATATATAACATGAGAGTACGGCACTTTAAAAAGCGGGGTTGAAAGAGAAAAAGAAAATAACAATATAACTATACCTGCCATAACATAGCAGATATAGCGAAAATTATTTCTCAACATTGTTTATCCCATCAGCTTTTATTCACTGGCCCATCTTCTTCCCGGAATAAGCGCTCTGATAGACTCATTATACATTGCATAGGCGTGAATCGCAGGCAAGAAATAATTGCCAGCATAAGTTCTGTTCACCCTAAAACCTATAGTTATATCCCTTCCGGAAGCTAAATCAAAATAAGTCATTATTCTGTCATCTCTTATATCCTGATAATTATAATCCAGCGAAGCTTGACCTCTTTCTGCTCCAATTCTTGTGTTTATAATTTCCCAGGCCGCGGGAATAATGTGAACCAATGCTATTTCCGGCACAGCAAAAGCGCTTGTGTTGCGGACTGTTACCCTTATATCCATATCATCGCCTAACGGAAGCCTGAAAGGATCAATTTCTCTTCCTTCCATATCAAGATATTGCACTTCAAGAGAAAGCCCCTGGCTTAGAGCAGGTTCAGAACCTTCTGCAGGCAGCCCTTTTGTTACCAGACGGGCATACACAGGCAGAGAGGATAAATTTCTCAAAACAGTCCTGGCTTCTGTACCTGAAACATCACCAAAATCCAGACGCATTATAGGAGAGCGGAATACAATAGTATGCGTCTGACCTTGCATAGTTGCTTCTATTGTAATAAGTTCTGCATTGTCCCTGTTCTGGAGAAATGGCATAACAGCTATCAGCGCATAAGCAGTTTCCTGAGTTGAAAGCCATCTGTCTGATGAAAGAACATAAGCAATTTCTTCAAGAAGTTCTTTTGCCCTGCCATCATCTCCGAGCAATCCCATTGTTTCAAGAATCATTGCTCTATCCCTGAAAGTAGACCCAAATGTTCCTGAAAGCTCCCTATACTCTGCAACAGTAATTGGTGTTCTTCTCGCAATAGTTCTTGCTGTCTCTCTCTGCCCTGCATACCAATATGCTGCAGCAAGACGCCATGCAGCCGCAGGAGGTAAATTGCCTCTTTCCATAAGCCGGTTCATGGAACCTATATCAGCAGCCCCTGCCAAACTAATGGTGTATAACCGATAAGCCTGCAAAAGAAGTTCCTGGTCGTCCCTGCCTGCCCAGTCAGCAGCTCTTCTTCTCTGGAAGTTTATCCAGTTTCCAATTAGGGCTTCCGGCACTTCATATCCCATGCGCCGCGCTTCCACAAGAAAATGTCCTGCATAACTTGTAGCCCAATCATGCGCATCACCAGCACCAGGCCAGTAGACAAATCCTCCGTTATGGGTCTGGAAACCAGCCAGCCTTTCTATGCCTGCTGTAATATTTCTTGTTACCATGTTTTTCTCATCATCGGTCAGGGTTTGCACCTTGTCGAGATAGAGTTGCGGGAACAGGATGCTGGTTATTTGCTCAAGACACCCGTGAGGATAGAGAATCAAAAACCTAAGTCTTGATTCAAGAGCAATAGGCGGCATTCTGGAAAGCTCAAGAGCCGCGTTATTTGTATCGCCTCTGCCCGGTAACGCAATATTGCGCTCCCATACACTGTTTGGCGGCAGCAATTCTGTCAACGCCTGAGTTACAGGGATTGCAGTAGATCTTATGTCCAGCTCTATTTCATGCCCAGCATCCCTAAGCCCTCTGGATGAAGCTGAAATATTAATCTTTGCCGGGCCTGGAAGAGAGGAAGCAATTGCCCTAAAAAAAACTATTGTATCGCCAGGCTCGTTAAAATCTGCATTAATAGAGGCAGGCGTATCTGGCATAAGCGCCAAGTTTCCTTCTATATTAATGTCTACTCTTACACTTCTTCTCCCTTCTCTATAAGAAAAAACTGTGACTGGAATTACAATTTCATCATAAGGTGAAAGTGTTCGAGGAACAGTTCCCAAAACCATAAGGTCTGATTTTACCGGGACAGTGTGTTCTGCAACACCAAAAGCTCTTCCGCTCTGCTGCCTGTTTTGCTGCGTAGCAGCCGTAGCCGCAACCGGAGAAGCGGTCGGAGAAGATGCTGCAACAACCATAATCCTTACTGCTCCAACATATTGTGGCATATCAAAAGTTTTTGTTTTTGACTCGCCCGCTGCAAGCTCGTATGGTCCAAAGTAAAATACTACAGGTCTAAACCGCTCTGTTCTTCTTGCAGAAGCATCTATTCCGGAATCGCCCCCGCCAATAGCAAGTAACGTCTGGAGCTTGCCGGAAAAAGCGCCTATTATTTCAGCGTAGAGATCCCATGATGTTAAAAACGAAGCTTCTCTTCTGTAAAAGATATTTCTTGGATTCTGCATTCTGAATCTTGTTAGCCCAAGAAGCCCTTCATCAACGACTACCGCAGTATATGTCATTGCTCTTCCTGTTTCTTCCCTTATTGTAAAAGAGGCTCGTGTTGAAGGCTCCCACGATTCCGGTGCAATGATTTGAGGACGGATGTGTGTTTGTGGATCATCTATTATAACAGGAATAATTCCATACAATCTTATGGGGAGGTCGTTTAATGTTTGAAGATGTTGCTGGAATAAAGTTATATGAACATATATGTTGGGGCTCATGGACGCATCAGCCCTAAACTCATACGTTGTCACTGTATCTCGACATTCGATCCACTCTGTCCGTATTATCTCTCCCCCTTTTTCAACAACAACCAATGCCCTTGCTTCTCTGTTTGATGGAAAAGAGATGGAAATAGTTTCCCCTGGTCTATATGAAGGCTGTTCTGTTGTAAGAGCAAGCATCGCTGCAGCGCCTTGTTGGCCATCCTGCGCTCTGCCTGCCCAGCCCGGCCAGTCAATATAAGCAACCTCTGCTGCTGCATGCCCGCCTGATACATCGCGCACAAGAACAAGGTAGCGCCCCCATGAAGGATGATTTACTCTGAAATTCCAGGTAGCTTTCCCGCCTCTTGCAATCACTTCGCCTCTCATTATTGGTGTTCGTGATAAAGCATTTGAAAATGAGGCTGCTTCTTCTGCCCCTTTTTCCCACCACCAGCGCCATTGAAGCTGATGCAATGAAAATTCAAGCCGTACATCTTCCTGCACAAGGTTGCCGTCAGAATCAAGAAGAACAACCTCTGCTGCGTGGTCTGTATCTGTCAAAAGCATATTTCTTGCTTCATCTCCCTTGGGCAACTTGATTCCAACATAACGGTTATACGGAGAAAACTCCATTGTCACCTGCTCTGTTGAAAACAATCCCGAAGGCTCAAAAACCCTCGTAAGAAATCTTGCAAAAAGTTTTCCCGGAACAGCAGTACCAGGAGAAAGGGTCACATTAAATTCCGCTTTGCCATTTTGGTCAAGAGTTCCGTCGAACAACGTCTGTCTTTCTGAAAAAACCACTCTTGACGGATCACGGAAAGTATAATCCTGAAAAGTAGCAAAAGATGTTTCTCTGTCTGTAAAAACTACAGATACATCTGCTTTAAGATTAGGCGCTGTTGCCCCATGAAGCCACGCGCTCTCAAGAGTCATTAGCGTAGGGGAGGTATCAAGATAAGGCTTGTCACTCCCTGACACAAGATCTATTTTAAGCCTGTTAGGCATAACTGTTTCGACGCTAAGACTTTGCTCAAACAAGGCTCCGCCTACCCTAACACGGGCTGTCCAGCGCCCTGTTGGAGCATTTTCTCTTGTAGAAGTAGTTATAGCATAAAAGCCATTTACAGAAGATGTGAGTGTCCTGTTTTCAACTATTCTCCCCCGCGGATCTTCAAGCTCAAACAAAACAGGGTGATTTGCAGGCAACGTGTTTTGCGGATCAGAAAGAATGAATGTAAGATATATATTATCACCTGGTCTCCATACTCCCCTTTCTCCGTATATCATCCCCTTGATGCCAGATACCGGTCTATCGCCAGATATATCAAAGTGGCTTGTTGCAAGCGCAAGAGAATCGCTAAGTCTTAAAAACGCGCGACTCGACACGCCACGTGCAAAAATAAACGTAGGCTCAGAAGAAAGCCTTGACATTACCAGCCCGTCTCTATCGGTTCTTAAAGTTTCCAAAACCCTGCCCTGAAAATTTAAAAATAATATTTCTGCGTTTTGAACAGGAGTTGCTGTTCTGATATCTTTTGCTGTAACGAGCCAATTACCCGAAGCACTTCTTTTTGCTGCCAGCCCAAGGTCAGATACCAAAATATTTCTTCCAATCGTAATATTGTGGTCAGAAAACTGCATATAAAACGCAGGGTGGCATGGGTCTCTCCTGAATCTGTGCCATTCCCAGGGAATATTCACGTTATTGCCCCAAGCTGACCAGAAGCTAAAATCACCATATGTATCATCAGAATCTATACGGGGGAATTTTTCATCCGGAAACTGAAGATTGGCAAAACTTGGGTGAGTGTTTGTACATTCAAAATTTACATGATGTCTTCTGAATGTAACGCGCATACGGAAAAGGCTGTCCGGATATTTTGTCGCAAGCTCAGAAATGTCAAGCCCATGACTGATCCACCTGTTTTTATCTGTAGCTTGCCATGGAAGGTCAAAAGTCTTTGACCATACAGGTGCTCCAACTCTGTTAAGCTCTCTTGTTCCACTTAAACTGTTTATCTGTAAGAACTGCAGCATATTATCGCCGCGGATCTCAAAAGCTTCTACCATAATACCTGAAAGATTGCGCGTTTCCACAACCATTACAGAGCCCTGAGTGGTAGGGAGAATATTGCCGGTTCTCGCATAACGAACTTCCGGCAGCTCCCATCTTTCGGTCACTCTATAAGAAACAGGTGTTGTCAGTCTGTTTCCATGAATATCTGCAAGGTCTTTTATAATAAGCTCTGTTCCTCCAGGGAAAAAATCGCTTCCATAAATTCTGGCGATATTTCCATCAATCGAATAACGGATATCACTTTGTCCTGAAAGCGATACAAAGCCTCTTAAATCCTGATTATTTCTAAGCGGGGATGAAAATGCGATTTCAAGTGTAGCTCTTCCAATCTGCCTGATATCCATAACTTCAAACAGGTTTGATTTTGGTATTTGGACAGGTATTCTGCCCCTCTCTCTTAACCCAATATGCCTGGCATCCCATCTTATGGCAGCTGTTTGGATTCTATCTCTGCGCGCTATTGGGTTAAAAGAAAAATGATGGATCCCATTTTGGTGATCCCACTCAACTCTTCCAAGCTCTCTTGAACTTAGCACCCGCTCGATCTGTGCTATTGGCATCCCTTTATCTGCGGTTACTATTCCTGATATAAAAGCCATTCCCAACTCATCTACTCTTATTGAATTAAGATCAATTTCAAGTAACGGGATTTGGGTTTGAAATTCAAAATAAAAAGGGGGATTTTCTTTTTCAGATATTTTTGAAATATCAACAATTGCCCGATACCGGGTCTCCGGCCTCAAAGGTTTTGATGGCGCAAAAACAAGTGTCCATTCATTTTCCCAAAACACTCTTCCATGGGCTGCTGGTTTTAACTGAAACATACCAGCAGGGATAGGCCTTGCAGTATCATAAGCATCATTAAACACAACTCTGATGGATTCTGTTGGCGATATAATGCCGCCTGTAAATGCAGATACTTTTTCCGAATTTATCGGCACTGCCTGTTGATGATTTCTACATGAAAAAGAAAATGATATAAAAAGTAGTATTAAAATTACTGCAGATAGTTTTTTTACCATAATGCTCTCCCTGCCTAAGTTATTCTAACCTTGAAATCCATTTTAAAACAAGTTTATTAAAAATTTCTTTTTGCTCGATTTGAAGCATATGCCCAGCTTCATCGAGTATTACATGATCTGAGTTGGGGTATTTATCAATAAGCGCAAATGCATCTTTATATCCTACAGAAAGGTCTTGCCTGCCTGTAATTATAAGCGAAGGATTTTTGAATGGCGCATCAAGAATATCTGGATTTTCTTTAAAACCATATCCGTATTTTTTAATTTTTTTAAGCAGCGCAATATCACTTTTTTTTACCCCAGACCTTACTTCCTTTATATAGCGCTCCCAGTTGCTGCTGTTTTGTATGGTGAACATACTATCAAATGTTTCTTGTTCTTTTACACTAAGGGTTTTATAAAATTCATTATCCCTATTTGTTATTTTCATTTCCGGCAAATTTCTGTCTTCAAGCAGAGGAAAAACAACAGGACAAATCATCATTATGCCGCCCACTCTTTGTGGATATTTTTTTATAAACATTCTTGCGAGATAAGAACCGTACGATTCTGATGCAATATAAAAAACTTCTTCGGGAATTGTTTTATGAATAAATTCTTCGACAATATTAAATATATCATCTGTGGTAGATATTTCTTTTTTTAAAACAGTATTGCCCATTCCCGGAAGGTCGAAATAAATTCTTTTCCAGTTTTTATTTATGTTACTTCCTGTTTCTGTTGTAAAAATATTTTCCATACAGCCTTTCATAAGATTGTGGTCGCACCAGTTACCGTGGAGCATAAGCATTGGCCTGTCGCTTCCTGTTACTTCTGTGTAAATATCCGCGTGTTCGAGGTTTATAAACATATTGAGCCACCCCTTGTTGTTTTGATAATGGTTATTGATTATATGGATAATATTGAAAAAAATCTATGGCAGGCTGATATGGTTGTGATGAGCCTGGAAGACCCTAATTCACCCAAAAATCGCTACCTCCCTGCGAAGCTGTAGCTAATTTTTTAGACAATATTATTGTAAAACCCAAAGTTTTCAGTTACTCTAACAGCATATTATGGAAAACTGTTGCAACAATAAAAATGATTCTACACTACAAGCAGACGCAGAAGAAATAATTGCAGTTGCGGGAAAAGAAAAAGCAATACCAATACTGCAGGAAATTCAGAAAAAGAAAGGGTATATTCCCGAAGCTTTATTGCGCGAAATCTCTAGCTTAACAAAAATTGCTGTAAGTGATTTTTATGGAGTTGCGACTTTCTATTCACAATTCAGATTTACCCCTCTTGGCAAGTACGTTATAAAACTTTGCAATGGGACAGCCTGTTTTGTATCAGGCGCTGATATTTTATACGACACGTTGTGCGATTTTCTTAAAATAAAAAACAGCGAAACAACCAAAGATGCTCTTTTTACTCTCGAAACAGTTGCCTGCCTTGGGTGCTGCTCCCTTGCTCCTGTTGTAATGATTGGGGACCGCGTATATGCAAAGCAGACTCCCGACAGTATTAAGGAGCTTCTTAATGGCATAATAATATCAGAGCCATGCGACAAATCTTCAGGAGCCAGGTTATGACCCAAAAAATGGTTAAAGTTGGGCTTGGCTCATGCGGAATTGCCGCAGGCGCTCTTGATGTATATGATTACTTTCTTTCTGATGACGTTAAAAAAAATCTTGGGGATACCCATTTAACTGTAAGCAGGACATCATGTATAGGGCTCTGTTTTGCAGAACCAATAGTTGAATTTTACGAAGACAATAAAAAAATTGCATATGGTCATGTTGATAAAAATTTTGCAAAAAAAATTATAGATGGGATTTTGTTCGGGTCGCTTCCTCCGGAGAATAGAATTCTTGATGATGAAGAAGTAAAAAAATATATAGGCCCGCAGGTAAAACTTGCGCTTAAAAACTGCGGAGTTATTGACCCTGAAAACATAGAAGATTATATAGAAAGAAGTGGATATAGCGCCCTTAAAAAAGCTGTTCATGATATTACAAATACAAAAATAATAGATACCATAAAAGAGTCTGGGTTAAGAGGGCGCGGAGGAGCAGGGTTTTTAACAGGTCAGAAGTGGGAATTTCTTCTAAAAGCAGAAGGTGAAAAAAAATATCTTATCTGTAATGCAGATGAAGGAGACCCTGGCGCATTTATGGATAGAGCAATTCTTGAAGGGGATCCTCATTCTGTTATCGAAGGGATGATTATTTCTGCCAAAGCAACAGGCGCGCAGCTTGGATATATTTACTGCAGAACAGAATATCCCCTTGCAATTAAAAGAATAACAAAAGCAATAACCGATGCCAGAGAGAAAAAATTTCTTGGCAATAATATTCTGGAAACAGATTTTTCTTTTGACATAATTGTTAAAGAAGGGGCAGGCGCTTTTGTCTGCGGAGAAGAAACTGCTCTTATAATGTCTATCCATGACCGCAGGGGAATGCCTAACTTAAGACCCCCATTCCCTGCAGAAAAAGGGATAAATGGATCGCCAACCAATATCAATAATGTTGAAACTTTTGCAAATGTTCCAGGAATAATAGCTAACGGCGCAGAGTCTTTTAATAAATATAAATCCGGAAACAGTACAGGGACAAAAGTTTTTGCCCTTGCTGGAAAAGTCAAAAGAGTAGGATTGGTCGAAGTTCCAATGGGTATTACAATACGCGAAGTTGTACAGGAAATAGGGGGAGGTTCTTCTACAAAATATCCTCTTAAAGCTGTTCAAATCGGCGGGCCTGCTGGCGGCTGCATACCTAAAAACCTTTTTGATACCCAAATAAATTATGATTCAATAAATGCCACAGGCGCAATAATGGGTTCTGGCGGACTTGTTGTAATGGATACAAGCTCCTGCATGGTTGATGTTGCGCGGTACTTTCTGCAGTTTACACAAGATGAATCTTGCGGCAAATGTACATTTTGCAGAATTGGAACAAAAAGAATGCTTGAGATATTGCAGCGCATAACAGAGGGGAAAGGAAGTGAAAACGACATCATTCTGCTTGAAGAACTTTCAAATCATGTAAGAAAAACTTCCCTTTGCGGATTGGGTCAGCTTGCCCCTAATCCTGTTCTCACAACGCTAAAATACTTTAAAGAAGAATATATAGCTCATGTAAAAGAAAAAAAATGTCCTGCAGGAGTATGCCGCTCTCTTATTAAAATTATTATTGCTCCTGAAAAATGCACAGGCTGTACTATATGCACAAAAGTATGTCCTGCAAACGCAATAAGTGGCGAAAAGAAAAAAACACATATAATTAATAACGAAGCCTGTACAAAGTGCGGCATTTGTATTCAAAAATGTAAATTCGATGCAATATATAAAAATTAGGTAATTAAAGATGGCAGATGTTACTGTAAAAATAGATGGAAAAGATATAACAGTCCCGGAAGGCTCTACGGTTTTGGAAGCAGCAACAAAAGCAGGCTATGATATTCCTGTTTTTTGTAATGCAGAAGGCTTAAAACCTTTTACAAGCTGTTTTGTTTGTGTAGTAAAAATAGAGGGGGGAAAGGGGAATCTTGTCCCTTCGTGCGCTACAATAGTCAGAGAAGGGATGAGCATTACAGCAGAATCTCCTGAAATCAATGCTGCGAGAAAAATGTGCGTTACCTTGCTTGTTTCAGACCATTGCGGCGATTGTTTGCCGCCCTGCCAAGCAGCATGTCCTGCATCAATCGATATCAAAAGTTTTTTAAAAGCTATTGCAGATAATACCCCTGAACAAGCAGCTAAAATCATACGGGAAAAAGCTCCTCTCCCCGCCTCACTCGGAAGAATATGTCCACGACCTTGCGAAGATGAATGCAGGCGAACCAGAATTGAGCAGCCAATTTCAATTTGCAACATGAAACGTTTTGCATCAGACAACGAGATTGAAAAATATGGCGGTATTCAATTAAAAAATCCCGCTTACGAAACAGGAAAAAAAGTTGCAATAATTGGAGCTGGCCCTGCGGGAATGAGCGCGGCATATTTTTTAAGACAGCAGGGGCATGATGTTACTGTTTTTGAAAAAAATGAAAAGTCCGGCGGAATGTTAAGATACGGAATCCCTTTCTACAGATTGCCCGACAAAATACTTTCGATAGAAATGGACTCAATAGAAAAAACCGGAGTTAAAGTAAAATATAATACAGAAACAGGAAAAGATATAAATATAATTTCTCTTCAAAAAGATTATGACGCGCTTTTAATAGCAATAGGCGCGCAGGGCGCATCATCAATGAGAGTAGAGGGAGAGACCCTTTCCGGTGTTTATACTGGAATAGATTATCTTGGAAAAATTGCACGCGGAGAATTCCCGGATATTGGCAAAAAAGTTTTTGTTATCGGCGGAGGCAACACAGCAATTGATGCTTCCCGAAGCGCTGTCCGGTCAGGCGCAGATGTTACAATCCTTTACAGGCGCACTAAAGCAGAAATGCCTGCAAGCAATTTTGAAATATCAGAAGCTGAAGAAGAAGGGGTAAAAATAGAATATCTTGTTGCCCCTGTTTCAATTGTCAGAAAAAATGACAAGCTTTACATTAAGTGTATAAGAATGGAACAAGGGGAACCTGATGAGTCAGGCAGAAAGCGTCCTGTTCCCATAAAAGATTCTGAATTTGAAATTAATGCTGATACAGTAATTAGCGCAATAGGGCAACAGGTTTTAACCGGCACTGTAGCTCCTTTGGGTGTAGAAATCGATAAAAACGGTAATATTGCCACAGACCCTGCAACATTTATGACAACCAGGCCTGGAATATTTGCAGCAGGCGACTGCCAGAGCGGGGCAGACATTGCAGTTAGAGCAGTAGGTAACGGAAGAAAAGCAGCACATGCAATTGGTCAGTATCTTGCCGGAGAAGTAGTTACTGGAGAGCAAAAGGTTTTTAATTCACAGATGGGCCCGCTTGAGAGTGTGCCAGATACACTTTTTGAGGGCATTGAACAAAAAGAAAGGATAAAAATGCCTTTAATAAATTTAAGTGACAGAAAACACACATACAAAGAAATTGAAACTGGTTTTGAATACGATAAAGCTGTTGCAGAAGCAGAAAGGTGTTTAAAATGCGGATGCGATAAACTTGAAGAGTGCAAGCTAAGAATATATGCCACCCGCTTTGATGTTGATCAGAACTTTTTTAAAGGAGAAAGAAGGACATACTCTCTTGATACAAGCCGGCTGGATATTAAAATGGAAACAGGAAAGTGCATAACGTGCGGCTCATGCGTAAGGGCATGCGCAGATATAAAACAACTTAATGTTTTTTCATTTGTAAACAGGGGATTTAAGACCCGCATGGCAGTGCCTTTCGGGAAATCTCTTGTTGATTCTGCGTGTGATGGCTGCGGTGAATGTGCCAAAGTATGCCCCACTGCCGCAATAGTTATGAAAGCAAATAGAATGCTACTTACCTAACGAGTAAATCCGCTCTCTCAAAACCTTTTGCGAGCAGGGCTATTCCGTTGTTGTACTTGGCATCCATCTCTGCGCGGTCAGTTCCGTCTGGCAAGCTTGTTTCAAAAATCATGCGGGAAAATGCAATTATTTGAAATGTTAACGATTCATAATCAAATAACTTTATTTTTCCAGAATCAATCAGCTTTGTAAAAACATCATTAAGATATTTTGTTGGTTCTTCGACAAATGCCTGTTGAAAAATTTTTTTTGCATCTTCGTTTTCATAAGACATCCCGATAACGATTTTTGATATTTTCATCATCAGTGCATATTCTTCTTCTGTTTCAAATGCAGAAAAAAGCTTGGTAAATACTTTGCCAGGAGGCTCATGATCTATAGCCTCCAGTATTTTTTCTACAGGCAGCCTGTGTTTATTTAAATTATTTTTATAGTATTCAAATATCTCGGTAAGAATTTCTTTTTTATTGATAAAATGTTTATAGATACTTGGCGCTTTTATATTAACTTTGTCGGCAATTTCCTGCATAGTACAATGCTTAAAACCTTTCTCCGCAAAGAAATCTACTGCTACAAAAAAAATTTTTTTCTTTGTTGATTTGTTACGTGGCATATTGTGACTCGCTTTCCTAAAATGGGCTGATATTCTAGTTTTTTATTTTAGCTACATTCAGTAATTTTTGTCAATAGAATAGCTTGTTATCCGCTCTCTGTTTTTCTGTTTTTTAACTAAATATCTTTGACAAAAGCACGTTGCACACCATAATAGTATATACAAATTATATAATAATAACGCTGTATGCCATATTACAATCAGCGAGCTGCGACTGCAATTTTTTCTGTTGATAACCACAGGTAATCTATGGTAAAATTAAGGGATTATAAAGCACTAAAAGGAATTATCATGAAGAAATATTTAAAAATAACAGCTTATGGCGTCCTGACATGGCTCATCCCTTTTGTTGTCTCTTTTTTCTTTTATGATAAAAATGGAAATTGCTTAATTGATATAGATTTGTTCAAATCTATTATGATAGTAGTCAGCGCACTAGCGGGTTGCGGATTGCTGGTGATATTTTTTCGTAAAACCAAAGGCGCTTATTTACAGACTGGCATCGCTATCGGTGTAATTTGGTTATTGATAAACCTGATACTCGATGCATTAATACTGCTGCCGATGTCCAAAATGCCAATAGATACCTATATCATGCAAATCGGCGTACGTTATTTAAATATTCCAATTATTTGTATTATGGCAGGCGCATTGCTTGAAACCAAAAAAGCCTAAATATTACAGCCGAATCTCTCGCCTTACAAGATAATCTCTAATCCCGGCCCGTCTAAGCATCTCCCGGCTTTTTTCAACATCTTTTTCTTCTATATTAAGTAATACAACCCTGAATATATCTCTTTCTTGCTCAATAGAGGGATTTAATCCATTTGCTTTTAAACCCGCAACTGCATTTTGAGCATTTCTTATATCGCGATATGCCCCAACCTGGATTCTATAAACATAATTGATTGCCTGGCTTGCGTCCCCTTCAATAATCTCCAGAGCTACTTTTACAATTCCTGCCTCAACCATTCCAATCTCTTTTGCAGCAGCATAGGAAAGATCTATTATCCTCCCTTCAATAAATGGCCCGCGGTCATTTATTCTTACAACAGTTGTTTTGCCATTTTCAAGGTTTTTGACTTTGACAATCGTATCAAAAGGGAGAGTCTTGTGCGCTGCTGTAAGCTGGTGCATATTATAAATCTCGCCATTCGCAGTCCTTCTGCCATGAAATTTACCGCCATACCAGGATGCATAACCTGCTGCCTCAGAAAACAAAAATGGGCTTGCAATAAACAAAAATAAAAAGAGAATTGATAATTTTTTCATTAATTTATTATCGGAGTGTATGCTCCGAAGATTTATAAACAGATTTCCGAAATAATAAATGTATTTCTATATTAATAAAAACTGCCGATATATAATTATAACATGGAGGTTTTTATGTCTAAATGTACACATTGTGGTTCAAGTAAATTTGGTCCGGGTTGTCCCGGTAGCATTAATGGCTTGCATCAGCATAATACTGATGATAAGAGGTGCATGTTTTGCGGCTCATCTTCTTATGGGAATGGCTGCCTTCAAACACCTTCTCGTAAACATATACACGGCTCTAATGGTGTAAAATGCAAATGGTGTGGCGTAGTAGCAAGTAGTCAAACGCCCTGCAAGCACAGTCCTACAGGCAAGCACGAAACATAATACGAGGCTCAACCAACTGTTTAGCAAATCTTTCCATCGCACAAAGCAGCTATTAAGCGATTAAAAGCAATAGCAAGCAGGTAAAAATCCATCAGCACTACCCTTAAGAAATATTGAACAAAAAGATTAAAAACATATATACTTCTCTAATACTATCAAGAGGATTTTGTTGCTATGGAAAATATTGTTAACTCAACACATTGGGCAGATATAAATGCCGATAAAATCATAAGAGAAAGAAAAAAATTTCTTGGGCAAGATAAAGAGTGTTTTATTTGCGCCTCTGGCATAACCCCTTCGGGAACTGTTCATATAGGTAATTTTAGGGAGATAATCTCTGTTGAACTTGTTGTACGCGCTCTTAAAGACAAGGGAGAAAAAGTAAAATTTATATACTCCTGGGATGATTACGATGTATTCAGAAAAATTCCTGCTAATATGCCAAACAAGGAAACTCTTGAAAAGTATTTGCGTTTTCCAATAACAATGGTTCCGGATCCATGGGGCAAGGAAAAAAGTTATGCAATGGCTAACGAAACAGAGCTTGAGAATATTCTTCCTGCTGTAGGGGTTTTTCCTCAATATATTTATCAGGCTGAAAAATACAGAAATTCAGATTACGCAAAAGAGATCAGAATAGCTCTTGAAAACAGGGAAAAAATCAGAAACCTGCTTGATGCCCACAGAACAGCGCCGCTCGAAGAAAAGTGGATGCCTGTTTCTGTTTTTTGCACAAAATGCAACAAAGACAAAACAGAAGTTGAAGCATGGGACAATGACTGGAGTGTTTCGTATAACTGCTCTTCATGCGGAAACAGGGAAACAGTGGATTTAAGAAGTACTTCATGCGTAAAACTCCCCTGGCGACTGGATTGGCCAATGCGCTGGGCTTATGAAAAAGTAGATTTTGAGCCAGCAGGAAAAGACCACCACTCAGAAGGGGGCTCTTTTGATACTGCGAAAAATATTGCCAAAGAGGTTTATAATTATGACCCTCCTGTTTCTTTTCAGTATGACTTTTTAGGCATCAAAGGGAGAGGCGGAAAAATTTCATCATCAAGCGGCGAGGTCATAAGCCTCAAAGATGTGCTTGAGATATACGAGCCAGAAATCGTAAGATATATGTTTGCAGGGACAAGGCCAAATTCAGAATTTGTAATATCGTTCGACCTTGATGTAATAAAAATTTATGAAGACTATGATAAGTGCGAAAGAATATATTTTGGAAACGAAGCTATAAATGATAAAAAAGCAGATAAAGAAAAAAGAATTTACGAGCTTTCACAAGTAAACGCTATTCCATCTGAAATGCCTTTTCAGATCCAGTTCAGACATCTGTGTAATTTGCTTCAGATACATTCGGGAAATATCGATGCTTTAATAATAGAAGAATTTGGCAATATAACCGAAGAGCAAAAGAAAAAAATAGAAGCAAGAGCGCAATGCGCGTGGAGATGGATAACAAATTTTGCGCCCGAAGACTTTAAGTTTACGCTAAGGTCTTTATCTGATTCAATTGTTGCAGTTGACGAGAAATCAGCGCAAATACTAAAAGCATTATCTGATGAAGTAAGAAAACTCGAAACCCACACAGAAGTTTCCCTCGCAGAAGCAATTTACAAAATAGCGCAGGATAATGGCGCTGACCCAAAAGATATTTTTAAGCTGGTATACAACGTTCTTATAGGAAAAGAAAAAGGGCCAAGACTCGCAGGGTTTATAATGACAGCAGGTAAAAACAAAATCCTCCCGCTGTTCGAGAGGTACTAGTTTTCGGAATACGCTTCCGACTACTTAACAAGCCGGGTTATGATTCCCCGCTTTTTTCTCCAGTTTTGATTGACTTTTACCCGCAAGTCTATTATTACCGGATACGGAAAAATGGATTTTATTTCCCGCTTTGCAGCCTTTTTTATTGCCTGTATTTTCTCCCCGCCGCTGCCAATAACTATCCGCTTTTGCGATTCATTTTCTACAGTTAAAAAAGCTCTGACCCAAAGCTCTTCGCCAAGCTTGCCCTTCTTCATCTCAATATCTGCGATTTCAACATAAACACTATGCGGGATTTCCTCTTTTGTTCTGTTAACTGCTTTCTCTCTTATAATTTCACTTATCCGAAAAGAAACATCCTGGTCAGTATAAATATCTTCAGGGTACAATTGCTCGCCTGCAGGCGCTTTATCAAACATTGCTTCCAGGAGTTTGTCGATACCCTCCCCTGTCATTGCAGAAACATGGCACATGGAAATATCTTTATTACTATCTTTTTTCCTAAGATTTTTTTTCAAAAAATTTTCATTGCTTTCCATAAATTCTTTTATGTTCTTCTCTGGGATTGTAATAAGATCTATTTTATTTAAAGCAACTATTATAGCGGCATTTAGTGATGAAAGATATTCTATTATTCTTTTCTCTTCTGCGCCGGGCTCTCTTGTGCAATCAAAAACATAAAGTATTACCTCTGCTTCATTAACAACATTTTCTGTTACTTGCTTGAGTTCGTTATTTATTTTCTTTTCTGAAATATGATACCCTGGCGTATCCTGAAAAATCAGTTGCCCTCTTTCTTCGGTATAGATACCACGTATTACATTTCTTGTTGTTTGCGGAGTTGCCGATACAATAGAAACTTTATGCCCACATATCTTATTTACAAGAGTTGATTTTCCAGAAGAAGGTCTTCCTATAAGTGTAATAAAAGCTGATTTCATTTTAAACATTATACTGCCCTGGCTGGCTTGTTTTCAAGTATCGTATAGATTTTTATTGACATAGATAATACTCTATGCTAAACACCTAAAAGAGGATAAAAATGAAAAGCAATATATTTAATGATGATGAAGAATGTGAAAAAAATGAAAAAAAAGAAGATGCTATATCTGAAAAATTTTTAAAAACCCGAACAATTCTTATTTCGGGCGAAATAAATAAAAAATGCGCAGAAAAAGCTGTCATGCAGATGTTGTTGCTTGAAGCAGATAATGACAGCCCAATAAAAATACTTATTGATTCTCCGGGCGGAGATGTTGACGCAGGATATGCAATATTTGATATGGCGCGGTTTATAAAACCCGATATATACATGATAGGGATGGGGCTTGTTGCAAGCGCCGGGGCTCTTATCCTTCTTGCAGCGCCAAAAGAGCGAAGGTTCGGGCTTCCTAATTCCCATTATCTTATCCATCAGCCACTTAGCGGGATAAGAGGTGTTGCGACTGAAATCGAAATCCATGCAAAAGAATTGGAAAAAACAAGGCAAAAAATCAACAAGCTTATAGCTGATGAAACTGGCAAAGACATAAAACAGGTTGAAGAAGATACAGACAGAGATTTCTGGCTGAGCGCAGAAGAAGCTTTGGAGTATGGGCTTATTTCAAAGATAGTTTGTAATAGAAATGAGCTTGGAGTGTGATTTTTTCTTTTCGCTAGAAAAAATTTCGCAAAAAACTTTATATTTTGAAGCAGTAAAGCAAAAACTAGTGTCCTACCTCGTATATCAATAAATTCCGTATTGTTTTGATTTTTATCGGAACAGGCTCCGGTCGATATAAAACGGAATGAAAAAACAGAAGGCAGGACACCTTGAAAAAAATTTTAAAACCCTCTCTTTTTATTTCTCTTACATTGTTATTCGCGATATTTATAAAATGTTCGTTTTTTCCAGAAGCAGATCCCCCAAAAAATCTGGTTATTGTCTCTTATAATGTATTCAATCTTTTTGATGATGTAAGAAATGGGACAGAGTATCCTGAGTTTGACCCTTCAAGAGGTACGTGGACATCTTCTCTTTATAGGCAGCGGCTTAGCAATGTAGCAGATGTTATTGCCGCAACAGAGCCCAGGCGCGGACCAGATATAATCTGTCTTCAGGAAATTGAAAATAGCAGGGTTCTTAGAGACCTTGCAACAGTATGGCTTAGACAATTTTCCTATAACTATTATGTAGCTGCAGTCAACGAAGGAAGCGCAATAACAACAGGGATAATAAGCAGGTATCCTATAAAAAAATCCAAAAACCATTCGCTGTATTTAAAAGAGTTTAGCAATCTTAGAATTATTACAGAAACTCTTATTGAAATTGATGGTAGTGATTTTTATATATTTAACTGTCATTTGAAATCAAAAATCGGGGGCGATGAGCAAACAGAGCCTGCAAGGATAAAAGCAGCAAAAGCAATCGCAGTACGGTGCAGGGAAATTTATCTTGAAAACCCTAATGCAAAAATAATTGTAGCAGGTGATTTGAATCTGAACATAGATGAATTTAAAAGAAATAATAGAAGATATTTAACTGCAATAATGCCTTTGAGTGAAATGCATTTGTTTCCTTTTGAAGATGTTTTGGTTGTAACAGGAAATAAGTATGAGGCTGTTCTGTCCGAAGACTCTCTTGTTTTTTATTCTCCATGGTTTGGGCTTCAGGGGCAGGGAGAAGAAATCGGCAGCTATTTGTTCAGGGGGCGCTGGCAAACGATCGACCACTTTCTTTTAACAGCTCCGTTTTTTAATAACAGGAAATGGGAATATTCTGGTTTTAGGGTATTAAATTACAGAGAATTTTCAGATGCAGATGGCGCGCCTCTTAGATGGAATACCAGAACACAACGCGGTTATTCAGACCACTTTCCCATAATCCTTTACATCAACAGAGTATCTGCGACATGGATGTCGCGGACTGCTGTGCAGGGCAGCGCATACTTCGCGAGCACAAACCTTATGGCTGGGTAATTGGCGGCGCTTACTTGCTGATACAAAGCACCTAAAGAATAACCATTACTATTTAATGCGTTTAAAATTGAGTTTTGTGGGAGGCTGCAAAATCCAGTTACATCCTTATAAGGTATTAATGTAATCTTCCACTGCTTTAAAAAAGACTTTTGCATTCGCAGCTTGTTGCTCACTCTCATCTTTGGAAACTATATAAAAATCTTCATAATCACTATCGTTTCTTATTTCAAAAGCGCTGCCAATAATGTCGGAGAACTCATTAGGAAAAACGCTTGTTTTAATAAATCTTCGTCTGAATTCAGCGATATTGCCAGAATGGGTTTTTGAGGAAAATCCTACAGTAATCAAAACTGCTCGCATTGCATGAAAAATACAATAATATGAACGGTTTGTGGAATCAGCATATGATCCGACAGATAAGAGTGTTTCAGCAGCATTTAAACAATTTCGTGCTTTTTCAATGCGAAAATTTACTGAAATTCTACAGGTTTCATCAAGCACTTAAAACCAGACCTTCCTTTATCACATTTTGGTAAAACGGTTCAACCTGTAAAAATTTATTGAATGTTTTGCAGTCAGTAACGTTTAAGGCCAAAACAATATCGTGCTCTAAATCAATATAGTCAAGAAGCTTTCTAATTTTTTCCCGTTCAAGCCCACGACTCTCAAGTGGAATATCCGCTAATATCATAATATCTATATCGGAATCACCTTCATAATCCCCTCGGGCATATGAACCATAAAGGATCACCTTATCCAGCCTCTCACCAAGACTTTTCTTTGCGGCATCTACGACTCTAGCTGTTACCAAATCTAATACAGATTGACTGCACATAACCACCTCGTTTCTATTTGATATCATACTAGGTCACCAGCTTTTACACAAGCTGGATAATGCGGGACAAGCATACCAAAAAAGACTTTGCTCCACAAATGTTCTGAGCTGCGCAGACAGTCCGCACAGCTCAGAAAACTATTTTTTTATAGCAGCAAAAATTGGCGGATTACTTTTTAAAAATAGCAATAGCTATAATACCTTAAAAATATATGCTGTATCATTAGCCGCAAAGCTTCTCAACCTCCTCCATCCACTCTCCATGTTACGCCCTCAGGCTGTGTTTGAGATGCTGATTGAAAAGTATTTGTGCTATAATTAAGAACCACAAAATTCCAGCCTCTGCTCAAAGAGACATTTTCAAACGTTGCATTTAACCCAAAGTAACTATAAGGGTCAGTGCCTGTGCCGTTTATAGTTACATCCTTGTCTACAAATATAAAAATTGTACATATCGAGCCGGCGCCGGGACCATCCATAGTTAAATAATGACTTCCATCTGCTGTCTCAAAATCATATATTATAAATCCCTTTGCATCACTTGGGGATACTGTAGCGCCCGGCAATTCATCGCTAATTGTTATCAGCTCGCTGGCTTTTGGCGCATCCATTACTATGCTAAGAGTGCTGCCGGGGGTTGTTCCGGTTAGCTGCACACTTGGTGTTCCAGTAATATAAGTGCCCATTGGCTGTTTACCACTGCTCAGTCCCCAAATACGCCCAAAGTTGGTAGCAACAGGGGTTTTTGTAAACGTTACCGCTACACCAGATAACCTTAACTCGGTTGGGTCATCTCCATTGCCGCCGCCGCCGCCTCCACCTCCGCCTGCGCCGCCGTTGTCGCCGGGGGAATCATTATCGCAACTTGCCATTGAAAATCCGAATATCGCAACAAGAGCGATAATTCCAAATAGTTTAATTAAACTTTTCATATAAATTACTCCTTATTGTGTTACCCGCCCCCTTTCGGCGGACAATCACCGGCTTCTACGAAGCCTTAAATAACTCCAGCCTTAAGAGGCAAATTCCCACAACGTAGGAATAATATAAAAGACAGGTAACGCCTGCCTGTGTTTAAGCAATGAGAAAAAAACAATAAATTTGTGAAAAAAGAAACTAACGCATAGTTGACATAATTATTTAGAGAATGTGTATAATGTATTATATTGCTTGTTCTGAAAGGTGGTTGTCTTAAGTCCGTCGCATTACAGCAATCGCAGAAAAAACTAAATAAAAAGTTTTTTTGAGTCAAATTATTAGCCTTATGTTTTCTAAATAGCACTTCAACTGTTTTCATGTTCCTAAAGACTCTCCTCTTGACGATTTTGCTTTTGCTGCAATAAGTCGTAGAGATTTGTCCTTATCTGCGAATTACCATAGCTATTAGCTATATATTAGTAAATATAGAGCCAATCGCTATTTGCGTCAAGAGCTTTAAGCCACATATACTTTCTTTATCAAGCATAAAGATTGATATTATGACAGAACTTAGAGAAATCCTTAGTACAAACATGAAAGCCTATAGAGCAGAACTTGGCTATTCGCAAGCCAAGCTGGCAGAGTTAGTTAATACAGCAACTAATTACATTGCGCAAATAGAGAATGGAAAACGGTTCCCAACCGACACAATGTTGGAAAAGATAGCTTCTGGTCTTCAAAAAAAATCATATGAGCTGTTTTATATTAAAAACTATGAAAAAAAGATAGAAAAAGACTGGCAGACCCAATTATTAACCGACCTTGAACATTTTATTCATACAAGAATAACCGCGATTAAAAAGAATAATAAATAGTATATATACAAAGAAAATCAACCCAGCAGAAAACCCCGAAATTCCTCGACCGTACTACAATATGCAATAGTGTTTGCTGTCATGTATTGTTTTATCTCAGGAATATTATGCCCCCAGCCTGCGGTAACAGCGTCAACACCTGAATTTTTCCCCATAAGAATGCCGGGCTTAAGATCATCCAGTATTATAGAATCTTTTGCCTCTATTCCAAGCGCTTCCAGCGAGCTGATTACAGGCCACGGGTGCGGCTTCCGCTTTGTCGCATCAGTTGTCCATCCAAAAATCATATCAGGAAGAAAAGATTCGCCCCCAAAAAATCCATTAGTTTTGTAATCCCTCTCAATAAGGTCTTTATCTGAATGGGAAACAACAACAACTTTTCCGCCCCTGTTCCTGTATTCAATAAGTATTTCTATGATACCGGGAAAAAAATCAGAAACAGTTTTTTCAGCATACTCTCTCCATATTCCGTACTCGATTCTAATTTCTTCATCTGACATGGATAAATCGTTTTTCAGATATTCCATAATCCCGGGTTCAAAATTTTTCCTAAACCAGTCATCAAGAGAAAGCGGCAGGGTATCGGGTCTCATTATTTTCATAATTTCTACATGCGCTCTATGGTGGAGTATTGGAGTGCTGTTTACAGAAGTGTCATCATGGTCAAGAAACAGGCATTTGTATCTAAGCGCTTTACTCAAAATCTTCCCTTATAACATCTATTGCGCTTTGTATAACCCCAAACGGAGGACTTATTTGTATCCCTTTTACTGCGGACTTCACTGCAGCAAGAATTTCCCGCGCAATTAAAATTCCTTCTCTTACACCCTCTTCTTTTGTTTGGGTCTTTTCCATTCTTTTCATAATGTAATCAGGAATGGTAACGCCCGGAACTTCGTTATTAAGAAAAAGAGCATTGCGATATGAAGCAAGAGGCCATATCCCCGCAATCACAGGAATTTTTGTATCTTTTATTTTATCTATAAAAGCCAAAAGATGCTCATAGTCAAAAACCGGCTGTGTAATAAAATAATCTGCGCCAGCTTCTGCTTTAAGAAAGCAACGCTCGATTTCCCGCTCAAGCCCTGTTGTTGCAGGATTTGCGCCAGCTCCTATTACAAAACTTGTTTGTCCGGAAAGTTCTTTTCCGCCAAAATCTATCCCCTTGTTGAGCCTTTTCGCAAGAGTAATAAGCCCTATAGCATCAACATCAAAAACCCCTGTGACATCCGGATAGTTGCCAACCTTTGGGGGGTCGCCTGTAATCAAAAAAATATTTTTTAAACCAACTGCCTGAAACCCAAGCAATTCGGATTGTATCCCAATAAGATTTTTATCTCTGCAGCAAATATGAGGTATTGCTTCCACCCCTGCTTTTTTTTCTATCTCAAGAGCTGTTATCCCTACAGAAATTCTGGAAGATGCGCGAGGACCATCAGGCAGGTTAATATAACTGATCCCTTTGGATTTTAATTCTGCGGAGCGTTCAATAATTTTTGATAAATCTGTACCCATTGGCGGAACAAGCTCCACTGTTGTTATCCAGGCTCCATCAGCCAATGCTTTCCCAAGAGAAGAGCGCTCTCCCAGTAATACTTCCTCTTTTTCCTGCACTGCTTTTTCTGTTACAGAAGTAACTTTAATTTCCGAAACAGCACCAAGAGAGAGGATCATTTTCCCTGCTTCCTTAATATGGTTAGGAGTTGTTCCGCAGCATCCCCCTATAGCAGTAGCTCCTGCTTCCAGATATTTAAGCGCATAGTTGCCGAAATACGCAGGTGATGCAAGATACATATTTCTGTTATCAATTTCCCTTGGCAGCCCTGCATTAGGCATAACCGAAATAGGCTTTTTTACAAAAGGCTTTATTGCCATTAATATTTCAAGCATATGGTCAGGGCCTACAGTACAATTGACACCAACAATATCGATAGCGTTTTCAGCATCAAGTTGTTTTGCGATCGAGGGCGCTTCATTTTTATACTCTTCAACATTAAGAGGTCCAATAGTAAACTGCGCCTGCACAGCCATTTGGGGTGCAAGCGACTTTGCGACTTTTACAGCAAGAAGCAGCTCTTTTATGTCTTTAAATGATTCAAAAATAATAAAGTCTATATCTTCGCCAACCAGTGCGGAAATTTGAATTTTAAATGCTTCTTCTGCTTCTTTTATACTGATTGGTCCAAGCGGAGCAAGCCGCTGACCAATAGGGCCTACAGACCCGGCAACATAGACATCACTCCCAGCCTCTTTTCTTGCAATCTTTGCCGCAGCCCTGTTTATCTCTTCTGCTTTATTTTCAATCTGATATGTTTTAAGTTTTATTGGATTTGCTCCAAAACTATTTGTTTCAATAACTTGCGCGCCAGCTTCAATATACCGCCTGTGAATACTGGCTACAAGAGCAGGATTAGAAAGCGAAACTTCTTCAAAGCAACTGTTTAATGGAACACCTTCTTCATAAAGCATTGTTCCCATAGCGCCGTCAAAAAGAATTACCCCTTTTTTAATTCTTTCAAGATAGTTTATTCTCACCATATGCTCCTGGTTATTGTAGTCTGATATTGTTGATTATTAAAAAATCCCGGCTTTGAAAATAGGGGTATAAAACCCTTTGTTCGCCCCTCGTTCGGTCATATTACAATCAAGCTTGCGTGCGAACCCTACGTCAGCGAATAATTAAAAAAACACGCCCTCATCTGTCTGATATTTGCTTATAACAGAAGTTAGGTCAAATTTCCCATCATAAAAAGCCTTTCCGGTAATAATACCTCTTATTTTTCCGCGTGCAAAGGCATCTTCGGTAATTTTTCTAAAATCACCTTCCCCGCTTATGCCGCCGGAGACAATAACAGGAAGTCCTGACTCAACTGCTATCATTTTGGTATTTTCAAGATCAGGTCCTGATAGTGTTCCGTCTCTTGAAATATTTGTGTAAATAATACTACAAAAACCGGCCTCTGCTGCTTTTTTGGCAAGGTCAACATCTTTAATGCCAGAGCCTTGTTCCCAGCCAGAGATGCGCACTTCTCCGTCAAGAGCATCAATACCAGCAATGAATTTGTTCCCGTATTTTTTGATCCAGTCCCTGCATTCATTGGGTTGTTTTGCAAAAATAGTTCCAAGAATAAGCCTGTCAATCCCTGCGGAAAGTATCTCGTCAATATCTTTTTCAGTACGGATACCTCCCCCAAGTTCAAGGGTAGCTTTTACTTTGCTTCTTATATTTGAAATAATTTTTCTGTTGTTTATCCCTTTTCCTTGCGCAGCATCAAGGTCAACAATATGAATTCGTTTTGCTCCGGCTTTCTCAAGACCAACAGCAACTGCCACAGCATCATCGCCATATACTGTCACTTTACTGTAATCGCCTTTATAAAGCCTTACGCACTTTCCGTCAAGAATATCTATAGCAGGTATTATAAGCACTATTCTTCTCTCGCTACTTTAAATCTTTTTACTTTTTTAGTTGAAGTCATTTCAAGTGGCGCATCCAATATGCCTATTTTCGTTATCCACATATATGGAGGCATTTTATGATTTATTTCAGCCACATCTTTTTTCATTATTTCATAAATCTCTTCTTTGGTACATTTATTTCTTAATTCTTCTGATGGATAAAACATTGCCTCGATCTCTTCGGCAAGACTTTTTTTGTCTTTAATATATCCCCGGATAAAAACCTGCTCAACATTTTCACAAAGCTGAAATTTATCTTCCACTTCTTCGGGAAAAACATTTTTTCCGCCACCAGTAACGATCAAATTCTTTTTTCTTCCTGTAAGATAGAGATAGTTTTCAGAATCAAGATAACCCACATCGCCTGTAAAGAAAAAGCCATCTTCCGACATAACCGCTTTAGTAGCTTCTTCATTTTTATAATACCCCTTCATGACAATAGGGCCTCTTATAGCTATCTCTCCCCTGCCATCAGCATCAGGATTTACTATTTTTACCTCTATGCCAGGAATTATTTTCCCAACAGATTTTATTTTGAAATTTTCCACAGGATTCAACGCAGCAATTGGAGATGTCTCTGTGAGCCCATAACCCTGAACAAAATCTATTCCAAGCTGGTTATATATTTTAAATGTTGATGGCGAAAGAGGGCCACCCCCGCTTATACATATTCTTACTGAATAAAGAGATGCTTTTTCAAGAACTGATTTAAAAAGCTTTTTCCCCAAATTTTTTCCAAACACCTTTTTTATAACACCACTTATAACAAGAAGAAATCTTATAATGCCATATACAATAATCCCTTTTGCCCTTACCCCTTTAAGAATTCCTTTTAATACCCTGTTAAAGAGCATTGGCACTCCCAGAAGCATGGTAACTTTACCTTCTTTTAATTCAAGAAGCATTTGCGTTACAACCAGTTTTGAAGCAAAAACCACTTCTGCTCCAACTGACATTGCCTCAATAAAAACAGCAAGCATTGTATAAGAGTGGTGGAGAGGAAGAATAGCGTAAAAAACATCAGTATGAAAGATATTTAAATTCATCTGGGCAAGAAGGCAATCTTTAACCAGATTTGAATGGGTAAGCATAACCCCTTTAGGATTTCCAGTTGTTCCGGAAGTGAAAAGAATTGCAGCCAGCTCATCAGGAGCAGTAAGAACAGGTTTTTCAAGAGGTTTTGCTTTCATATCAAAAATATAGTTAGGTTTTTCTTTTGATAAAGAAAGTTTTATAAACTCTTTTCCGTGTGTTTTTCCTATAGCATCATATTTTTCTTCATCAACAATCAATATTTTGGCATCAGTAAATACTATAATATTCTCTATTTCTGTTTCGCAAAACTGATAATCCAGTGGAACAACTACTCCACCCGCAGCAATAATGGCAAGATATGATACTGCCCATTCTATAGAATTTTTTCCTGTAAGAGCTACAAGATCCCCTTTTTTTACACCTTTATCTATAAGCGCTCCGGCAAATTCAAAAATTTTATTTTTTGCCTGACTGAATGTTAAAACTGTTTTTTCAGGGGTAAAAGATGTAAAACAGCTTTTGTTGCCAAATCTTGCTTCTGAAACAAGAAGTAATTCCAAAACAGTAGGAACATCTCCATTAAATATTTTTCCCCGAAATTCCTCCAGGAACGCGAATGTCCGATACATAATTATACCTCTTTTTAAACACTATAAAAATTTCAGTTTTAACTACAACTCTTCTTCTGTCTCGGAGGTACTTTCTAAAATATTTTTTTTATAGAATTCCAATGCGGTAAGGCGCAGAGATACACTATCTTCGCCTGATTTGCCTGCCTGAAATGATTTTAAAACTTCAACAAAATTATCAACAAGCCTTTTTCCTGTTTTCATGCCAAACCCATCAGCATCGGCGCTAATTTTTTCAAGCTTTCCCATGGTCTCAGGAGTTATATTAAAATTTGAAATCCCTGAAAGAATTTTATCTAATTCTTCGCATAGTTGTTTGGCATTACCCATAACATCTCCAAAAACTTATATGTTTCAAGCAAATCAACTTATTTTCCACTTATACTAATAAATACTATCACAACTTTCGCATTTATCTATACTTTTCTTCGTTTTTTCGCACATTTTTATTTAATTTGCCCGGAAGAGGACTTGAACCTCCATGCCGCAACCAGTACTAGAACCTGAAAGCAACTCTTTCCATTATCTGAAGGCATCGCACTATATGCACTATATCTAGCGTATCAATATTAAAATATTAAGACAATAGTACCTGCAGTAATTAAAAGTCCCCCTATAATTGTTTTTATACTTACTGCTTCGCCTAAAATCAAAAATGCCATAACCATACTTATAACAACACTGAATTTATCTACAGGCACAACTTTTGAGGCATCCCCAAGCTGTAAAGCTTTGAAAAAAAACAACCAGGAAAGACCTGTGGCAAACCCGGAAAGAACCAGAAACAATAAACTCTTTTGTGAAATATTTGTTATTTCATTATGCCTGCCTGTAACAAACACAATTCCCCATGCCATAAGCAGCACAACAATAGTTCTTACAGCTACTGCCAGGTTGGAGTTGACATTTTCAATACCAATTTTTGCAAGAATAGAAGTAAGCGCTGCAAAAAGAGCACCCAACAAAGCATATATAGCCCACATAATGTACCTATCTTTTTAATTTGAAAAGATGCCCGGAAGAGGACTTGAACCTCCATGCCGCAACCGGCACTAGAACCTGAATCTAGCGTGTCTGCCAATTTCACCATCCGGGCAGGATTACCACAATTAGTTTGAAATATAAACAAGCCCTAAAAACGTGTCAAGGACTTCATAATATTGCCAAACGCAAAATAAATTGTTAGTTTTAAAATAGAAGTTAAAGGGGTATATTTTGGGTTTTAAAATACTTTACATTGGTGAAATAACAGGGAAAAGCGGTATTTTTTGTATAAAAAAACTACTTCCTGACCTCAAAAAAGAACTTGCTGTAGATTTTACAATAGCAGGAAGCGAAGGGGTTACAGGGGGCTTTGGTATAGGAAAAACCCATGCAGTATATCTAAAAAAACTGGGGATAGATGTCCTTACAGCAGGGGAAAAAGTCTTTTTTAAAAAAGATATGGTTGACTACATACCTAAAGCGCCGTTTTTGCTTAGGCCTGCAAATTATCCGCCCAATGTTCCGGGAAGAGGGTATAGAGTATATCAGGCTGGGGAACATAAAATCGGAGTATTGACATTACTTGGGACTTCCGGATTTAACAGGATATACCTGAATAACCCTTTTTATTATTTGCCTGATATTGCAGAAAAAATCAGGAAAGAGACAAATATTGTTTTTTTTGATTTTCACGCAGCTACAACTGCTGAAAAAAAAGCAATGATTTATCATGCAGAAGGGAAAGTTTCTGCAATAATAGGAAGCCATACAAAAGTTATGACCGCAGATGAGAAAATATTGCCTGCCGGAACTGCGGCAATAACAGATGCGGGAAGAACAGGAAGCCAAACCTCGGTTGGAGGACTTGAGCCTCAGGTTGAAATAAAAAAATTCCTTTCGCAAATTCCGGAACGTTCCCGTGATTGCTGGGATAATCTGGAACTGCAGGGAGTTCTTGTTGATGTTGACCCGGAAACAGGAAAATCAATAAGTATAGAAAGAATAAAAAAATCTTGTATAGCGGAGAAAGAAGAATGTATGAACGAGGAACTGTAGCAGCAGTTGATAAAGAATTTATAACCATAGTATGTTCCAAGCAGGGTGATTGCAAAACCTGTGCGGCAGGAAAACTTTTCTGTAAATCAAAAGTAAGAGAATTTAAAGCATTAAACACAGATGGTCTTGACCTCAGGACAGGCGATACTGTGGAAATTTATTTATCACCAGGCAAGACCATTGGATATAGTTTTTCTGTTTTGATTTTTCCGTTACTAATGTTTCTTGCAGGATTTTTTCTTACAGGAAAACTTTCAGATACGGTGTCCGAAGGGGCAAAAGTTCTTGGCGGCTTTGTGGGTCTTGCTGCTGGTTTTGTAATAGCTTTTTTTCATAATTCCCTTACCAGGAAACACCAGTATCCTGTCATAACGAAAAAAATTGATTATGATGAAGAATAAAAACTGTTTTTGATATTGCCATTTGCCCTGCTGTATGGAGAATACCTGTTTTTAAATCAATGTCTCCACACAGCAAATAATTTCAATTCATTGTTATAGTTTCTGGTATTATAAAAACTGCTTTCATAAAATCCCCGCTCCATAGCAAAAAAATTCGCTATTGCAAGAGACAAATTTCTGGAAAGAAAATGATAATAAATGCTATCAACAAAAAGCCAATAAACATTGGTCAATGAAGATGGAGCATTAAAAAATCCACACAATATATAATTAAAAACACTCAATTCAAATCTGCCCCGTTTTTTATTTTCCAGAGCAAAAATCTTTTTGGAATTAAACCCATATCCGTATTTTTTTTCTGGTATTGCCCCTTTGGGATAACTTTTTGACGACCCCATAAAAGTAACGCCCAAATGCGCCTTTGTTTCAAAAATCATATTTTCACCAAACAAACGCTGATATTTTACTGTCCAGTTAAGAGCATTACTAAACTGATCAACCGTAGAATCATACTTATCCAATTCACCAACAGATACAAAATCAAGATGTAACGAAAGCCCGGTACTCATCATACTTGTAGCTGTATAAACCGGAGAGAACGCAAATAAGTAACCATCAGAAATAAGACGAATACTCATATAATTGCCTACATCAATACCAAAGAAAACAGAAAGCTCGAAATGCCTGAAAGGGACAAAGGTTTCTTGAAAAAAAGGGTTGCCGTAAATAGTTGAAAAACCAACATTGGCAAACAACCCGCTGAAAGAAAATAATTCATGGCTAACGTCCGCATCCAGTAACAAAGAACTGGTTTGAGCCCAGCCCATCCCAAGATAAGTATTAAACTTATAGATGTTTCCTCCACCTTCTGGCTCCCAACCTGTTACAAGGCGGTGAAAACCAGCAACAGGGTTGATAATAAACGCAGCAGGCGCTGGCGCCCCAGCAGAGCAGGCTTCCAGATAAAGCCTGTAGAGCATTTCTCCCAAAGCCATGGAGGAGCCAACAGTAGTAATAACATCATTTTTGGAAGCCTGAACACTCTCACAAAATATTTCCCATGTAGCGCTTCCAAGAGCGCTGAAAAAAAGTGATTGATAAAAACCAAATCCATTAGCCCGGCCAGCGCTAAAATACATAGCTCCCTGATAAGCATGGCCAAGTTGATTTACCCTATAGCCATCATTATCCCATACCCATGGAAGAGTAAAATTGTTATAAATAGAACTTCTGGAAGGCGTGCTCCAGGCTTCCCTTGTAACAAAAATATTAAAAGTCATAAGAACAAAATTGCTTAATAAAGCCTCGCCACTGGCAATAAGTCCACGCTTTAGAGTTCCGCTTGTGGTTGTAGATTGTGGCTTATTTGACCCTGGTGATTCTTCGCTATAAGAGAAAACAATTTGGGCATCTGCGCATAAAAGTAGCAATACAAAAAATAACGACAACAACTTTTTCATATTAAAAAAACAAACCTTACAGATCAAAAAGCTTTTTCAAAATGCCCTGTCTTGAGAAGAACAAGAGTGCATGCTTCCAGATATGGTATTGATGCTTTTTCAAGAGCATCTTCAAGTTCTTTGGATTCTGTCCCGGGATTTAAAATAACTCTTTGCGGTTTTAGCTTAATAATATCCGGAATCAATGGCGCAACTTTCTCCGGGCCAACATAAAGCGTAAGGGTATACACATCTTCGTTAATATCTCCCAGGCTGTTTTTCACTTCAGCTCCATCAATATCTTTTAACTGCGGATGTACAGGAATAGTTTTATACCCATACTCTGCAAGCATTTTTAAAGCTTTATAAGAATATCTCTCTGGATTATTACTTGCGCCCAGAATAGCTACTGTTTTTTCCAACATCTTTTTAATTCTCACCAATATTTTTTTTAATAAAGCTTGCTATTTTATCTTTTGGGATAGAGCCTGTAAAGCTGTCTACTTTTTCCCCATTTTTGAAAAATAATACAGTAGGAATGCTCATTATATTATGCTGAGCAGCAAGATTATTTTCTTTATCAATATCAATTTTATAAAAACCAAGTTTCCCCTTAAATTCATTTGAAAGTGAATCAAAAATCGGACCTAAAATTTTGCACGGGCCGCACCAGTCAGCATAAAAATCAACTATTGCAGTTTCCTTTCCTTCAATAATTTTTGAATTAAATGTATTTCCATCTAAAAGTTCAACAGCCATTATCCCAGACCTCCATAAAAATGCTATTGTATATTACTTTAATAGTAAAAAATCGAATAGTCAATTTTTTAAAACCTCTTTCCCCTTTGTAACCATTTTATTTTATTAAGCCTGCAGATAATCCATACTCACCTGCCAACAGCTATCTTTAGGATAAGATTGTTGCTTGATTCATTGATTTTTTTTATGATAAAGTTAGTTATGTTTAATACTGGTTTTATAATGCGGCTGTTCCAAAAGGACTTTATTTTCAAATTGCTTTTGCTTGCGCTTTTTTATTCACTAATCCCTCTCGCGGAAATAGTTCTCATACTCCATGTTGGCGGAATTTTTGGAAATTATCTGGTTATTGCATTAACTGCAGCGCTATCCCTTTTGGGTATTTTAATAGCTTTCGGCGAAATAGACGCCCTTATCAAACAAGTAAAAAGAAAACTAAAAAATGGAGAGTATCCGGGAAAAGAGTTTATTGGCATTGCAGGAGTTCTTGCAGGCGCGCTTCTTATGATTTCACCGGGTTTTATAACAGACGCAATAGGGCTTTGTCTTTTTATCCCTGTAATAAGAAACTGTGTTGGAAAACTAATTACATCCAAAATGGAAAATCAGTTAAAAGATATTTATGAATATTTAAAACTTTACGATGCCGGTTAAACTTGCTGGCTAAAATTAAAAATCTTTTAAGCTAATGAATTTTTAAAGCTTTCTTACTTTATAATAGAGCAGCAGAATAAAATATAAAATATAAATAAAAATATTGAATATCCTAAAAGGATTCTTGATCAGTTTTTCTATTTTTTCAAAAAATATCCCAATTGACGTCCTTGCGGGCTTGGATTTTTTGCCTGTAAAAACATCAAAAGAACTATCTACCCATAGTGATATACTGGGATTAAAAAAAGAATTATTTCTTGTAATCCAATATCTTTTTCCAGGGAGACCAACACCAGCAAGAATAAGAGCAGGCGAAGCTTTTTTTATTGCGGTAATAATATTTTTCTCCATCTCTTTTGGAAAAAATCCTGTATATCTTCCCACAATAGTTAAACCAGGAAAAGAAGACTTTATATTGGATTCTGTTACCTGCAGAACATCCCGCTTTCCACCAAGCAGGTAAACCGATTTCCCGACATTCTCAATTGCGCCAAGCAGTTTTATAATAAATTCAAAAGTATATATTTTTTGGGGAACATAACCCCTTCTTAGAAATTTTGCCCCATTACAAATATGTAAAGAAGTTGGAAGAACAAGGCTTGCCCTTTCAATAGTTGTCCTAAGTTCTCTTTTGAATTTCGCCATTACTATATCGCGGAGAGAAAGAAACATTATATGATGCTTTTTTCCATCAGCAAGAAGTTCTTTTACTTTTTCTTCAAGATTTTCATACGCAATAACATCAACAGAAATACCAATAACATCTATTTTTTTTCTATTCGGATTTAACAGGGTAACCATTTTTCTTTCTCCAAAAGAATTGTTTTTATGGCAGCAATTCCGTATATTGCCGCAGTTTCTGCTCTTAAAATATTTTTTCCAAGATACGCAGGCAAAAATCCGCTTTCAATCATAAACTTTACTTCCTTATTGGAAAACCCCCCTTCAGGACCTATAATAATATTTATCTTCCCTTTATGTGAAAAAAGATACTGATGAAGCGATTTATTTTCAATAGGGTTTTGATGAAAAAAAATAGATGTCTCTGTTTTTTTGCAAAACTGATCAAGCTGCATAAAAGTTATATCCTGTTTGACATTAGTTAAAACATAACTTCCAGATTGTTGCAAAGCTTCTTTGCAGATTTTTTCCCATCTCTCTGTTTTTTCTTTTCGCTGCTTTTCTTCTATCTTTGCTATGGCAAATTCGCTTTCAACAGGAATTATGGTTGATATTCCTGCTTCTGTTGCCTGCCTTACAACAATATCCATTTTTTTCCCTTTAAGTAAGCATTGGTATAAAACCAGTTCCGGGATTGCTTCTTTTTCTTCTTTGTCAGGCTCTGTTTTGCAGCAAAGAGCAATAACGCTTTTCCTGTTTTCAAATCGCAAAATTTTTGCTTTCCAGGTATTTCCCGATTTATCCGCAGCAGTAAAAGTTCCCTCTACTTTGCATCTAAGCACATTTTTCAGGTAATGAGTCTCTTTATTGCCAAGAATAATTTCAGCGTTAGCGCTGTCAAAATCAGGCAGTATAAATTGTTTCATGGATTAAACTAAACTTATAAAATAAGACCTGCTTCTTGGGCCATCATATTCGCAAAAAAAGATCCCTTGCCATGTGCCTAAAACAAGTTTGCCATCTTTAACAGGAATTGTAACAGAGCTACCGGTAATTAATGTTTTTATATGCGCTGCGGAATTCCCTTCTATATGAAGATAGTCATTGTTATGCGGAACTTTTTTATCTAAATGACCAAGAATATCTTTAACAACATCAGGATCTGCAGATTCATTTATAGTAATACCAGCTGTTGTGTGGGGCACAAAAACAGAACAAAGCCCGTCTGTAAAGTTTTCAGAAACAATAATTTTTTTTATTGTTGTTGTAATATCAGTAAATTCTGCCCTTTTTTCTGTTTTTATATTAATTCTGTTAAGTATCATATTTAATAATTTACTAATTCCCCCGAATTATATCAACAGCTGCTTTTAAAACAACATCAAATTCCAGATCAAACACAGGAGGATCGTTATTTGTTTTATTAAGCTCATTTCTTATTAATCGTCTGATGATCCTTTCTTCCAAAACAATTTCATCTGCCCGAAGCTCTCTTATAAAGTTATTAATATCTGCTTCGCCTGGATTGGGTTTGTTTCTGACAAAGTTCTGTATAATAAATTCTTCTATAATTCTTTTATAAGACTCCAGCGCTTCTTCTGTAAGAGACTCTTCTATTATTTCTTTGTGCGGCTCTACTCCCACTTGATCAATAATTTCTCCGGACGGAGAAAAGTATCTGGACATTGTGAGTTTAAACCCAGTATCGCCTATGGATCGCACCTGCTGAACAGAACCTTTTCCAAAAGTTTTTTCTCCTATAAGAAAACCTCTTTGGTTGTCTTTAATAGCAGCTGCAAATATTTCTGATGCCGAAGCTGACCCCTTATCAATAAGAACAACAATAGGAATTTCTTTTGGAACAAGAAGAGACCTGTCTGCCCTAAAAACCTGATTTTCTGTTGGGATCTTAGACCTGGTGCTTACAATTACCGCATCTGAAAGAAAAAAATTCGCAATCTCAACAACAGAAGAAAGCAGCCCGCCTGGATTTCTTCTAAGATCTATAATTAACGAACTGTACCCTTGATTTGTAAAATTTTCTATCGCATTTCTGACATCTACAGTTGTAATTGGAGTAAACTGAACTATCCTCAAGTAAGCAATGTTATCGTCTATCATTGCTGATCTTACAGTAGGTACAACAATATACTCTCTTCTGATATCAACTGAAAAAACAATACTTTCGCCCCTTAATATCGTAACATTTACTGTTGTGCCAGGCTCGCCCCTAAGGTGTCCAAGAACTTCGTCAAGAGACATATTATCGGTTGGTTTATCGTTTATTTTTGTGATATAGTCCCCGGCTGAAATACCAAGCCTGAAAGCAGGAGTCCCTTCAATAGGGGCTACAACTCTTACATAAGGGCGCTGTCGTTCGTCATCTCTTATGCGGCCAGAGTGTTTGCTTATGTATAAACCAACACCGCCGAACCTTCCGGTCGTGGTACTGGAAAGGTCTTCCATATCCCGTGCAGTCAGAAAAACAGAATACGGGTCTCCAAGGCTTTCAAACATCCCCCTCATTGCACCTTCATAGAGCACCCTGGGGTCAATATCATCTACATAATAATTTTGAATAAATCTCATAACCTGCTGGAGAATTTCAGCGTATGCAGCAGCATCATTACTCCCTGTTGTTTGCGCGAATGTAAGAGGAGAAAGTAAAAATAAAGTTATAATTATGACAAGAAAAACACTTGCCCCCATCCATAAATATCTTTCTTTAATTTTTGAAAGCATTTGTACCCCTTTAGGATGTTTTAATACCTATAAAATAATCCTATTTATGGTGATAATTTGTCAAGGTGCTTTAGGGGTTCGATAGCCCCTTTGGGCCAGATTTTGAGGTATTGCGGGTATTATGACCCAAAACATGGGAATTGACATATTGCCCAAACATTAGGTATTATTATTTTATGAGTTCGAATTCTAACGTGACAAACTCCAGACAGAGATCTCTCATTAACAAGCAACAAGCAACAAAAATTACCAGTTACATATTACCGTGTAAAGTACTTTTCTTCATTTTTTTACAAAAATTTAAAATTCTTTTCAATTTTCTCTTGCGGAAGAGCTGGGAACAAATCCCGGCTTTTTTATATTACTGGCTTTCGCCATTGTATCTCTTGCCCTTGAGGGCGAGTTAATCTTTATGATTACCCGCCCTTGTTAATACTATGGTCGGGTAGCGCAAAAGGAGTTTTTCTTATGAAAAACACATTCAAAATTTTAGGGATTATCGCTCTTGTAATGATAATCGGATTTACAATAACAGCTTGTAACAATAGCAACGACCCACCACCAGCAGCAGGTCTTCCGGAATCAGAGTTTTCAATTTCTGGCAGATTTGCCAATGCAGAGGGCGGCAATGCCTATTTCCAGTTGGGTGACGCACGTACTTTCACCCCATCGGCAAGTAGTCTAAGCATGGCGCCAGCAAGGTCAGTAACTTCTGCCAGCTTTGCTGTAAGTGGTGTTTTAAAAGATGACGGTATAATCTTTAACCTCTCTGGTACTTATGACCCTATAGCATTAAGTTTTAGCGTCTCTGCTGCCTCAAGTTTTATGCGCTACACCATCAATGGGGCATTTGATTCTAATGGGAATTCCATTGGCTCTACTGCTACTCTGGCAGTAAGAACTGGTGAAAACTGGACAACATTCACTTCCCCAGTAGATACTACAGTGGAGAATATGCCTGACTTAGTAGGGACAGCAGCAGAACCCGAGACAGGAGGGATTCCGTCCAATCTTAGAGGTTTTTGGCATTTTTCAGAGAGCGATCCAGAATGGGGCAGTTTTGAGGGGAGAATGCTTGTTACTCAATGGAATGCAAGTCTAGATATGGTTGAAATCGACCTGGATGGCAGAAGATATACTGACTCAATAACAGTAACTGTTATTGAGGTAAATGGAACCAACAGTGCTTTTGATGTTATCCTTACCTACCCTTTGTATCGTGCGCGAAACGCAGACGAACTAGCTGATGCTGTTTTAGATTTTTTCAACGACAAAAGTATTAAACCAACAAGGGCATTAAGTTGGGATGACATTACGTGGGGAACAGGTCCGCAATTTTACATTGGTAAAAACGAAAGGGATAATTACTATTATATTAGTTGGATCAACTTCCCTGAAAACCATTGGCGGTTGGTTGATCAATACTACAGATCCGGACACGAGGAAGCGTTTTTGATTAGAGCTGGAGTACCTCCAACCCCTATTTTCGAAAAAAATAGAGTAGAGGTTGTCCAGGGGAATTTGAAATGGAGTATGTATGGTACGCGGAAGACGCATAGGTGGACTGATCACGAGGGGAATGATCACGAGGATATCTGGTATGACCCAATGTTCTATACATTGGCAGCGGCAAGAGCTGTGACAACATTAGATCTCGACAATTATATTATATTACGCCGCTAAAAGTAAATTTATAGAGCCGCTGGTCCTTGTAATAAATCAGCGGTTCTATACTCCTCTCACTCTCTATGTAGCAATGCCAACTATCCAATAACACATAATTTTTATAACATCTTCTTTCATTTAACATTACTTTTCTCTCATTATCTTCCAACACCTTACCTACAAGATTTGGTAGGTAAAAAATCCCTCCAAAAACAGCCATGCCACCAGATTTGGTAGCTGGGCAAATGTATCTTCTCGCAATAATTTTACTTATATAGATGTAATTGAAAACTATGGGGAAACAGTTTCGAATTCCCTATTTTTCACCTTACCCTGTTGGGGTAATAAATTTTTATAATCCTGCAGAAGCAGGAAAGGAGTTTTTTTATGAAAAACACATTCAAATTTTTAGGGGTTATCGCTCTTGTGATGATAATCGGATTTACAATAACTGCTTGCAACAATAGCTCTGACCCACCACCAACTTCAACTACTCTTCCTGAATCAGAGTTTTCAATTTCTGGTACATTTACCAAAAGTGGTGGCGCTGGTAGCGGCGATGTTTCTTTCCAGCTGGGTGATGCACGTACTTTCACCCCACCAACAAGTAGCCTCAGCATGGCGCCAGCAAGGTCGGTAACTAACAGCAGCTTTGCTGTAAGTGGTGTTTTAAAAGATGGCGCTATGATCTTTAACCTTTCCGGCACCTATGACCCCGTAGCATTAAGTTTCAGTGTCTCTGCTGCCTCAAGTTTTTTGCGCTACACTATCAATGGGGCATTTGATTCTAATGGAAATTCCATTGGTTCTACTGCCACCATTGCGCTAAGTCTTGATTCTGGGACTACATGGACACCCTTCACTTTCCCGGTTGAATTGGATAATACGGTCAACATAACAGATGCTGTTACAGAGGAGCCCGTAGACGGGGGAATTCCACTCCTTGCCAGAGGTTTTTGGAACTATTCAGAAAGCAATCCAGATTGGGGTAGTTTTGAGGGAAGAATGCTTGTTACCCAATGGAATGCAAGTCTAGATATGGTTGAAATCGACCTGGATGGCATAAGGTATCCTGACTCTATGACAGTAACTGTAATAGAGGTAAATGGAACCAACAGCGCTTTTGATGTTATCTTTACCTACCCTTTGTATGTTGCGAAAGACGAGAACCAGATAGCTGCTGCTGTTGTAGATTTTTTCAAAGACAAAAGTATTAAGCCAACAAGGGCATTAAGTTGGGATGCTGTTACAGGAACAAGTCCGCAGTTTTATGTTACTCCTGATATGGATATTTGGTGGTATAACTTCACTGAAAACCAATGGCGGTTGGTTGATCAATACTACAGATCCAGACACGAGGAAAAATTTTTGATTGCAGCTAAGGTTCCTCCAACCTCTATTTTCGAAAAACACAGAATCGAGCTTGTCCAGGGAAATTTGAAATGGAGTATGTATGGCGAGCCTCAGACTTCTGTCTGGGGTACTTGGTATGACGGAATGTTCTATACATTGGCAGCGGCAAGAGCTGTGAAAGATTTAGATCCCGAATATATTGTATTAACCCGATAAAAGCAAACCTATGGAACCGCTGGTCCTTGTTATGAATCAGCGGTTCTATAAATTTAGGGTGAAATTATCGCTGGTTATTGACAGACCCAAAACATGGGAATTGACATATTGCCCAAACATTAGATATTATTATTTTATGACTTCGAATTATAACGTGACAAACTCCAGACAGAGATCTCTCGCTAATACGCAACAAGCAACAAGCAACAAGCAACAAAAATTACCAGCTACATATTACCGTGTAAAGTACTTTTCTTCATTTTTTAACAAAAATTTAAAATTCTTTTCAATTTTCTCTTGCGGGAAAAAAAGCATGGGACAGTTCCTGGCTTTTTTATATTACTGGCTTTCGCCATTGTATCTCTTGCCCTTGAGGGCGAGTTAATCTTTATGATTACCCGCCCTTGTTAATATTATGGTCGGGTAGCGCAAAAGGAGTTTTTCCTATGAAAAACACATTCAAATTTTTAGGGATTATCGCTCTTGTAATGATAATCGGATTTACAATAACTGCTTGTAACAATAGCAACGATCCACCAGGCAGCTCAATTGATCCAGAGGTTTTAATTTCCGGTAGATTTAGAAATGCTACTAACACAGCCGATGTTCTTTTCTTGCTGAATAAAGCTTCAAATTCTTCCAGCAGCAGCCAGCGAGCAAGCTTGGGAACTCCCACCAGCATCCCTGTAAGCGGTCGTTTATATGATGGTGGTATTACTTTTAACCTTTCCGGTACCATTGACCAGGAAACGTTTACTTACAGCGTTTCTGCATCCTCAAGTATGATACGCTATACCATCAATGGGGCTTTTGATTCAAGCTGGAACCCCATTGGCGCTACTGCTACCTTGGCGGTAAGAATTGCTGATGACGACTGGAGACCCTTCACTTTCCCAGTTGTATTGGATAATACGATTAACATAACAGGTGCTGTTACAGAGGAGCCCGAGACAGGAGGGATTCCGCTCAATCTTAGAGGTTTTTGGCATTTTTCAGAAAACCTTGATTGTGGTGGCAGAAATGAGGGAAGAATGCTTGTTACTCAATGGAATATAAGCCTAGACTCAGTTAGAATCGACCTGGATGGCACAAGGCATCCTCCTGACTCAATGATGGTAACTGTTATAGAAAGAGATGGAAGCGACACCGACTTTGATCTTATCCTTACCTACCCTTTGTATCGTGCGCGAAACGAAAACGAACTAGCTGCTGCTGTTAATGCTTTTTTTGTAGGCAAAGGTATTACTCCTGAAAAGAAAAACGATTGGAGTGACATTGTGTGGGGAGCCGGCCCACAGTTTTTCATTGATAAAGACGACAGGGGTAATTATTATATTCATTGGATCAACTTCACTGAAAACCAATGGCGGTTGATTGATCAATACTACAGATCCAGGCACGAGGAAGCGTTTTTGATTGATCGTGGAGTACAGCCAAGACCTGTTTTCGAAAAACATAGAGTAGAGCTTGTTCAGGGGGATTTGAAGTGGAGTATATATAGCATACTGAGGACGGATGATCCCAATGAGGAAGGGGTCGCGCATACATGGTATGACGGAATGTTCGATACATTGGCAGAGGCAAGAGCCGCAAACGATTTAGATCCCGAATATATTGTATTAACCCGATAAAAGCAAACCTATGGAACCGCTGGTCACTGTTATGAATCAGCGGTTCTATATTCCTCTCACTCCGCTTCTGTATTAAAAAAACATACTATCTTATTGACCCTGCAAGCAAGTATTCGTAAACTAAAATATAATGAGAAAGTACTTTCTTGCGGGCCTTTTGTGGGAACTCCTAAGATTTTTCCTTCTATTTTTTTCTGCAAAAAACCAGGGGGAAAGTGTTTTTATTTTATGGGTTTTATCACAACAGCTTATAATATTTTATATTTATCTGTTTTTATGTTATGACATTAATAAGTATTGCCATTATATGAAAATTGTAATAGCAGGCAAAGCTTTGGGAATTTTTACCGGAATTATCTATCTGCTGGGAATGGCAAAATCAGTAAAAATGATTTTTTTAACTCAAGAGTTGTTTTTTAAAGTTATTTTTACAGCTAATATACTTCTTGTGGATACGATTATAATGTTGTATATGATTTTTCTTGCAAAAAAATATTTTAGTAATTTATCGAGGGAATAAATGCAGGTAATACCAATAGCCAGCGGCAAAGGTGGCGTGGGAAAAACTTTGGTTTCAGCAAATCTGGCCATTGCTCTTGGCCAGGCAGACAAAAAAGTTGCTATTGTTGATATGGATCTTGGGGGTTCAAATCTTCATGTTGTTCTGGGAATGACAGGGGTCCGGGGCGGAATCGGCAGTTTCCTAAACACCCCTGGAACTTCTTTTAATTCAATTATTTATGATACTGGTTACAAGAATGTTCATTTTATACCCGGAGATTCTGATATGCCAGGAATGGCAAATCTAAAAACTGCTCAGAAAAGAAAACTCTTAAAAAATCTTTTTTCCCTTAATTACGATTATCTTATAATGGATTTGGGAGCTGGGACAAATTATAATACTATTGATTTTTTTCTTGCCTCTGGGCAGGGAATAATTGTAACAACACCTGCTTTAACTGCGACCCTTAATGCCTATATTTTTATCAAGCAGGCAATTTTTAGAATAATGGATTCCTCTTTTCGCAGAAAAACCATTGCCAGAACTCATATTGATAAATTGCGGGAAGACAGCGCCGCAGTGCAAAAAATGTATATTCCCAAATTTCTTGAAGTAATAAGAATTGCAGACCCCGAAAGTTACTCTATCTTTATGGAAAAAGTAAAAAATTTTTCACCGCTGCTTATAATGAATATGGTGGAAGACCCAAGACAGGCAGCGCTTGCAGGAAAGCTTAGAAAATCGTGCAGAGAGTATCTTGGCTTTGACCTCGAACATTTAGGCGTTATTTACCGCGACGAGCTCCAGTCAATTGCGCTTAATTCCCGCTTGCCTATAATAGTGTATAAACCTCAGTCTGTTCTTTCGCAAGCTGTTTATAGAATTGTGGACAAGCTCCAGGCAGAGTACAGGCACGATACAACACCGGATGAAGATTATTTCGATGAGTCCTATGCAAATGCGGAACTCGAAGCGCAATCAGATTTTTCATCAAAAATTCAATCAATGGAAGAGCTTCTCCACAGTGGGACTTTATCATCTTCAGATATAATCGATATTGTAAAAACCCAGCAGATGGAAATAAATGAATTAAAAAAAGAAAATAATCTGTTAAAGTCTAAAATAGTCAAAGCTTCCAATGCTGGCTATAAATTCTAAAAAAGGGTACTGAAGATTTATGTATAGATTTATTTTTGTTCCACAACTTTTCACAGGAAGTAAATATGCTTGCTTTTATTAATTATCCCTCATGGCTAAGACCGGAAATTATTCCAGCCCTGCCTATAAGATGGTACGGCCTTATGTATATAGTTGCTTTTGCAATTGCTTACTTTCTTGTAAGAAAACAAGCAAAAGAAAAAGAGCTTAAAATAACAGATGATACTTTAACCAGCCTTTTTTCCTGGGGTATCCTTGGTATTCTTTTGGGAGCAAGAGTATTCCATGCTCTTATTTATGATAACACCGGAGATTATTGGAGAAATCCCCTGCTTATTTTTTGGCCATTTGACCGCAACTTTAATTTTACAGGGCTACAGGGAATGTCTTATCATGGAGGGCTCATAGGTGGATTTATTGCTGTTGCTATTTATTGTAAAAGAAAAAAAATCAATCTGCTTGAAATAGGGGATATGATTGCTGTTGCAATTCCCGCTGGTCATGCTTTTGGAAGGCTTGGCAACTTTGCAAACGGGGAACTTTATGGGCGGGTAACAGAAGCGCCCTGGGGAATAATTTTTCCAAATGCCTCCCCTTTTAGTTTGCGGGAAACCTGGGTAGCGGAATTTGCAACAAGAATAGGCATGGATATCTCTACGATAAGCGGATTTGTAAATCTGCCGCGTCACCCAAGCCAGCTTTATCAAGCTCTTTTTGAAGGCTTTGTTCTTTGGGCTGTTCTATGGTTTTTTATAAGAAAAATAAAGCTACCGCATGGCGCGCTTATAGGCTCCTATATCGCGGGATATGGCTTTATAAGATTTTTTATAGAATATTTTAGAGAGCCTGACCATAACATTGGTTTTATTTTGCAGTTTTCAAGCCAGGCAAGCCATATATACAGGTTTGATTCTTTTTTAAATTTTACAATGGGGCAACTTCTTTGCTTTCTCATGATTGTCGCAGGGCTATTGTTTATCCTTTACTCATATAAGCAACAAAACCGCGCACCTGTTGAAACAGAAAAAGAACCCCCTAAAAAGCGGCTGCGGACAAAAAGAAAGTAATGTTTGTTGTTCGGTTTTATGATATCATAACGCATGAATAATTTTGACGAATACAAACGCCTTGTCGAGCCCGGCAAAAAAGAAAAACTAAGTATCTGGCAAACCGCCATCGGACTGCAAGACACAGATGGGTTAAAGCCGTCAAATTATCTTATAGAAAGTGCAAAAGAAAATATTGATGGTAAAATAACAATCAGCGATGTAAAAGCGCGCTTAGACACTTACTACAAAACCAAAAGCAAGAGAGTTAACAATGGTGATCGCACAGAAGAAGCTGACAAAGTTTCAGCTAATATTGCCGAAATTTTGGCAGAAAAAACTTTTTCATTTAGTCCAGTAGAGTATATTAACATTCACAGACGATTGTTCGCGGGCATTTATGATTTTGCAGGAACAATTCGGGATTATAATATTTCAAAAGACGAATGGGCATTAAATGGCGACACAGTTTACTATGCAAGCTTCGAAAACATTAAAGAAACACTTGAGTATGACTTTGCGCAAGAGAAAAAATTTGACTATAAAGGACTAAACACAAGACAAAAAGTAGAACACATTGCCGACTTTATTTCCGGGATTTGGCAAATTCATCCGTTTGTAGAGGGCAACACACGAACCACAGCTGTCTTCTTGATTAGATACTTACGCTCTATGGGGTTTACAGTCTTGGACAATCTATTTACCGAGCATTCATGGTATTTTCGCAATGCACTTGTAAGAGCAAATTATAGCAAACACACTTCCGACAGTTATCCAACAATGGAATTCCTGCTGTGTTTTCTTGGCAATTTAATACTTGGCGAGAACAATATTCTACGTAACCGAGATATGCGTATTAAATCAAATAATGATGATGGAAATAAAGTGCAAAATAAAGTGCAAAATAAAGTGCAAGCCGACATATTAAGAATTATCGCAGACAACCCAAACATTACGCAAAAAGAACTTGCCACGCAAATAGATAAATCCGAGAGAACCACAAAAACAATTATGACAGAAATGCAAGAGCAGGGACTAATTACACGAAGCGGCTCAAAGAAAACCGGCTATTGGAAAATTACTTCTTAGTTTTTTGCATATTCGTTTATTTTATTTACTAAGCCAGCCAGGTCATGCATGCTTGTCGGAGCAGCCCTTTTTTTCTGAACCTTCATCAGTATTAATAAAATATTTACATAAACAATGAATTTTCTTATACATGGGGTACTGGAAAATAGATGTACATATTACAAATGCTGACACAAATCACATTTATAGGGTGCCTAAAAATGTGATTTTGCTTGATTAAATTTCTTCGATACATTAATCTATAATACATGAAAAGATTAATCGACGGCAAATTGGTTGAGTGGAAAAACAACAAAAACAGAAAGCCATTGATTATTTACGGCGCCAGACAAATTGGGAAAACTCACAGTATTTTAGAGTTCGCCCGGGCGCATTATGCCAGTGTTGCGTATTTCTACTTTGATAATAACCCTGACCTTTGCGCATTGTTTGATAGTGGATATAACTCCATAGATTCGCTCGTAACACGGATGGAAGCGTATGCAAATCAAACAATCACCGATAACACGCTCATTGTTTTTGACGAAGTGCAAACTTGTCCGGCTGCGCTTAATTCGCTAAAACGCTTTCAAGAGGCTGCTCCGCAATATCATATTATTGCTGCCGGAAGCTTGTTAGGTGTTGCCATAAATCGACAGGGGGCTTCGTTCCCTGTAGGCAAGGTAGATGAGTTGTATATGCATCCATTTACGGTTGAAGAATTTTTGATGGCGTTTAATCCAAAACTTCTACCATTGATAAAAGGATGTTTTGAAAACGATGCTCCTATGCCGGCTGGTTTGCATAAACAGGCGCTGGAATTGTTTTTGCAATATCTGGTTATAGGTGGTATGCCGGAAGCAATTTTGGAATACAAGAACACTAAAAATTACACGATGGTCAAAGCAAAGCAGCTTTCGATTTGCAACAACTATATTTTGGATATGAATAAATATACTGAAACAAAAACTCAAGCAGTGAGAAATGAAGCTGTATACAATACTCTTCCATCTCAGCTTGCAAAGGAAAATCGAAAATTTCAATATGCATTAATAAAAAGTGGCGCGCGCGCGAATGACTACGAACTGTCGCTACATTGGCTGGAAAAAGCATCGGTAATAATCAAGTGCAGCAAGGTAACCGAGGGCAAAGAACCGCTGGCAAATTATGAAGACTTTTTGTCGTTCAAGGTATACATGAGCGATGTAGGTTTGTATTGCGCAAAAAGCAATAACTCGCACTTGTCGGTACTGGGCAGAACTATGGGCGACACTGCGAAAGGCGCATTAACAGAAAATTATATAGCGCAGCAGCTTCACGCAAACGGATTCAAATTTTATTACTGGGAAAGCAGTAATCAAGCAGAACTTGATTTTGTAATCCAGATTGAAAATCAAATAATCCCAATCGAAGCAAAATCATGGGAAGCAACAAGATCGCAAAGCCTTGAAGTCTTCCGTAAGAAATACAATATAGAAAAAGCAATAAGAGTCTCTGCAAAAAACTTTGGCTACGAAAATGGTATAAAGAGCATTCCGCTTTATGCTATGTGGTGTTGTACTCCTTGAGTAAATGAAAAATATCATGTAAAAATGACTCAGCATCAGTATTAATAAAATATTTACATAAACAATGAATTTTCTTATACATGGGGTACTGGAAAATAGGCTTGGTTTTTGATATTTTTATAATTATT
>WQZP01000016.1 GCA_009780675.1 Spirochaetaceae bacterium | reverse complement strand
TTTGCAACAGGGTATTTTATTGGCGCTCCCGGAGACAATAATCTTACCAAACTAATCAACAATGCCGATGGATTAATGTATGGGCGGAAAAAAGAAATGAGAGAAGATAACGAAGATTAGAGACTGCTCGATATGTGCAATATTTATTTTTTATCTACCAGATACAGATATTCCTTAACATGAATCTTACGGCCTCGTAAATTTCTGCTTCCCCTGAAAGTGTTATATTGCTTTTCAAGAATTTCAACTTTGCCGATACTTTCCAATAACCCTATCATTTCTTCCATGGGAATAAAGCCTTCGGAATTAAATGAGATAAGCAGATATTTAGCTTTTATATTCTCCAGCAAATCTTTAAAAACAGTTATTGCTGCCCTGCTTTTATTATAATCTGACCTGTTCCAGCCAACAGGGATGCCGGAAACGGTACTTATTTTTTTTGGGCTCAAGTACTCTGCCAATAAGTTAAGCATAAAGTAATTTGATCCATACGGATGTTGATTATAAGGGGGATCTATATATACAAGGTCAATATCATTTATATGCTTTACGATTTCATTTGCATCACATCTGTATATTTCCATATCACATTCAAAGTTACTGAAAACAGGGAAAGGAATATGTATATCGGACAATATTCTCGTCAAGGCATTGCTTCTATCACCGCCGAACTTTCCCAATCCTGTTTTTGAATCTTTATAAAAGCCTTTAAATACTCCGGAAGTGTTTGTATGGATTGATGCTTCGGACAAAAGTGGCGCAAGCAAAAAATTTTTATATTCATCCGGAACTTTATCTATTAATTGTCTTGCTGTGTCCAGGTACATAGCATTTCTTTTTGTGTAAAAAACCCTTTCACCGGGCATGATATTTTTATCATCTTTTGGAGCATAAAGTTCAGCAATGATCCCTTCCCTTAGAGGCTCATTTTTAAGTTTGAGAATAACAGAATCATATATCTCCATAAAGGCATTTCTGTTAAATTGGGAAAAATTGGTCAGATAGCACTGGTTTATAACTTCTGAATATTTTTCAAGGTCATTAGCAATCAGCCTGTTTGCATATTTTTTAAAAAATCTTGAAACAATACCAGACCCCGAAAAAAGATCAAGAATATCAAGTTTTTTTTTGCAAACCTTTTTTTTGACAATCTCGACCCCTTCTTCAATAAAAGATAACAGGGCGCGCTTATTCCCCAGATAGGTTATAATCTGTGTATTTAAATAATCTGGATTTTCATAATCTGGCATTCTATGTTATAGTATTATAATCAAGTAGAGTCCGTCTATATCCCATAGATTAATGCAGACAAGGCGGATAATAAACAATATTTAAGAAATAATTTTTCTTAGAAGACAGAAGGATAGAAATGCTTAGCTTGTTATTGCTTTTAACAGGATTTGTTGCCATTATTTATGGCGCCAATTTACTTGTAGACAGTGCTTCGTCTTTAGCAAAAAAACTTAATGTCCCAAATATTGTAATAGGATTAACAATTGTTGCTTTTGGAACATCTGCCCCAGAGTTGACTATCAATATTTTTGCATCCTTAAAAGGGAGTAGTGATATTGCTCTGGGAAACATTGCTGGAAGCAATATTTTTAATATTGCGGGAATAGTTGGAATAACTGCAATTATTTATCCATTGGCAGTAAAACCAAAAACAACTTGGATAGAAATTCCTCTTTGCGTCCTGGCTGCTCTTGTTCTCCTTGTAATATCCAGCGATGGATTTATAGATGGCGAGAAAATATCAGTAATAAAAAGAACTGATGGTATTATACTTCTCTTATTTTTCCTTATTTTTCTTGGTTATGTTATAAGGTTTACGCTATCTTCCAAAAATGAAGAAGAAGCCCCCATAAAACAATATTCCATAGGGTTGTCTATAGTTCTTATAATTGCAGGATTAGCTATACTTATTATTGGTGGAAGAGTTGTTGTTGTATCTGCTGTTAACCTTGCGCAGCAAATAGGGCTCTCTGAAAGAATAATAGCATTAACGATCGTATCAATAGGAACATCATTTCCTGAACTTGTTATATCTATAATTTCTGCAAAAAAGAAAAATATAGATTTAGCGATAGGTAATATCGTAGGGTCAAATATTTTTAATGCTTTTTTAGTTTTAGGGATTTCAGCAATAATCAATCCTATTTTTGTACATGAAAAATCTATTTTTGATTTATGCGTAAATCTTATGATGAGTTTTCTCCTTTTCTTATTCATTTTTACAGGAAAAGGGCGTAAAATAGATAGAACAGAAGGGATAATTTTTGTTATACTTTATGTTGGATATCTTACAGTATTACTTAAAACGGTGTAATTTTGGAGGGAAATATGGCGAATATAGAGAGTATTGATTGCTGTCCTCAGTTTAATCCTCTTCCCTGGGATAGTAAAATATTGGAATGGAACGAAAAAAAATTTGTAAAGGATAAAGTTAGAACTCTTTTTTATATGCCTTTAAATTTTGGCTCTGTTATAACAAAAATAATGAAAAAAATAGCGGAAGCGCAAATTTCCGCCCCTGAGTGGTTATGCTTATCAGATAGCACTTCAGCATGGAATATGGATATATATCTTGCAGTTGATGAAGTAGTAAGTGGCTTGGAAAATGTCACCATTTCCGGCACTTTTTTCAGCAAAGTATATGAAGGCAACTTCAAAAACGCAAAAAAATGGTGTACTGATTTTGAAGCTCAGACTAAAAAAATAGGGCTTGAAATAAGTAAAACATATATGTGGTATACAACATGCCCTAAATGTGCAAAAAAATATGGCAACAATTATGTAGTTGTCATCGGCAAAATAGAAAAAACAGAAAAATAAATATTTTTACAATTATATTACGATAGAAATAAAAAATACTTTGTCTATTCAATAGATATATGAGATAATAAGCAACATCATTTACTTACTATCGAGGATAAAATGAATATTAATATCAAAGATTATGCAATATCTGAAAGCAAGCCAATAAAAATTAGCTCTATTGACACTAAATATGAGGGAAAAATTGAGAAAGAAGAAGGGTTTAAACTATTTGAAGAATTAGTAGCAAAGCTGGCAAAATTACAGGCCCTTCTTTATGCAGATGGCTCTAAATCACTTCTTGTAGTTCTCCAGGCAATGGATGCAGCGGGAAAAGATTCTACAATAAGGAAGGTATTTGGACCTGTAAACCCACAAGGGTGTAAAGTTGTCTCTTTTAAAAATCCAAACTCGATAGAACTCGCACATGACTTTTTATGGCGTATCCATCAAAATGTTCCAAGACACGGGCACATTGGTGTATTTAACCGCTCTTATTATGAAGATGTGCTTATTGTAAAAGTAAAAAACCTTGCCCCAAAGGAAATAGTAAACAAGCGTTATAATCATATAAATGCTTTTGAATCATTGCTAACTGATGAAGGTACAAAAATCGTCAAATTCTTTTTACATATCTCAAAGGATTACCAGAAAGATCGGCTTCAGGAAAGATTAGATACCCCTGAAAAACTATGGAAATTTACTACATCAGATATTCAGGAAAGATCACGCTGGGAAGACTACCAAAACGCGTATGAAACTGTGTTTGAAAAATGTTCTTCGCCAAAAAATCCATGGTATATTGTGCCGGCAGAGCGAAAGTGGTTCAGAAATCTGCTTGTTGCAAAAGTTCTGGTGGAAACCCTGGAATCAATGGATCTTAAGTATCCCAAAGCTCAATTTGACCCTAAGGATATTGTAATTCCTTAAGATCAACATTGACTAATAGTTTAAGGTAAATTTCTATGATAAAAAGTATTGGAATTCTTGGATTTGGCAATATGGGAGAAGCTATTGCAAAAGGGGTTGTGCAAACTCATCCTGATTGTAAAATTTTTGTTTATGATAAATCAGAACAAAAAATGGGAAATATCTTTTCTCCTGGAATAGAAAAAGTTGGATCGCTCAAAGAGCTTTTTACTTCTGTGCATATTATTATTCTCGCAGTAAAACCTCAGGATATATATACGATTTTAGAAGAAATATCCCCTTTTTCTTCTGAAAAAAATATTATTTCAATTATTGCGGGAAAATCCACATATTTTTTTGCACAAAAAATACGAACAAACAATATATGCAGATTTATGCCTAACATTGCAGCGCAAAGCAGAGGCTCTTCAACTGCTGTCTCTTTTTATGAAAAAGCAGATGAAGAGTTTAAGACCAGCGCAATTATAATTGCAGAATCCATAGGCAATGCTTTTGTCATACCTGAAAAGCAAATGGCTGCATTTACTGCCCTATCAGGTTCAGGAATTGCTTTTGTTTTCCAGTTTATTCATGCTCTTTCCATGGGTGGGGTGCGATCTGGGATTTCGTATAACGATTCTGTAAAAATATCTGCAAGTGTTTTAAAAGGTGTTTATGAAACACTGGAAAACACAGGCAAAATGCCTATGGACCTGCTTACTACTGTTTCAACCCCTTCGGGGATAACTATTGAAGGACTTTCTGCTCTTGAAGAAAAAGCTTTTAATTCAACTGTAATGGACGCGGTGTTTGCAGCGTTCAACCGCTCAGTTGAAATAGAAACATCATCTGACTAGTGTTTTATAATTCCTTTACAGTGAATCTTTAACTATTCTTCCCTTTTCTTTTTTCAGAAATAAATTTACACGACTTTACTTCTCTTGTGGTTAACCTTACGCCGCCTGCTTTTAGCCCTTTTACAAGATAGTCGGTAATATTAAAACTTTCTTCCAAAATTTTTACTCTTGGAGCAGGCGCATAAGTAAGGGTTATTCTACCAGCTTCTTTGGTTGTAAGATAAATCAATTTCGCGTTATCCGGAATAAGATTATAGGATTTATCTATAATAAATTTTTCAACTTTGCATCTTTTAATATATAAAGCATCATTATCGTTGCTTTTATAAAGAACTGTAAAAATCACATCTGCCATTTCATCTTTTTCCGCCATCACACAATGGAGCATACCCTTATCCACAAAAACCCTGCCCGGTACATTCATAACAAGATAAGAGCCATTTTTCTTTATAACAAGCACACGGTCATATACAGAAACATCAAAAAGAGCTTCTCCAGAAGCAACTTCGTAGCCGAGGTATCCTGTGTCATTATCATACCGGAGCTTAAGAGTTCTTATTGCTGCTTCTCTTGCGTCAACTTTTTCAAAAGATTTTATGGTAGTATTTCTTTTAAAATGAGTTCCGTATTTTTCTTTTACACTGGAAATAAAACCAAGCGCATATTCCTTAATATGGGAAAGATGATATTTTATCTCTTTTAATCTGTCATTGATTTCTTTTATTTCCTGTTTAACTTTATTTATATCATAAAGAGATATTCTGCGGATTGGTATTTTTAAGAGCCTCTCAACATCTTCTTCTGTTACCTCATTTTTAATAAGATGAAGATATGGTTCAAAACCAGTTATAACTGCTTTTATAACTCCATCATGAGTTTTCATCTGCTCTATTTTTTTGTAAATTCGTTCTTCTATAAAAATCTGCTCAAGTGTTTTTGCATGAAGCTTTGCTCTAAGGTTTTTTTCTTCCAGCTTAAGTTCCTGCGTAAGTACATCAACAAGTTGAAGCGCATAATAATTTATTACTTCGCTTACTGTCATTTGAACAGGCTTTCTGTCTTTTATTACAAGAAGGTTTACAGATATGGAAGTTTCGCAATCTGTAAAAGCATAAAGAGCATCAACAACATCTTTTGTTAGTACTCCTCTTGGAAGCTTTATCTCAATTTCAACTTTCTCTGTTGTAAAATCATTTATCGATGCTATCTTGATTTTATTTTTTCTTACTGCTGCTTCAATAGAAGTAATAATGCTTTCGCTTGTATACCCAAACGGAAGTTCTGTTATTAAAATTCTCTTTGGGTCGCTTGTATCAAGTTTTGCGCGAACAAGGACTTTGCCATTACCATCTTCATAACCTGAAACATCAACTATCCCGCCGGTTGGAAAATCCGGATAAAGATTTATTGCCTTACCTTTAATTGCAGCAGAAAGAGCATCCAGAGTTTCATTAAAATTGTGCGGCAATATTTTTGTAGACATACCTACTGCTATTCCTTCTGCTCCCATGAGTAAAACAACAGGAATTTTTGCCTGATACGCAACAGGTTCTTTATTTCTTCCATCATACGAGCCTTCGTATTCTGTTATGGCAGGATTTATCATAACTTCTTTTGCAAGAGGAAGCAGCCTGCACTCAATGTACCTTGCAGCAGATGCCTCGTCTCCTGTATATATGTTTCCGAAATTCCCCTGCCTGTCTATAAAGAGATCCTTGTTTGCAAGAACCACAAGCGCAGAATAAATAGACTGGTCTCCATGCGGATGATACTTCATGCAATGCCCAACAACATTTGCAACCTTATGGAATTTGCCATCATCCATTTCAGCAAGTGAGTGAAGGATTCTTCTCTGAACAGGTTTTAAACCATCTGCTATATCAGGTATTGCCCTGTCTTTTATAACATAAGACGCATATTCCAAAAAATTAAATTCAAACAGATTTTTTAAAAATGCCATTATACAAGATTCTCCATTATATAGTATTTGCGCTCAGGAGTATTTTTACCCATATAGAATTCCAGAATTTCCGGCACGCTTTTTAATGATTTAACATTTACTTTAACAAGGCGTATATTATCACCTATAAATTGACCAAACTCTTTTGGAGAAATTTCTCCAAGCCCCTTAAACCTTGTTATCTCTGCTCCGCTTCCAAGCAAATCAACTGCTTCGTCACGCTCTGTAATATTATAGCAATAGTGGGTTTCCTTTTTATTTCTTACCCTAAACAGCGGGGTTTCAAGAATATACAGACGCTCAGAAACAACAAGCTCTTCAAAGTAAGTAAGAAAAAATGTAAGCAGAAGATTTCTTATATGAAATCCATCGTTATCCGCATCTGTAGCAAGAACTATTCTTGCATACCGAAGCCCGTCAATTTCGTTTTCTATTCCAAGAGCCATCATCATGTTGTAAAGTTCTTCGTTTTTGTATATTTCGGTTTTCTTTTTACCAAACATATTCTGCGGTTTTCCACGCAGCGAAAAAATAGCCTGAGTATATACATCCCTTGATGAAACCATTGATCCAGACGCAGACTGCCCTTCTGTTATAAAAATCGTGGAAAATTCTCCGTTTTTGGAATCTTCAAGATGGTACTTGCAGTCTTTGAGATTTGGAATTTTAAGCGCTATTTTTTTTGCAGCTTCTTTTGCTTCTTTTCTTACAACATTAAGTTCTTTTCTTAAATTTTCATTATAAACAATTCTCTCTTCAAGACTTTTTGCAGCGCCCCTGTTTTTGTGAAGAAAATCAACAACACCGGATTTTACCTCGTTGATTATCCAGCTTCTGATTTCTGTATTTCCAAGTTTATTTTTTGTCTGGCTCTCAAAAATAGGATCTTTAAGTTTTATTGCCACAGCGCCGGCAATACCTTCGCGCACATCCTGACCCGAATAATTTTTTCTGTAATATTCATTAACACCCTTTAGCAGTCCTTCTCTATAAGCGCTTAAGTGTGTTCCGCCATCAGTTGTATATTGTCCATTAACAAATGAGAAAAAAGTTTCTCCATAAGCTTTTGTGTGGGTAAACGCGAACTCTATTTTATCGGCTCTGTGATATGCTATATTGTAATAAATATCATCGCCCACTTCTGCGTCCAAAAGATCATAAAGCCCTTTTTCTGAATAGAATTTTTCCTTACCAAGATACAGAGCTAATCCTCTGTTAAGATATGCATAATTCCAAAGCCGCTGCTCTATAAATTCCTGATTATAGGTGTATTCCCCGAAGATTTCAGCGTCAGGAACAAACTCAACATAAGTGCCGTTTTTTTCCCCTTTTTTAGTTCCTGTTTTCTGGCTTTTAAGAATACCTCTCTCGAAAACAGCTTCCATATATTTTTCATCTCTTATTGCAACCACTCTGAAATGGGAAGAAAGCGCGTTCACAGCTTTTGTTCCAACACCATTCAAGCCAACACTAAACTGAAAAACATCATCATTATATTTTGCGCCTGTATTAATAATCGAAACACAGTCAATAACTTTTCCAAGAGGAATACCGCGTCCGAAATCTCTTATTCTTGCTGCTTTTCCCGAAACCTCGACAAGTATTTTGCTGCCATGCCCCATTATAAATTCATCAACACTATTGTCGATAACCTCTTTTAGCAGAACATAAATTCCATCATCATGATCATTGCCATCCCCAATCCTGCCGATATACATTCCGCTTCTTAGCCTTATATGCTCCAGGGAGCTTAAGGTTTTTATTTTACTTTCATCATATTCCCGATTTTTTTTTGCCATCTTCTTCTCTTTATATATCCCCAAATCTGTCAAGCAGCCATTTGCCTTTGCGAAAAGTAAATCCCGCCAGGACAGTATTGTTTATAACCACTCCCATTCTTGCATCAAAAGGGATAGATAAAACTTTTCTTAACGCAAACCCAATAAATCCTCTATGAGTTACTGCAAGAATTTTTTCCCCTTCATACTGCTTGCCTACATACTCAAGAAAAGAAGAAACCTGCTCTATATATTCGCCTTTTGTATCTCCCCCAGGTATCCTGTAGTCATTATCATCTGAAACAGTTTTTGCAAATTCCTCAGGGAAATGCTCCTTTACATAATCCCAACTATATCCCTCAAACATTCCCATATTTCTTTCGCGTAATCTTTCATCTTTATGTATATCAAGCTCAAGAGCTTCTTTTATAAGCTTGGCTGTATCAAAAGCTCTTCCAAGATCGCTTGAGTAAATTTTACTTATATCCATTGAAGAATTTTTTAGAGCTTGCCCAAGCGCGCGCGCATGCGTAATTCCATTTTCTGTAAGCGGGCTATCTTTTACTCCCTGCATTTTATCTTCAACATTCCATGTTGTTTCGCCATGTCTTACAAGGTATAACTTTGTTTCCTGATTTGTTTTGCTCATTTTCAACCTCCTATAGCACTCCCGGCCTGTTTATATTTCCATAAAGTTGGCAACTTCCAGCTCTTCTTTAATATATAAAAACCTATTTATTTCTTTTTTACAATTGGTTACAGACATCAATTTGAAAATTAAAGAAGTTTGTTATTGATAAATTTGTAAATATCTATATCCTTAAACTAAGTAAATATGCTTAATAATTATCTTTCGGATTTAAAATCAAATTTCTCCAGCAAAAACATAATCCATGTTGTTATTGGAAATGAAGCAGCAGACATTGACTCAATAGCTTCTTCAATTGTTTATGCCTTTTTTAGGGAATCCATCAATCAAAAAAAAGAAGAAATATTTTTACCTGTTATAAATATTCCAGAAGATGATTTACGCCTTAGAAACGAAGCTATTTATCTTTTTTCACAAACTGGGATTGATCCCAAAAACCTTATTTTTATTGATCAGATAAATCTTAAAGAGCTCACAGAAAAGAGAAAATTAAAACTAATCCTTGTAGATCACAATAAAATCAGCTATAAACAGGAATTTCTTTCTGCCTGCATTGAAGAAGTAATAGATCATCATGTTGATGAAAACAGCTACAAAAATATTACTAAAACAATTGAAAAGACTGGTTCAACAGCAACACTTGTTGGGGAAAAAATAATAAAAGAAGAGCGATTTTTATTGGACAAAGAGAGCGCAATTCTTCTATCCAGCGCCATATTGATCGATACATCAAATCTTTCGCATAAATCAGGAAAAACAACAGAAAAAGATGAAAAAATTTTATGCCACCTTCTGTCAAAATATAAAATCGACGGACTTGAACTTTTTAAAAATCTTTCCAGGGAAAAGCGTAATATATCCAATTTATCAAGCCGCGATATTTTACGCAAAGATTACAAAGAGTGGATTATGGGAAGAAAAAAAACAGGCTTCGCTTCTGTTGGCCTTTCCCTTCTGTCATGGTTAAAAAAAGATCCAGAGTTGTTTGAAGAGATCAATAAGTATTATACAGAAAACGCGCTCGATATACTTTTTATAATGATTGCCTATACAGATACGCAATTCAAACGGGAACTTATTCTCTTTAGCAATGATTCTTCTCTTCTTGATAACATATATTTTTATTTGCAGAAAAGTGGCGGCAAGCTATTTCCTGTCCCGTTTTCCAATTGGAAAACGTTTTTTAACAGGATGACAATGGAAGAGGCTGACAAGAAAAAAATCCGATTTTATTTTTTAGGCGAAACTCTCTGGTCAAGAAAAAAACTTCAACCTATTTTAAAAGCTTTTTTTACAAACCGTAATTAATATATAATGCACTTGCCAGTTTCCCGACTACTTCTTCGCGCTTCCACCAGTAGATTTTCTCCTTACAACCAAGGCCGCGTAAATAGGGCAGTTACCCTCCTGACAGGTTATATATATTTTTCTTAGCGCTGCTATTGTCAAAAATATTACAATTGGGAAAAAAGAAGGAAGCGCGTATTGTGCTCCCGCTGCAATGCAAATAAGATATGCTGCGCACATTATAAGAGAAAGATTACTTGCAAACAAAAACATTTTTCTTACGCTGGTTTTCTTTTTTAAAAATATTCCCACAAAAAGTATCAAGCTCAAAGGGGTACACCACAAATAATTAAAATTAGAACCTGTCACACTATGATGTGAAAAAAACCATAGATAAGTAATAAGAAGCCCTATTATACCTGTAAAAAGAAAAATAAAGCCTTCGCACAACGTAGAAACTATACCTGATATTTTTGAAATAGCAAAATTTTTATTGCCTCTATTTTTTCTATATTGAAAAACAAGCGAAGCAAAATAAATTATTAAAATAGATAAAAAGATAAATAAAGGATAATCTGGTTTTTTATTAAAAATTCTCCCAGGGTCTGCAAGCACAGATTCTCTTATAACAAGAGGAGTTGTCCCGCTCCCGTCTGTTTTCATTACAGCTTCAGAAAAAGCCTCTTTCATATAAAGCGGAAGAAAAAAGATTTCATGACCTATAGGTATTCTGTCTGTGACTCTCCCAAGAACAAGCTGTATTCCAAAATTTGTAAAAGGATTTTCCCCAAGATAAGGTATTAACATTTTTCTAAAACTTTTTTCAGGAGCTTTATATGCAGAATAATCCACAAGCCCTGGAAAAACTCTGTCAATTGCATCTGTAATTCTGGTTGCACAGTTATCCCATATAAAATCATACCTGTAGACCCTATTTTCCGGCCTGCCATTCTCTTCAAGAAACTCGAACAAAGCTTGCCGTTGTTTTAAATCAAAATCAAGAACCTGTTCAAAAACTTTCCTTCTTTCAACAAGGTAGTAAAAACGCAAAGCCCTTTCAAAAGAACCTATGCTAAGATAATAATCAAGTCTCCCTTCTATAAACTTCAAAACAAAATGATCATCTGAAAAATTAAATGTTCCGTAATTATACATCCAATCAATGTCATTTACAGGATCATAAACACGAAAAGCACTATGCCCAAAAACAGAATAAATTCTATCTCCTGGATAAATAGTTATCATGCTCACTACAGATGAGCGGGAAAGAGTAATTTCATCCTGCGCTGGTACAGTAAAAATTGCTACTACAATAAAAACAGAAGCAAAAACTATTTTATAAAAATTTTTTCTTGCTAAAAAATAATTCAAAATATTTCCTTTTCAGAATAAGTATTACTAGTCCGCAAATTATCGTGGATTTATAAATATATCACAAAAAACAAGATTATAAAAGCAATTTAACAAGAATATAAATTAATGATAAAATAGTTACTACATCTCGCAATAATGTGTTTATAAGGAGCCAAGCATGGGAAAAACTATAGCTGAAAAAATATTTGAATCTCATACAATCGACCAACCAGGAGAAGAAACTTTTGTAATAACGCTGGATGCTGTTTTCTGCCATGAAATTACCACTCCTACAGCAATACTCGACCTTATGGAAAGAAAAATGGATAAAGTTTTTGATCCAAATAAAATCAAAGCAGTAATCGACCATGTTACCCCTGCAAAAGATTCAAAAACAGCACAGCAAGGACTAATACTCAGAAACTGGGCTAAAAAGCATAAAATAAAAGATTTTTTTGATATTGGAAGAAATGGAGTTTGCCATGCGCTCTTTCCGGAAAAAGGGTTTGTGTTACCCGGATTTACAATAATTATGGGAGATTCACACACATGCACTCATGGAGCTTTTGGAGCATTTGCAGCAGGCGTAGGGACAACAGATCTTGAAGTTGGAATACTTAAAGGTGTATGTAGTTTTCAAAAACCCAAAACAATAAAAGTAGAAATCAAAGGAAATTTAAAAAAAGGGGTTTATCCAAAGGATATAATACTTTCAATAATTAGCCTGATTGGAGTAAACGGCGCTACAGACAAAGTTATAGAATTTACAGGCGCTGTTGTTGACAATATGGGTATGGACGAGAGAATGACATTATGCAACATGGCAGTTGAAGCAGGCGCAACATCCGGCATTTGTTATCCTGACATAAAAACAGCAACATATTTGTGGGAATTTATAAAAAATAAGTATAATTCTGTTGAAGATGCAGTAACTGATTTTTCAAAACTTATTTCCGATATTGATGCGGTTTATGAAAAAATTATTGTTTATGATATATCAGATCTTGTTCCGCTTTCAACATTTGGTTATAAGCCAGATCAAGTTAAGCCAATAACAGAAATGGAAGGGACAAAAATTGATCAGGTTTATATAGGCTCCTGCACAAATGGGAGAATAGAAGACCTCAGGATTGCAGCATCTGTTCTTGAAGGGGAAAAAGTTGCAGATAACGTAAGGGGTATTGTTTCACCTGCAACTCCGGATATTTTTAAACAGGCTATTAAAGAAGGAATAATCGATACATTCATGGAATCCGGATTTTGCGTAACAAACCCAACCTGTGGCGCTTGCCTTGGAATGAGCAATGGAGTTCTTGCAGAAGGAGAAGTATGCGCAGCAACCACAAACAGAAACTTTAACGGAAGAATGGGAAAAGGGGGAATGGTCCACTTGATGAGCCCTGCATCAGCCGCAGCATCAGCCATAAAAGGGTATATAACAAATTCCAAACTTTATGAAGCAGGAGAAAATAAATGAAAAATTTTAACGGCAAAGTACTGTTCCTGGATAGAAATGATATAAATACTGATGAAATCATACCAGCAAAATATCTTACAGAAATTGATAAAAAAGCTCTAAAACCATACTTATTGGAAGACCTTAAACTTGATAATTTCTCAACCAATAAAATTATTGAGAAAAAAGCTATTATCACACGAACAAATTTCGGTTGCGGCTCATCAAGAGAACATGCTATCTGGGCACTGGAAGCAAATGATATAAATGTAGTTGTAGCTGGAAGTTTTGCAAGGATTTTCAGGCAAAATATGTTTAATTGTGGCATGGTTGCTACTGAACTGCCATCTGAAGCAATTGATGAAATCTTCAGTATATTCTCTAATGTGGATACAAACATTACAACAGATATTGAAAAGCAGATAATAACTTTATCTGCTAATAAAATAAGTAAAAATTATAGTTTCAGGATATCTTCTTTTGATAAAGAACTTGTTTCTATAGGCGGATGGGTTAATTATGCACATTCAAAATATTAATATTTTTAAATTTTCATAAATAGATATATTATTTTATTGATTTACAGGTTAAAATTATAGAGGATAGTTTTATGGATAATATTGTAAATACAAGCTTCAATCAAAAAGCAGATTTTTTTAATGGAGGATATTTTCTTATAAATCTTTCTGCTTTTGAGGCAGAAAAAAAAATACTTATTCCAGGGCATAGATTTCTACCTTTTTTAAATCCCATGGTAATGCCTTGGGAAATAAAAATAAAAACACAAAGCAATAAAGATCTAAAAATAATTACAGAAGAAACCCATCTTAGAACTCTTAAGCCATTATATTCCCTTTTTGGAGAGGAGAATATTTTATTTCTTCTTATAGATGATAAAGAGGAGAATTCCGAAATAATTCTTGAAAATGAAGACCATTCTTCACATAATCTTTTTTTTACTGCTTATGATTTTTCGCCACTATTCGGAACAGAAGATATAACAAAAAATACCCTTGCGAATTCTGCGCTTATTTTAAGAATAGATGATTGGGATGAAGGGATATATACAGCATCTATAAAAAAAATTGATAAAAACCCTACAAATGCCGGCGAATGGATAAACACGCTTGAAAAAGGATTTAAAAAAGTGCTTTCCGACAAGAAAAAACTTTTACAGGTATCGGAAGTCATGAGTGATGCCTTTATTCATGGAGGAAAAGTATTGCTGGAAGATCCTGTCATAAGCCTGGAGGATTTTTTTGATGTATCTGAGATCAGCGACATAGCAGATATAATACTTGAACACAAAGAAGACCCCGCGCTAATAGAAAAGAAAAATTATATAAGGGAAAAAACCCTCTCGCTCATAAAAACAATTACTTCATGGCTTGAAAATAACGATGAAGATAAAAAAATAAGCCCTGAAACCGTTAAAATTCTTGAAAAACAGATTCTTGTAACAAAAAAAACACTAATAGCAGTACTTGAAGAAATTCACAACCCTTTGTTAACCGAAGAAATGCTTAATACCATTATGGAAATTATTGCAGAATCGGAAAATTTGGTATCAAGAATCAAATAATATCACAATCAAGGGCGTTAAGCGCAATACCACACATTGAAATAATACTGTTTTCCAAAATAGCATCATCAAAATCAAACAAGCTGTTATGCAGCGAAGGATGATCATGTCCAAGACCAGCCCTATAAAAAGCACCAGGTCTTTTATCAAGATAAAAAGCAAAATCTTCTGCTCCCATTGAAGGAACTGCAGAATCTGACCAAAAATCATCTCCAAACAGGTTTTTTATTACTTTACCCAAAAAATTTACACTATTGGAATCATTAACAACCGGAATATAAAGCGGTTCAAGTTTAAAAGTATAGTCAGCATTATTTGCGCTGCAAATACCTTTAACTATTTCTTCAATCCTGTTTTTTAAAAATTCCTGTTTTTCTTTTTTAAAATACCTTAAAGTTCCCTTCATAATAACAGAGTCGGGAATCACATTAGAAACATTTCCCCCATGCAGAGACGTTATCGAAACAACAACCGAGTCCACTGGATTGGAATTTCTGGATACTATTGTCTGCAAAGTTGTTATTACAGAAGCTGCTGTAACAACCGGGTCTACAGCCAGGTGAGGCATTGCAGCATGACCACTCTTGCCTTTTATTTCAATTGCAAAATCATCTACAGCAGCCATCATTGTGCCACTACAACTTTCAAAGCCCCCTTTTTTTACTCCTGGCCAGACATGAAGCCCATATACTTCATCGACCCGCGGATAATCATCAAGAATTCCTTTTTCAACAAGTATCTTTCCGCCTCCACCACCCTCTTCTGCTGGCTGGAAGACAAATTTAATATTTCCCCTAAAATATTTAGTAAGCTGCGAAAGGACATTAATTGCGCCAAGCAATATTGCTATATGCCCGTCATGTCCGCACAGATGGGCGAGCCCTTTATTACAGGACTGCCACTCCACAGAAGTTTTTTCTTCAATAGCAAGAGCATCAATATCTGCGCGGAGAAGAATAGTTTTTCCCTCTTCTTCCCCTTTTATAAAGCCTACTGTATCTGTTTCTATATATGGTTTTGATATATTTAAATTCAATTTTCCAAGATAATTTCTTATTAAAGCTGCTGTCTCATATTCCTTAAACAAAATCTCTGGATTTGAATGGATTTTTCTTCTTATTTGTATAATCTCGCCCAATATAGAATCAACAATGTCATGGATTATTTTTTTGCTTATTTCCTTTTTCATGTTGCTCATCAAACAGTTCCTTTTTTATTTCATGCCAGCATGTCTCGCTGTCAATTCTCCCTTTTAAATAAAGCGTAAGAAGGCCGCGTATTTTTTGAGGGAACCCTTTCCAGTATTCCTGCTGCCACTCCGGTATGGTATCTCTAAGCTCCCTTTGTTCATCCATAGACATTTGACCGTTACTAAAACGTAAAAACTGATCTATCATTTTAATCAGAACATCTTTTGGGAGCCTTTTCCCTTTTTCTGCGGACTTCTTTTCTCTGGATTTTGGATCTGGTACCCATTCATCAAGAAGCACTTTGAGTTCGGCATCACCAATTTCAGGGGCATGCTGTTTTATTATATTTTTAACAAACCCGGTTACAGTCTCTCTTATCTGATCTCTTGAAGCAGAAAGCTGCCTTGAAACCGTGTCTCCGGTTGTATGGGCAAGATGATTGATATCTACCCCGCCAGGACTTTTACTTTTTTGAGCAAGCCTCTTATTAAGCACTTCCTCAATTATCCGAAGCTCATTTTCATCAGCCTTGTTTAATATGAATTCAGCTATATTGTAAAGTTCTTTTTTATCTATCACAGCTATAAATTAATCTCTACAAATGTTTTTATTGACCTATCATATGTTTTTTCCACATCTTTAGGAAAGTAACAAGCAGGAAGCTCTTTTCTTGAAAAATGATAGCGAAGACATTCGCAACAGAGCCCTTTCTTACTACAGCCAGAATAGCTACAATTACAGGCTTTTAAATTAACAGATTCATTGTTACATTTCATAACTTCTCCTGTTTCAAATTCATTATTAAAATATTAATACCCCATATTCTCATATAAAGCCACTCTTTTACAATATTTTTACAAATTTTCCAAAGACCGTATTAATATTTGACAACAAATATATTTTATGCAATATTTATGCTATGTTTGAAAGTACATACATATACCTTATTGATTCTTTAAATAATGATAATGCAAAAATCCTTAAGAAAGCTCTTGAAACAGTTCCAGGAGTAAAAAACGTTGTAGTTTCACCTCTAAAAGGATTGGTTGAAATAAAAGCAAAAAGCGATATAACCGACTCTTTAAAACTGGCCTGCTCTGTAGCAAAAGTAAAACTCAGAACAAAAGTCGACCCCAGAAAGCTTTGATTGAGTCTGTCGCAAGGCGCAATCACAATAGAACAGGTAACCCTTTTTAGAAAATATTAAAAAAAATAAAGCCCTGCCTCTCAAAAGAAAAAACAGGGCTTTAAATATTTTTCTCTATTAATTATTTTTTCCCATCACTATTTTTTTCCCTCAATTCAACTCTTCTTATTTTTCCACTAATTGTTTTTGGAAGTTCATCAACAAATTCAACGATTCTGGGATATTTATATGGAGCTGTTACTTTTTTTACATATCTTTTTATATCTTCCGCAAGCTCCTCATTTCCTGGCTTGTATTCTTTTGCAAGCACTATTGTTGCTTTTACAACCTGCCCGCGAATTTCATCAGGCACACCTGTTACTGCACATTCAACTACCGCATGATGCCCCATAAGAACACTCTCCACTTCAAAAGTGCCAATTCTGTATCCAGAACACTTTATTACATCATCAGAGCGTCCGACAAACCAATAGTATCCAGCTTCATCTCTCCACGCCATATCTCCGGTATGGTAAATACCATCAACAATAGCAGCATCTGTTTTCTCTTTATCCCTGTAATACCCTATGAAAAGGCCTGCTGGCCGTTCCTTTTTTGCATTTATTACAATTTCCCCTATTTCGCCATCTTCACATTCAACATTATCAGCGCTTAAAAGACTCACATGATAACCTGGAGTAGGTTTCCCCATTGATCCAGGCCGCATCTCCATCCACTCATAATTTGCAATAGATAACGTTGTTTCTGTCTGCCCAAAACCTTCTGCAAGTTTTATTCCTGTAAGTTTGTGAAATGTATTATATACTTCTTCGGAAAGCGGCTCACCTGCTGTTGAACAATGCTCAAGAGAAGATAAATTATACTTGGAAAGATCTTCCAGAATAATAAACCGATATATTGTGGGTGGGGCGCAAAATGATGTTATTTTATATTTTTCTATCATTTCAAGAATCAATGCAGGGTTAAATTTTGAAGTAAAGTCATATACAAAAACCGCACATTCAGATAACCACTGACCATAAAGGCTTCCCCATACTGCTTTTCCCCAGCCAGTATCTGCAACTGTAAAATGAAGCCCAGCCTTTTTTACCCTATGCCAGAAATATGCTGTCGCAATATGCCCAAGCGGATATACAAAATCGTGCGCTACCATCTTGGGCTGATTGGTTGTTCCGGATGTAAAATACAATAACGATATATCGCTATTTACAGTTGCATCTTTTCCCTCTGGTCTTTTAAACGGAGGAGCATTTTCTATTCCCTTGTTAAAATTAACCCAGCCATCTTTTTCTTTTCCGCATATAACAAGTGTTTTAAGCTCAGGTGATTTTTCCTTTGAGATTTCTATATTTTTTATAACACTATCATTATCTACAGCAACAATCATCTTAACACTTGCAGCATTATTTCTATAAATAAGATCTTCGGAAGATAACATATGAGTTGCAGGAATACATATTGCCCCGATTTTATGCAGCGCAATTATTGAAAACCAGAACTCATACCTTCTTTTAAGAACAAGCATTACCATATCGCCCTTGCCTATTCCGAGCGAAGAAAAGAAAGCTGCGGTTTTGTCGCTGTATTTTTTGATTTCAGCAAAAGTAAATTCTCTGTAGTCTCCATCTTCATCTGTCCATACCATTGCTTTAAGGTCAGGCTGCTCTTGCGCAAGAGCATCAACTACATCGTATGCAAAATTAAAATTTTCAGGAACTTTTGCTCTGAAATTTTTACTAAAATCTTCATAAGAAGTAAAATTTTGTTTTGTTGTAAGTTTTTCAATTATTGACATCAAAAGCTCCTATTCAAGTATCATCGCAAAAAAAACTGCGTTTTTTCCATCAAGCGATCTCATTCCGTGCGGTTGTGTGGAATCAAAATAAATAGAATCGCCTTCTTCAAGAATCAGCTCTTTTTTATCAATCATAATCATAACCCTGCCATCAAGAATATAATTGAACTCCTGCCCTTTATGGCCATGCAAAGTCAATTCGCCTGCTTCTTTGGGTTCTACGGTAACCAGGAATGGCTCTGCTTTCCTTCCCTTAAAATTGCCTGCAAGAGACTGGTACTTATAACTTTTTCTCCTGTCTACAGCAATCCCCCGCCCTTTTCTTGTAATAGAGTAACTACTCATGAGCGGTTCTTCGCCTGTGAGAAGCGCTGTAAGCTCAAAATCATATGCATTGGCCATACTGTATAACACACTTACAGGTATATCTTTTTCACCCTTTTCATATTCAATATAAGTTTCAATCGAAATCCCGCATGTTTCTGCAGCTTCATCAACAGAGACATCCATAATTTCACGAAGCCCCTTAAGTCTTTCTGCAACCATTTTTACACTATCGTTCACTTTTCCCTCCTTGTTTTTACAAGCTCATTGCCCATTTCCCGCAATTTATATTTCTGGATTTTTCCGCTTCCGGTCATTGGGAATGAATCTATAAAAAAGATATATTGAGGAATTTTAAAGCGGGAAATCTTCCCCCTGCAATAACCAATTACATCTTCTTCTGTAAGCGCGACTCCCTCTTCGCGAATAATAAACGCGCCTGCAACTTCACCATATTTTTCATCAGCAATCCCTGCTACCTGTACATCTCTTATCCCTTTCATCAAATAAAGAAATTCTTCTATCTCACGGGGATATATATTTTCTCCTCCGCGGATTATCATATCTTTTATTCTGCCGGTAACAGAGAAAAATCCATCTTTGTCTTTAACGCCAAGATCGCCTGAGTGAAGCCAACCATCTTTATCAATTACTTTTGCTGTCTCTTCCGGCATTTTATAATACCCTTTCATTACATTGTATCCCCTGCAGCAAAGTTCACCAGGAACATCTATGGGGGATTCTTTGCCTGTTTCCGGGTCAAGAACTTTTACTTCAACACCATCAAATTCCGTACCAACTGTTGAAACCTTTTTCTCAACAGGGTCATCTGCCCTTGTTTGCGTCATTCCCGGAGAAGATTCCGTAAGCCCAAAGACAATCGTAATATCCTTCATATGCATTTTATCGATTACCTTTCGCATAACATCCATCGGGCACGGAGACCCTGCCATAATACCAGTACGCAAGCTTGAAAGGTCAAACATATCAAACATTGGGTGATTAAGCTCTGCTATAAACATTGTAGGTACGCCGTAAAGAGCTGTACACTTTTCCTTCTGAACAGAAGCAAGCACCAATAGCGGGTCAAAAGTTTCAAGAATAACAAGGGTTCCGCCATGCGTAAGTATAGCCATAACGCCAAGAGTAATTCCAAAACAATGGAACAATGGAACAGGAAGACAAAGCTTTTCTGCTGCTGTAAATTTCTGGCGGCTCCCAATAGAAAATCCGTTGTTTATAATATTATAGTGGGTAAGCATAACCCCTTTTGGGAAACCTGTTGTTCCCGAGGTATATTGCATATTAACAACATCATGATGATTAAGGGAATTTTCAATTTCAAGCATTTCATCGTCTGTAGCATGCGACCCCACAAGCATTAATTCAGATAATGAAAACATTCCCCTATGCTTTTGCTGCCCTATAAAAATAACGTTTTTAAGAAATGGGAATTTATTACTCGTAAGATATCCCCTCTCCTCCTGTTTGATTTCAGGGACAAGATCATTTACCATTTTTACATAATCGCTATCCTTAAAACCATCTGCAAGACAAAGAGTTGTAATATCAGACTGTTTAACAAGATATTCAAGCTCATGAAGCTTATAATTTGTGTTTACAGTAACACAAATAGCTCCAATACGGGCAGCAGCAAACATAATCGTAAGCCAGTCAGGAACATTTGTTGCCCATATCCCAAGATGATCCCCTTTCTTTACTCCAATAGAAAGAAACCCTTTCGCGAGATTACTCACTCTTTCATTAAACTGTTTATATGTAAATCTTAAATCTCTGTCAGAATAAACTATAAATTCTTTGTCAGGATATTCCTGAGTTTTCTGCCTGAGAAGTTTACTTAATGTTATTTCAAACACTTATTTCTCCTTTTAAACAGGCGTATATATAACTGCAAGTATTTTCGCAGCAGCGTCACCTTTGGAATGGAGATGGTGCTTAACTACAGAATCGTAGTAAATACTGTCCCCCTCAGTTATCACATAGACATCTTTGCCATACATAACTTCGATTTCTCCCTTGAGTACATATATAAATTCCTCGCCTTCATGGGAAGATAACTTATATCCCTTTTCTGATGATGGATATATATCAATAATAAATGGCTCCATATGCCGCCCTGCTTTGTTAAGCGCAAGAGAGTAAAAATCAAGATCTGACTTTGCAGGAGCATCTTTATCTGAAAATCTTGTAACACTCTTTTTTTCATCTCTTCTGCTAACTACAGGCCCAATATCTTCCTGATCATCCAAAAAAGTGCCGAGCCTCACACCCATCACTCTTGCCAGTTTTATTAGAGGAGTAAGACTTGGAACTAGTTCTCCGTTCTCTATTTTCTCTATACCTTCAACAGGAAGGTTTGTCTTTTCCGCAAGGTCTGCAACTGAAATTTTTCTTGTTTCTCTGATAGCTTTTATTTTACTGCCAAGCTTGTTTTTATTATCCACTTTTTCCTCCTCAATTAAAATGGCAACAAATTTATTTTTATTTCTTTTAAATTTTCGACACTATTATATTGTAATATTTTTTCAATGTCTGTAAAAGGCACAAAAAACAAAAAAGACCGGACATACGTATAGCAAGTCCGGCCTTTGCATTATTTAGCATAAAGCCTAAAATTATGGAATTAGGTTGTAAGCGTCTTTCATTATCGCAATATTTACAGGGTTATGCTTTTTACCTCTTTCTGAAATAGCTTCATCAAGAGCTTTTGTGAGAGAATCTAATTTTGCAATTTCAGGTACTTTTTTTACAAGAAGTCCCAATACTGCCATATTTACACCTATTGTAGAGCCATGTTTTGCAGATATTTCATTTGCATTGATTGCAACAGTTTCAATATCATCTCTTTTAGGTTTATCTGAAATAAGAGAGCTATTATAAATAAGAAGCCCGCCTTTTTTAATCTTTGGTTCAAATTTAAGCATTGCTGGTAAACTTAAAGCAATACAAATATCCAAATCCACAACAATAGGAGAAGCAATGTCATCGTCAGAAACTACAACACTACAATTTGCTGTCCCACCTCTCATTTCTGCGCCATAAGATGGAATATGTGAAACACTTTTTCCTTCCATCATTGCAGCTATACTAAGGATTTTTCCGGCAATAACAACACCTTGTCCGCCGAATCCTGCAAATCTTATTTCCTTACGCATTTGTACGCACCCCTTTGTCTCTAAAAAGTTTTAGCGGGAAATATGGTACCATTTCATCTTTTACCCAATTAATTGCTGTTCTGGAATAAGGATCCATTCCCCAGTTTGTTGGGCACATTCCAAGAATCTCAACGAAACAATATCCCTTGCCTTCTTTCTGGTATTCGAAAGCTTTTTTTATTGCTTCTTTTGTTTTATTAATGTGCTTGATGTCATGAATACTGCATCTTTCAATATAATATGGTTTTTCAAGGCTATTTATAAGTTCACAGCCCCGGATCGGATGTCCAGTTTCATCTGTGTCTCTTCCATTAGGAGTTGTGCTTGTAACCTGCTTAGCCATTGTAGTTGGGGCCATTTGTCCGCCTGTCATTCCATAAATCGCATTGTTGACAAAAATCACAACCATTTTTTCGCCTCTGTTTGCAGCATGCAGCGTTTCCGCTGTTCCAATTGCAAGGAGGTCTCCATCGCCCTGGTAAGACATTACTATTTTATCTTTATGAACTCTTGTAATACCTGTTGCAACAGCCTGCGCTCTGCCATGTGGAGATTCAATACCATCAGCTTTAAAATATTTATATACCAATACAGCACAACCTACAGGAGCAACAACAATAGTATTCTCTACTATTTTAAGTTCATCCATACACTGACCAATAAGCTTATGAACAATTCCATGCGCACACCCTGTACAGTAGTGGGTAGGCACATTATTCATAGATTTGGGAAATTCATATATTTTACTCATAACTTTTTACCCTTTCCACAATTTTATCAATTTCCGGAAGCATACCGCCAGTTCTTCCATAAAAGTCAACTTCTACATTGCCTTTAACACTTAGCTTAACATCTTCTACCATCTGTCCCATGCTCATTTCAACTGCAAGCATTTTCTTTGTTTTTTTCGAAAGCGCTTCAAGCTGATCCGAAGGAAATGGCCACAATGTTATTGGTCTAAAAAGCCCTGCTTTAATGCCACTGTTTCTTAAATTTCTAACTGCTTGTTTTGCAATTCTGGCACTAAGCCCGTATGCAACAAGAACATAGTCAGCATCATCAGTCTTATATGTATCAAAAAGAACTTCGTTTTTCTTTACTTCCGCATATTTTTTCTGAAGGTCATGATTATGCGCGTCAAGAGAAGTTTCAGGAATAAGCCTTAAAGAAGCTATTATCCTTTGTTCACGCCCTTTTGCTCCAGTAAGAGCATAAGATCTTTCCGGTGCGGATTTTACAGGGTCTGGAAGCACAAGTGGCTCAGACATCTGCGCAAGATATCCATCTCCAAGAACAATTGCAATCATTCTATACTTGTCTGAAAGCTCAAATGCTTTTATTGTGTGGTCTGCAAGTTCCTGCACATTTTCCGGAGCAAGAACGATTGATCTGAAATCGCCATGTCCGCTACGGGTAGCCTGAAAATAATCGCTTTGCGCTCCTGAAATATTTCCAAGACCAGGACCACCACGCACCATATTAACAATTACACATGGGAGCTCGTTTCCAGCAAGATATGATATACTTTCCTGCTTTAGCGTCATACCAGGGGAAGATGTAGTAGTCATTGTTCTTACACCTGCTGCGGCTGCGCCCATTACCATGTTTATTGCACCAATTTCACTCTCTGCCTGTAAAAAAACGCCCCCGCGTTCCGGCAGCCTTGTAGACAGATATTCAGGGATTTCATTCTGTGGCGTAATAGGATAGCCAAAATATGCCTTGCATCCCGCAAGGAGTGCAGCTTCTCCAACAGCCTCATTTCCTCTCATCAGAATCTTTTTTTTCATTTTGCTCTTTCTCCGGCTAAAATTTCTCAATTTCAATAGCTATGTCGGGGCAAATAATAGCACAAAAAGTACATGCTGTACATTTCCCCTCATCCAAACACTCTGGATAATAAACGCCTCGTCGGTTTATTTGCTGCGACATCTTCAAAATTTTCTGTGGGCATGCCTCTATACAAAGAGTACACCCTTTACATCTTTCACGATCAATTAGAGGTTTACCTTTTGACAATATTTTTCTCCTCGATAGAATCTTAGTAAATAGAATTACTTAGTGAGATGCTAGCAGTATATTAAGACAAAAAAAAGGTGTCAATAAAATTTTATGTCAACTATCAATGTATTCAAAAAAATTCTTTTATGATAAATTTGTGTATAATTGCTTGTTATGGTATTAAACGATTTTCACTGCCATTTCTATACCTATGATTCGGGTGTGGTAATGGATAAAATAATCACTTACATTTCTGCCAGAAATATTACACTGATGGACCCTGTCCTGCCAGCAATGGAGATGCCACGGACTTGCTTTGGGGCAAAAAATCTTCATCAGTGTAACCAGGAGCAGGGAATTTCTGTTGGGCTAATACTTAATAATATCCGCGAAAAAGGCCTGTGGGAAAAAGGGACAGAATTTTCTTTATCCATAAGCCGCAATAATCTTAAAATAACACCTTTTATCGGGATCCACCCATGGGACAGCACAGACGCAAGCAAAGAAATAATAAACAGCCTCGAAGAAATATCATCCAAAACAGGGGCTTTTATAGGAGAGTTTGGATTTGACAAGCTTAAAGGGGCAGATAAAGAAAAACAGCTTTATCTCTTTAGAAACTGCCTTGATATTGCTTTAAAAACCGAAAAACCTTTTACAATACACTGTGTCCGCTCATGGGGGCTTTTAACAGAAGAGCTCCAAAAAGTAAAAAACAGAATCAAAGCCCCGTTTATTATACATGCGTACAGTGGGTCTGCAGAAGCTGCTAAAACAATAACAGAGCTTGGGGGCTACCCCTCTTTTGGGCTTGAAAGATACGGGGCTTTTTCACGAAAAGCAGAGGAATCCATATCAAAAATAGACTTAAAACACCTTTTGCTTGAAACAGATTTTACCTGTTATTCAAAACAACCCCCTGATGCTTCTGGCCTGCAGCAGGATGACAAAGGGCTATATGGAACAGAACAATGTTCATCAAATGATAATAGAGCAGCAGAGCAGGACAATGGCTGCGAAAACAGCATAAATGTGGAATATTCAAAAGAAGATAATTATTATGGGAAAAAATATTTAAAAAGGTTGCTTGCAGTTTATAATGAGGCAGCATCTGTTTTAAAAATGGATATAACAGAACTAAGCGGAGTAATCGAAGAAAATGGAAAGGTTTTCAAGGCTTATACAGCTAATAGGAAATGAAAAAGTAAAGCTCCTTGGGGAGAAGAAAATCACGATCGCAGGGCTTGGGGCTGTCGGAGGTTTTGCTGCAGAAGCTCTTGCGCGCTGCGGAACAGGCCATTTTACTCTTGTGGATTTTGATGTGATTGCAGTTTCAAATATAAACAGGCATATAGGGGCGCTTGACTCCACAGTTGGAAAGCTCAAAGTTGATGTGATCGGGGAAAGGATAAAAGATATAAATCCACTATGTACAGTAAATAAAAAAAATATTTTTGCCCACAAAGATTCTTTTGATTTGATCTTTGCAGAAAAACCAGATATAGCAATAGATGCTATTGATTCGCTTGGCCCCAAAGTAGAGCTACTGGCATATTGTGTTACAAACAAAATACCTGTCATATCCTCCATGGGTGCAGCATTAAGAAAAGATCCATCAAAAATAAGAATAGCAGATATTTCTGAAACAGATGTATGCCCCCTTGCGAAAAATCTAAGACGGTTTTTAAAGCGAAAAGGGATCACAGAAGGTATAACAGTAATATATTCAACAGAACCTGCATTAAAAACAGGGCTAAGACCGCCTTCTAAAAAAAGCGCTCAGGATTTGGAAGAAGAAGCAGAATTCCCGGCCTCCTACACAAGAGGAAGAGAAAGAAACATACTCGGAAGTTACCCAATCGTTACCGCAATGTTTGGTCTTTTTGCAGCGCACGCAGCAATCAAAACACTTGTTGGCGATTAAATAATACTAAATATCGCACATACGCCTAGTTCTCAAGAATAATTATCTCGACCCGCCTGTTTCTTCTTCTCCCTTCTTCGGTTGCGTTTGTCGCAACAGGCTCTTCTGCCCCCCGGCCCAGTATCCGCACCTCTCTTTCTGTTCTTGCTCCGGAATCAAGGATATGCTCTGCAACACCCCTTGCTCTTTGAAACGAAAGCGCTCTTCTCCCCTCTGCTGTTCCTGCAAGAGCAGTGTGCCCTATTATAAGAAGATCATGGTTTGGATTATTATGAAGTATCTCAATTATTTGCGCTAATTTTTCAAATTCTGTCTCTGCAAGTATTGCAGAATCCGGGAGGAACTGAATATCCTCGATTGTTATTTTTATACCTTCTGCGACCCTTTCTACATAGACATTTTCAATGCCGGAATCCCTGATTGATTGCTCAACTTCTTCTACGAGCTTGTCTGTATCAAGATCTTCTGCCTCAATAACTTCTGCCCATGCAGTTCCTGTAAATGTTACTATATCGCCAGATAACAATTCCATTTCAAAAATAAATTCTTCGCTATAACTAAAAGCGCGGCCTCTTTTGTTATCCCACAACATTATTTGATCAGTAGAGCCTGTTATTCTTACAAGATGTAATTGATTTGTTACATTTCTTGGTCTGGGAAAATTGGTTTCATGGTCAACACTGTATCTTATGTTGAAAACATCGTATAACCCTGTTTCATCTTTTCCAAGATATTTATAACTTACGCTCACAGGGAAAGCATAAGGTTGTGGAATATTAAAACTTCTCCTGAAATCATGAACTTCTTCTCCTTCGCCGGTCCATTCATATCCAGGTTCAATGGGATAGTCAGGAAAAACAGGGATATCTCTTGCCATTGGAATAAAGTATTGCCTGTCTACAGTTGTAAATCCACGCCTGTCCTGACGGAATGTAGATTCATATCTTTCAGTAATTTCATAAGTAGAGAATCTTCCGGTAATTCTTTCAGATAAATCAAGCGTTGCAAACATAACACCACTTTCATGGTCTGCTTCTATTATTTCCACAGATATCCTGTTAAGCATTCTTGCATGATGCGAAAGAACACTATTTATATAGACATTTTCATCTACTTCGGACAAAATTCTGTATTTTGTACCAACGACAAACCTATATTCAAACTGTTCAGCAACTGCAAAACAAAAAACTGTGAGGAATAGAAAAAGCAATAAAAATAGCCAAATTTTTCTCATTGTATCCCTATCATTACAATAAATTTATGGATTATAGTTATTATATCGGTATATTTACCTAATTATATTGCCAAAATCTGAATGATATACTGTTATATTGACAATTTTTAAAACAGATACTATTTTTTAAGGAATGGCCAAATATCAGGATAATATTTTGTATCAATCAAAAGAAAATGATAAATACAGTTTGATCATAAAAAAAGCTGGTTTCGAGACACTTACCCCTCTTCAAAAAAAATTGGTTGGAGCAATTTCTGGCAATAAATATATAATTGCAGAAACCGAAGAAGGGTGCGGGAAAACTATGGGGATAGTTCTTCCTGTTATTGCAAACACAGATTCTTCATTACCAGGGTTAAAAAGCATTATTATTGCGTCATCCCCTGAAAATGTAGTAAAAATCAGTACTCTTTTTAAAAAATTGTCTCAAAGAAGAGTGACGAATCTTCTGTCAGTTGCTGCAAATTCTGAACGTAATATCAAAAAAGATTCCCGTTTGCTTCAAAAACAGCCGGATATATTTATAAGTACTACGGACAGTATTATCGACCAGATACGAAGTAATAATATCTCTCTCGAAGGGATACAAAGTTGTATAATTGAAGATAGTGATATAGATGATCATTATAGTTTTGAAAAGGATGTAGAATTTATTTTTTCAAAACTTAGTAAAAAACAACTTTTTATTGTTTTTACAAAGAACAAAAAGCATGACTATTCTTTTTATCAACTTTTTAAAAAGCCAATAACAATAAACTGTGCAGAGGCAGGAGAAAAGAAAATTATGGATAATTCGTTTATACAAAATATTGTTTCAGAAATAAAAAGTGGATCTGATATAAAAAACCTTGATGAAATCAAAAAAATAATAAAAAAGAATGTACCTTTTTTTACAAGAAGTTATTTTTCAGCATGGCTTCTTAAAAAATATGCTGAGCAAAATGGATATAATGTTCTGGCAAAGGACAGTGAAGAAAAAAGTAGCGATTTAAAAACCATTTTTATAAATATTGGGAACGCCAGAGGACTCTATTCTAAAGATATCGCGGGAATGGTTTTATCTTCTAAAGTAGCAGAAAAAAGCGATCTAAAACGGATAAAAGTGCTTGATAGTTATTCATTTTTAGATGTTACATCTTCAAAAGCAGAAGCTGTTATAAATGTTATTAATGGCGTTACATTTAAAGGAAAAAAATTAAATGCCAGTTATGCAAAAAATGTAAAAAAAACCTCGAAGCCAGGCCCTGCACCAACGAAAACCAGTATCAATCAGGATGATGCTTAATTGCTTATCAGGTCAATAAAATAATAAGTAATTGGGAAATTAATTATCATTCCTATTGCAAAAATAGCGATAGAGAAATAGTCATAAATTTCTGATTTGCGTTGGCATTTCTTTATAATAGCCCCAGGGTCTCCGTGAACAATAATTTCTTCTATAAAAGGGTCTTCCAGCTTATTTTCTGGTTTATAAAAATAATAATAGATGTTATTTTTTGATTTATTATTTTCAATAATAGATACACTTCTTATTTTAATATTCTTGCTATGGCAAATTTCCTTTACTTCTTCTTTATTTTCAATTTTTTTATAGCAATATGCCATTTTCGGCCATACAGCAAGACAAAAATTGTTATCCCCGCCTTCTGCCGGGGTGATGCCCTCTGGTGGATTAACGGACAGGGCTTGAAAGTACTGAAAAGGGAGTTTTACAATATCTCTTTCTGCCCTTAAAAATCTGGCTTTTTTCCAAAAATACCTATAAGTAAAAAAGAACACAACTCCAGGTGGAAAAAGGGGCATTACAGGGATAAGGCTTAATGAAAGCGCAAATCTGGAGATAGTTACAGATTCAGGAATTGAAAAAAGATAATAGGCAATAATAAAAAGGGAAAAAGAGCCTGCAACCAGAGAAGCAGGGGTAAATATATTCCAGTACTCATTCCTGTGCCTTCCTGCCCATATACTACGCCTTAGTAAAGACTCTTGTTTGCCATCATATATCAGAAAAGTAATACTGTTTTCCGCTGTATTTCTAAAAATTACTTTCCCTTTTTCCATAAACAGAGGACCGCAAACCATAATATCTGTCTGCTGGGATAAAGAATGAAATTTTTCCCATCCCAATACCTGTGGCATCTCATCTATTATAATTTCACTGTTTTTTTCATATATATCATTTTTATTTTCTAAAGAGCTAAAAGCAGGAATAAGATATATTTTAACATTTTGCATATTTACAGTAACTGTAAAATTACTGCTCCTGAGCCATATCTCATATTTATCCTGTATTGCTTCAAGTGATCCAAAAAATTTAAAAATACCGAGATATTCCGACTCTCCGCCTCTGGACTTGGAAAAGTCAATGATAGGTGTTGCAGCAGCAGCTACAAGTTTTCTGCGAAATTCGCTCCACTGTTTTCTTACAATAAAAGCGCCAATACCAGGAATTATCAGATAAAAAAAAACTGTTGTTGCCAGAATTAAAATCAAATAATTCATTATCAGGCAGTCATATTAAGTATAGAACCCGGAGAATATATCCTCTGGTAAGGATCTGCCTGGGAATTTAATCCGTTCCTGAGCTCATAAGCAAAATTGTCTATTATATGTTGAAGCTGACCTTGTTCAATGCTCTCAAAATCGATTTCCACAATTTCCCTATCCCTTAATTTACCTATCTGGGCAATCAACATATCAAGCTGTCTAAGCCTGGTATAAGAGACATTACTGCTATCTGATGGTAATGGGATACCTGTTATGTGCTTAAATCTGGTGCTAATGCCTGCATCACTGACAGGAACAGACAAACTTCCGCCTGAATAGCCTGCTTTTAAAATATGAGAAAAAGGTGCTGCTATACTTGAAATAGTGTTTATAGTTTCCATAACTAAGCCTCTTTTTTGTACTTATGAAAACTATCGGCTATTTTTAATAATTTATTAGACTATCTGTTCATTTTTTCGTCAGTTGTTTTACAAGCTATACACATTACAGCATATGGAATTGCTTCCAGGCGTTCTTCTGGTATTTTTTTACCGCACTTCATACAAACTCCAAATCTGTCATTTTGTATTCTTGATAAAGCAGCATCAATCAATTTTAGCCTTTTAATATCATGCGCGCTTACTGTTTCGAGCATTTTTCTGTCTATATCATCAGCAGCAATATCCACTATATCTTTAGGGTCTATGTCTTCTATCAAAGATTTGAAAGAATCATTTTCCGAAATAAGGTTATTTATAATCTCTTCTTTTAATTTCAGTAATGTTTCATGCATCTTTTTTTTAAAATCATTATCCATAAACATACCCCCATTTTTATTACAGGCAATTTGCACAATTTCACAGTTATTGTCAACCCTGTTTAGAGTGGCAAACCAAATTTTTCGCCAATAAGATGCTTTATTCTTTGACACAATACGTGATGTTGACAAAGAATTTTAATTTAAATATTATAACTTGATTATACAAAAATTTGTAATAATTAATATAAAAAATGGAGGAAACTTGGCTAATAAAGAAGAAGCCATTGAAATTGATGGTGTGGTGAAGGAATCTTTACCCAATACAATGTTTAAAGTAGAAGTTAAGAATGGTCATGTAATACTTGCCCACCTTTCAGGAAAAATGAGGAAATTTTATATTCGAATAGTACCCGGAGACAAGGTTAAAGTAGCTCTTTCCCCTTATGACCTTACTCGCGGAAGAATAATATACAGAGAAAAGTAAAAATATTACTTAAAAGTTATCCAGCGGGAACCTTTTCCGCCATCTTTTTGTTGTGAAAACCCTGTGGTTCCAATATAAGGATAATCTTTTAAAATATTATCAACAACTTTATTGAGAACACCCTCTCCGTTTGAATGAATTCCTTTGCCATGAATTACACAAACCTTAGTATACCCCTTTCTTTTGCTCTCCGAGAGAAATTCTTTTAGTTCTATTTCCGCTTCGGCTGATGTTAAGCCGTGGAGATCAAGTGTATCCTGGGGTTTCATTTTTTTAAGAATTTTTAAATTTTTCCCCCGGTTTTGGGGTAAAACATTGTTATCTCCATTAAGCTTATCTTTATCAGGATATAAACGCCCTTGGCAGGTGTTTTTACTTTCCTTTTCCCAATGTTCCAGAATTTTTCCAAAGTCCATAATCTATTCCAGTATAATGTTTTCTTTTTTTGCCCAGCCCCTGCTGCCTTTACCTACACTTTCTATAAGATAAAACTGCCCTTTTTCCCCTATTATTCTGACTGCCTCACCATCTTCCAGAATAAATCTAACACTAGCCTCTTCTTCCGGAATAACATAAACATTAATAGCCCCACTGCCAATAATTCCGTAAACAGGCTGGGTTGCCAATACTCTTGTTATCACTAAAAAACCAATAATAACAGATATAACAACTATTATTAGAATAGCTATTATTGATTTTTTAATTTTTTTCTTTAATACAAAAAAAAGAGCAGGGGCTATAGATATTATCAAAATTATTTTAAATATGTCCAACAAAATTTTTCTTGCTTTCTTTTCTCTATCTGCCTGCGCTAAATCTGACACAGGTTGCGCAAGCGAATCTTCTTCGAAATTTAAAGCCAAAGCAATGCCAGAGCTTTCTCTAAGTGTTAATCCTGGCAAGGGGTCATGCCAGGAAAAATCGGGAATCATAATTAAAATATTTTTCGGATATGTAGTATCGCGGTAAACAACATCTCTTTTTTTAATTATTGAATAAGTAAGCTCCCTTGAGCCTTTAAAAAATCTGTAACCAGGGCTCCCCACAGGATTTCCAGCAGGAACAACATCAAAGATATCTCTTATAAGAGTAATATCAGCAATTTCAGGATCACTGATATATGGAGCAGGCATCGTAATCCCGAAAAAATTACCTGTTCCTGTAATTCTCTGCGTTAAAATAACAGCTTGAAAAGCTGATATCGTGTTACTTGATATTTCATATTCATAGAAAAAATTCCCAAGCGCTCCTGTGTTTTTTTCTGCTTTAGGGGGAGTGGAAATCGCAACAGGCACACCTTTTAATGTTACCCGGTGCTCGGAAGTCCCTTCGGAAATATAAATTTCCACATTTGGAAGTGTTATGCTTCCGTATCTGAATGGTACAAATATATGGTCATGAAAAAATACATCGTAAATTTCGCCTCTCGCAACTCTTTTGGTAATAATTGTTTTTTCGTTTTCCTGAGCTGTTCTGCTGCCCCTTTTTACATAGCCGCCAATTGTTTGCGATACTCTTGATTCTATAACGATGTTAGGGTTTTCTACATTTTCTACTACGAAGCGGAGGGGGATTATTTCTCCTGGAAAATAGCTGTAGTTGGGGATAGCCCATCTTACAGAAGGGGGAGGTTTGGAAACTCTGTAACCCCAGGCATCGGAGGGATAGTGCCGCTGGGGAATTGGCACAGCAGTAATAAAAACCGGAGTTGTATGCATAATCCTGTTGCGGTGTTTTATTGTAAAGCTGTCTATGAGATAACGGCCTGCTCTATTTAATATAAAACTATAATCAATAATTGTTCCATTTATTCCGGGTCTTATGGATGGCCCTCTGGTAATCTCAACTCCACTTGGGAATTGCGGCTCTTCCATTACTAATTCCAATGGAGATATTTCAGGAATAAAAATAGTAAACCTGAATTCCTCATTCACCTGAAAAGAGGTTCTTTCTATAGTTATCTGCCCCACATAGCCCCGCTGAAGGCTTGGAGCTTCTGCATATAGAGAAAAACAGAAAAAAAGAAAAATCAATATTACCACTGTCCGAATCAACATTTTGGCTACCAATCTTTTCCCTGCTCTCCCCTTTCCGCTGTATCTTCCATCCAAAACAGACCCTCTCCCGCAAACATTATGTTAAGCAGTTTTCTTGCATCGTCTACCTCTATATTGCCAGTCGGTAGAATATAATTTACGCTCTCTTCCCTGTTTTCATTATCTTCATCAATCATTAAAAGCGCAAGCTCCAGATTTTGGATCAATTTTATATCATTATTGTTAATGAGAACAGCATTTCTGAAAAAACTGGCTGCCTGTTCAAAATTCCCTTTTTTAAAGGCAATCGCGCCCAATTCACAATAGATTCTGTATATAAGCGCTTTATCGTTGCCCGCTTCAATAGAAAGAAGCCTGATCTCTGCTGCTCCCAGCTCTCCTATTTCCCTGTATAAAAAAGCAATATTATATTCAACATAACTTCTGTACTTGCTATTGACTGTATTATTGGAGGCTCTTGCAAAAACTGTAAGAGCTCTATCCATTTCCCCTCTTTCGGACAAGTAAATGGCTGAAAGATTTTCATAACACGCTCTTAAATAATTAGCGCTGCATGATGAGAAAAAACATAATAAAAAAACAAGAACTATATAATATTTTGCCATTTAATTCCCCGGAGCAATAGAGCTATAAGAAAAATAATAAACCCTGTTAATGAAAAAATCAGTGAAAAGCTATATTCTGCAGAATCACTTTTAGATAAAAAAAAGAGCGAAGACATATTTAAATCATTTATGGAAATTACAGAGGCATTTGGCAGTCTGGCAAGAGTATTTATCATTCTCATATCCGGAACAGATATTACATCCCTGTCAGGAACAGGCGAGCCTGTTTTTTTATCCGGAGGAACTATATAAAGAGAAATATTATTTTTAGAAATAGTATCTGCAATTATATTTCTTAATCTTGGGAAACTCCCCCTTTCAGGCTCTTCTGCATCTGTAAAAAGATATAATCTTTTTTCTGTATTTTCATGGTCTGGAAATGATTCAACTGCTCTTAGAAGACCTCTGCCTACATCTGTACCTATTGCTGAAAACAAATCTGGAGAGAGGCTCGCTATAGTATTTATTACACTATTTTTATTACCTGTAAGGGGGAGCAGTGTAAATGCTTCTCCTTTAAAAACAACAATGCCAAATCTCCCCTCTTCGGCAGCAACCAGGGCAGTTGCAGCTCTCTTGCTTTTTTCCAGCCTGCTTAAACCATCGCCGTCATCTGCAAGCATACTCTGCGATATATCAAAAAGGAAAATCGTATCTCTTGCAAAAACCGGAGTATTTGGCATTACATCTCTTCCTGCAGTAAGCACATAAGGGGAAGAAAGGGCAATAATAAAAAGAATCATGCTTATAGTATAAAGTGAAATAACATATAATTGTTTTATGCGGAAAATCGAAGCAGCTTTAGCTTTTTCCCTGTGAAAAGAAATAGTATAGAAAAAATTTACTTTCCCTTTCAATTTACGCAACTCAAAGATTAAAAGAAACAGGGGAATAAACAGAAGGAGAAGAGCTATAGGATTTTTCACGGCATCAGCTCCTTAAATACCACAATTTTTAAAAACATGGCTATTAAAAGAATAAGAACTCCTGGTATAAAAAAATAACCAGACAGGCTTCTTTTTAAAAAAAAGATTTCGGTTTCTTCTATTCCTGTTCTAAGGCTTGTAGTTATCCGCCCTATTGTTTCTTTGGTTGGATTTTCAAGAAAATATCCCCTTGTGTTTCCGGCAATTTCTCTTAACAATTCAGGGTCATAACCCCCTGAAACCCTTCCAGTCACTCTGTCACGAAAAACTGTCTCTATTGTAATAATTTTGTCACTTGTTACACTGCCAACTGCTATGCAGTTTATTCTTATACCTAATTGCGCTGCCATAAGAGAAGCATCCAAAGGGGAAAGCTCTCCGTAGTTTTCGCCTCCATCAGAAATAAGTATTATACTTCTCTCTCCTTGCCTGGAATCTTTAAGAAAATAGAGCGCAGTCCCTATTGCAGTTCCTATGGCAGTAGCATCTCCAAGGTCCATAATATTGGCTGCCCTAAGCCTGTGAAGAAAAGTGTTTCTGTCCGGAGTTGGAAGAACCGAAGCAACAGAATTGCTTCCAAAAAGAATAAGGCCAGGGTAGTCATTCCCTGAACTCATAACAATATGTTCAGCAATTTCTTTGGCTTTATCCAGCCTTGTTCTGCCGTTTTCCGGCACAGCCATACTTGGAGAAACATCCAGCACTATAAAGTATTCGTTACCCGGAGAAAGATATCTTGTTTCTTTTGTCACAATCTCCGGGCCTGAAAAAGAAAATACAATTAAAACCAGCGAAATCCAAAACAAACAATTGGTTAAGTCAAACAAAATACGGTCTTTATTAAATCCGGATCTTGTTTTATTTTTTTCGATATATTGTTTATCAGGAGCAGATAACACAACAGCGCCCCTGTTTTTTCTTTTATACGAAAACCAGACAGCAACCATAAGAACAGGGATCAATAAAAGCATTACAGGATTTCCAAACATCATATCTTCTTCTCTCCTGCTGCCTCTTCCCGCATAACGTTTTCGAACATTAACGCAAAATTATATACTGTTCCTGATGTTTCCGTAATTGTTTCTGAATCTGCGCTGGAATTCCCAAAACGGACAGAGTCCATAAAAATAAGCTCTTTGCAGGGAGCTTCGGGAAATGCAGTAATTATCTCTCTGGTTGTAAAACAAGTTGTTTTTTTACTTGTAGTGATTTCAAGATATTCTTTTAATAATTTTATAAATCTTTTTATATAATCTGTTTTTTCATATTTGTTTAATCTGGGGATCATTCTTGACATTTTTCTTAACAAAAACTTTCTTTTAAAAGCATTGCTTTTTAGAGCAACTGTTTTTCTTAATTTTTTGGGAACCACTTTGATTGCATAATATAATAAAAACAAAAATATAACCAATAATGTAAAAACCCCGCCAAACAAAACTCTTGTCCACGGCAGTAAAACTTTTCCCCCAAGAGGATTTAGTGTATTCACATTTCCAAGTCTGGATTGCACAGAAATGGGAATTCCCGAATAGATTTTATCTCCTATCTCAAACTCCGGAAAAGAAGTAATGGCAGGATCAAATGGTATAAACCAAACAAGGATTTCATTTTCACTATGGTTTATTTCAATGTTATTGATATGAAACCATTGATTATTATTAATTGATATTCTTCTTATGTCTGATGACGTCAAGTTGTCAGCAACTCTAATTCTGATAAACCCTTTTTCACCTGTTTTCAATAAAGTTGGATGTAGTCTGTATCTTAAAACAGTTCCTCTTGATTTCTGGGGCGACTGGGATTCTTGTTCCCCCAGTGATTCATGTGCGCCAGGTGATTCCTGCATCCCGGGAATCACCTGGGAATAAGCCTGAGGATGGAATTGAGAATAAGATAACGCAAATAAAACCAAAACAAGCAAAAATATTTTTCTCATCTTTTCCTTAACTTAAAAAAGGTATTTATTTTTTCAACGATATTATCGCTTGTGGATATATCCACAAAAGGGATTTCAAATTTTGCTGCCTCGGAAAAATCCTTATCGCTATTTTTTATAACAGCAGGCACAACAGGCAACAGAGCAGCAGTTTTTCCTTTTCCTTTTACATAAAAATACCCGCAGGGGTCTACGCCACTGGCTTCGTATGAAAATAAACCAGGATTTTCCCTCTCCGCAAAAGCAGAGGAACTGTTTTCATTGTTGTCTCTTATGCGAAAAACAGCAGTTTCAACTCTGGAAGAAATTTGCAAAAGAGTTTGCCATGGAATATCATACTCCATATCTGAAATTATTATGCATATCCCTTTTTTCCTGAAGCTTTTAGGCAGCGCTCTGCAGGCTGCTTCAAGATCAGAACCCTCATGGTTGGATTTGGAATCCAGAATTTTTTCCGCTATTGCAAAAACATGCGCTCTTCCGGAAGCTGGCATTACTGTCTCCTCTACCTTGCCCGAAAAAAGAATAACAGATGTTTTATCCCTGCTTGAAGCAGCAGAAAGCCCAAGAATTGCTGCGGCAACAGCAGCAGTTTCCAGTTTTGTTTTTCTTGCAGGATAAAGAGCGCCGCCGCCACCCATAGACGCGGAAACATCTACAATAAGATAGAGCTCCAGGTCTCTTTCTTCCTGCATCACAAGAGTAAACGGCTTTCCTGTTTTTGCAAAAGCATTCCAGTCGATCAGCCTGAAGTCATCTTCCTCCGAGTACTCCCGGATCCCCTCCAGCTCCATACCGTTACCTCTGTACGCAGAGAGATAAAAGCCGGCAGAGTTTCCGCTTAAACGCTTTTTAATTACAAGTTCAATTTTTTTTATTTCAGAAAGAATTTCTTTCTTGCTCATTTTATGGAGTTTTTACTGTACCAAGTATGGTAGAAACTATAATATTGGAATCTGCCCCTTCTGCCTCGGCCTCGAAGCTTCTTATTATCCTATGCCTTAAAATATCCGGAGCAACCTGCTTTACATCATCAGGAGTAACAAATTTTCGTTTTTCCAAAAGCGCTTTTATGCGGGCGCACTTCATTATTCCTATTGATGCTCTTGGAGATGCGCCAAATTCAATATATTTGTTTGTTTTCCTTGTCTCTCTTACAATGTCTACAATATATTTTTTTATATCATTGCTTATCATTATATTTTCAGCAGCAGTTGAAAGCGCTGCAACATCTTCCTGCGTAATTTTATTTCCCAACTTGGGGAATGTTTTTTCTTCTTTATCATGCATCGCGAGAATTTTAAGTTCAGAATCCGACGAAGGATAAGCAAGGTCCAGCTTCATCAAAAATCTGTCAAGCTGAGCCTCGGGGAGTCTGTATGTCCCTTCATGTTCAATAGGGTTTTGTGTTGCGATTACAAAAAAATTATCAACAAGTTTATGGGTAGATTCTCCTATTGTAACCTGCTTTTCTTCCATTGCTTCAAGCAGGGCAGATTGAACTCTTGCAGACGCACGGTTTATTTCATCTGCAAGAACAACGCCGGAAAAAACAGGCCCTTTTCTTACAGTAAATTCTCCTGTTACTGGAATGAAAACAAGGTTTCCTGTAATATCTGACGGAAGAAGGTCTGGAGTAAACTGGATCCTGGAAAAATCAGCTCCTACAATTTCCGAAAGAGCTTTTGCTGCTCTGGTTTTCGCAAGGCCAGGAACTCCCTCGATTAATACATGACCACCTGTTATGTAAGCAATTATAAGGCGGTCATATAGAAACTCACCGTCAATAATAGTTTCAAGAAAATATTTTTTTGCGTTGTCAAGTTTTTCAAAAACAAGAGCAAGATTACCCTGATTGCTATCCACTTATATACCCCACAATTTATTATGTCTTATGATCTATAATCTGCATTTTCCCGCACATATCCATAGGAAAGATCACTTCCAAACACTGTTGCGTTACCATTACCCGAACTCATACCAAGATTTACATCAATATTAACAGTATAGTTGTGTTCCGGAAATGTTTTATGATCTGAATCAAGGACCCGTGATTTAAGGTAATGTACCAGCCTGAGTTCTTTTTCCTGATCAAGCCTAAAAGCCCCTTTTTCAAAAACAATATCTCCACCAAGAGAAATTGAAATCTTATCTTTGTTAAGCTCTATGTTGTTATTGCCTGCATAATCTCCTATTGAGGAGAGCAGCCTCCCTACATTTGGGTCATTGCCAAATATCGCAGTGGAAACAAGCGGAGAATTAACAATTGCTTTTCCAATATTTCTTGCTGTTTCAAAGTCAGATGCGCCTGTTACAGAAGCTTTTACAACATGGCCGCACCCTTCTGAATTTCTTACAATATCAACAGAAAGATCCAGACACACTTTATATAATGCGTCTTCAAATTCTTTTTCTGAAACTTTTTTCTTTTCACAGGAGCTCATTATAATCACAGTGTCGCTTGTGCTTTGGTCTCCATCCACAGAAATTGAGTTATACGTCTTCTCAACAACTCTTTTTAAAATATCCCTTATGATATCCCTTTCCATTGAAATATCTGTCATAATAAAAGACAGCATTGTAGCCATGTTGGGCTCTATCATCCCAGCGCCCTTTGCTACAGCAACAATACACCCATCCCCTACTTCCGCGGAACGCAGCTTCGGAAAAGTGTCTGTAGTCATTATCCCTTCTGCGAGATTTACCCCAGTTCCAGGAGCAAGAGCAGAAACAAGGCGCGGGATATTTTGAACCATATCTTTAACAGGAAGCTGCCAGCCAATTATTCCTGTTGAAGAAGGAAAAAACTCTTGAGGCAAACACCCTGTTTCTTTTGCAAGATGCTCAAGCAGCATATTTGAATCTTTAACTCCGGTTTCTGTACATACATTAGATATTTTATTATTAATAATAACTCCCCGCACTTTGTCGGACAGAAGCCTTTCTTTGCCTATTATTACAGGGGCGCCAGGACATTTATTTCTTGTAAATACAGCGCCAAAAACAGAGGTTGGCTTATCCAGCATTAAAAGAGAGAGCTTCATTGGAAGAGGCTTTTCAACAGGTCTTTCTGCAGGAAAAAATTCAAGAGAAACAACCGAAGTTTTGAATCCTTCCGGAAGCTTGCCTCTTTTCTCAAGATCCTTTAAATACTCTTCCTTGGAGTTATATAATTCAAGTTTATTTTTTTCCATAGCCTATAATATTAGTTTAAAGTCCAAATGTCTACAGGACTTAGCCGAGCCCCTGATTCCAGAGGCCCGGTGCGCCACGATATCCTCCCTGGCAGAAGCCAGGAAGTTACCTAAAAAGCAGCTGGATTTATAACAACATATTGCCCATTTTCCGCTGCTGCATGAATTCTCCCATTATTGAAAACAATACTTTCAAGAGAAATGCCAATATCCGCAGACCTTACAACAGCGCCAGTTACAGGATTATATACTGTAATTCTTCTGTTTCCCAAAACCGCATAAACAAGAGAATCTTCGCCATGATAAAAACTTGTTACCTGCCCTATCTCTCTTATCTCTTCGCCATTAGGCCTGAAAAATTTCAAAGTATTATTGGAGTAGACTATGATCACATTTCCGGTTGCGCTTATTTGCGGCAACCTGCCCGAAACATCTGGCTGAAATCTCCCTGCCCAAAGAAAATTGCCTGTCTGGAGGTCAATAGCATTGATAGTACCATCCACATTTGCAAAATAACCAAAGTTATTGCTCGTAGCAATACTCATACCGCTGGGGTTTCCCAATGCTACAGAAATCGAAGAGAGCGGAGTTTCATCCTGTCCGAAAATCTGGGCAACCCCTTTGTCGGTTACTGTTATAATTCTGTTATTGGAAAAATAAGGATATGAAACAACTATATCCGGTACCCGTATTCTTCTATTAACCCGAAAATCGTTACTGTCAATAACAAGAATCGAATCGCCGCTGTTTATAAGAACAGAATTTCCACTAACTACAGGAGTTCTATAAGGAGCTTCTTCCAGCTCAATATTGCCTGCCTCGACCCAGTTTACAGTATCTATTGCCCTAAAAGTATTTCCAGATACAAATAAAAGCCTTCCCCCGGCAAAGACCGGAGTTGCTGCATTTGCATCGTTACTTCTAAACAAAGCTCTCCCTTCTGAACTCAGAACAGAAAAACCATTTCCGGCCGAAGCAAATGCGTAATAATTTCGCCCGGTAGAAGTAATTGTATCCAGCCTGGAAAATCCTGTATCAAAAGTATATGGCATAAGTAAAACAGGCAGTGTAATATTTCTTCTTAATGTCTCGCCCTCTATGATTTCAACAAATAAATTTTCTGTCCTGTACTCTCTTCTTTGCACAGAAACATTTAATCTTGTTCCAGGAGCATAAGTGCCGGAAAACCTGCCTCTTGCCACAAACCTGTCTTCTATGTAAATCCCGGCATCATTTGGCAATACAGATATTTCAAAAAAACCTCTGGCTGGCGCCATTGGTCTAAGAGTGATTATATGCGGTCTTTCTGTAATTTCAGAAACAACAAATTCCCTTTCAAAAGATTCATACCCTTCTTCTTCCACAGCAACCCTTATTCTCCGGTTTTCCGGCATAAGAGCGCTTACAGAACCAAACCCTATAAAACTGTTGTCAAAATAGATTCTCGCTCCTGCAGGTTCTGTTCTAAAAGCAATTTCCCTGAACCTTTCATCCGGACCATAGATCTGCATAAAATCTGTTATTCTGAGTTTATCAAGATTAGCTCCGGAAATATTTTGCACTAAAGTCAAAGAATTCTCTACTTCGGACATAACAGCAGAAGAAGAGTTTGAGATGATTTCATAAAGATTGTTTATTGTTATCCTTCCGAGTCTTAAGTTAGAAAAAGCATTCTCAACTGTTGAAAGTATGCTTAAAATTTCTGCTGACAAACCAGGCGTTACAGTTATCTCGCTTCCTCCTGACAAGACTGGAAATCCCTCCTCAACCAGTCGTATAAAATTCTCAACACGCTCGCCCGGAGGAGCATTCTCTTTTAACCTTTCAATAACATCCAAATAAGGGACCATCTGCACTCTTCCTGATTTTACAGCAAGAAGAACCTCATCTGACCCAAAACAAGAGACCATAAATTCTGTGCCCCTTACGCCAAAAGCAGAGCTTCTTGTCCTTACAACATAACTTTCTGTACCTGCTATTCTTTCAACTTTGTTTATAATGGTTCCTGTTACAAGAGACATGGCAACATTTGAATTTGCTCCAACTGCTGCAAGCCGGTCCATTGAAAGCTCTGTGTTTTCATCCATCCGTATAACCGAATTCCCGGCTATAAGTATTTCAATATATGAATCTGCTGCTGTTCTGACAGAATCTCCCTCTCCAAGAGTATTGCCAATTACAGCTGGGAAAATTCCCCTCTCTGAGAAAATATACGCATCGCCTGAGATAAAAGTAATAATAGCATTTAAACTTCTTACTTCTTCAACAACCTGTTCCTGCTTCCTTCTACATGACGAAAACTGAAATAAAATAGAAATTAAAAGGAACAAACATAACAACCTATAGATATTTTTATTTTTCATTGACCCCTCAAGCCTGCCCCTTCAAAAGTCCGGGACAATAATTCGTCATCCCGATGAAAATCGGGATTTTATATCATTATATAAAGTAAACAAATAATTATAAAGTTGGTTTCATATCTGTAAGAGTATTTTGCAGATTTACATTAGCGCTATTTGCGCGGACAATTTTTACAGAAAGCAATTTTACAAGGAAAAGACCATATTGTGGATATTTTTTAATTATCTGAATAAAATTTTTCCCTGAAATTTTTATTATCCGCCCATTAGTTTCAGCAACTACAGTAGCGCTTCTTGCATTTTTAAGGAAAAAAGCCATCTCCCCTATAAAAATATCTGACGGGTCAAGTTCGCCTACCATTTTATTCGCATGCCACACACTATATTTTCCTGATGAGATATAATAAAGCGAATCCCCGAATTCCCCCTCTTTACAAACTATATCTCCCCTTTTTACATCTATTATTTCTTCACTGGAAAGGGTTTCAGGAGCTTTTGGCGGTATATCTTTATCATGTTTTATCTGCACAAGCGCTGCATTTCCCTTTTTATTGTAGGCAAGCCTTTCTGCAAATAAGCTTGCCATTTTTATCCCCCGCCCATGAAGAGCATATTCTCCTGCCTTTTTTACCTTATCTCTAAGTTTAAGAACATCAAAACCAGCGCCTTCATCTCTTATAATAAAAGTGCTTCTGTCCCTTGAGATCTCCCACTCTATGGAAACTCTTTTTTCTGCAATAGCAGGGTCTATATTTTTTTCAGCTATAAGTTCTATTATATTTCCGCCTGATTCCAGAAATTTTGCTTTTTCCTCAAAAGTTATTCCACAGTTACCATGCTCAATGGCATTTACAAATAATTCAGAAAAAATTAGCTGGATATGCATCCTTAATTCCGGTTTTACAAGACCTTTTTGTATAAGCATGGATGATGCAAGCCCTGCATATATAGAAACCACAAAAGGATCATTCCCTATTTTAAAAGAACCAACATCTTTATCAAACAATTTTTCCGAAAACCCTTTGTTAAATAAAAATTGCTTATTTTCCAGAATTATTTTTGCGCATTTTGTTAATACCATTTTATATAAAAAGCTATCGAGCAGTGTAAGTATGTTAAAATCCATATATTTTTTCATAACTGCTTCTTCTGATATTTTTTCCTGATTATATATTCCAATAATTCCAAAATTATTTACCCATATATCATGGTTTATTTGCTCCATAATTGATTCAATATTTAAATCAGGATCGCTAAAATTGATTACTACAAGTTCAGGAAGCTCAAAGCTAATAAATTCAATGATTTCTTCTTCATTTGTTAATATTTTATAATTGATTATTTCATCTCTTTTAAATAAATTTATTACTTGACTGTTTATTTTTTTATCTGAATTTACGATTCCGATATATCCCATTTTTTATACCACCTTCACATTCGTAGTTGTAAATATTGAGCTTATTTTTAAAATATATACAATTTTTAGTTTATTTAAACTTTATTTTATATTATTATCGGTTTACAAATACATAAATTATAGTTCCATAAAATCTTATTTCATTAGAGGTAAAAAATGGTCCGGCCTTATATAAAGTCAATTAGTTACTATGTGCCAGATAATATTGTAACAAATGATGATCTCTCAAAAATAATGGATACTTCTGATGAATGGATTATCTCCCATACAGGAATTAAGCAAAGATATTTTGTAAATGAGGGTGAAAATAACTCAGATATTGCGACAAAAGCTGCTAAAATCGCCATGGAAAAGGCGGAGGTCACTGCGGACGAAATAGATTTGATCATTTTAGCCACAACCAGCGCTGATTATGTTGGTTTTCCTTCTACAGCCTGCCTTGTACAGGATAAACTGGGGGCAAAAAATGCTGGTGCGTATGATCTTGGCGCTGCTTGCACAGGATTTGTTTTTGGAGTCGAAACAGCGGCAAATTTTATAAAATCAGGTAACTATAAAAACATTCTTGTTATAGGGTCCGAGGTTCTCTCCAGAACCATGGATATGACAGACCGCAATACTGCAGTTCTTTTTGGAGATGGGGCAGGCGCTGCTATAATAACAGCTAATGAAGATAAAGAGTCAAAAAGCGAAATAATATATTCTTTTTTAAGATCTATGGGAAGCGGAGCAGATTCTTTAAAAAGACCTGCAGGAGGGACTACAAATCCGTTTGTTCCCGGGGTAACTGATCCTAAAGATCTTTATATTTATATGAATGGCAGACAAGTTTACAACTTTGCTGTAAAAGCAGTAACAGATACTATCTTAAAATTAATGGAAAAAAATAATCTTACAATGGATTCAATAAAGTATATTATTCCGCATCAGGCAAACATAAGGATATTAGAAGCAGCTGCGGGCAGAACCTCTATTCCAATTGAAAAATTTTATATAAACATCGAAAATTTCGCAAATACTTCTGCTGCTACAATACCTATAGCATTAACAGAAGTTGTGGAGAAAAAACTTATCCAGAGAGGCGATAATATCCTTACAGTAGGCTTTGGCGGCGGGCTTACATTTGGTGGAAACTATATAAAGTGGTAATACAGCTTAACCTTTTTTATACTGATTTATTTTCAGCAGCTTTATAAACCTCTTTTTTTATAAAAAGGTTTACTACCCCGCTGTCAAGCTTTCCTTTTTTTGCTTCTTCCTGAATTATTTTAAGAGCTTGCTCCAAAGGCATTGCTTTTTTATATGGCCTGTCACTGGCTGTTAAAGCATCAAATATATCTGCAACAGCCATTAACCGCGATTCAAGAGGCAACTCATCTCCGCGCTTGCCATCAGGATAGCCAGTGCCATCAAGTGTTTCATGGTGCCACCTTGCAATTTCAGGTATCCACTCCATACTTTCCGGCCATGGAATATTTTTAAGAAAATCATAGGTATAAGATGCATGGGAGATAATTTCGTCCCGTTCACTTTTTGTAAGAGAACCTCTTTTTATGTTTAAAAATTCAAATTCTTTTTCCGAAAGTATCTTGTTTCCTGTTTCATTTTTAATTTCCGCTAAAATTTGTTCTGGTTCTGAGTCAAGAACAGCTGGCTCATTTGCTTTTACAATAACTTCCCGATATTTTTCTATTTTTGCAATCTCATTAGCTTCTTTTAGATCAAGCTCTTTAACAGCATCCTTATACGAAGAATCTGCCTTATTGAGCGCGAGTTTTGCTTCACATATTTTTATTTTTATATTACATACCAAATTATCAAGCCGCACGAGTATATGCTCAAGCATCCCTGGATACAGTTTTTTTGCTTTTACAAGTACATTTTCCCTTACCCCTACTTTGCCAAAATCATGCAAAAGACAAGCGTATTTAAGCCCTTTTAACTGGTCTTCGGAATAACCAGCCTCCTGGTGCAACTCTTTTTCTTCTGCCACAGCTTTTGCAAGCGCAATTGTATACAAAGCCACTCTTGAAGAATGACCCCCTGTTGTCGGGTCCCTCTGTTCAATTGCTTTTACCGAAGCCAATACAAGGCTTTCAAAAAGATTTTCTATTTCCTGATAAAGAAGGTTATTGTCAAGGCTAACTGCTGCAAGAGAAGCGAGCGCCAATATAATATCTTCATCAAGCTTATCAAACGAAACCACACTTTCTTCAACAGATTGATGATCCGAAAGAATAGTACTACGCTCTTTTTTCTTGTTTATAAGCTGAATTACCCCTATGGTTTTCTCTTTATAATTTTTCATAGGGACTGTGAGCATGCTCTTTGTCCTATAATTTGTTTTTATGTCATAATTGTTGTTAAATGCATACTCAACGCCAGGAGGAATTGAATATGCATCATTAAGTTTTAATGGTTGTCCTGTTATTGCAACATAACCAGATATGGATTTCTTAAAAAGCGGCATTCTGAATTCTGAAAAATCCGCCTTGTTTGAATCATTATGAGATATTTTAAAAATCATGGAAGATTCACCAGTCTTTTTATTAACATCCAGAAGGTAGAGGCTTCCTGCATCTGCTTTAGTAATTTCACAAGCTTTAGTTACAATATTAAGAAGCAATTTTGAGTTATTCCTCTCTGCAGAAAGAGCAACCCCTATTTTCAACAATTCCTGATTAAGTTTTTCCTGGCTTTTAAGCCTCTCTTTAAGGAGTAATTTTTTTCTCCTTCCTGTTAAAAAAAGAATATAATTATTTATAACTTGTGAAAAAGTATCTTTGTCCGGCGCAGTTAAAAAAGAAAAATAGGTACTTAAATCTGTCTTAATATTTTTGCCAGAAACAGCCCATAAAATAACAGGATAACTACTATCTTTAATTTCTTTTATATTTTCACTATCAATTTCATTATCAGAAAGGATAATTGCTGAATAATTGTCCACTGCATAAGAGAAGTCATTCGTAAGAACTATATCTACACTATCGAGTTCCCTGGCAAAAAGAGGTAAATCAACATTTTCACTTACATATAGAATATTACGCATTATATATAAATCTTCCCGTATAATTAAAACTTTAAATCTTCAAAAACAGTATATAATTTTTACTGATTAATTTTAATAAAATTATTTTTTATTATTTCACAAACATTTTCATAACCGCAAATGATGGTATTCTTTATTATCGACCGATCATATAGGTCTCTATAGTCCACATTAGACCCATCAAAATATAAAAATTTAAGCCCTGCTTTTTTTATAATAGCATGAGGAGCTGCAATATCCCATATACTGCATTTTGGAATAACAGCGCCACCTATACCATTATGGATTAGTGGGGCAACAATATTAAGCACAGCAGAGCCTGTTATTCTTACTTTGCCTTTAAAAGAGGAAAAATTAAAAAAATGGTGTGCTTTTGATGCAGTAGCAATTTGAACTTCTTTTTCAAGTGAGTATGAGTATGTTGTTTTATCTGCAGACAATTTTTCTCCATTTATGAAAACAGGTCCATTGATATCTGAATATATAAATGTCCCTTTTTTCCCTCCCCACAAAGGGGCATATATAATACCTGCAATTGGCTCCCCTTTTTTTAATAGCCCTACAGCAACGCACCAGCCAGGCATAAACTGGCTAAAAGCATCTGTACCATCTATTGGGTCAACAACAAAACAATACTCTTTGTTTTGATCCTGATCTTCGTTGGGATCACAAGATTTGGACTCTTCTGTAATCAAATTTGATTCTGGATAAAGAGAAAAAATAGCTTTTGAAAGATATTCATTTAATTCCTTGTCTATATATGTAATAACAGAGCCATCGCTCTTAAAATTTCTTTTTACTTTGTATTGCTCTTTTACTGCCCGTTCCGCAGCTTTTTTTACATATTTAACAAGAGGTTTAATAGTTGTCATGATTTTTTTAAATATAGCCTATTAAATAGCGGGTGTCTATAAGGTGCAGCGCTTCATAATTATGCAAAAAAATTAGGCATAGTACTCATCGTACTATGCCTAATACTGTTAGTAAAAGTTAAAAAGCCTTGTCCCTGGTAAAGGGACAAAAACCCTAATAAAACTTTATATTATCTTCTAATTGTACCCATTAAAGTAACTTGTGAAACATCAACATCTGCTGCGCCACCAACAATACTACCAGCAAGCATATCAATTTCAAAACCTGGTGTTATAAATAAAGTAGCTCCAATAGTAGCTGATGTCATCATTGGTGACCAAGTCATTGTTCTATCATCAACATTATACGAAGTAACAGGAGGACGAGTATCTCTTTCAACTGTTCGAGTATATGTTGGAAGTTGTACTGCAAAACCACCATTTAAATTAAAACGATCTTGAACCAATTGATAGATAAAGCCAGTCCCTACTGTAGGAGTTATTGTATATTGAGCGCGTTCATGTGAAAAGAATTCATCAGTATACCAACCAACACCAGGGGAAGGGATAATTGTGCCTGTATTATCTAATTGCATAAAAACATTTGCAAGTTCTGCTGAAAAATATCCAAAAATAAGTCCAAGTCTATATCCTGCCTGAAGTCTTTCTGTAACATCATAGATAGTATCGAAATCTACTTCTATTGTATGCAACCTTGCTGCTTTTCCTATAACATGCTCATTCTGCGTTTGTATGGTCCCAGCATCACTTACCCACAATGTTTGAGTTGCAATATTTGGATAAAGAGTTCTGGCTTGTCTATAAACCAAAGATAATGTTGATTGTCTGTTGTCGTTTCTTTCAAATTCATATTCTGCACCCAAGAAAAATGCGAAATAAGAATTATCTCTGTCTGTTCTAGTTATATTATTAGTTGCTGAAAGCACTTGTCTCATCTCAGTAGTACCGCCACGAAGGTATGAAAAACCAATTTCTGGTTTTAAAACACCATTTCCAACTTCAAAAGCATTACCCCATGTTAAACCGAGTCCAATGTTTCCTGCTTTTTCCGTAATTCTGTATTCTTGGTTAACATTACCAGTAGTATCACCAGGAAGAGCACCAGGATTACTATTATTCCTAACTCTAGATCTATCATTGTCTCTAAGATAGAGCAAATCAAGCTTTAAACCACCGAATGAATCATTCCCAAAAAGAATACTTAATGTATTTCTCCAATAAGCATTAGAATCTTCTCTCATAGCAGAGTTTGCATTTGCTGGCACTTTTCTTGTACTAGCATCTCTTTCTACAATACTTCCTGAATAGAAAAATCCAAGGTAGCTTCTTCCAAAACGTCTTGCAAGTCCAAAGCTAAGACCATCAAATTCCTCAGAAGCTGCATTAAGAAGATTTGGACCAGCTTGTAGAAAAATGAAATATCTTTCCATATCTACTTCCTGGAAATTTTTAACATCCATGAAATTGTCCACATCTGTTGTAAAAACTCCTGCTGTAGCCTGGTTTGTCAATGACTGTGGTTGATCTGCTCGAACCCATAATGGATCAGTGATGTTCGTCAATGGATCTCCTGCCACAGGATCCCACAGTTGCGCTGTCGCATTTTGTACAAAAACAAAAGAAACAAGAATTATACCCAAAATAAAGATTTTGTTTAGTTTCATTTCTTTTAAAACTCCTCTTTTCCACGACAAATCTCCCCCTACCTCTCACTTTGGGCGTCTATCATGGCTAATTAACTGTTCACAAAAACAGTCTATATGTAAAAAGCAAGAATACCTGCCATTTACTGCGTTGATATTGTACTTATCGGCCTATTCCTTATATCAAAATAAGTTCCGATTTCACTGTACTATAATAAAATTTTATATAAAAATATGCAAGAACTTTTTATTAAAAATTTCATTCATATTAATGCAAAAAACAAATATTATTGAACAAATGCTTTAATATAGTATACAATATATCATCATAATAAGGAAAAATGGGGGTGTAGCTCAGTTGGCTAGAGCGCGTGAATGGCATTCACGAGGCCATGGGTTCAATTCCCATCATCTCCATAAAATAAAAAATGAGTGATTCAAAGAAAGATTCAGATGAACTTGACCCAGAAATAGCAGATCTCATTGGAGTTGACGACGATGATTCGGATAATCCCGACTTTTTCGACCTTTTTACAGATGAAGCAAAGGACACGGAAGAGATTTCTCATGGCGATGGCATTGCAATCAAGCCAAAATTTGCAGAAATCACCAAATTCGAAGAAGATCCAAAGCCTTATTTTACGGACAAAGATTATTACAAAATAGTGCTTTCCGGAGAAGGGGAAATATCTCAAAAAATACACGTTCTTCTTTCAAATTTTTTAAAAACAGAAGAACCAAAAGATAAATTATTGCACAGGGAAAGGCTTATAGTAGCATATTGGCAGCTTGGGGCTTCGATTGCAGGCAAAATAAGCAGAACACTTCCTGTACCTAAAAAAATGCTTTTACGGTTTGGCGTACTGCTGCAAACACTTATAAGTAAAGAGCAGCGGCTTTTGCTTTCCAAAGTAATAGAAAATAATGATACTGGCGAACCTATATTCTATATAGATGAATGGCTTTCTAAAATATCTTCCGGGGATATAAACCCTTCGATTGTTGATGAAACAAAAAAAGGAAAGGGGAAAAAACAGGCAAGAAAAGCAAATATTGCTCTTGACCGGGAACGTGCGCATAAAGAGTCAGTTTTTACTCTTATGAAACAAAAAGCATTACAAATTACAGATATGGAAGCCCTTCTGATGGAAAAAGCTGCTGTCATTAAAAAACATGAACTTATTACAAGATATGGGAATCTAATAGCTCCATATTCTTCTGAGCAGAGAACTTTTTTAAGCGAAATACAGGAATTTTCCAAAAGACTGTTGCAATCCGACAAGGAACTCTCTCTTGCAATTGATAATATGGACAATTCTACAGAGAAACTAAAAGAACTTGAAGAAAAAGCAAAGGAAGAAGGGGGCGAAGAAGCTGTTGATTCTCAGGTATTAATAGAAGAATTCATGACCCTCAGGCAAATGATTAAAATGACTGTTGGGAAAAAGGGGAATCACTTTCCAATTTTAATGCAACAGTATATGAGAACAAGCATGATCGATATTGCAACGCGCGAAAATGTAATAACAACAATGGCGGAAGTTGAAAAAGTTGATCCAGGTCTTTTTCAAAGAACATTCAAGCGTCAGACAAACAGGATTGTTCCATACACTATATTGCTGCCAAGTTATGGGGAAGTTGGGGTTTGCTGGGAACCTTATGAAAAATTCAACAGGGCAACAGGGAGAGGAAGAATAGGGATCCCTATGTTTTCAAAAGATTTAAAAACAGCAATAATTTATGCTATGGCAGATCTGCGGTGGCAGACTGCTAAAGAAACTGCTTCATATTACTGGATGGAAGAAGGGCTTACTGGCCGGTATTATCAATGGTTTACAGATCAAAAAATGCGCGGTGATGTAAAAGAATCTTTTATGCAAAATTATTATCTTTGGGTAACAAAAGAGGCAGATGGGATGCAAAAGCTTGAAAGGGATGTAAGAGGTGTTTTTTGGCGAAATATCCCCTTTCCTCAAGACCTCAAGGACAAGCTTAGAAACAGGGGCTTTGTTTATAACGAGCTTTATAAAAAAGACATGAACAGGGCAATGTCCGACGGTTATTAAGTTTTCGTCATTCCGTACTTGTTACGGAATCCACTGTTTCGGAGGCCCCGGATCTAGTCCGGGGTGACACTAAGCCCCACGTCATTCCGTACTTGTTACGGAATCCATTGTTTCTGGACTCTTTTTACTCTTAAAAAAAAGCGAAGCAAAAAGTAAAATACCGCAAACAACTATTGCTGAATCTGCAACATTAAAAGTAGGCCATCTCTCAAGCCCGAAAATTCCGAAAAATTTAACATCAATAAAATCAACAACACCGTCTGGCCGGAAAAACCTGTCTATAAGATTCCCAAACCCGCCGCCAATAATGCCGGAAAGAAACCACCTCTGTGGTATGGTAAACTCATTGGTCCTAAAAATATAAATAATAAGCAATATGAGTATAATAAGCGGAAAAATAGAGAAAGCTATGGTTCGGACATCATCCGGAAGCCCGCTTCCAATGCTAAAAGCTATTGCCTTATTTCTTACGTGCACAATTCGCAAAAATTCATCAAAAAATGAGAATTTTATAACAAATAGCGGTACGGTTTTTACAACAATATACTTGGTAATTTGATCTACGAGTATTACAAAAAAAGTAATAGAAAATGGTATTAGTTTATTTTTTAAATTCACTTATTCCCTCACAAAAAATAAAACTGGGTTGCTACGCAAATTGATTTTGCCGGCCTGTTACAACCCTGTAGGTACATCTATAAAACAAGTTTCCAGGTCAAGTTTTTCACGAACCACTTTTTCAACATTTTTTACACCAAAAGTTTCTGTTAAGTAGTGGCCAGCAGAAATAACATTTATTTTAGCCTCAAGGCACTGATGATAAATCTGATGTGTTACTTCTCCTGTAATATAGAGGTCAACATTTTCATCAATAGCTTGCCCCACTGTACTGCAAGCGCCTCCTGCAATAACAGCAGCGCTTTTGCATTTTTCTTTGCCGAACTTTAATACAGCAAGCATTTCCGCTGCATTAAACCCTAAAGCAAGAAGAATTTCGTCACAACTTAGGGGGTTTGTAAAAATCCCTTTATAACCTATTTTTATTCCATTATATTCGCCAAAACTTTCTATTTCCTCAAGCCCTGCTTTTTTGGCAACAGATATGTTATTTCCTATTTCCGGATGAATATCAAGAGGAATGTGGACAGCGTAAAGGGCAATATTATTTTCTATCAAGAACGAAATACGGTTAAAAAAATCTCCTGTGATTGCTTTTTCTGCTCCCCAGAAAATGCCGTGATGAACAAAAAGCATATCTGCGTTGCTTTGGGCTGCTCTTTTGAAAGATTCAAGAGATGCGTCAACCGCAAAAGCTATTTTTGACACTTTTTGCGACTTATTTGAGACTTGAAGCCCATTGATTGCTCTATCTGCTTTTTTTGTAATATCAATAGGCAAAAGTTCGTGAAAAAATCTGTCAATTTCCATAATATGCATAAAAATCAGTATATATTTTTATACTATCCTTGACAACAAACTGCTACTTTACAATATTATTCTTTATATGAATCAATACAAAAAACTTACATCAGAAGAACTTGAATTTAGTATTTCACTTGAATTAATAAAATCTCTAAGAGAGTCCGGAGAAAAAACTTTTATTGCGGGCCAAAAAAGGGCTGCAGAAGCTCTGATTTTTGGGACTAAATTACGCAAGCCGGGTTACAATATTTTTGTTACAGGAAGCACAGGGACAGGACGGCACAGTGCAATAAATAAAATACTGGAAAACTCACAGTGCGAGGTTCCTTTAAGGGATGTTGTATGTGTTTTTAACTTTTCGAGCCCGGAAGCTCCTGGAATTTTATATCTTCCCGCTGGCAGGGCAAAAAGTTTCAGAAATAGTCTAAGTAATCTGGTTACTGTAGTGCGTAAAAGGATAAAAAGCAGAATTGAAAGCGATAGTTTCAAGAAAAAAAGAAATTCAATAATCAAATCGCACGATAATATGGAAAAAGAACTTCTTATAAAATTCGAAAATAATCTTAAAACCGGCGGATTTCTCCTTGTTAACTCAAAAACAGAGGAAAACGAAATGATCTCCGATATAATGCCTTGCATAAAAGGGCGGCCTGTTGATTTTGATGAAATAGAGCAAATGGTAATAGAGGGGAAATTGACTCCAAAAGATGAAGAAAGGATCAGAAATGATTATTTCAGGCATCTTGATGTGTTGCAGGAGCTTTTGCGGAAAATGCAGCACAACAGAATAGAGCTTGAAAACAGGCTTCTTGAAGAGGAAAAAAAATTCATAGAACCTATTATAAGTTCGGAAATTGATGATCTTATTGCTGAATACAGGCAGGGAGATGTTAAAAAATATCTTGTTGAATTAAAAAAAGATATACTTGAAAGGCTTTATCTGTTTATTGATGAAGAGGAAGAGCGGGGCGACGATGAGACCAGTATTGAGTTTTACAATGAAAATGAAGCAGAGCGGTATCAGATAAATATTCTTGTTGATAATTCAAAGGCAAAAAATGCCCCTTTGATTTTTGAATCTCACCCTACTTTTTCCAATCTTTTTGGAACAATTGAGAATACCAGGATTGAACACAATGTTGAGGTTAAAACTTCATTTATGATGGCAAAGGCAGGTTCTCTTATAAAAGCATCTGGCGGGTTTCTTATTTTAGATGCAGAATCTCTTTTCCAGGAGGAAAATTCGTGGGAGCACTTAAAAAGAGCGCTAAAAAGTGGAGAAGTGCAAATACAGCAGCCTATTTCCCCTTTCAATCCATCAGGGGGGTTTCTTAAACCAGAACCTGTAAAAATCGATACAAAAATAATAATAATTGGAAATGAAACTGTTTATGACATTCTCTATAATTCGGATCAGGATTTTGAAAAATTTTTTAAGGTAATTGCGGAATTTGATTCAGAAATGGAAATTAATGATGATAACACGCAGCAATATATAAATTTTATAGAGGAACAGATAAAAGTCAGAAATTTGAAACCAATAGCAGAGCAGGGATTGCAGGCAATACTTGATTATGGGATCAGGTTAACTGGGCACAGAAAAAAATATTCTACAAAATTCGCGAAAATTCTTGATCTTCTTGTTGAGGTTGATTACTGGGCAAAAGAGGCTGGGGACAGCCAAATAGACAGATCTGCAGTAGAAACAGCAATAGCAAAGCGGAATTATATGAACAATCTGCCGGAAGAAAAGCTTTCTGCATTGATCGAAGAGGGTACGATAAAAATCGAAGTTAAGGATAAAAAAGTAGGGGTGGTAAACGGGCTTGCGGTATACGACAGGGGCTTTTACACATTCGGCCGCCCTTTTCTTGTGTCTGCGACTGTAGCTCCGGGTAACGAG
>WQZP01000015.1 GCA_009780675.1 Spirochaetaceae bacterium | reverse complement strand
GGAGCAATTTTTATCTTATCTTTTAGAAACTCTTGATAATTCACTTTTAGCCCTTTAAAAATGCGCTGCCAGATGCAGCCCAGCAACGCAATGTAACTATTTCCCTTGAGGAGGGGAATCCCGTGTATAACTGCACACGGTAAGCAGCCTTGCAACTTTTTATAAGGAGACAGGATGTGTCCTCACCCTGCTTTTTTCTTTTCACGCTCATAATATTTAATGACATATTCCGAGCCTAATATTTTCTCAATATATTGCTCGCGGTTGTTATCAGTAATAGAGAACCATTCCAATATAGTTGTCTTATGCCAAACCTTTCGACCGTGCATATGTTCATCTGCCCTGCCACAACGAGGCTGATAAAATATACTGTTTCTTGCTGTATTTATATTTACACCCTTTCGCTTACAGGCATCTTCCAAAGTAACCCATTCAGGAATAGTTAAGTCTTGAATTACAGATAACAAGAGATTGTTTTGCTGGATAATTTTATCTAGTTCTGGTATCTGTATATTCATATTTTTATCTCCGCCAAACAACCCAAACCATAAAACCGAATATGCCAATTGCAAACATAATCAAAAGCAAATCTGCTGCATTCATTTTTTACCCCGCTATTTTTTCATATAAACTTTTCTGATTTACTGCCCTAAAGGAACTTCTGCGATACTGGCGGGCTTTTCTTAATACGGTATCCACATAAGCGTTTTCAGCCGCTGGATATATTCGGATAACATCGCTATGTAATCGATGTCCATAAAAACGATATCCGATTGGATAGTTATCAATTACGGCTATTACAGCATCTTTTATGGATTTAATTTTTCTATCTGTAGTTACTATCACACTTCCCCCTTTTCAAAATTGCAAAGCTTCGCCCTTCCTGCCAAAGACAGGATTTTTTCCAATTACAATAAAAGTCAGGCTTAAAAGCTTCAGGCCGTAACACTGTAAACCTCGCCACCTACCCAAAAAAAAGCCATCTCCGAAGTGTGCGCTTCTTTGATGGCTTGCTTTAAAAGCTTTTAAGTCACCGCACACTTCACTTAAAAGCTCTTTTCCCCCTGCCGAACTTTGGCAAGGTTCTTTATTAGATAGCACTGTCAAGTGGTATCTAAATTATTTATATGTAGTATAAATAAGATTTGTACCAATTGGTACTTTTCATTCAATATATCGTCACAATTGGTACTTTGTCAAGTAAAAAAAATACCTTTTGTTACATTTTTTTATGATAAAATTACCGATATATATAGGAATATGAAAAAGAAGCCAGAAAAATCAGTATTTTGGACAAATTTAGATAACTTAATTACAAAACTTGGCATTGAAAGAAAAAAAATAATAGCCAGTTGCAAACTATCTGATAATTCTATTTCACAAGGAATAACAAGAAAAAGCAGCCCTAGTGTTGATACTGCATATTGCTGTGCAAAAGCATTAAATACATCAGTAGAATATTTAGTTGACGGAGACAAAGGAGCAGAGTATATTAGAAGTCTGGCTATTAATGAAGGAAATATTTATCATCCACCAGAAAAAATAGCAGATATTGTCAATGGCTTAAACAAGTTATCTGATGAAGAATTAAAAATGGTTAGAGCTATGGTCAATGGAGCAGTTGCTGAAAAAGAGGGGAAAAGAGAGACTACAGGGTAAAATTGTTACCGTTACCCCCTTCTTCATATATCGGGATTATAGTATAGACAAATAATTTAAAAAATAAATAAAAATTGAGAGGTAAATATTTATGGACATTATCATTACTACTACAAATACAATTGAAGGTTTTAAGGTATTAAAATACTTGCCGCCAATAACTTCCAATATTGTAATTAGTGGTGGTATTTTTACTGATTTATTTGCAGGAGTAAGAGATCTTGTTGGCGGGCGTTCTAATGCATACCAAGAAAAATTGACCGAAATGTATAACGATGCAATTAATCAATTAAAAATTTCAGCAGAAAAAAATGGGGCAAATTGTGTATTAGGCGTAAAATTTGATTTGGGTGAAATTTCAGGTAAAGGCATACAAATGTTTATGTTAAATGCCATAGGCACACCAGTAATAATTGCAACCGAAGATGATTATATGGATAAAAAGGAAGAATTAATAAAACAATTTAAAGAAATGGAATTAGAGCGGGAAAGAATAAAGACGATAAAATTTGACAAAAAACAAGAAACAAAAAATCGCCGTTTAAAAATACGAGAAACAACCTTTTTGTTTGAAAAGCCTTCACATTCAGCAAAAAAGGTCATTGAATTAGGCGCAGGTGAAATTATAATAGAAATTGAACACAAAGAAGGCGAAGACAAAACTATGTGGATTTATGCAAAAACCTCAAGCGGTCTTTACAGTGGCTGGATTAACGCTGGATTTTTAGAAAATATATAAAAAGGATTTTAATTAAAAATGGAAAAACGTTTTTATGCTGGGATGATGGCTCAGATATAAAAACAGAAGTAGATTCCACCGAATATGAAATTCAAGGGATTTAAAAGCATCTGACTGCAAATAACTTTTGTAAGCAGCTAAATCTCGATCTTCATAGTTTTGATAATCATCCGCTGCATTAGGAATGCGTTCTATTTTGAATTTTCCAGAATTGAGTTCATCGAGAAATTGTTCTTCTTCTTTATCAAAATTCATACACTCTCCCAATACCTCTCATCTTATACCGAAATCCTCACCGAAGCAATCCCAAAAAAAGCTATTTTTTTATATAAATATTTCTCAACCCCAAAAGTCATTTAAAACAGGCTTTACAAGCTCATTACGGTGCATCTTTTCAATTATTTCAGCATTATCATAGTTTTGTGTCATTCGCTCTGATTTATGCCCTATTTGATTTCTTAGAATAGATTCTGGTAGGTTTTTCTGCGCAAGTAAGTTGCGCATCATAACATTATATGTGTGCCTCAAGGAATGTGGAGAAGCGTCTACTTCAAGACCTGCTCTTACAACCCCTCTTTTAAACTGGTCATATACCCACTTTCTATTAAACGGAGTTCCTCCAGCACTGCAAAAAATATAATGTTCACTTTCTTTATATGCAGTCATTTCTCGCAAGTCGGACAAAAGAGTAATGGTTCTATCTGGAATATATGTTCCTCTTCCATATCCTGCTTTTGTGCTTTTTAAAGTTTCGCTATTTGAAAATCCCTGTTCTATAAGTACTGCTCCCATATCCCATAAAACGTGTTTCCACTGCAAAGCTCTTGCCTCTCCAGAACGCATCCCCGAAGATGTCATAAGCGCAAACATTACGCCCCAATTAAAATCTGGCCACACACTTTTAAAATTATTGCGCTCGATTGGAAATAATTTTTCAAGAGTATCTTTATTTAATGGTGGTTTAGTTTTGTGGTCATCAACATATTTATCAATTTTCTTGCATGGGTTTGTTTCAATTATTTCTTGATATTCTGCTTCTTTTAATACCTGAGAAAACGTATACAAAATATGGTTTTTCGTTTGGTTTGCACAATCTTTATTTAAAAGCCATTTGTCTATTTCAAAAGTTTTAATACTTCTAATTTCCAGATCACCAAAAGCTGGCAATATATGTTTTTTTAAAATTCGTTCTTTAAAAAGCGCTGTATCTTTTGAGATGTTTTTGTTTTTTGCAAGTTGTTTTTTTATCCAGAAAGATGTTTCATACTCAAAAAAATTAAAAGTAAAGTCTTTTAACAACACTTTGCTTTTTGCAACTTCCTCTATTTCAAGCTTTTTTAGTTCTAAAAGAGCTTCTGCTTTTTTACTTGTCTTGGTAGATTTTTGCTGGCGGTTTCCGTTTTTATCCCGATACGATATATACCATATGGTTTTTTCACCTACTTTTCTTTTAAACAAATTCATGCAGTAAATATAGCAGATTTAATAAAAAAATAAAGCAGGTGTTAACAATTTGTTAACAGTAAGTGATTTTCATGGCCTGCTAAAGCCTATATAAAAAAATAAGTCCTTATAGTATAAGGACTTAATATTGGGTAGCGGCAGATTCGAACTGCCGACCCCTTGCGTGTCGGGCAAGTACTCTAACCAGCTGAGCTAGCCACCCAATTAAATGAGATTATATTAAAGGTTTTTCAATACAGATGTAATTCTTTCAAGAACCTTTACACGATCAAGCGGCTTTACAATATAGTTTTTTGCTCCTGCAAGTAAAGACTGCTTAACAAGCTCTTGTTTGCCCAATGCGCTAATCATAATTACTACTGCTTTTGGATCAAATTCAACTATATTCTTTAACGCTGTAACACCATCCATATTTGGCATTGTGATATCCATTGTAACAAGATCTACATTTGGATGCAGTTCTTTATACTTTTCAACACCTTCAAGACCATCTTTAGCTGTCCCAATAATTTCAAAACCTTCAGAATTTAATATCTGACTGATCTGCTTTGCTACAAACATTGAATCATCAACAATCAATACCCTAAATGGCGTACCTTCTGGTCTCATTCCATCTGGTTTTTTTGCATTAATATTGGGGAAATCAGATTTCGTTCTCATATAAAAACCTCCCTATGCCTTTTCTTTTATTGCAACATTGATTTCCACTTTACCTTGTGGAAGGTGAATAGGAACTATTAGGGCTTCCACACCACTATCAGATATTACCATATCCTTTCCAGTAACTATTGATGGTGGGGTAAGATCAAATCTAAATCCCAAATCATGCAACTTTGTTACTGCCTGACCTGTTATCATATTTGCAAGCTCTGTTATAGTGGCTTTTCCAAGCTCATCAAGCTCTTTTAATTCCTCCATATTCATTGCAGATGCAATTTTTAAAGCAGTATCAGGCGCCATATCAAGCAGAATTCTTCCTTCTACATCTCCAGCCAACCCTATTATAGTAGCAACACCTAAAACAGGCTTTGATGTAGACTTTAAATAAAGTTCTCCCCGTTTTATATCTGTATTGAGGACTTCCTTTAGCACATCAAATGCTGCCTCTACAAAAGGATTAATATACTCAACTCTCATAAAAAACTCCTCCTATTTAGACCCACCTTTTTTTCGATAAAAAATTATACCTTCTTCTTCATTTTCTTCAAACCCATCAAATTTTATTTTTTCATTATCTCCAACAATTAGAATACCGTTCTGTTTCAATTTATCATAAAATTCACTTATAATATTAAATTGTTCATTATAATCAAAGACAGGAAGTACGTCCCTGCAAAAAATCATATCTACTTCTGGATACGGATTATGATTTTTAATATCATGATATTCAAAATAAACAATACTTTTAAGTACCTGCGCTATTGCATCTCCTTTGGTCCCTTTTGTTATATATGGTTTAAGGAATTTAGGCGCTGCTGTCACATCAACGGGTAAACTTGGCGCTGTTGAAATACTCAAAAGATCTTTATCATTTGCCCAAATTTTTATTGCTGCATCTGGATTCTGGCTCTTAAGAATAGCAGCTACTGAATAAGTTTCATACCCATTGGCACATCCAATATTCCATACAAAATAATTACCCCTGATTCCGGAAGGCAATACTTTCTTTAACATATCTACATATGCATCACTAAAGAAAATGCCGGTAAATTTTGATTTAAAAGGTTCTACAAAAAGATAACCATCTTCAGCGCTTGCCAACTGGACATTCTCGTTCTTTCTACCTCTTTCTCTTACCCACTCAGTATAACGGCTCAAAAACCAGTCATTATTCATTTCTGTAATATTAAAGCCAATAAGTGTTTTTAAGGTTTCTTTTATAAAATCTTTATTTATATCTGTTTCTTTTTCAGGCGCTTTAAAAAGTTCTTTTCTTTCATCTTCGGGCTGCGCAGCAGCATCTGCAGAATCTGCGACATCTTCCTCAGAAGATTCTGCACCCAGTACTTTTTCAACATCAAGAATTACATAAATTTTTGCATCTTTTTCAACAATGCCACTTATATACTTAATGCTAATATTACTAAAAATGGGATGAGGAGGTTGGATTGTGGAAGATTCGATTCCTATAACTTTGCTTATAGAATCTACAATAACGCCAATCTTTTTTTCATGCATTGAAAGAACAATTACATCTTCAAAATCATCTTTCTTTTGCTCTTTTTTCACATGGAACATAACTCTTAAATCAATTATTGAGATTATATCCCCTCTAAGGTTATATACACCTCTGACATATGGCTCACTATTTGGAACATAGGTAAATTTATTTACTTTCAATATTTCTTTTACCTTCATTATATTGATGCCATAACCTTTACCGCCAAGCGAAAAAGAAACCATTTTGAAATCTATCTGATTAATATTTTCTGTTTTAACAGCCTGTCCGTTTATTTCCAATAAATCAGTACTCATTTAATTCCTCATACTAAATCAATAGTTTGAAATTTTACTTTTTTTTGCAGAATGTTCTTTCTTGAGACACAATTCCATTATCTGGTTGATATCAAGAATAAGCGATACTTGGCCATCCCCAAGTATTGTAGCGCCTGCAATACCCTGCACACCTGTATATTTATCTTTTAGTGGTTTAATAACAACATCTTCCTCACCTATAAGTTGATCAACCATTAAACCTATTTTTTTATCGGCATTTCCTACTACAACAACATAATTGGTAGTTTTGTCCTCATCTGTAGGTATTCCAAATAATCTGTTAAGCCTCATTAAAGAGACAACATCCTCTCTTAAATCAAATACCTCATAATTATCAAGAAATTTTATTTCAGAAGAGAGTATTCTCTGGCTCTCAATAACAGATGTAATTGGAATTGCATATATCTCTTTTCCAATCCTTACAAGAAAGCCCTGAATTATCGCAAGCGTTAATGGAAGCCTTATTGATGTTGTTGTTCCTACCCCTTTTTTCGACCATACATTTACAGAGCCATTTAATTTATCTATTGATTTTCTTACAACATCAAGACCCACACCGCGACCAGAAATATCTGTAATTTCCTTTGCAGTTGAAAATCCTGGTTCAAAAATCAAATTATAAGCTTCTACATCGGTTAAATTCTTTCCGGGATGGATAATTCCTCTACTTATTGCTTTTTCACGTACAATATCTACATCAATACCTTTTCCATCATCAACAATTTCAATGTGGATCATGTTTCCTTCATTTCTTGCCCTAAGAATAATTGTTCCTTCTTCTTTTTTATTGCTCTGTTTTCTTATTTCAGGCGTTTCAACTCCATGATCCATAGAATTTCTTACAAGATGTATTAAAGGATCAAGAAGCTGCTCAATTACTGATTTATCAAGCTCTGTCTCTTCACCTTCTATTACAAGTTGTATTTTTTTGTTAAGTTTTTTAGAAACATCTCTTACCAGCCTTGGAAATCTTGAAAAAATTTGCGCTATGGGAACCATTCTAATTTGCAAGACACCCTCATGGAGCTCATTTGCTATTCGTCCAAAATTTTGCGCTGCATTAACAAGTTTTGTAATTGTATTCTTTAATGAAGCTTCTATATTGTAGGTATCTGTTTTAATTTTTTCATATTCAACATATAGGTCTTTTTTTACATTTTTTTCATTGCCATCTTCTTTAAAGCTTTCCATACTATCATAAATACTGGAAACTACGTCATTAATCTTTATATATTTACTATGCATATCATTAAGAACGCCCAGGAATTGTGTGCTAATCTGGTTAAATGTTGCTTTATTTATTACAGTTTCACTTACAAGATTTAGAAGATTATCAATTCTTTTTGAATCAACTTTAAGGATAGTAGACTCTGATGTAACAGCTTTTTTAGTTTTCTGTTGTCTTAATTTATCATCCTTATCATCATCTTGTTCTTCAGAAAGGTCGACCTTGTCATCAGCAACTTTTTCATCATCCATTGCGTTGCCTGGAGCTTCTGCAACAACAGCAGCAGGTTTTTCAGAAACTTGCTTTTCCACAGGCATATCGCTGCCTTCAGGAGATTTAATCTCTGTAACAATTATATTATCTGTTACATCTGCAAGTTTTACCATATTTGGAAGTTCATCTTGGGAAATTGTTGTTGCAACAAAATAGTCAACAATAGGATAATAGTTATCTTCGTAAAGCATATCAAAATCAGGTTTTGTCATTAGTACGCTGGAGATTTCCTTAAGCTTTGCAAAAACCTGTACTCCGCCTATGGAATTCATGGGGTTATCTTTATTAAAGGCAACCTCAACATTATATAAGCGCTCACCTTTTTCTACAGAACTATATAGTTCAATTATTTCATTTTTACTAAGTTTTTTATTTTCACTGACTACAGCTGCTGCTTCCGAAGCTTGTTTAATAATAGCTTCTCCTTTTTTAAGCAGACCACCTTTGCCAGCTCCGGCCTGAGCACTCTGACCAGCTCCACTCTGACCTGCCATAAAAGATTTAAGCCGATCCTTTACCTTTTTATAATCTGCACTGTAAATCTCTCCAGCCATTCTGGACTCTATCATTTCCTTGACAATATCGATTGCTTCCAACATTGTGTCAATAATTTCGCCGTTTACAGAAACTTTTCCACCCCGAATTTCGTCAAGAAGATCTTCCATCTGATGTGTAAATTCTGCTATTTCAAACATCTCAACAGCTCCGGAATTCCCTTTAAGAGTGTGAGCTGCCCTAAATATCTCATCAATTGCTTCTCTGTTTTTAGGATCATCTTCAAGGACAAGAATGTTTCTTTCCAGAATCTCTATTTGAGCTTGCGCTTCCATAAAATAATCTTTCAACAGTTCTTCATTTGCCGGATCTAAATAATCACTCATATTTTCTCAATTTTAAAATAAGATTTAGCAGTATAATCTGCCAGTTTATTTACACTTACTATTCTACTATTATTTATCTATAATATAAATCACTATTTTACTTTTTAACAACCCTAAATTTTAAAAAAGCCCTCCAATTTTACCAAATGGAGAGCTTTTTAATTTGTATTAAGTTATCTTCACCAAATCTATTAGTTAATTGCCTGCTGCTTCAGTTTCTCTAAACATTCTCTGTGTTTCAAGATATCTTAACACTTGTATATGTCCGAGTCTTTCGAATTCCGCAGTTCTTCTTGCATCTTCCCTTTCGGTCATGATTCCCCATATTGCTTCTTCATCAATATCTCTTTCAAACTCATTAATAGCTCTGTCAAAAGTTATTGTAATATCTCTAATATAGGTAATTATATCTCCACCTTCCTGCATTGCATCCTTTCTGATATTGATGCCCGCAAGTTTTACATATGGTGTTGCATTTGGATAAAGTGGTATAGCGTGCAAAGTTCTATTTCTTACTTCCGCGATATAATTAGGATTTCTCCATGTAATAGTTCTCCAGCCTTCGAAATTCATATAATCCATAAAAATTACATGTTCTCTATTATTCTGATCTTTAAGAACTACTTCAATTCCATGAGGAAAGTTAGAACCGTACATATTCATTGATACTGTTCTTAGAACTCCAACATTCTTTACAACTCCAAAACCATCGGTAAATTTATTACCATGTCTGTCGCTCATATCTTCAATGACATTACCACTTTCATCTACAGAAGACATTCTTTGGAAAGCCGGGATTTCAAAAGGTGGTCTTATTGAAGCCCATGAATTAAATGGCTCGTTAGGGAAATTAACCCTTACACCCATTATTCTGTCACCAGCAAATCTTCTGGCTGTTGGCAATACAGGCACTTCTCTTGCCATTGTCAAACGTTGATTATTGATCCTTCTTGCAGAGGGAGCTAATCTTACTTCCCAGTTATCTATAGCAAGTGATGTTCTCATTGCTGCTCTGTCTGTGTCACTAAAGGACGTACCAGCTCTTGCAGAAAAATCCACCATTGTTCTTGCATTTTCTCTTGGATTATCAGGCGGAAAATCCGCGGCCAATCTTGAAAAATCAATTAATACAGCTTCATTAGCATATAAAGTTGCACCAAATACAAAAAATAATGTTGTTAAAAAGATGGAGAAACGTCTCATCTATTGCTCCTTTTGTTTATAAACCTTTATATAATTATAAAATAGGTACAGATTTTGTCAATAACTTTTATATTTTTTTAATATTTTACAATATTAAACACTATAACTTATTTTTATTGAAAAAAATATTTGCTACAAACCAATTTCAGGCACTTGTCCTAAAATCGTTATAATCACATTTTCAACAAACGGAAAATTAAATTTTATATTTTTCTCAACAAGCATAATGCTACTGCTAAAATCATGTACTGCTCTTTTATCGGGCAAAAGTGCCATAAAATTGAGGTCTAGGTAGACAATTTTATTTCTAAAAAGAATTTTTTCCAGCCTTGTTCCTGTAGAAAAAAGAGGGTCAAGATTTATACTCATAGGCCCCAAAAGGAGTTCTTTAACAAAGATTTCCATATTTTTTTCTCTATCAAACGGAATTCTGGGTATTTTTCTGGCTTCCCCTATTGTATTACCGCTCCTGCTGTCCGGAAAAAAGAAAATTCTGTCTGTTCTGCGAAAATTTGATGTAAAATATAATGTTAGTGAAATAATCAATATTACTAATAATAACAGCGAAATAACTGTTCTTGGAGTTATTTCAAAATCCGAGGATCTGGCTTTTAAATTTTTTAATTTAATCATCGAGTTATCTTTCTCCACCAAAATTTATTGTTTCAAAATTATCAATAAATTTTACTATGCCATTATAAATCCCTTCTGTTATTTTCATCAAGTGGGCTCTATTTGCAAGTTGTTGCGCCTCTTCTGTATTTGTTACAAACCCTACTTCTACTAAAACACTAGGCATTTTCGCATTTCTGACAACAAACCAGGTTCGCTCCCTTAAACCTCTGTTTAGCTCTTTATCACCACCTCCTATCGAAGTATCAAGACCAGCAAGGATATTTTGAGCAAGAAGCAGACTTTGTATAGTGAATTCCTCTTCACGCATTTCATTAAGAATATGGAGGATATCTCTTCTGCTATTATCAATGGTTGTTGCATCGATTAAATTCCTTCGATACTCAGGAGGTAAATGCCAAACCTCAAAACCCCTTGCATTTCTATTAAGCGAAGCATTAGCATGTATTGATACCATAATAATTGCTTCATTTTCTTCAAGTTTAAAGCTATTTCCTATTTCTACCCTGTCTTCAAGAGAAATAAAAGTGTCATCCCTTCTGGACAAGATTATCCGTTTATCATTATATCTTGCTAAAAGCCTTCTATTAAGCTCAAGCGCAATATCAAGAACTATATCTTTTTCATTTATTACAAAAGGCTTTCCATTTACTGTATGGCGGCCTATTGCTCCAGGGTCTCTTCCGCCATGACCCGGATCAATTAAAATTGCTGCGACTCTATAGCCCGAAGGGTGTAAATTTCTATTATCTACTCTGGTATTTGCGACATTTGTTGTGGGAACATTAACTGGAGGCACATTAGCTGTGGGAACATTTGCCGCAGAAACTCTTGTTTTTCGCAATATTACATCTGCGGTTTTTGCATCGAGCATCAATGATCCATTTTTTCTTGATATATGACTGTTGCTTATAATCTCTCTATGATTATACACTATAAAGTCTTCTCCAACTTTAAAGCGGAAGCTGTTATTACCATGTCTTAGCTCGCCTGTATTAAGAAATGGTGACCATGTGTATACAAAATTATTTGCCCTTACAAATTCATCAAGAGCTATTTCCTGCGCAGATAAGTATGGAATTATTAAAAATAGTAAAAAAATAACAAAAACTTTTTTTATACCCATTTTATATTATTTAAATTCCTCCCATTTTTTATATAATCGGCAATTGTTTCAACAATCCATATACTTCCTTGAATACTTCCTCTTGTTACACTTTTCCAGAAAATTTTACCAAGAGCAAACTTGTTATTTTCCGGGATTTCTCTTATAAACCTAAGATTTGCAAAGTTTTCAATTGCCTCAATTGCTTTTTTAAGCGAGTTTCCATGCCAGTCTGTTCCAAAACTTTCGTTATTACTGTTAAAAATATCAGGCAAAAAAACATTGATTTTCTCTTTTAAGACTGATATTTCGGGGTTTCCATAAAAATCTGGCATGGAATCAAGTATATTGTTGTCAAAAGCAAAAGCATCGGGTATCCACTTTTCTTTTTCACCAAAAATAAAATTAAATGTTGTTTCATCACCGGGTTTTAGCTTAACAATAATGTTACGGCACGCTTCTTCTGCAGCATAAACAGCTTCGGAGCGCTCTTTATGCACAGCAATAACATTTCCGCACTTTTCTACATTATTTTTGGGAAAATTTACCTTATCCCCGCGATTAACAATTATAAAAAGCTCTTTTACAGCGTTATCTGAACATCTGTTTTTTAAATATTCAGGAATATAAACTGAATCAACAATACCAGATATTGATATAAAAGCCCTTTCTGCTGATGTATTATCGTATGAATATTTTACTTCTCCTGGATCTTTGTCTAAAGCTATTTTTAAAGCAGCATCTATAACAGAGAACCCTGTAGAATACGGGAATGTCCAGCCAGACATATAGCCGCCGGAAAGCCTTGCTGCAATTTCTCCTACAATAGCTCTCCCATCTACATATTTTATATCCCCTTTGGCAGCTCCGTTATCTATCCCTATTGCTCGTATCCCGTCGCAAAAAACACTTATAACTTCATCTACTACTTCTTTTGGGAATGCAGAGGGCATTGTGTGTCCCATTTCAACAAAATAGGGGGGAAAATATATGTGTCTGTCTGCAACTCCGCAAATATGTATGTTTCCATCCTTTATTACAGCATCAAGGCTAAACTCAGGTCCCTGCAGAAATTGCTCTATTATGACTTTCCCTAATCGTGAAAATTTCACTGCTTTTTCAATTGCTTCTTTAAGATGCGCAAAATTATCTATTTTTACTGCCCCTCTTGCGCCCATACTGTCTACAGGCTTTACTACAAGCGGATATCCAAGGTTTTGCACCTGATCTTCATCAATATTGCTGCTGGTTGTCATAATAAATTTGGGAGATGAAACATTTGCAGCTGAAAATGCTTCTCTCATAAGGGATTTATCTGTTGCTTTAAGAGCAGTTTCATAACTTATTGTTTTTAATCCAAGTTTTTCCGAAAGCCATGCAACTATATAGGAAAAATCTGTTCCTGCTGTAAAAACCGCTTTAATATTACAAATAACGTTGTAGGAAAGGCATTTTTCCAAAAGGGCGTCTTTATCTGAAAAATCTATATTTTCAAAATAACTTGAAAAATCTTTACCAGGAGCATTGCTGTCTCCGTCAAATACAATAGAAGCAAACCCCATATTATTTGCAGATTTTATTGCTGGTATTTGCATAATTCCTGCGCCTAATATTACAATAGCACTTTTTTTGTTATCAATTTTATTTGACATATCAACCTGTTCCTATAAAACATTGATCAATTTTTACGCATCGCATAAATTTCAAATGTATCACCAAGTTTAAAAAACCTGCTTATAAGACTTAATATTTTGAATCCGAAAATCTTTTGCAAAATCAAGGGGAATCTTTCCGGATGATGTCCTGTACATCTTACTTTGACTACTTTAAATCCAAACTTTGAAAGTATATGTTTAGCAGATAAAATATTCCAGAGAGTATAGTGGTCAGAAGGGCTTGATTCCAGAAATTTATTTTTATTATGTATACCGCTTATGCCTGATAAATTAGGGGTTGAAAAAGCAAACATTCCTGATTTATTAAGAAGTTTTCCAACTTTTTCAATAATTTCTCCACCATTCTTAAAATGCTCAATAACATACCACATTGTAATTATATCGAATTTTGAGCAGTCCTCTTTTTCATCCTGCGTAGCGTCTTCAGACTGCGAAGCGCCTTCAGACTGCGAAGCACCTTCAGAAAAATCAAGGACTGCGACATGGATGTCACGTCCTGCGCCGTGGCAGGGATGCCGCAATAAAGCGCAGGAAAAATCTCCGGTAATAGCTTTTATCCCAAGCTCTTTATTAACATATTCTACAGCATCTTCGGAAATATCGATCCCATAACAGTTATATTTATCTTTCATTACATATAAAAAAGGGCCATAAGCGCAGCCTATATCAAGCACTTTTCCTTTTTTTACAAACTTGTTGATTATATCTCCCCTTTTTTGAGAAGCAATTGATATGTGATGAAAATCTTCGATATATGTTTTGCCATATTGTTTTTTATATTCTTCGAAAAAGTATGATTTATTATATACTTTTTCTTCTTTCCCTATATTTTGCAGATATACAATGCTGCACTTTTTGCATTTTAAATAATTTTTATAAAGATATCTTTTATATATTTTCCCATCCCCTTTACACACAGGGCACTCACCCTTAAGGGGGATTTTTTCTGTTTCTGCTATTTTTAGGAATAGTTCATCGATTTTTGATAATTGCTCTGCCTTGGCCTGCGTTGGGGCAATGAGTCTGCATAATGCAGGATTGTTAATTATCTTTTTTATTTTTTTAATATCTGGATTTATGATCCCTGCTTCGCAAAAGCCTGCAAGCCTGGTGAGTTTTCTATGATACTTTGAAGGATTTATTAATACCAGCTCTTTGCCTGCATATAATACTTCATAAGCAGTAAGCCCAAAAGAGGTAAAAACAATGTCTGCTTCTTCTATAAGATTTAACAGAGATGGAGGTGATTCCACTATATTAAAAAAACCAAAGTTATTTTTTATATACTCTTTGTCTTTAAAAAGAGGCCCTATAACAACAGTTACATTCTGCAAAGGGTCTTTAAAAAGATTATCCTTTTGCCCCTTTTCAAGCAATTTTCTTGTAATATCTTTACTATCTTCTCCCCCAAAACTTATAAGGATATTATTGATTTTTTTTGTAGAGAGAGATTTTCCTTCGATGTTACGTTTATCTTGATACCCAAGCAGATCTGTTGAAAAAATGTTAGCAGGCGCTGTTTTGGAAACAGTGTTTGGGAGAGTATCAATAAGGTAATCAAAATTTTCCCTCTCTTTTCCCCCTTCATCTACAGAAACTAATATTTCTGCTGTTTTTTCAAGGTTTTTTATCAGTAAAGGGTTACTTTTTTTCATGTCAAAAACTGCGATATCATATTTTCCCGATAGGTCAAAGACAATAGATTTCTCAACTTCTTTTAAATCAGGGAAATATGGGGGAATCAATGGCAAATAGATAAATGACTCATACAGAGTTGATTTTGCCCACTTAATAGTGCGTTTTAAATGCCCTGTGCCATTGTTTTTTTTTATTGTTGGGATAAAAAGTATTTTTTTCATGTTTTCACATCAGCATTTTTTACATCTGGATGAGGGTTTTGTTTAAGCCATTCTACCAGTTTTACAGTATCATTAATAAAGTCTGGTTGTAGACAAAATATTTTTTGAAGATAATTGTAATCAGTCAAAGTATCTATAGTTATTCTCCCCAGGTGATAACAAATTTCTTCGGGCGCTTTTAAGTGGTTAAGCATATATTTTGCGCTGTTTTTATAAATATATGGGGTAACATGTTCCCTGTCATAGGGATCATTGGTAAGTCTCTCTGCTTCAAGAAGTTTTTCTGCTTTTACGATCTCAACTCCTGCGCCAAGAGGCATTCCCAAAAACCAACTGTGGTCTGCATTTTTCTCAAGGTGTTTTTCAAGTATCAATGAAGCTTCTTTATAAAAAACCAACGGATTATCTGCTGTAGCTCTTATAAAAGTATGAGGGTTATATTTTTCAATAGCATTTGTAAATCTTTTTAGAACATCTTCGCCAGGCCCTTCCATTATGTCAAAACCACATTGCAATGCTTCTTTTTCAAGCGCTGTTATGCTCTCCTTGTCTGTAAGAAGAACATGGTAATCTGCATTGATTTTTTTTAACCTCACCATTGCATTGCTTACTGTAGTCATGTTGCCAAGCTGTAAGAGAGTCTTCGATGGTAATCTGGCAGAACCTATTCTTGCCTGAAGAAAAACTGCTATTTTTCCGGATCTGACCATAGTTCCATCAAACTCCTGCTATCAAAGTTAAATCGGAATTTATTTAGCTCAACCCATTTTTTTGCTTCTTTAAAATTCTTTTTTGCTGAAAAAAAACCTTCCCCGGATCTTAAAAAGTAATGCAGGAATTTTGACCATGGCAGATACCCTGAGTCTCCATTAAACCTTACTGCAAGATTTTTCAGGAAAAAAATACGGTAATATTTATCTATAGAAGTATCATCGCCAATAACATCTGTAGTGTATGTAGCTTGGAGAGATGTATTGCATACGATTTTTTCTCCCCACATATTTGCCCTGAATCCAAAATCCATTTTCTGCCAATACTGGTTTAAAATCGAATAATCATACCCGCCTGTATAAAGAAATTTTTCTCTGTTATATATTCCGCAGTAATCATAAGGGAAAAGAGAGATAACACTGTTTTTGTTTGGAACTGTATATATTATTTTAAGACCCCGTTTTTTAAAAGCAGGAATAACAATAGAAGGGATCGCCTCTCCCATGTTGGGCTTCATGATAGGCACTGTGCATAAAAAATCTTCTTTTCCTAAATTTTCAAATAATCTTAATGAAATAGATGATTGGCAAGGCTTTATATCATTCCATATAACATAGATATATTCGCTTTTTGCTTCTTCGATCCCTATATTTATTTGCTCTCCTGCGCTGCAGCTCTCCTGCAAAAGGAGAAATTTTACAAAAGGGAATTTCCTGGATACAGTTTCAATTTCATAGTTTACACCTGGGTTTTCAATTGATATGACTTTGGAGAACCCAAGATGTTCTATTTCTTTGAAAAATTCAGTTTTGAATATTGATTTTCCCCTGTTAAGTACAAGAAGGGAAAGCCTGTCGAGCCTGTTTTTAGTTTCAGGTTTTTCTGTTCCCCCAAGTACTGTATAGGAAATTCTTATTCGCTTAGAAGTTGTAGGTATAGTACTCATCGCATTCCCTGCATATCCCATTATATTGTTGTACAAGATGCTCTTTATAATACTTTATTCCGTTATCCCATATTTTTTCCATAGAATCTGAAAAAATATTCCCCAGAACATTTTTATTTTCAATATCTTCTCTGCACAAGGGGACTGTACCATCACAAAGTATTGATACATCTCTTTTTAAATGCCAGCATGGGATCCTTTTAAGAGGGGAAATATCTGTTACTTTTCTGTCAGGAATATATCCACAAAAGTTGTCATACTTTTGCACAATTACTTTTTTCCCTTTTGCTTTCCACGATTTGTAGAATTTTTCAAGAACAGAGTCATTTTCATTCATCCTTATTGCCTGAATGTATGTTGTTTCCGGGAAATATCCAGCAAGAGTTTCTGCCATGCCAATAGCTTTATCAAAACCTTCACCGCGGAGTGTTTTATAAACTTCCTTGTTATCTGAATCAAGAGAAAGTATCCAAATGATCCTTTTTGTATTACCTGTTTTTTCTGCCACCATTTTTAGTGTTTCATTTTTCCAGCCAATGCCCGAAGTCTCGATCAAAAGGGTAAAATTTTCATACTCAAGAGTTTTAAAAATAAATTTTTCAATATCAGGATGGGTGGAGGGCTCTCCCCATAAAGAGAGCGATATCACAGCATCTTCCGAAAAATCAGCGATTTTTTCAAGAATCATGGAGTAGTTTTCAAGGCTCATAAAATCAGCACTGTTTAAAAGATTTGGATTGATTACTGGATAAGGGCAGTAGCTGCATGACTGAAAACATTTGCCTGATATTTGTATTGCATAAAACGCAGGAACTGTACGGAGCATTTCCTCTTCGGCATTTGAAATATTTATTATTTTACTTTCGCCTTTTATCCCTGCTTTATCAAAGTTTTCAAGAAGTTTGAAATTTCTTTTGGAATCTGCTGCAAGCGTGATTCTAAGCATTCTTAAATCTTTTATTGTAAGATGTGTTTCAATATCAAATGAATTGATATCGCGCTGTATTATTGTAAAAATCGTATCTCTTTTGATTGGCAGTTTATCTTTATCTGAAAGGACTTTTAAAGCATCCGCGATCTCAACTGCAATAATTTCCGGAACAATACCGTATGGACCGCCATCCGAAAAGCTGTACTGGGCGCTATATACTTCGTGGTTGCTATAAATCCTTCTGGAAAGGTCTGGATCAAGAAAAGGGGTATCCCCATAAATATAAAAAATATTTTTATGGTCAGGCAAAACCCTGTTTGCTGTAATAAGTGATTCAAAAAGGAGGCTTGAGTCCCAATTCTCATGGCTAATAATATGGAAATTTAATTGCTTATCGGTTTTTATTTTATCACTAAGCTTTTGATACTTCTCTTTTTCCTGCTCCAGGCACATAATAAAAACATTGTTACATTCTGGCACTGTTTTTGAGTATTCAATAACTGTTTCAAAACTTGTATTACCAGAGGGGAGTTTTTTAAAAGCATATTCAGATAACCCGATACAATTAATAAAGAGTGAATTTTTCATACTATTTCACTTATCGTCAAGAGATATGGGTGTATAAAGGATAATCTAAAGCTTGACTTTTTATCTTAATATACGTTTCAGGTATTTAGTTTAAACACCTTGAGAACCGATATATTATAAGAAATATAATGTTTCGGAATAAAGATTTGATATCTTTAGGATTATGTATTATAAAATAAATAATTACTAAAAAGGTGATTTATGAAAAAGATTATTTTATGCTTTACACTCTATTTCTTGTTATTAGGAACAGTTTGGGCGCAGTTAGGCACAAAACCCGTAACACCAGACCTTATAACACCACCTCGTAATTTGCTGGGCGGCTTGTTTGACTCCTTCTACGCTACATCTACTATGTCTACGGAAGCAAGGTATAGCGCCGGGATTTTTACTTCTGATATTGATAATTATATCGATGCAACTTTTTTTGATCCAAGTATCAGAAACTTCTTTTTTATGAGCACTGACCCTGGTAGCATTGGGTTTGCAAGAACATTTGACTGCTTATATCTTGCTATTTACTACCATGGTTCTATGTTAAATGCAGGAGGAGACAGATTAACCATTGGTAATGACACAATTTCCTCTTCCAATTTATTATGGGAGAATAATCTGGCATTTCTTGTTGCTTCTCCAGTTTTTGGAGCTTTTCGACTTGATTTTAAATTCAATACAGAAACAATAAAAGAAAACGATTCAGGTCTTGAAACCGTCAATAGATTCAGACAAAATGCTCCGCTCATTTCAATAACCCGTGGTGGTGTATATCTGGGTAATCTTGAGCCTTATATAACAGTAGGGTATCAATTTGCAAATAGACATATTTTGGGACGCCCAGATACATTCCCTGGTAATGATGATTATATTGAAGCAACTTATACATGGGGAAGCAGACTTGGTATACAAACAGGTGTAAATTACAATTTTAACGATAATTCCCGAATCTGGGGAGATATTTCGTTTATAAAAGCATTTGCAGACAGCTTTAGTGGTGATGAAAAAATAATTGCTGGCGCTAATGCCAATAGATTCGATGGCAGTTGGGGAATTGGATTTAGAGCAGCATATAGTCAAATATTTGATTTTGGAAAATTATCAGCAGGTTTTAGCCCAAATTTTACTGTAGCTTATATGACTGCAAGCTTTATAGAAAGCCATAATGCTTTTTCTACTGATTTGTTTGGAGTTTCTGCTGGTCTTGACGCAGGTCTTAGATATCATAATTGCGAAAAACTTACTTTTTATACTGGCGCCAGCCTTCATCTTATTGACTGGTTGCTCCTTAGCAACTCAGATTACACATCTTGGGCATTAGCTGGATTTGAATGGGGCAATAAATGGGACCTTTCAGGTTCAGCCGAAGCCAATAGCCTTGGCTTGGGTATGACCTTGTCTCCTTTTAATAATCTGGTAATTGGCGCTGGGCTTAATGCTTTTTTGGACAGATTCTTTTTCTTTAGCCTCAAAAGCCTGGTCTTTGAGTCTGGGGATTTCTTTGAAAAACAAAGGAATCAGCCAGGCGCATGGATTGACAATGTCTTCTCTGGCGTAAGATTCGATATTACAGTTAGTTACAGATTTTAGGCAGTTGAGCATTTCCAGACAGCACATTGCCCCAGTCCATCAGGATTGGGGCTTTGGCTTTTATTTTTAGTAATAGAAGGGAAAAAATATGGGGAAAAAAGTATTTTATATTGCTGCGATCTTTGTTATTTTCTTTTTTGTCGCATCATGTGAGTGCCAACCTGCTGTCAGATCTTGTTGGGGCAGGACGCCATCAGCTACTATAGAAGAAAAAAATTTGCTTTCGGATACTAATGATGCTATACTTGAAACAACTCTTTCGCCAAATTATATTGATCCACCTGAAGAATCTCAGGTTATTTCTTTTCAGGCATATATGCGGTGGCGATTGCAGACAGAATAAACAACCCTTGTCAAAGCAGCAGGAGATATAAAATATGAAAAATAGATATGCTAAGCTTGTTTTAGGCCTTATAGCGTTGATATGCGCTTGTTTTGTAGCTTGTCATAACCCTATTATGGCAACCTGGTGGCCTGAGGACACTGTTGTTCCAGTAGAAACAAGTGGAGTAAATTTTGCCGTTGTATTCCTGGATACAAGGGGCGGAAGCCCGCAGCCATACCCCATAAGGGTACTTTGGGGCAACACTGTCCCAAGAATTCGTGCTATAACCCACCCTGACACCTCCTTAGGATTTGCTGGTTGGATTGATGAACGTGGCGAACCTTGGGATATGAATACGCGCAGGGTAACACCAGAAGATGATGTGAACCGCGATGGTATTATTACCCTTACAGCTCAATGGAGAACCAACTTTGTTAATGTACGATTCCAAACAGACTATCTCAATATATTCGAGAACAACCCAGCGAATTTTCCAAGAAACCAGGGTGGTGTTGGTGATCCTATAGCAACTCCCGCCGGATTTCTGATAATATCCCAAGGATCACCACCGATAATAACCCAAAAAGTAGTACAGGGAGCTAAAATCACAGAGCCTCCTGTTTTACCAACTAATGGTACACACGGTTTGATCGGCTGGTTTACAGAGTCAGATGGCGGCGGTCGGCAATGGAACTTCGCGGAAGACACAGTCGCTGGTCAAAATGATAGCACTACAACCCTTTACGCCTGGTGGGGTACTTATGTCCGCACTGTGCATTTACAGGTGAATGGCGGAACCAGGCCAAATGGCACAGAATTAACGCGTGTGAATTTTACTATATATACAGGGCTGCAGGGAAACACTGGCGGTAGAATCATAGATCCAGGCCCTTTAGTCAGAGAAGGACATACTTTTGAGGGGTGGTTTGATGATAGAGGCAATCAATGGGATTTCGCGACAAGTTCAATAAGGGAAGTTGATCTTCGGCAGTATGGCATGTTAATAAATGATGTATTTACTCTTCATGCAAGATGGGTTCCAAATATCTACCGCGTAACATTTAATGCTGCTGGGGGAACACCAGCTCCTCCTGCCCAGGAAATTACACATGGCAATAGGATTGTAGAACCACCACCTATGACATTTTCAGAAATGGCTTTTAATGGCTGGGTTGATGAGTCAGGTAATGATTGGGACTTCAATAGAGGAGTGACCCGTAACATGACTCTGTCTGCTACTTGGGTACCTCGGGAATACACTGTTGTATTTCACTTGGGGAACCCTCCAGGGTTTACAATAGATAGAAACCACTTTAGGGAACCGGCACCTCAGCGTGTGCGCACTGGCGGTAGAGCTATTGAACCGTTTATGCCTGCGCTTCCGCCATTACCTTCGGGTACAGTTGATACCAGATGGTCATTTTTAGGCTGGTATCCCAGCAATATCCCTTCTACTCCTCCAGGCGATATCAACGGTGCTAATCGTGCAACCAGAGATGGTTTACTCAGACCAACGAAATGGAATTTCAATGAGCAAATAACCGCTGATTTAAACCTCTACGCCAGGTGGGTTGAAGCTTTACCAGATATGGTTTGGGTGCCGGGCGGCAGCTTTATTATGGGTGATTCCGGAGTCTCTGGCAGCCCTGCGGCCTATCATGCCTATCCAACGCGCCGCGTAACTGTGGACGGTTTTTTCATAAGCAGATTTCCAATAACGCAGTTAGGCAGAGTTGATACAAACAGATCGTATGCACAGGTAATGGGAATTAACCCCAGCCAATTCTACTTAAATGATGTCCGTCCAGTTGATAGGGTATCCTGGTTTGATGCGATTGAGTATTGCATCAGGCTTACCAATTCGGACCCGAGCCTGGGCCCTTCTGAACAGGTCTATTCCTGGGCTACAGGTCCAACCAGAGGTGCTATGTTAGCCGGAACTGGAACTCGGCAGAATACCATAATAACAAGTGAATTGGGCGCATTCCCCATTACCGGTGGGACAATAAATGTTGATTTTACCAAGCGAGGTTACCGTCTGCCAACCGAGGCAGAATGGGAATTCGCAGCAAGGGGTGGGCATAACTCGCCGGGCGGCTTTATTTATTCTGGAAGTAATGACCCGACCCTTGTTGCCTGGTATAACACTACCGTTGCTACTCAGGGCGCAGGAGCTACTCAAACTGTAGGAAGAATGCAACCCAATGCTTTGGGTATTTATGACATGAGCGGAAATATATCTGAGTGGGTCTGGGACGTTTTCGCTTCTTACAACAGCAGTTATTATACTACTTCCGCGGACAGATTTATTAACCCCAGAGGTCCCTCCATAGACCAAGCCTACCACGGCGCACTTTCTCATCAGAGGGTAAGACGTGGCGGTGCATGGAGTAATGCTGTCAGTAATGTACGAAGCGTGGTAAGGATGAGCGATACTCCCGATACTGCAACATGGGTTAATGGGTTCCGCGTAGTGCGCGGTCCATCGGCAATATGGTAATATAAGGCTGTCCAAAAGCTTACTGGCTTTTGGACAGCCTTAATTTTAGATTATCCTCTTTTCACGATTATCTTCTTTTCTCTTTGGCCCCAGAAGAATTTTTTATTATATAGAAGAATTTTTTATTATATAGTATAATTCTTCTATATAATAAGGAATTTTGCGATATGGAACACGAGTCAGTAACAGAATTAATGGCAATTTTGATCTTGCAACTGGGAATAATCCTCTTTGCAATACGTTTTTTTGGCAATTTAGCAAAAAAAATTGGTGTTCCACAAGTTTTGGGAGAACTTATCGCGGGGATCATTATTGGCCCGTATGCCCTTGGGGGAATACAATTGCCAGGCTTTCCGCATGGCATTTTTCCATTGGCTGCTGGTTCTCTGTCAGTAAGCACTGAATTATATGCTTTTGCCATAGTTGCTTCGATTATTCTCCTTTTTGCTTCTGGTCTTGAAACCAATATCAGGCTTTTCCTCCGCTATTCCCTGGCAGGGGGTATCATTAGTACAGGCGGGGTACTTGCTTCTTTTGCAGCAGGCTGCTTTGTAGGAATGCTGATGTTCCAAACCTCTTTTACAGACCCGCGATCTCTTTTTTTGGGAGTGCTCATTACCTCTAATTCTCTTGGAATCGTAGCCCGGCTATTATCAGACCAAAAAAAGATGGATTCTCCTGAAAGTGTAACAATTCTTGCAGCATCGCTCTTTGATGATGTACTTACCATTATTGCCCTGTCAGTAGTGTTGGGAATAATCGCAGTAATTGCCGGGGATCCTCATGCTGGAGAAGTTTTACATTTGCCGCCGATTTTGGCTACTGCTGCCAAGGTTTTTGGCATTTGGCTGGGGTGCGTTGCTCTTGGAGTTATTTTTTCAAAAAAAATTGCAAACTTTCTCAAATTGTTTAAGGATTCCATTAGTTTCTCCATATTGGCTTTGGGTATTGCACTAATTTTGGGTGGGATTTTTGAGAAACAGGGGCTTGCCATGATCATTGGCGCATACATTGCAGGTCTTGCCCTTTCAAAGACCGACATTGCCCCTGTAATTCAAGAGTGCACCCGGGGACTTTATGAATTTTTTGTCCCAATATTTTTTGCTGTCATGGGGATGATGGTAAATTTCCGCGACATGATTTCATTGCCTGTGCTTGCATTTGGCGGAATATATGCAGCAGCAGCTATTATCGCAAAGCTTATAGGTTGTGGTGGTTCTGCCCTGTTTTTGGGTTTTAATGTAAAAGGGGCAATGCGTATTGGTTTAGGCATGGCGCCTCGCGGTGAAATGACTCTTATTCTGGCAGGCATTGGCCTTGCAATAGGTATTCTAAGCCAGGAGTTGTTTGCTGTTCTTATCCTTATGATCCTGCTCACAACAGTTGTGGTCCCTCCCTTGCTTAATGCGAGCTTAAAACTTGCAGGTTCAGGCACACGCAAGCCAGTCAAAGGCGATGACACAGAATCAATGACCTGGAAATTTCCTTCCAGTGAAATCGCAGACCTTGTTGTAAATACCATATATGATGATCTCCGCGATGAAGGTTTTTATGTACAAGTGATGAATTTTGATAAAAGGGTTTGTCAAGCCAGAAAAGATGATATTATCCTTTCAATTGCCGAGGAAGGAAATTCTATAACTATCAAAACTTCCAAAACAGATATGCAATTTGTAAAGACCGAGGTCTATGAAGTTATTGTGATGCTGCACGAATCGATCCGGAAACTAAAAGAATCTTCTGATCCAAAGAGCATGAAAAAAGGTCTTTTGAGCGATGGCAGGAGCCGTCAGGATTTGCTGGCGCAAATTACCCAGGAATGTATTTCTGTTAATCTTTCCAGTGTTACCAAGGAAGAGGTAATTACTGAACTGGTGGATATATTGGCTGCTCAGGGCAAGCTTCTTGATCGGGATATGGCTCTTAGTGATGTATTTGAACGGGAAAAAACCATGAGTACCGGCATGAGTAATGGTATTGCCCTGCCCCACGCTAAAACAGATGGTGTTGAAGATATTGAGGTAGCGATTGGTATTAAAAAAGAAGGGATAGAATTTGAATCTATGGATGGAGAAATATCACGGATTTTTATTTTGTTGGTTTCGCCAAAAAAAACAACAGGGCCGCATATTCAGTTTCTCGCTGCCATTAGCTCTATCTTGTCAAATAAAGATATCCGCGAAGAGGTGATCAATGCCACTTCTCCAAAACAGATAGTGAAACTTTTTCAGAGTAAAAATCCGCCTGCCAAGTAATAAATCAAGCCCAGGTGCTTAATTTTAGAGCCATCCCAGCAGCGCATCGATCAACAAGATTGCTTCGTCATATTCACCGATCAGCTTGTATTGTAATATGCTGCTTATAGAATCACCAATACCATCTGCTTGAGTAAACCCCTGCAGGAACTGAACAGCATTGTTGATTCCATCGAAATCAAAATTATCAAGCGCTGCCTTTAGTTTGGAAAGTTCTGCTCTGAGCAATTCCTTGTCTATATCTACAAGATTCACTTGACTTTTTTCTGCTCCTTTGGACAGAAATAGATTAATATTGCGAAGGAGCGTTTCAAACTCTGCAAGAAATGCAGGGCTGTGGGCCTGGATAAAAGCAAAGTCATCATTATTTCCTGCATTTTCCAATACGCTCGCGGTTTCAGATATCTTGTCGGCCCCGACAATACCAGCAGCGCTTTTTAACGCATGGATATAAATTACATACAACGTTATATTATCCGTTTCAAGGCACGTTTTGATTTTCCTGATTTTATCAATTCCATCTTTATGAAACAGGGCAAGTATTTCCTGATATCTTTCGATTTTTCCACCAGCCATAATAATGCCTTTTTCCACATTTATTCCGCCAATTTTTATACTTTTTTTGTAGCCAGGACTCACAGTATTTTGGCTGTCATTTTCTGTCGGGATCTTTTGTTTTTCCTTTGGGGTCCACTTTTCAAGAATTGTATCCAGATTTGTTATATCGATTGGTTTTGACAAAAAATCATCGAAACCTTTTTTTAGCATAATTTCCCTGGTGCCAGAAACAGCATTAGCAGTAAACGCCACAATTGGCACATTCTTATAGTATGGGTTATTGTTATCCAGGGCTCTTATATGCGATACAGTTTCAACGCCATCCATCTCTGGCATCATGAGATCCATGAACACTAAATCATATTGGGTAGATTTTATTTCTTCGATCGCTTCAATGCCACTTTTACACAATGTGGTCTGCATTTTGTAAGGCAGCAATAATCCTTTGATTACTTCCAGATTAGTGTTTATATCATCGACAATCAGAAGTTTTGCTTCCGGCGCGATAAATCTCGTCTTTGCCTCTATTTTTAAACTGTCAGTATCGCTATCAGAAACACCATTCAAAAAGTTGGCAAGAGAGATAGAAAAAACCGGCCTGGAAAGGATACTCATATTCCAGTTTGAAATAACTTCGCCAAATTCCACAATTACCGCGAAGTTGACATCTTGTTTAAAATCTATGCATTTATCTTTGACTTCTTCATATAATGCTGACGCAAGCAACGCAAAAGAGTAATCCTTGCTTGTCAGACAGTCGATAAAATCAGAAGCAGTTAGTACAAGCTTGTAGCCAATACCCAGATTGAGCAGGGTACTAATAATGGAATTGGAGTATACTTCGCGCCGCTCAAAAACCAGTACGCTCTTTTTATCCGGATTTTCAACAACTGCTATTTTTTCGTTATCCAGGATCTTTTGAGGCAAGGTGATGGTAAAGGTACTCCCTTTGCCATATTCGGATTGAACATCGATCTTGCCATTTATGGCTGTGACAAGGCCCAGAGTTATGGAAAGCCCCAAACCTGTCCCTTCAATAGTTGCATTTTTCTTCAAATCAAGCCGCGTAAAGTTACTAAACAACAGCCCCATCTCTTCTTGCCTTATACCTCTCCCGGTATCGCTAACTTCCATTTTCAAGGTAACGATATCATCATTTATTGTCTCTACAGTTATGGAAAGGCCCACAAACCCTTTTTCAGTATATTTAATAGCGTTACTTAACAGGTTTAGCAATATTTGGCGAATTCTGATTGTGTCTCCGAATAACACGCTTGGTATGTTGCTGTCTATGTTTACTACAAATCGCAAACGTGAGTCCAATATTCTCATTTTGATTATATTTAGTATATCATCTATCAAAGAACGGAATGAATATTCTGACGGAGTAATTTCCAGTTTTCCAGCCTCAATTTTTGAAAAATCCAAAATATCATTAATAATGGTCATGAGGTTAAATCCAGCCTGTCTGATGGTGCGAAGATGTTTCCCTGCAATTGATGAAATATCTTCCCGCAGAGCAAGCTCCACCATGCCAAGTATTGCGTTCATTGGCGTACGTATTTCGTGGCTCGTTTTGGCGAGAAAATCAGATTTAGTACGCGTTGACTGCTCTGCGAGTTCTCTGGCGCGCTCAGCTTCCCGACGCGCCCGTATAGTTTCTGTCATGTCAAAAATAAATAAAATCACACCATCGACATTTCTTCCTTCATTCAACATGGGCGCTATCTGTATCTTTAAATACTTGTCAAACCTGTCGCTTTTGAAAACTATGTCCTGTTCTGTCTCAAATACTTTTTTTTCAATTATTGCTTTCTGGTATATCTGTTCGATTTCATAAAGAGAGTCTTCCGAAACAATAGTGGAGAACAAATCGTGAATTTGTTTTCCATAAATTCTGACATCACTGGAAGTTCTGCAGAAGTAAAAGTAGGAATCGCTCGCGTATGCCAATTTCCCATCTCTATCGAACAGCAATATTGGATTTGGACAGTTTTCGAGTATCAACTGCACATACATTTCGAGCTTATTTTTTTCATCCAGGATGATTTTTCGCCTTTGTTCCAACTGTTCGACCATGTTATTAAAGGCTGCAGAAAAATCTCCCATAAAGCTAACACGCTGCCTGTAATCGCCTTTTGCTACTTGTTGGGTCTGCCATGTGAGATGCTTTAGCGACGCATACAACATTTTTAGGGAGGAAGCGATTTCATTTCCTGGTGACGGCAGCGCGCAATCAAGATTTCCTATGGCAAGCTCTTTTGTCAACGCCTTGCTTTCATTAATACAATGGCTAAAATATTGCAATCCTTTACCAAATTCATGGAAAGATTCTGGCAAAGCTTCAATATCCAATGATGCGCTTGATGGGTTATGAACAATGTCGTTCAAATACGCCAAAAGTATATCTGCAACTGGCTTAAAAGGGTCCTGGCTTTCTACGGAATCTCCTTCAAATTCTTTCATAACGCTTACTTATTCCTTATTATTGACAGTACACCTGAAGCAACACACCCTGTCGCCCTTAGCCCAGCAATCAATCTCTTTCATTATGTATAGTTTTTTACTTTATTATTTTTCTTCCAATGCTTCAATATATCCATACTCAGCGCTGACCAATACAGAGACTTCGGTGAATTTGTCGGAAACACTCAACAATACATCTACCAAGTCAGGATCAAAATGCTCCCCACTGTCATTGACAATAATCTCAATTGCTTCTTCATGGGAAAGGGCTTTTTTATACGGCCTGTCAGAGGTAAGAGCGTCATATACATCGGCAATTGCCATCAATCGCCCCTGGAGAGGAATTTCTTTTCCCTTTAGACCTCTTGGATAGCCGTTTCCATTCCATTTTTCATGGTGTGTAGCTATTAAAATTTTCGCTTGATCCAAAAAAGCCCGTTCTGTTGTTTTTTGTTTTATTTTCTCAATTACCATTTCGCCAAAACCAACATGTGTCTTTATTTCGGTAAATTCATCTTTTGTAAGCTTGCCTGACTTTTGGAGGATGTTATCCTTAATTGCGATTTTTCCAACATCATGAAGCTGTGCTGACTGCAAAACAAGTGTTTTGTCCCATGCTGATATCTCTTCTTTGTATGAATCATGTTCCTGCAGCGCATCAATTAAAATTTCCATATAAAGCTCTGTCCTTCCTATGTGTTCGCCAGTAGAACCGTCACGCCACTCAACCAGCTCCGCCATTGTTCCCAAAAAGGCATTTTTAAGCTCCACAACTGTTTTAGTTCTTTCATCCACCATAAGTTGCAGATTATTATTAAAATTGAGCAACAACTTTTTTTGTGATTCTACAAGCAAGTGCATTTCGATCCGCTTTTGCAAAAGGGGAGGAGAAAATGGCTTGGCGATATAGTCAATTGCACCTAACGACAGCCCCCTTAGCTCGCTTTCTTCATCTCTGTGCGCTGTCAGAAAAATAACAGGAATATTCTTTGTTTCTTCTTTGCTTTTTAGAAGCTTGATGGTTTCATACCCATCAAGTTCCGGCATTTCAACATCCAAAAGAATCAAATCAGGAACATGGCTCTCGAGCATTTTTAATAGTCGGCCGCTGGAATTCATCGTAAAAAGTTTATATGACTTCCCAAGTGAATCGTTGCTTCTTGCCAAATTTGTTACATCGTCATCGACTAAAAATATGCTTTTCTGACCAATGCTCATATATTTTCCTCCAGAAACACTTGCTTCTCAATACCAAAACCACACACCCTGTTTCTGCCAGCATCCTTTGCAGCATAAAGCGCCTTGTCAGCATTGTAAATAAAGTCGTAAATCGAACTGTCTTGTACTGGTTCTTCTGAATTCACACCAATACTTATAGTAATTTTTAAATTCGAACCATCAGCACAGGGAATCACTGCACTTTCAACAGCGGAACGTATTTTTTCTGCAACATCCATAGCGCCACTTAAACGCGTATTTGGCAGCAAAACAATAAATTCCTCACCACCCCAGCGAGCAGCAAAATCACCCGAACGTCTGAAAGTGTTTTGAAAAACTTTCGCGATTTTCTGTAGAACAATGTCACCCTGCTGGTGTCCGTATACATCATTTAGATTTTTGAATCTGTCCAGGTCCATCATCAAAATACTGATGGGAGTATGCTCTCTTATTGCCTGATTCCATTCCATGTGCAGCCGTTCATCGAAACTGCGCCTGTTGGGCATATCTGTCAACTGATCGATCATACTCAAGCGCTCTATTGTGCGGAGTTGATTGATAATTTGAATCTGATTGCGCACCCTTAGTTTTACAATAATTCCGCTAAAGGGTTTGGTTATGTAATCCGCTGCATTAAGAGATAACCCTTTCTCCTCATCTTCAACGCTGCAAAGGCCTGTAGTAAAAATAACAGGAATTTTATGAGTTCTTTCACATTTCTTAAGCGCAGAAAGCGTCTGATACCCATCCATTTCCGGCATAAGAATATCCAGTAAAATCAAATCCGGCATATATTCTTTTGCTTTTTCAATGGCATCTAACCCATTTGTTGCTGTATAAATAATATATTCCGGGTTCAATATTAGGGTTAGAATTTTGAGGTTAATTTTTTCATCATCAACAATGAGCAGGCTATTTTTCTTTTCCTCAGACATCATTTTCTCCGAATTATATAAAAGTGAAAACCACTAATTAAAAATCATATCATATTTGCAAAACGAGTAAAAGGATAAATTTTTTACTCTGTATATCATACCAGATCCATCTCCAATTTTTTCTTCAATTCAGCAAGTGTAACAATAGCCTGCTCAAAGTCAAAATCTTCTATCTGCTGCAGCAAATTGGTTTTTAAGTCATTGCCTGGCAGAGAGGAGTCATCATTGCTTAATGGCTCGCTGCAAGGTTCTGGTATCCGGCGAAGATCGGCAATAAGCTGCAGACATCCAGGATCACCCATTTTAAGCATGAACTCAAGCTTTTCAAACAGTTTCCAACAGGATTCCGCATCCAACCACTCCTCCTGATCTACAGGCTGGGGTGAACGGCGGTCAGTAACCAACAACGCGAGTTCGTTCAGAACCATGGTCAACTCAGTTTCAAGAAGCTTCAATTGTTTCTCTGTAACCAGGGTTCTGCCATTTTTAAGATTATGCTCCATTTCCGCAGCTGCTTGCTGCAGGCTGGTTTTTCCAAGCTGTCCTGCATTACCCTTCAGCATATGCGCAAGCCGGTGCGCAAGCTTTATGTCACCTGCGCTGATAGCTGTCGCTATTTCAGTGAATCTGTTTTGATTATCTTTTACGAAATTATTTATAAGCTTTTGTCTAAGTTCTTTTTCTGCTTGTGCATGACTGTTCCCATTCACGGGCTGCCAGATTACAGGTTTTAAGTACTTAAGCAAACAATTCCACAGTTCCTTGGATGTGAACGGTTTACTCACGCAGTCACTCATGCCGCTCCTCATATAAGTCTCCTTATCACTGGACATAATGTTCGCTGTCATGGCTACTATAGGAATTTTCGTGTTAAGTTCAAGGATTTTCTGAGTCGCTTCAAGACCATCCATTACCGGCATATGTATATCCATAAAAATCAGGTCAAACTGCTTTTCGTTTTTTTCTATGCGGCTTTGAACCATTCCCACGCCTATCTTGCCATTCTCAGCTATAACAGTTTTAAGCCCCACTCTGGAAAGGTGTTCGCAAATGACTTGCTGATTCATTGTGTTATCTTCGACCAACAGGATTTTGCCTTCAAAAATAGGTTTTTCGAATTCATTAAATACGATCTTTTTTTGAGACACCTCTTCGCTTAACACATCTATTGTATCAAAGGTCAACTCAAAGCTGAACTTACTTCCAATTCCGGGTGTGCTTTCAACCGAAAGTGTTCCGCCCATCAACTCCACTATATTTTTGGTTATGGCAAGACCTAGCCCGGTGCCGCCGTATTTACGTGTTGTACCGCTTTCCGCCTGCGTAAATGGAGCGAATATTTTCTCTATTTGCTCGCTTGTCATGCCAATGCCACTGTCTTTTACCTCGAAAAACATTGTAACAGTTTTCTCATTTTTTTCTTTTATTTCCGCACGGAGCTTTACTGTTCCGGAATCTGTAAACTTTATGGCATTTGAGAGAAGGTTCACAAGTATTTGCCGCAGCCGTGTTGGATCACCCAATGGCATTTTTCCTATGTTTGGTTCAGCATAAAAATGCAGAATAATACCCTTTTCAAAGGCTTTTGGCATCATGATAGTTCTACAGAAGGTAAACAACTCTTGCAGAACAAAGGGTATGTTTTCCAATTCCATTTTACCTGATTCAACTTTGGATATATCAAGAATATCATTTATAATTTGCAAAAGTCCTTCTGCGTTTTCAAGAATCTTTGTCAGATATGCTTTGGTTTTAGGAGAAATTTGGCTGTCCATAGCCAGCTCGGAAAAGCCAATGATGCTGTTCATCGGCGTCCTTATTTCATGGCTCATATTGGCCAGAAACACTGACTTGGAACGAGAAGCTGCCAGCGCTGCCTCTTCCATTTCTTTGCGCTTTGTTATGTCGTGAGCTATTCCTAAAACTCCAATTACAGAATCGTTCAGTATAAGCGGCGCTTTAACTATTTCATAAATCGGATTTGTTCCGTCAACACCTGGTATATGTTCTTCGCTCTTATAAACTTGACGTTCATTAATAACATACTGATCGCGTTCTCTGAATGCCTTCGCCATTGCAGCAGATATACCTAGCCCGTCTATATCACTTTTACCAATGAGATCTTCCCTGCGCAAACCAAAATGCTTCAAAAGGCTTTTATTACATTGCGTATAATAAAGATCCAAATCTTTGGCAAAAATATGACTTGGAGCTGAATCAAACAAAGTGGTCAGCATAACAGTTTGTACTTCGAGTTCGTGTGTCCGTTCTTTAATAAGTTTTTCCTGCTGCTTGCCAACACGGCGGCTTCTTACAAAAAGAACAGCAAGAAGAGTGAGTACACACAAAAACAAAACAGATGCGCTTATAAGCCATGGTAGCCGCGCTTCTGCCAGCTTACTCCTGTAGTCAAAGGTTTTGCGCATCCATTGATCAGAAATCCTGTTTGTCTCTACCAAGCGAAGCGCCTTATTGACAATAGAGCTCAAGACAACTTCATCTTTATTAAATCCAAACGAGACGCCAACGTGATCATTGAACAAGAAATTGATCTTGAAGTCCGGCCATTCCATGTAATGCGTCAGGAACAAAATACTATGATCACTTATCATTACCACATCCACCTCGCCGCGTCTTAAAGCATCAAAAGCGGAAAAAATGCTTTCATATTCTACGGCAAAAGGGTGGTTGGGAAACCACATCCGGAAAAAATATGCGTGGGCATAACCTCTTGGAAAACCTACTCTTGTGTATAATATTTCATTTAAAGTGATATCGTGATAATCTGATCTGGATATCAACGCGGAATTAGCTGCCAAGAATGGGGTATCTGCCCATAAAAAGCGGCCCTCACGCCCTCCTGTACGCAGCAACGCCGAGCTCATGGATGCTTCGCCGGTTTCCAGCATTTTAATAAGATCAGACCAGTTGGCTGTTTCGTTATTGACTCTCTCAAAGCGCAGCCCTGTAAGTGCCTCCACTTCCTGCAATACATCGAAAGCAATGCCCAGCCACTCTCTTTCACGCGCGCTATAAAAACTGACAGGATAATTGGCAGCATCAAACACAACTGGAATAACAGGATTGGTCTGTATGTAGCGGCGCTCCTCTTCGGTAAGCTGCATAAACAGTATATGCTTCCGGTATTCCTGATACCCAGCAGTATATAATTCAGCAAAATGGCGCGCGCCACCGTTACGTAGCACTTTTTCTACAACCGAAATAACAGGTAAGAGCGCCGGATTCTGGGTTATCAGAGGAACTGGCATAAAAATCAATGGATAAAAATCTTGTGCAATCATGTCTCTGTGTTCGATTAAGTCTACTTCTCCCGGCATACTGTAAAAAAAAGCATCTATTTCCCCTTTTCTGAGTGCATCGTAAGCAAGATCAAAGTCGCTTAATTCAATAACTTCAAACGTGCCTGGTACCAGCGCAGAAGTAACGCGCTCGATAGTAGCAGCACCCTCAAGGAAGCCACAGCGCAGCAGGCGGTATTCAGCTATTTCCGCAAGGGGTCTTGAGCCAACAAGACGCAGACTCTTTAGCGGACGCGAAACAATGGGGCTGGTCATGTGGTAAATTCTCGGATACTCCTCTGTGATCGCCATTCCGCTGGTAAAAGAAATTTCTCCGGTCGCAAGACCCGGAAACAGATCATGCCATTCATACAGCTTGAGCTGAAAAGGAATTCCGAAAAATTCCGTTAGCCACTCGCATAACAGAGCGGCAAATCCTCCGATTTTACTGCTTTCGTATTTAAATGCCTCGTAGCTCAACGGCATTCCGTATACAAAAAAATCGTATTCCCTTTGGAGCGCTTCGATGGCCATTATTTCATCTTCTGTTATGCCCGGAGTATCCCGAAATGAAGTAAATCTTGCATGTTGTTCTCCAGAGTAATTTGCAGCGAATTTTTCACACCCCAAGACTAAAATCGACAAAAATATGACAATTGGGATCAGGCGGATAGTTCTATTTATTATGCTCATATAAAAACCTTTTTATAAAACCGTTAGGCTATCTCCAGTTTTTTCTTCAATTTGGCAAGTATAATGACTGCCTGTTCAAAATCAAAATCTTCTATCGCCTGTATCAATCTAATTTTCAACCCACTGTCAGTCGGTATCCGCCGGATATCATCGATAAACTTTTGACACTCAGGGCTACCCATTTTAAGCAGCACCTCTAATTTTTCAAACAGTTCCTGCAGGGATTCCATATCTATATCCGGATATTTCTTGGCGTCTTTGCCCTGAGTCGCAGGTTGAAGAGATTTCTCAAGCGATAACGCAAAATCCTTTTCGAGTTCTGCCACCACTGTATCAAGTTCTGCTCCGAGAGCTTCTAACTGTTTTTTTGTAACAAAATTTTTACCATCCTTGAGTTGATACTCAACATCTGCTGCTACAAGTTGCAGCTGGGTTTTTCCAAGCTGCCCTGCGTTGCCTTTTAGGGTATGTGCCAAATTGTGCGCAGCCCTTATATCGCCTGCATTGATCGCTGTCTCGATTTCACTCAACTTGTTCCGATTGTCTTTTACGAAATTGCACAACAGTTTTTGCCAAAGTTCTGTTTCAGCTTGCTTGCTATTGTCTCCATCCACTGGTTGCCAGCTTATAGGCTCAAAGTAGTTCATCAAACAACGCCATAGCTCCTGGGATGTGAACGGCTTGCCAATACAGTCTTTCATACCGCTCTTTTTATAAATCTCCCAATCACTGGACATAATGTTTGCGGTCATGGCTACTATGGGAATTCCCGTGTCAAGTTCAAGAATTTTTGCAACTGCCTCAAGACCGTCCATATCCGGCATATGAATATCCATGAAAATAAGATCAAACTGTTTTTCCCCTTTTTTCTTGCGGTTTTGGACCATATCCACACCTGCCCTGCCATTATCAGCCACAGCTATTTCAAGACCAACTCTCTCAAGATGTTCGCAGATAACCTGCTGGTTCATTCTGTTGTCTTCGCATAATAAAACTTCCCCCTTGAAAGTGGGTTTTTCAATTTCATTGAATATATTTTTTTGCTCAAGCATATCTCTGGTTAAGTCTGTTATATCAAAACACAGCTCAAAGCTGAATTTGCTGCCAACCCCAGGAGTGCTTTCAACAGAAAGTTTCCCACCCATTAGTTCCACTATGTTTTTCGTAATGGTCAACCCCAGCCCTGTGCCTCCGTATTTACGTGTTGTACCAGATTCTGCCTGCGCGAAGGGTTCAAATATTTTCTCTAATTGTTCTTTTGTCATACCAATGCCTGAATCACTTACTTCAAAATACATTGTAGCGGTCTTATCGGTTTTTTCTTTTATTTTTGCAAGAAGCTTGACAATACCGGTGTTCGTAAACTTTATGGAATTGGACAGGAGATTCACAAGCACTTGACGCAGCCTGACAGGGTCACCCAGTGGTATTTTTCCTAAACTTGGTTCTGCGAAAAAGTGGAGCAAAATGCCCTTTTCAAAGGCTTTTGGCATAACGATTGCACGACAGGAAACAAACAGTTCATGCATATCAAAAGGGATTTTTTCCAACTCCATTTTACCAGATTCAACTTTGGCTATATCCAGAATATTATTTATAATCTGCAAAAGCCCCTCTGCACTACTAAGAATTTTGCGGAGATAGTTCCTGACTCCTGGAGGAACGTCACTGTCCATAGCCAGCTCGGAAAAACCTATGATGCTGTTCATTGGCGTCCTTATTTCATGGCTCATATGAGCGAGAAACGTTGATTTGGCAAAATTTGCAGCTTCTACTACCCTATTTTCCTGCTCTTTTTTCCTTTTTACATGATCAAAATGTATCAAAACAATAAGCAGGGCAACTGCCAAAACAGCACTAAGTAAAAAAAGCACCAGTTCCAATCTGTGCAGCTCCTTATAATATTCTCTCCTGGGAGCTACGCTCATTATAAACCAGCCGTTATCAAGCTGGCTTGAAAACATGACTACTAATTTATCTCTATAATTTCTGGTTTCATGTTCATAAAAATCACGGTCAGGAAATTCCTTTATAAGACGCGCCAGATCGCTCTCTATTTCAGAGAGATTCACACCAAGAAACTCTGGATTGGGATGATGGTATACATACAGTCTTTCATCCACAAAAAAGCCATACCCGCTCTCTGTAAGGGTCATATTGGCAATATAATTTCTGATAACATTCAGGTGTACATTCAGGCACACTATGCCCAGCGGATTTCCTTCATCGTCAAAAATGCGGCGGACAAAAGTAATAACGAAATCATTTATCCGTAAATTCCAATATATCGGAGTAATAACAATGTCGCCACTGCTCCCTGCCTCAATAGCTGTCTTGAACCATGGCCTGGTTGTGGGGTTATAGTCTTCTGGCAAGTCCCATTGGGGAGCTGTGAGATATGTGCCTCCAAATACCTCGAAGTATCCGAAAACTCCACAAAACTCGAATCCTTTTGCTTTATTTCGCATTTCGTAGTAAATGGTCCGCATATATCTTTCTACGGCTTCTTCACTTTCACCTCTCATAATCATTTCGCGTATTATTCCTGAAATAATAAGGAGCGCTGTTTCCGGCTCACGCAGTTCTGCCATAATCTTGAGTTCAGTTTGATTAATCAGCTCAATCCCGGTCCTGCTATAGATGTTTCGCATTGTAGTGCTAATATTAAGGTGATATATTGTAATCATAATGAAAAACGCCAATAACGCAAAAAACATATGCAAAAACAAGGGGCGTATCATTCGAATTTTTTTTATAAAAAAATGAATATTAAACATTATTACTTTATCTCCAGTCTTTTCTTAAATTCAGCAAGCGTAACAATTGCATGAACAAAATCAAAATCCTCGATTTGCTGTATCACTTTGGCTTTCAACCCGCTGGCTTGTGAAGAAGAACCATCGTCACTTAACGGTTCAGCGCAGGGTTCCGGTATCCGGTGAATATCGTTAACAAGTTGCAAGCAATCAGGATTGCCCATGTCAAGCAACAGTTCCAGTTTTTCAATCAGCTTCTGCACAGATTTCGTATCAAGATATTTCTGCTCGCCTTTGCTTTGAGACGCTGCTTCAGAAGATTTGTCAAGGGATAACGCTAAATCCTCATCAAGTTCCGCCAGCGCTGTATTAAGCTCTGTTTCGAGAATCTTTAACTGTTCCTCTGTAACCAGATTCTTGCCATCTTTGAGCTGGTGTTCAACATTCGCTGCAGCTTGCTGCAGAAGGGTTTTTCCAAGCTGCCCTGCATTACTCTTTAGAGTATGCACCAGCCTATGTGCAAGCTTTATATCGCCTGTGTTTATCGCTGTCTCTATTTCACTTAATCTGTTTCGATTGTCTTTTACAAAACTACCCGTAAGTTTTTGCCAAAGTTCTGCTTCGGATTTTGCACGATTGCCTTCATCCACATGTTGCCAGCTTATGGGTTCAAAGTACTTCATCAAACAACGCCATAGTTCCTGGGATGTAAATGGCTTGCCAACGCAGTCTTTCATGCCGCTCTGGTTGTAAGCCTCTTTATCACTGGGCATAATGTTCGCTGTCAAGGCTACTATTGGAATTTCCGGGTTCAGCTCAATGATTTTTGCAGCTGCCTCAAGACCATCCATCACAGGCATATGGATATCCATGAAAATAAGGTTAAACTGTTCCCCGCCTTTTTCTTTGCGGTCCCGCACCATAGTCACACCTATTTCGCCGTTATCAGCCACAACAGTTTTAAGACCAACTCTCTCAAGATGTTCGCAGATAACCCTTTGGTTCATGGCATTATCTTCACACAACAGCACTTCGCCTTTGAATACCGGCTTTTCAAGTTCATTAAATATATTTTTTTGCTCAGCCGCATTGCTTATTTCGTCTGTTATATCAAAACACAGCTCAAAACTGAATTTGCTGCCAACTCCGAAAATACTTTCAACCGAAAGCTTTCCGCCCATAAGTTCCACTATATTTTTTGTAATGGTCAACCCCAGCCCAGTGCCTCCGTATTTACGTGTTATACCAGATTCTGCCTGGGCAAATGGTTCAAATATTTTCTCTAATTGCTTTGCAGTCATGCCAATGCCTGAATCACTTACTTCAAAATACATTGTAACGGTTTCATTTGTTTTTTCTTTTATTTTTGCAAGGAGCTTGACTGTGCCGGTGTTCGAAAACTTTACAGCATTGGACAGAAGGTTCACAAGTACCTGACGCAGCCTGATGGGGTCGCCCAATGGCATTTTTCCTATATTTGGTTCAGCGTAAAAGTGCAGGGTAATGCCCTTTTCAATGGCTTTTGGCATCATGATTGTCCGGCAGGAGAGAAATAACGAATGCATATCAAAAGGAACTCTTTCCAGCTCCATTTTGCCTGATTCAACTTTGGATATATCCAGAATATCATTTATTATCTGTAAAAGCCACTGTGAATTTTCCATAATTTTGGCCAGATAGTCCTTTGTTTTGGGCTGAATTTCTCCACCCATTGCCAGCTCGGAAAAACCCACGATGCTATTCATCGGTGTCCTTATTTCATGACTCATATGAGCAAGAAACGCAGACTTAATTTGGCTGGCCATTTTAGCAGCATCGTACGCCCTGCGTCGTTCTGCCCCGGAGATTGCAAGCGCCATTAAATCAGCAAGAGAGGAAACAAAGCTTTTTTCTGCTATCGTCCATTCACGTCCTTCGGGAAATTCTTCACACCGATCCTGTTCTGCACAGACAACCCCAACCATTGTGCCGTCAATGCGTATGGGGGCGTCAAGTAAAGCGCAGAATAAACTGCCGGAACCTTCTTCTGCGAGGTACAACGCATAACACTCTTCAACATTGCTTGTGACAACCAGCCGTTCGGATTTTAGTAACTCAGCATATTCTTTGCGGCTTAACAAGTCAAAGTTGTCCTGGACGCGATGTTTTCTGGTTGAACTGTCATAGCAGGAAATATTTTCGAGAGCCTCTGAGTCTTTGGCCAGGGTCCAGGCGCTGACGCGGTGGGTATTCAAAGCAACGCACCCCTCCTGTACAATGATGTCTGCAGCAGCCTTCAAATCCCCGGCAGAAATAGCCGGCGACTTCGTAATTCTCGCCAAAGAATCGCTCAGTTTGTTTGCGTATTCATAATCAGAGGCTAATCTGCGCTCCAGTTCTTTCCGCTTTGTTATGTCGCGTGATATTATCAAGAGTCCGACTACAGAGTTATCCACTATCAAGGGCGCATTAACTGTTTCATAAAACGGGTTTGCCCCGTCAATACGCGGTATGTATTCTTCGAATATGAAAGTTCGGTTTTCTTTGACAGCCTGGCTGTCTCTTTCATCATATTCATTCGCTAACTCAATTGGTAAGTCCAGACATTCTGTAGTACTCTTCCCGATGAAATCTTTCTTGCACATACCAAAATGCTCTGCAAAACTTTTGTTACATTGTGTAAAATGCAAATTCAAATCCTTGGTAAAAATAAGGTCGGGAATTGTATCAAATAAAGTGGTAAGCGTTACAGTTTGCAGTTCAAGTTCACGTGTCCTTTCTTTTACAAGATTTTCCAGATGCTTGCCAGCGCGGCGGTTTTTTACAAACAGAACTGTAATTAGAATGAGTATGCTGGAAAGCAAAACAGATGCCCCTATTAGCCAGGGGCGTTGCGCTTCTACGACGTTTACACGATAGTCAAAGGTTCTGCGCATCCATTGACCCGAAATCATATTTGTATTTATCAGGCGAAGCGTCTTACTGACTATAGAGTGCAGAATAACGTTGTCTTTGTTAATTCCAAAAGTAGAGTCAAAAGAATAATCAAACAGAAAATTGATTTTATAACCCGGCTGTTCCAGAAAATGAGTCAGGAACAACAGTTCGTGACTGGTAGTCATAACAACATCAATCTCACCACGATCCAAAGCATCGAAAGCAGCTAAATTGCTCTCATATTCTATGGCAAAAGGGTGATCAGGAAACCATTTATGGAAATAATCCGTAGTTGCATAACCTTTAAGCAAACCTACTCTGGTGTGAAAGATTTCATTTAAAGAGATATATTTATAACCCTGTCTGGAGATCAAAGAAAAATAAGTCTTCATGAATGCAGTATCTGGCCATAAGAAAGAGCCTTCCCGCTCTCTTGTGCGCATCAACTCCGAGATCATGGATGCTTCGTGGTTTTCCAACATTCCAAGCAGATCAGGGAAGGTGGCGTTTTCATTGTTGACGCGCTCAAAGCGCAAGCCAGTAAGCGCCTTGACTTCTTTAAGCACATCGACTGCAATGCCCTGCCATTCCCCTTCGTGAGTATTAAAAAAGCTGACAGGGTAATTGCTTGCCTCAAGCGCAACAGGTATAACAGGGTTTGTCTGTATAAAACGGCGCTCTTCTTCGGTAAGCTGAGTAAAAAGCTTATGCCTGAGGTATTCCTGATACCCTGTATTGTATAATTCTGCAAGGTAACGGCGAGTACCACTTGTCTGCAGCGCTTTTTCCATAACTGAGATAACAGGTTCCAGCTCTGGATTTTTAGTTGTTAATGGAACAGGATTAAGAATCATGGGAAAAAAATCCCTGGCAACCACATCTCCATAAATATCAAAGGCGACTTCTGTAATATTAGGATTGAAAAAAACATCTGCTTCGCCTGAGTGGAGCATTTGGCGAGCTTCAGCAGTATTGCTGACCAGTACAACTTCAAAAGTGCCTGGTTCAAGCCTGGAGGTAACTTGCTGAATCGTTAAAGTGTTGTATATAAATGCGTATCGAAGCGGACGTGTTTGCGCGATGATCTCAAGAGGAATACTGTTTATAAGTCTGAAGGAGCTCACATACTGCAAAGCTATGGCAGAGGTCATAAAATAGGTTCTTCGCCTTTCTTCATTAGCTTTCATGGCGCCTGTAAAATCTACCTCGAAACTTGCAAGCTTGGCCATAAAATCATAACATGCAACAAATTCAGGTTTAAACGGGATATCAAAAAATTCTGTCAGCCATTCACAAAACAGGGCGGACCATCCTCTAATATTACCATTACTATCTATAAAAGCTTCAGTGGATAGCAGCACACTGTATACAAAATGTCCGGAAGGCCTATTAAGAACCTGCTCCCGGAGCGCTTCGATTGCTCTTATTTCATCTTGTGTCACGCCGGGAACATCCCGGAACGAAGAGAATCTCATAGATTCCCCACCCTGATCTATAAGAGATTTTTTACACCCCGAAATTAAACCCAACAAAAGTATGACAATTGAGATTAAGCAAGTAATCCTGTTTATCATACGCATATAAAACCTCTCTCTTTGCTTAGCACAGTTTAGATTTTTCCTTTAATTCAGCAAGCGTAATACAAGCCGGCCCAAAGTCAAAATCTTCTATTTGTTGTATCAATTTGATTTTTAAATCATCGTCATACGGTATTAAACGAAGGCCATCGATAAACTTCCCGCAATCAGGATTTCCCATTTTAAGTATTGGCTCCAGTTCCTCAATTAATTTTTGCGCTGATTCCTCGTCAAGCAATTGTTTATCTGGGTAGGATTGAAACTCTGGCTCCTCCCTGCACCCATCAAGCAGGGTCGAGAATTCCGTGAGCACTGCATTCAGTTCTGTTTCAAGAGTCTGCAGTTGTTCTTTTGTAACTTTGTTTTCTCCGCTTTTGAGCCGGGATTCCACATCTGAGGCAGCTTGCTGTAAAATGATTTTACCAAGCTGCCCTGCATTGCCCTTTAAGGAATGTGCAAGCCTGTGCGCAAGCTTTATGTCACCCGCCTCAAGTGCTTTGATAATTTCATGAAATCTTTCTTTATTACTTTTTATAAATAATAATTGAAGGCTTCTTTGTAATTCCACGTCTGCTTCAACCTGTGTGTGCTTATCTCCTGGTTCATGGAACACTGGCGTGAAATATTTCATGAGGCAGTGCCACAGTTCCTGAGAGGTGAATGGCTTGCCCATGCAATCACTCATACCACTTTGCTTGTAAATCTTCATGTCTTCGGACATAATGTTTGCAGTTATGGCTACAATGGGGATACCGGTGTTAAGCTCAAAAATTCTATTGGATGCTTCAAGACCATCCATAACAGGCATGTGTATATCCATAAAAATCAAGTCAAATAGTTTTTCGTTATTTGCTATTCTATTTTTAACAATTTCAACACCTATCTTGCCGTTCTCTGCCACAATGGTTTTAAGCCCAACTCTGGAAAGATGTTCGCATATAACCTGTTGATTCATTACATTATCCTCAAACAGCAGGATCTCGCCTTCAAATGTGGGCTTTTCAAGCACATTGAGCGCTACTTTTTTTTCGAACATTTCATCGTCAGCTACATCTATTGTATCAAACGTTAGTTCAAAGCTGAACTTGCTGCCAATTCCGGAAGTGCTTTCCACAGAAAGTGTCCCCCCCATCATTTCCACAATATTTTTTGATATGGAAAGACCAAGTCCTGTACCGCCGTATTTACGCGTTATACCAGCTTCTGCCTGGGCAAATGGCTTGAATACTTTCTTTATCTGTTCCGGCGTCATGCCAATACCACTGTCTTTTACTTCAAAATACATTGTGATGTTCTTTCTGCTAATATTTTTTATGGCAGTGTGGAGTTTGACCATGCCGGTATTTGTAAATTTTACAGCGTTGGTCAATAAATTTATAAGCACCTGGCGCAGCCTTGTGGGGTCACCCACCGGCATTCTGCCTATGGACGGCTCAGCGTAAAAGTGCAATATAATACCTTTTTCAATGGCTTTTGGCATAATCAATGTCCGACAGCTTGAAAATAATTTATGCAGATCAAAAGGGATATTTTCCAGCTCCATTTTGCCAGACTCAATTTTAGAAATATCCAATATATCATTAATAATATGCAACAGCCACTCTGCGTTCGTGTGGATTTTATCCAGATAATCCCTTGTTTTCGGAGATGTTTCACCATCCATGGCTAAATCGGAAAATCCTATGATACTATTCATTGGTGTTCTTATCTCATGACTCATATTAGCAAGAAAAGTAGTCTTTGAAATTGATGCGATTTCAGCATCTCTCCGCAGATTATCCGCTTCTTCGTATGGACGTTTTAATATAATGGCAGCTCCGGTAGCTGCTATTATACTCAGAATAAACGTTATTATCCCCATCAACAATATACTGCCGGGAATATCACTTAACACGCTCTCATTCAGGGGCGCGATTATACCAACGAACCACTCTTCGGTTGGACTGGATATGGGGCGGAAAGCGCATATCCGCGGCACACCATCCACACTAAACCTGGCAGTACCCCGTTCCCCTGCGATTCCACGCTTTACCATGGCGCTTACCCATTCATACCTGTTATCTGTTTTAGCCAATTCAATAAAATTGCGCCGCTGCAGCACCCAGTCTTCGCGGATATTGGATATAACCACACCTTCTGCATCGTCAATAAACAAATGACCAGACTGCCAGAACTTAAGCTGTGACACCTTATTGCTTAAATATAAACCAGGCAGAACAGCTGCCAGAACAAGCCCATCTTTTATAGGCGCAGACACATACATAACAAGGTCGTTCTCCAAGCTGTACATGGTGGTTGAGACAGCCTGACCTCCAGCAAAAGCGATTTGCATAAACGGCTCGTGGAGCAAGTCCTGCGATACGGAGAACTGGCCACAAAAATCCAGCAATGTTGTTTCACTAAAAACACCCAGCCCTTTATACATTAGATATTTCGCGCAAACACGATCCAGAATCCCTTCTCTCTCGCCAGCCTCAAAAAACAGCCTGATATCTCTGGCAGCCTCAGCTGCTTTGATTTTTAGCAATTCTATTTCTTTTGTAACATACAGATCAGCGATGTCAATAGCAACCAACATATCATTTTCTATTGCATGGCTTATGCTGCGCGTAAGGAACACAGCGCCCACTGTAAGTCCGCAAACATTTATGACACTTGCTACGATGATAATCACAATAAAAATTCTCAAATAGATTTTTTTATTGCCTTTGCCTTTTGTTCTGGCAATCCCCATTTTAGCAGTCATTTTTTTTACCTCTTAACATCAACGAATCTATGAGCCTCAAAAGCGGACATCATGTATTAGCATTTCTCAGCTAGTTTTCCGAAAAAAAATCCACACCGGAAAAAACAACAGATAACTGCTTACACAACAACAAAAGCCTTTCCTTAAATTCTGGGAACTTTTTCTCACAAAAGTCAAGTGCCCCATTTTTTGAGGCAATTTCCATATCAGCTGCCATTTCGGACAACTTCACTGCCCCGATAATAAAGAGGGAGGATTTAATCCCATGCATGGAAATATAAAAATTCTTTAGATCCTTGGCCTCAAAAAGAGCAGTAATATCATCGCATTTTAATATAAATTTTTTATGAAACATATCCAATGTATTGCAATACATATCTTTTGTATTTGAAAACTGGGTTAATCCTATCTCAATGTTAATTTCGTCTATTTTGGCAACATTATCCAAAAAACTATCATAGTCTTCCTGGCTAACATCCTCCGCCTCCTGGGGAGAAGAAGGACTTTCAGAGGGTGCTGCCTCGTCGCTTTTCTTGATTCCTTTTGACAATATCCATTCTTTAAGAACTTCGTCCAGTTTCTGCATACTAATAGGCTTTGATATAAAACCATTGAATCCGTTAGCTAAAAACATTTCTTTTGCGCCGGAAACTGCGTTGGCTGTTAATGCAACAATGGGAAGCTTCTCATATTCCTGACCAAGCTTTCTTATCTCTTGGGTTGTTTCAATGCCATCCATTACAGGCATCATATGATCCATAAGCACAAGGTCGTACTCGTTGCTCTTTACTTTTTCTATAGCCTCGGCCCCGCTTGTAGCCTTGTCTACCTGTAGTCCGTAAGGCGACAGCATATCTTCAGCAACATACAAATTCATATCCATGTCATCCACAAGCAGAACTCTTCCAAAAGGCATTGGCTCGCTAACAAGTGGAGCTTTTTTTACCTTTGCCTCGTAACTTGTGCGGAACTGCCGCAGTTTCTCCACTGCTTCTTTACCTAACGCCACTGCGCCGACATTCCCCTGTGGCAAACGCACAGTAACCAGAGTACCTTCGCCCGGCTCGCTTTCCACTAAAATCCTGCCGTCCATCATACGTATCAAATTTTGTGTAATACTCATCCCCAGACCAGTACCTTCGGTAGAACGGTTGGCTTCCATGTTAAAACGGGAATATTCATCAAATAGTTTGCTCAATTGCTCTTGCGTCATCCCCTGCCCAGTATCACGTACAGAGAGAACCAGTGTTACAGTAGTATTGGAATTTTCCCCGGATTTCTCCAGAGCATCCTTTGCTGTAACCAACAACTCAACCTTGCCAGCCTTTGTATATTTGAAAGCATTAGAGAGAAGATTATTCAAAACCTGTTTAATGCGAAGCTCGTCACCAATCAGCGCAGATGGAACATTTTCATCCACGTTAAGAATAAATTCAATTGGCTTGTTTTCGTATTTGATCATATTAAAAAAAGCAGTGTCGTAAATCATGCTGGAAACATCGTACTGCGTTGGCGACAATTCCAGTTTTTGAGCCTCAATTTTTGACATATCAAGTATATCGTTAATAATACCAAGGAGTAAATCCCCGGAAGTAAAAATTCTGCTAAACGCTTCTTTTATATCTTGAGGCAGGCTTTCTTTTTGAAGATGGATTTCAGAGATGCCTAAAACAGCATTTAAAGGCGTACGTATTTCATGGCTCATTTTTGCTAAAAAAGCTGATTTAGTTTGATTAGCACTTTCAGCAGCTTTAACCGCAGCCTCTAAATCCTGGTGGAGCGTAACAAGTTCCCGGATCTGATTGACTATTTGTATTTGATTCCGAACCCTGGATTTAACGATCTTGGCGCTGAAAGGTTTATGGATGTAATCCACAGCATCCAAATCCAGCCCTTTTTCTTCATCCTCAACGCTATCCAGCCCTGTGATGAAAATAACAGGAATATGTCGTGTCCTCGCTGATAATTTTAAAGCTGCAAGCACTTCAAACCCATCCATATCAGGCATAACAATATCCAGTAAAATAATATCAGGCAAAAATTTATTAGCCATTTCAATAGCAACAGAACCACTCTTTGTCATATAAACGTTATATTCCGGGCTTAATATATGAATCAGAACCTCAATATTTGACTTTTCATCATCTACAATGAGTACACTGTTTTTCTTGATATTATCCATTTCTCACCTTTTTACACCTTCCATTTTGGGATCAAATCAGAAAGTCTTTCTACAATCTCTAAATAATTCATCTGAATCACATTGTCCTGCAACCAGAGCGCAAGGCCATCATCAGATTCATATCTGAAAACCTCTATTTCTTTCATAGTGGTTTCTATTTCTTCTATATTGTAATTTTCGCAGGCCAAAAGAAGTTTTGACAACACTTCCACATACGGCTTGTCTTTTACTGGTTTATCTTTGTTTGTGCTTACACTTTTTGCGAACAAGGTATCAATATCTGCGATAAGTCTCAAAGCTGCTTTTAAAAAAGCCGGATTATTGGCTATCACAAAGTTGATATCTCCGGACTTGGCTGCTTTTTCCAAAGCTTCTGCCAGAACCCCAACAGACTCGGCGCAAATGCCCCGGCATGATCCTTTTATCCCGTGAACAGTGATAGCGTAATTAGTCAAATTAGCCTCATTTACATCCATAATAGTATTAAGAAGAAGCCTGGTATTCACTGCAAATGAGCGTATAATCTGCAGGTAGGTTTCTATATCATTGTCAAAGCGTTGCAAACCTTTGCTAAAATCCAAATCTTTGACTGCGATTAAATTTCGCCGATCATATCCGCTCCTTCTCTCTCCGCCGGAACGCCTGTCCTGCCCAGAATGGATATCAAAAAAAGTTTCCCCGCCTGTTATAACTTGCTCAGTGTCACTGGTGTAGGCTCTTTCCAATTCCTCATTTCGCACCCATTGCTGTATAATCGCATCCAGACGTTTGATTTCAACAGGTTTAGGTAAAAATGCCTGGAAACCTCTGCTCAAAAACATTTCTTCGTTCCCTGCAATCGCATTGGCAGTAAAAGCTATTATAGGAATGGTTTTCGCATATTCTGTCCCGATTTCCTCGCGGATAATCCGTGTGGCTTCTATCCCATCCATTCCCGGCATCATGTGATCCATAAAAATAGCATTGTATCTGGCTTTTTCATCGCGAATAGCGTTAACAGCCTCCTGCCCACTCAACAAGCAGTCAACCTGCATTTTGTAAGGCTTCATCATGCCCTTAGCCACATCAAGGTTGGTCATTACATCATCCACCACCATTACACGCGCGTATGGCAGGCTGATACGCGACAACTGCGATATACGGTTGCTGTTATTGACTAAGTAACGGAGTTTTTTAATATTACTGATAACATCCTGTCCAATTGATTCATTAGTGACGAATTTTTGCGGAAGTTTTGCAGTAAAAATACTGCCTTTGCCATATTTACTTTCTACAGAGACGCAGCCACCCATCATATCCACTATCATCTTGGTAATAGACAATCCAAGACCAATCCCTTCGATTTTACGGTTGGATGTTCTATCGATTTGACCATAGTCTACAAACAGTTTGTTTATATCCTCGTCCGGAATACCAATACCAGTGTCCTTGACAGAAATAGTCAGCCAAATAGTTTCAGCCTCAGCTGCCTCTGGTTCTATCTTCATGTTCAACTCTACTGTCCCTTCCTTGGTATACTTGAAAGCATTGGACAGAAGATTATTCAAAATCTGCTTTATACGGAGGTCGTCTCCATAAAGACGAATGGGAATATTTTCGTCAATGTTTAGTACAAACTCTATGGGGGCTTCTCCCTTACGCATGATGCTTTGGGTAACAGCATCGTTTATCATGGCAGGAGTGTCATACTCAACCGGCTCAAGCTTGAATTTACCCACCTCTATTTTGTTTATATCAAGGATATCATTGACCATGCTAAGGAGACTCGATCCGGCATTGTATATCTTCGATAAATTATCCCGGGCCTCCTCGTTTAACCCGCTCTCTTCAAGAGTTAGCTCGGACAGTCCAATAACCGCGCTTAGAGGGGTGCGCATTTCATGGCTCATTTTGGCAAAAAATTTGCTCTTTTCCTCAGTAGCCTTAAGAGCAGCATGGAGTTTTATAAGTTCAGTCACATCATCTGTACTGCCGACTATGCCGATCATATTGCCTTCGGAGTCGTACATTGGCGTTGTGTGTGTGTGGAACGTATTGTCATCTATTCCGCTGTTCCAGTCTTGCGGCCCTTCAGAGAAGGTTTTTTCCACATTATCAATAATATTAATAATGTTAACATGATTGTTTTCTGCCCGTATGGTTTCAATACTTTTCCCAGTCAGAAGCGCAGGCTCAAGGCCAATAGTCTTTAAATACTGCCCGTTAAAAGAGGTTATTAAGCCTTTACTGTCAACACTCCATATAATCCCTTTGTAGTTATTAACAATGGCTTCCATTTTAGAAAGGGTAAGCTGCATATTTTGCGCATATTCCTCTATGGCACGGATTTGATTGACAATTTTTATTTGATTCCTGACCCTTAACTTAACAATTTTTCCGCTAAAAGGCTTGTGTATGTAATCCGAAGCATCCATATCCAGCCCTTTTTCCTCGTCCTCAACGCGGTTAAGCCCAGTGATAAAAATAACAGGAATATGTCGTGTTTTGTCTGATGCTTTTAGTGCTGTAAGCACTTCAAACCCACTCATATCTGGCATTAGAATATCCAACAAAATAATATCCGGCATATATCTGCTAGCCATATCAAAAGCAGCAGAACCGCTTTTTGTCATATAAATGGTATATTCCAAGCTTAATATATTAACCAAAACCTCGAGATTCGATTTTTCATCATCTACAATAAGTACTTTATTTTTTTCGACTTTATTCATAATGCTCAAATATCAGTATAACATAATCAGGAATATCTGTCAAAATCATCTAGACAAAGCAGCAAAAGGTTGATTTTTTGCTAATCAAATATTACTATTGAAATATATATACATATTAAATTGTTGCCATAATTTGCACCAAATTAAAATGCTAAGACAAAAATATTATTGCGGTGCAAGGAGCGCAAGCTAATGAAAATACTGAAACCATTTTCGGGCATAAAAGCAAGAACGACAATTTATATAATAATCCCGGTAGTGGTAAGCTTTATTACAATATGCTCTATTCTCTTTATTGCATTGTTCAATTCACAACAAGACATGGCAAAAGCCGAACTTCAAAGCATAGTAAATAGACATACAGCCAATTTTGAAAGAAAAATCAATAATGCTGTTGATTACTTGTCTTTTGTTACAAGAGTTTTGGAATTTCAGATTTCCGAAGGTATATTAGACAGGGAAACAATGCAAAGAAAGATGTTTTATATTTTTGACGGATACAACATAGACAGTTCCAGCATCTATTTTGAACCTAATATGTATGATGGCAGAGACGCTGAATACATTGGCACAGCATATGGAACTGCCCTTTCAGGGAGAATCGGATTTTATTTTTTTCGTTTTAACGGAGAAACAGGTTACAAGCCAGAGGCTATGGAAAATGATATAGAGTTTACCATGCCGCTCTATGTTGATACCAAAAAGTTAAACGCCCCTATCTACACAGATCCGACTATATTTGAAATAGACGGAGTAGACACTCTAATGTTTAATATCGTGTTTCCTATACGTGGCCAGAATAATGAATTTATCGGGGCTATTACTGCAGATATTCTTCTTGGGGAGATTTTTATGCAGCTCCAGGCAGAAGAAATATATGAAACAGGCTATATGATCATTGTAAATGACAGAGAGCAGGTAATTTACAGCCCCAGATTCGAGGATATTGGCAAAAAGCGGGCAGAATTGGGCTTTACTTACTCTTTGCCGTCAGAAGCAGAAAAATCAATAGTTTTTAATGCCCGATCCATCCTTAACAATGATAAAACCTTGATAGCGATCAATACAATATATATCCCCCAGATCAACAGCCGCTTTTATATTTCTGTTGCAGCTCCTGTCAGAGAGATAAACGCCAGCGGAACCCGGTTATTGATCTTTGTAATAACGCTCAGCGCAGCTGTTGTGATCTTGATTGCTATATTCTTGTACTATCTGATAGGCAAAGTAATGAAGCCATTAGATGAGTTTAAGGAAAGTGCCAATAAAATAGCCAATGGAGATTACACCACCAGGATAGAAGGCAATTATCAGGATGAATTTGCTGTCTTAAAAGATACAGTAAACTTCATGGTTGGACGTATCTGGACGCATATGGAAAAGTCTGAGCAAACACTCCACATTCTCCATAATATATTAAATGGTATTAATGCGTTTGTTTATGTTTCTGTTCCAAAAACCGGCGAAATAGTCTTTATTAATGATCAAATGAAGAAGGGCTTCAACATTACAGATAATATTATTGGCCAACATTGCTATAAGGTTTTGCAGAATGGATATGATGATATTTGTGATTTCTGTCCGTGCATCCAACTTGATAAGGATCCAGACACACCTATCGAATGGGAGGAGTTTAATACTGCAACAAAACGTTACTACCATAACACAGACCGTTATATCGACTGGATTGACGGTGCCAAAATGCATTTGCAACATTCTGTTGATATCACAGATTTCAAAATAGTTACAGAAGAAAAGATCAAGGCAGAACACGAAGCGCTTAATCTGACTCAAAAAAAGGAACATGCAGAAGCAACATCGCGCACAAAGTCTGTTTTTCTTGCCAGCATGAGCCATGAAATAAGGACCCCTATGCATGGGATCATAGGCTTTTCCGAACTTGCCCTTGATGATAATATAGCGCCAAAAACCAGGAATTACTTGTCGAAAATCAAAGCAAGCGCTGAAAGTCTTCTGCTCATTATCAATGATATTCTTGATGTATCAAAAATAGAAGCTGGAAAAATGGAGCTGGAAAAGATTCCGTTTGATGTAAGCGAAGTTTTCAAACTTTGCCGCGTAATAGCTTCTCCAAAGGCGCGGGAAAAAGGGTTAACGCTGTTTTGCTACGCCGAGCCTTCGGTCAACAGGCTGCTGCTTGGCGATCCAACAAGATTGCGTCAGATACTGCTGAATTTACTTTCCAATGCCATCAAGTTTACAAATACCGGCATGGTAAAACTCTTGTCCGCCATCTCTGGAAACACCGAAAACAGCATTACAATACACTTTGAGGTCAAGGATAGTGGTATCGGGATGAGCCCTGAGCAGATCAAAAAGGTATTCCAGCCGTTTACGCAGGCAGACGACACTACAACGCGTAAATATGGCGGAACAGGACTTGGCCTTACAATTACCAAAAATTTTGTTGAACTTATGGGCAGCGAGCTTATGGTTGAAAGCGCTTCTGGCCTGGGCAGCAGGTTCTATTTTGATATAACATTCGAAACAATAGCCAAAGACGCAAACCACCCTCTTATAGTCACTGCGATAAACACTGATGAAAAACCCATTTTTGACGGAGAGATTCTGGTTTGTGAGGACAATGCCCTTAATCAGTTGGTCATAAGCGACCACCTCTCCAAGGTAGGGTTAAAAACTGTTATTGCCGGGAATGGCAGTATCGGCGTAGATTATGTAAAAAGCCGGCTCGAAAATGGAGAAAAACCTTTTGATCTGATATTCATGGATATCCATATGCCGGAAATGGATGGACTCGAGGCAGCAAAAAAGCTTATAGAAATAGGTAGCAATACACCAATCGTTGCTTTGACTGCAAACATTATGGCTACTGACAGAGAAACGTATATTGAGTCTGGTATGCGCGAGTGCTTGCCAAAGCCCTTTGTAGCGCATGACTTATGGTCTTGCTTGCTCAAGTTTTTAAAACCTGTCAGTATGTTGTCTATAAAAAAAGACACTGAGTATGACCTTGAAGAGGAAGAGCAACGCATGGAGTTGATAACAACCTTTGTAAAAGGCAATCAAACTACCATCAAAGATATAAACCATGCACTGGAGACAGGAAATGTAAAACTCGCGCATAGATTGGCGCATACGCTTAAAAGTGTTGCAGGGATAGTTGGCATGACTAAGCTTTCGCAGACTGCTCAGACAGTTGAAGCCTCTCTTTCCACAGGTAAAGTCCAGTTTTTGAATGAGCAAATAAGCGAGCTCGAAAGTGTGTTGAACTTAGCGTTAGAGGAACTTACACCTTTAATGAATAATCACGTGGGTAAAGTTCACAAACCTGCTGCGAATGGATCCTTTGATACGAAAAATGCCCTTAAGCTCCTTGAAACCCTTGACTCGCTCCTTGAAACTGATAACTTCGACAGCTTGAATCTTGTGAAGGATTTGAGTATGATTCCAGGAACAGAGCAATTGGTAGAGCAAGTGGAGAACTTTAAGTTCAAGCAAGCTCAGGAGACGCTTGCTGTTATCAAGCAGCGTATTGCTGAGGAAGAAGCAAATGGAGAACAAGCATGAGCTGTAATAAAAGAATACTTATAGTTGATGATGAGAAAATGAATATTATGGCGTTGGCGCATTTTTTAAAGCCGCAATATGATATCATCGTAGCGATAGACGGCGCTTCGGCGATAGAAGCAGCAAAAAAGCACATACCAGACCTTATTCTGCTTGATATAATTATGCCGGATATTAGCGGGTTTGATGTTATTGTCAAGCTGAAAGAATCCGAGTCCACAAAAAATATTCCTGTTATTTTTATAACTGGATTGACTGATGCCAAGAATGAGGAAAAAGGGCTGTCACTCGGCGCTGTGGATTTCATCGCCAAACCATTTGACAAATCCATTGTTAATGCGAAAATCAATACATATCTGCAAACTTGAGACAATCGCATAAATATGTCGGATTCAAAAAACAGATATCTAAAAGTATCAGAACTTACGGCCCTTATAAAAGAGACGCTGGAGTCGCAATTTTATTCGATCCAGGTAGAAGGGGAAATTTCAAATTTTAAAGCTGCAAGTTCTGGACACTACTACTTTAGCCTTAAAGATGGAAATGCTGTTATCTCTGCTGTTTTTTTTAAAAATGCTGCGAAAAATATTACATTTACCCCTTCTGATGGTCAGCTTGTCAGGGTTACAGGCGATGTGTCTGTTTATCCGCAAAGGGGAAGCTATCAGATAATATGCAATACAATAGAAAAAGCAGGGGAAGGAGAAATCCTTGCAGAGCTTGAAAAAAGGAAAAAAAGGCTTGCTGCAGAAGGGCTTTTTGACGAGAGCCGGAAGAAAAAACTCCCTTTGATGCCAAGAAAAATAGCTGTAGTAACCTCCTCTACTGGCGCTGCAATAAAAGATATTTTAAAAGTTTTAAAAAGAAGAAATAACAAAATCAACATCACTATACTTCCTGCTTTAGTGCAGGGAAATGAGGCTGCTTCAATGATTGCTGCTCAAATAAGGCGCGCAAATATGTTTAATTTTGGGGATGTTATTATTGTTGGCAGGGGCGGCGGTTCGCTTGAAGATCTTTTGCCATTTTCTTCCGAAGAGGTTGTCAGAGCAATATATGATTCGGAAATTCCTGTTATATCCGCAGTTGGTCATGAGGTTGATGTATCGTTGTCGGATTTTGCCGCGGATTTAAGAGCCCCTACCCCTTCGGCTGCTGCAGAAATAGTGTCTATGGAATCATCCCGGATAGAGGAAGAAATTACAGAGCTAAGCGATTCATTAAAGAATTCCATAGACCGCAAACTTGAAATGCTTTCTTTGAGACTGGATAACGTATCGCCTCAGGAACTTGAAAGGGTCTTAAGAAAGAATTTAAACCAGTTTTCGCAATGGCTTGATGATGTCAGGTATGATATTCAAAAAATTATAAATAATAAACTTAAACTAACAAAACTGAACCTGGACCTTTTGATAAGTAACATAAATGCAGCTTCTCCAGTCGAAATACTAAAAAAAGGGTATGCTGCTGTTTTTGATAACGTAAATGGAAAGCAAATAAAGTCCGCGTTTGAAACAAAAGAAGGAAAAGATATTTCTTTAAGGTTTTTAAATGATACCCTTATTGCTAAGGTTATGTCTAAAAAGAACCATAACAATGAATGCGATAAGATGACATAAGTCGCGCTTTCCGGCTGTAGGCTAAAGCTTGATGGTATAAAAGGAGCACATATGAAAAGTTTTGAAGAAAAGCTGAACAGGCTTGAAACAATAAGTGAAGAGATGAAAGATGAAGGACTTCCTATCGATAAATCAATGCAGATGTTTGAAGAGGGAATCAAAATAGCAAAAACCCTTCAAAAAGAACTTGATAAAATGGAAAGAAAAGTTGAAATACTTGTAAACCAGCCAGATACACCAGAAGAAAAACCTGTCCTGGAACTTTTTCCGGAACTTGACAAATGATTTATCTCCTGAATCTTTCAGGGAGAATTACCCTGTCTCCAACTGTAATATTTTTCTCTTCAAAATAACCCTGGTTGACTTCAAGCGCATACCGCACATGATTTCTTGAAACTACAGACTCACGAGAAAGAGGGGTCATATCTCTTATCTCTCTTATAGTGCCATCAGAGCTTATAAATGCTATGGAAAGGGGGATATAGGTATTTTTCATCCAAAAAGAGAGTATCCTGTCGCTTTCAAAAACAAAAAGCATTCCGCTATTTCTATCCAGGCTTTTTCTATGCATAAGCCCTACTCTTCTTTGTTCTTCTGTTTCTGCGATTTCAATATTAAGTGTGTTTCCATTAATAGTGATTATATCTCTTTCATTACTTGCAGCAGACCTGCAACTGATAAAGGTTATAAACAGGCAGAGTATGGAAAGAGCCAGTATGCGTCTACTCACGTTGACATTAGTCATTGCCAGCCCCAATGTTATTGCGACACCTGCGAAAACAGGTGGAAGCAATCCAGTCTACTTTTTAAATGTACTAAAGCAGTTCTTTGATTCATATTTTCATAGGGAACTATAACAGCAATAGTCTGCTTCTTTTTGCCATATGTGATGGCAATTTCATTTCCAGCTTCTACATCTTTTAATACAGAGGAAAAGTGAGCTTTTGCTGATTGTAGTGTCTTCATAATTTTATCATATTTTACTTGGTCAAGTTGGTCAAGAAAACAGTATGGGTATTTCTAATCAAAAAAGATCCAAAAAATCTTCTCTTAACCTGCTGCTGCGGTCTTCCACTCCTCTTCGCTCCGAAACCAGCGCATCAAGACCCTCCTGCGCTACACCTTCATAAAAAAACGCAAATAAAGTATAATTTTGCTGAAAAAAACACAAATTTATAGTGTAATTTTGCTAATTATTGACAATATTTATAATAATGTTATAATAGCTGAAGTAGGATATATACCATGGAAAGAGTATTAATGCAGGATTTAATAGCCTGGAAAGATAATCCCCAAAAAAAACCTCTTGTCATACAGGGAGTAAGGCAATGCGGTAAGACCTTTTTGGCAGTAGAATTTGCAAAACGATATTATACCGACTATGTCCATTATCGTTTTGACAAGAACGCTAAACTCAAAGAGTTTTTTCAGCAAGACCTGGACTCAAAAAGAATTATTAAAGACTTGGGGCTTGCTCGCGGAAAAGCAATTAAGCCGCACGAAACTCTTATTATATTTGACGAAATTCAGGAATGCGGTAATGCTGTTACAAGCCTCAAATATTTTCATGAAGACGCGCCGGAATATCATATTGTTTCAGCAGGTTCTTTGCTTGGTGTTGCCATGAAAAGAGGAACTTCTTTCCCTGTTGGCAAGGTGGAGTTTTTAACCCTTTACCCCATGAATTTCTATGAATTTTTATAT
>WQZP01000014.1 GCA_009780675.1 Spirochaetaceae bacterium | reverse complement strand
GCCCAGACTTTTTCAAAGGTTAGAGGGGTGTTGTCTATTTGAGACATAGAATACTCCTTGGGTTAAAAATACCCTACATTTGTATAGCTGTCAACTGATGTTGGGGCTTGTAGGTTTGTACTTTATATAACTGGGGAAAAGATGAAGTTGCTTCAAAACGCCAAGCGCAGCTTTCCTTACGCGCGTAGGCGGGCAGCGTCCATAGATAGGGACGCTGTCAAGCGGGTGGGGGGGGGTAGCTGACTGCGGGGAAGGGGAGTGGGGGTGGCTTAATGCGCGCGTAGGCGGGCAGTGTCCATAGGGGCGCTGCCAAGCGACTGCGGGGTAGCGACACGGATGTCGAACACCGCGCCGCGACAGGGACTGCGCCACGGATGGCAGCGTACCGCGCTAGCCATGGATGGCGACCAACGCGGTGTGTCGCGATGAAGCGCGGGGAAAAAAAAGGCTGTCCGGGGATTTCCTGGACAGCCTGATTTTTGTTTTTTAACTCTTTGGGGTTACTTCAAGTGAAATACGCCCCAAAAGAATTTTCTACTGTAGATTAAGGCTGAGGAGGGTGCGCTCCAATTCTTGTCCATGTATCAACAGCAACAGCCTGCCACGAGTAGAGACCTGCGCCGCCAATAGGATACACAATGAGGAACGAATCTTGCTTATCAGGACTTCCCATTGTTTCATCAGTAGCTGTACCAGCAACCGTAACACCAGCCGGTATTGATACCGACGCTAACCCAGTACCTCTAAACGCATTAAGACGAATATGTAATAAACCTGTGGGTAGACGAACACCTGTTATGCCTGAAAGAGCGTCAAACGCCTCTTCTCCGATCTCAGTTACTGCCCAAGTGTTGATTGTGGGTGGTATATTAATCACGCCAGTAGGTGCTGCTGCAACAGGTCTTGTAATGGTAACAGTTCTGGTAGGATCACTGCCGATAACATCAATTGTAAATGGGGACCAAATTGCGTGCAGGATAACATTGTTTTGAGTAACAATGAATTCTTCGCCTGGTATAAAAGCTCTTCCATTAGGGTTTCCTTGGTTATCGAGACTGATGTTCCAGCCAGCAAGGGCCATTCCTGTAGGGACATCTGAAGGATCAAAATCGGATTCGTCTGGAAGCTCAATAGATATATTCATAGATGCAGATATATCATCAGGCAGATCAAAGGATGGGGTGCTGCCGGTGGGATAATTAGTATTAAAACGCACTCTAAGTGTTGGAGCCCATATCGCGAAAAGGGTAATATCCTGGGTAACAGGGTAAAGCGAACCATCTAAAAAATCTGGATTTGTATTGGCGCTGTTAGTGCTCCATCCCAAAAATCGGAATCCGGTTCTGGCAGCATCGTTGCGTCCATCCAGCGTTAAGTTGGTTCCAGCCATAGCTTGTTGAGGTATTCCTATCGTTGTTCCACCACTCAAGACCCCGTTTGGATTAAAGGTTATGGTACGCAAACCTTCCCACACCGCGTCCATTATAATGTTTTCTTTATACACTAAGAAGTTGTTAGTACCTGCGGGCAAAACCTCTGCTTCAGGGTTTCCTCTCTCTAACCAACCTAATAACCTATAAGCAGAATTTACACTACTAACAAAACCTGTATGGAAAGCGAGTTGTATTTCTGTACCTACAGTTGTATTCCTGGACTCAATTATGGAATCATCATCATTCCTAAATTGAACAGTTGTAGGGGTTGGGTCAACCCAATTTGCTAACCAGAGGGTATCCTCTGATGGGGAGTAGCTTTGACCTGGTAGACGAATTACATTATCACTAGGATGAAGCAACCAGCCACCAAAGACTTTACCTGTTGGAACTGGAAATGAATTTGGTCGGGCAGGAAATTCATAAGGCTCTCCCGGCGTAACTTCGACTTCGATAGAACTCACACCAGTCTGATTTGGGTGAAGGGTTATAGTTACAGTATCAGAATCAGGTAAAATGATCGCGGGTGGAATCCAGATATGGCCTACACCACCTGGGTCATTGTCTATGCTACAGGAGAAGGCAAACAACCCAACCACTGCAACAAGAGCAACAATTCTTAATATATTTAATGTGTTTTTCATTATAAAAAAACTCCTTCGGACTTATTTAGCCCGCTGTTATCCCGCCTCAAGGCAGGACAAGGATTTAAAAAAGGCTTCCCTGGGAAGCCTTTTTTCCCAGACAAAAGTCTGGTTTTTATCCCAAATGATGGGGAATTCCGTGTTGCGAAGCGCACGGAATAACAGAAATGATGTTAGAACTTAATACCAACGCCAAGTGTTGGTTTTACATGCCAACCAAACATTCTTTCGCTGTCTTTATGTGTTATAATCATTTCTTCTTGTGGTATCATTCCATCATAACTCCAACCTGGCATTTCTACCCTGTGCCATCTGTACATACTTATTGCCATATTTGTGCGGCTAAGGATATAGATGTTTCTGTCAAAGTGAAACTGGATTCCAAGAGAAGCTCCTGGTCCAAGTTGAACATCCCGAGCTGTCATCCACAGTGAATTCATACTACTAGCCCAGTTTTCGGAACTCCAGTAGTATAAGTGAGCACCTAATGCCAATGGGATTCTTAAATGTTCGCCATTGTAGAGGTAGAATACTGGTCCCAGAAGCATGTTAAATCCAAAAAGGGAAGCACTGTTTGAAGTAGTGCTTGAATTATTATGACTAATAGGAACAGGTCCGACAGATGGGTAACCTATTGCCTGGCCACCTAATTGTGTGCCAAAGAAAAAGTCTGTATCAATAGTAAATCCAATTTTTTGGGTAAAATTCAAGACCATAGCTAAACCCACAGATGTAGAAGTAGTAACAGTCCTGTCTCTGTTTAATTCATGAAAAAGTCCGTTAAAACTATGTGGTGTCGGGCTATTTGACCAGTGAATTGGAACACCTACAGTAATTTCCAAATTAAAAAATTCTCTGTCTCTGGTTTCTTCCTCCTGTGCAAAGCTAAAGCTGGCAACAAAAATAAGAACCATAAAAAAAGCAAGTTTTTTCATCATTTTCTCCTTTGATTAAAACTTTAATTTCCAAAATATTTTTTTATTCTTTAGTAGTATACTGGAGTAAATCAGAAAAAATCAAGGGAATTTTTTATTTTGTGTAAATAAAGTAAGGTCTCTAAAACCTGGTCTGCATTGGGGCTTTGTACCCTCGTATAATAACATATTTTCACAATATTAATAAATATATTTGACATAATTCACATAATAATCTAAGCTCTTAATAACAATCTAACATTATTAATTATTCGTGGGCATTTTAATGCATACTTTTATTTTTCGGAGGTTATAAAAATATGTCGAAAGAGAAATTTGTTTATTTTTTTGGTGGCGGAAAGTCTGATGGCAGGGCAGATATGAAAGAAATCCTTGGTGGAAAAGGGGCTAATCTTGCTGAAATGACAAACATGGGTATTCCGGTTCCTCCAGGTTTTACGATTTCAACAGAAGTTTGTAAAATTTACTATGATAATAATAGAAGCTATCCTCAGGAAGTAAAAAATCAGGTTAAAGAGAGTCTTGAAAAACTTGAACAATTTTTGGATAAAAAACTTGGTGATCATTCAGATCCTCTTCTTGTTTCTATCAGATCAGGAGCAAAAGATTCAATGCCTGGTATGATGGACACGGTTCTTAACCTTGGGCTTAATGACAAGGCTGTAGAAGGGCTTATTAAAAAAACAGGAAATGAAAGATTTGTGTGGGATGCGTACAGAAGATTTATTCATATGTTTGGCGATGTTGCAATGGGTGTGCCACATGAAGAATATGAAGAGATCTTTTCCTCTGTAAAAAAGGCAAAAGGGATTGAACACGATGAAGATATGGATGTTGAGGACTTTAAAAAAGTAGTCAAACGTTATAAAGAGCTTTATAAAAAACATGTGAAAAAAGAGTTTCCGCAAGATCCAATGACTCAATTATGGGCATCTATAGATGCTGTTTTTGGTTCATGGAATAATGACAGGGCAGTAAAATACAGAGCTTTGAATAATATAAAGGGGCTTCTTGGTACTGCGGTGAATGTGCAGGCTATGGTTTTTGGAAACTATGGGAATACTTCCGGGACAGGCGTGTGTTTCTCCAGAGACCCTTCGACTGGTGAAAATTACTTCTATGGCGAATATTTAATGAATGCGCAGGGTGAAGATGTTGTTGCAGGGACAAGAACACCTCAGACACTTAAATCTCTTGAAAAGAAAGATCCGAAAATTTACAAAGAGCTTGTAGGTTATAAAGAAAAACTTGAAAAACATTTTAAAGATATGCAGGATATAGAGTTCACTATTGAAAAGGGTGTTTTATACATTCTTCAGACCAGAAATGCGAAAAGAACAGGGCCTGCTGCGATAAGATGCGCTGTAGAGATGGTTGAAGAAGGGATGATAGATAAAGAGACAGCTATCAGAAGGGTTACACCGGAACAGCTTGATCAGCTTCTGCACCCAATGATTGATCCTAAAACAAGAAAAACACTTAAAGCTATTACAAAAGGGCTTAATGCTTCTCCGGGCGCTGCGTGCGGGCATGTTGTTTTTACTGCGGATGAGGCTGAAAAATGGGTGAAAGATGGTAAAAAAGTTCTTCTTGTAAGAAGGGAAACATCTCCGGATGATATTGGTGGTATGGCTGTTGCTCAGGGGATTTTAACTTCAACTGGTGGTATGACAAGTCATGCTGCGGTTGTTGCAAGAGGGATGGGAACTCCTTGTGTTGCGGGGTGTAAAGACCTTTTGATTTCAGGAAAAACAATAAATATTAAAGATAAAAAAGTAAAAGAAGGGGATTTTGTTACGATCGATGGTACGACTGGAGAAGTCTTTATTGGCAAGATTGAGCTTGCTAAACCTAAGTTTGATGAGCGTCTTACAAAATTCCTTAAATGGGCAGATGAAATCAGCTATAGCGCTGTAAGAAAAAATGCTCCCAAGGGCTTCCTTGTAAGGGCAAATGCAGACCAGCCTCATGATGCAAAAGTTGCGAGGGATTTTGGGGCTCAGGGAATAGGGCTTTGCAGAACAGAGCATATGTTCTTTGATGCGGGCAAGCTTGAGGTTTTCCAGGAGATGATTGTTGCCAACGATGTTGAAACAAGAAAAGCTGTTCTTAAAAGACTTCTTCCTCTGCAGCAGAAAGACTTTGAAGGTGTTTTTAAATCAATGGATGGTCTTCCTGTTACGATAAGGCTTCTTGATCCGCCGCTTCATGAGTTTGTTCCAAAGGCAGAAGATGTTAAGGCTTTTGCAAAAAAAGTAGGGATATCTCCAGATAAGCTTAAAGCAAAAATTGATTCTCTGCATGAACTTAATCCTATGCTTGGACACAGAGGGTGTAGGCTTGGTATAACATATCCTGAAATTTATGATATGCAGGTTGAGGCAATTATGAAAGCTGCGTGTTCACAAGCGAAAAAGGGTGTAAAAGTAATTCCTGAAATAATGATCCCTCTTATTGGAACAGTTGAGGAGCTTAAAGTGCTCAGAAAAAACGCTGAAAACGTTATTGCGGCTGTATTTAAAGCAGCTAAAATGAATGTTCCTCATTTAATAGGGACAATGATTGAAATTCCAAGAGCATGTATTACTGCTGATGAAGTTGCAAAATATGCAGACTTTTTCTCATTTGGTACTAATGACCTTACACAGATGACTTTTGGATATTCAAGAGATGATGTGGGCTCATTCCTTCCAGAGTATGTTGAGAAAGGTGTTTTAGAAGTTGATCCTTTTCAGGCATTGGACCAGACAGGGGTAGGGGTGCTTGTAAATATGGCTTGTGATAAAGGTAAGCAAATTAAACCAGAACTTAAACTGGGTATTTGTGGTGAGCATGGGGGAGAATCTTCTTCGATTGAATTCTGTTATCGAGCGGGGCTTAATTATGTTTCATGTTCTCCGTACAGGGTTCCGCTTGCGAGGCTTGCTGCTGCGCGGGCTGTTCTTTTGAATAAATAACTAACTTAATTGGTTTGAGGTATTAAGGCTGTCTATCTTTGCGGGTAGGCAGCTTTTTTTTGCTTAAGAGGACGGAGTTTCCTATCAGAGACAGGGGCAAGAGCTTTCATTTTACCCCCATGTCTGTATTATTTATCTTAGGCATTTTATCGGTTCTCTACAGGCAAGAATTGCCACCATCTTATTCTAGTAGACAGAATATACATTATCGGAAGTAAATTGACGTAAGTCATTACTTCAAAAGGACTTATAAAAAACCTCCTGATATTGTAATGTCAGGAGGTTTTTATGTTAACGAGAGATTTACTTTTTTTCACTTACCTTGTGATATATATATATAACGATTATTGCAACTATAAGCGAAGGGAAAATATTTACAACACCATTGATTCTTGTAAGCGCTTCGAGTATATTTCCAAAATAAAATTCAATAATTGCTCCGAGGAATGACCCTATTATCGCTACGATCAATACTCCCCAAAAATTGCCTATAAAAGCCTTATTATAAACATAATAAAGAATAAGCGCTGTTCCAAAACCAATAATTATATAAATAAGACCAATATTAAAATAATAAGAAAACATTAATTACCGCCTGTTGTTGATTATGAAATTACCTAAAATATGAAATATTGCCAAGCTCTACAGGCCTGCTAAAGATAGGAGTATTATTATAAATGCCACGGGCAAATATCCAGAGATAAAGTGTTACATGGTATTCTCCGGCTGGCATTGGAAGATCTTGATCCCGGGGCGCTGCTGGAACATTGATATTTCGCAGGTTTCCAAAAGATTTATAATTTACATTTGGAGTAGCCATAACGCCTGGATCTGGATCTGTCACATCCCGAAACAAAGGAATATCCTGACCTGAATACACAAGTCTGGGGTTAAATGTAATATCTGTAGAAATACCAATACCGTCAAAGATAATATCAATAGCAAAACCCCCATGCCTATTGCCAGAGCCTAAAAATATGTTTGGAGTGCCTGTTGGCGGGGCATGTATATCAGGAGCAGTATTTATTCTAAAAAACCTTCTGGCTCTGGTAAAAATAGGCCTGGGATCTGGTTGAGTAAATGAAGTAATAAATCTAATATCATCTGACACACCTGATGAATCACCAATATCGTAGAATTTATAGAATAACTCATATCCCCTGAATACTTCCGGATTGTCATTAGTGTTAGTTATACGAAATGTTTCCCCTATCCTTTCTATACTGGGAGGCTCCAGATATGGAAATGAATGTAAACCACATTGAGGTAATAATAAAAAAAGTGATAATAATAAAAATATCAAATATATTTTTTTTATACTATGGTTTATCATAGCCACCTTTGACATCAAGCAATTCATAAATGAGCACTGGTTTATTCTTTCCTTTTACCCGTATGTTGTCAAGTTCCCTTGCAACAACATCATCTTTAACCATTGCATAGGTATATTCACTTATTATAATATAGGTGCCATATTCTTTATTTGTAGCTTCAAGCCTTGCTCCAAGATTAACATTATCTCCCATCAAAGTATAATTCATTCTTCCCGGGGAACCCATATTTCCTACAGTCATTATACCGGAATTAAGACCCAAACCTATGTTTATTCTCTTTTCTTTTGGCCAGCCTGCATTTAACTTATTCATTGTATCCATTTGTTTTAATGCACACTTGCAGGCAAGTAACGCATGATTTTCCTGGGGCAACGGAGCTCCCCAGAAACACATTATTGCATCTCCAATATATTTGTCGAGCGTTCCATTGAATTCCATGATTATATCTGTCATTGCTGTAAAATAAATATTAAGATGATTAACAAGCTCTTGGGGTGTCATGGCCTCCGACAGAGTTGTAAATCCACGTATATCGGAAAAAAATACAGTCAGATTTTTATCAACACCTCCAAGCTCAAGGTTTCGGGCGTCCAATATTTGGTCAACAACTGCAGGGCTTACATATTTTCCAAACATGCTTTTTATTCTTTTTTTATCCTTCTCCTCTGTCATAACCCTGTAAACAACTATAGAGAGAAATGTAAAAAATATACCAATACTCATAGTTGGAAAATTTATAATATAATTTTTAGTTTCAAACATAAAACTTGTCAGGAAAAAATAACCCAGCAATAATACTACTGTTATAATACCAGCCCAAAGTGTAGAAAACCTTGATGTTATAAAAGCTGTAAAAAATACAAGGACAAATAAAATAGTGATATTTAACCAGGCAGGTATTGCCAGCAAAAAATTATTCATTAAAATTGTGTTAAGCGCATTTGCATGTATCTCAATACCATACATAAGGCCAAAAGGTGTTGTTTTTTCGTCAGAAGCTATTCCTCTTGCAAAAGGGCCAACCATAAGGATTTTGTTTGCCACCATCCATGTTCTTGGCCATCTTGAAGGGTCACTAATGGATGGAACATTTGCTGCATAAGCTGAGAATGATCTTACAGGAAATGTCTGATGCCCACCATGGTCTGGCGAAGAAGAAATTCCCATAAAATTTATGAGCATTTGCCCATATTTATCAATAGGGATAATAATATCTTCAACTACCCTTCTTACCTCTGGCCTTGCAATTGTACCGTCTCTGTTAAATCTTGCTCTTCTTTGCACAAGTTGGTAAGGTTCCCATTCTTGTGTTTCTACGTTAAAAATTTGAGGAGAAGGAATTTTTATATACTCCCCTACTTTTACTTCAATATCTTCCGGCCTCTTGTTAAAGTATTCCATAGCAAGAGCAAGTGTAATTGAAGGGACAAAAGTATCCCTATATTTTTTTATAATATAAAAATGCTCTTCTTCGCCATCTTGCCCGGTTATTATCAGAGGAGGAGAATTTTTTCTTATCCTGTCTCTCAAGGATTTCAAACTACTCTCTGTTAATGGGAGCTTTACTGTATGATGAACTCCTTTTACATCTGTCCACCCAAGCCGTTCAAAAACAGACTCATCTACCTGATAATCAACTGTAAGATATTCAATATCTATAATATCAATAAGTATTGAAGATTTTGCTATAAGTCCCTGCCGTCTGTAGACGTTATCGAAATCTTCTCTAAAATTTGCATGCCCATACCCTCTTACTTCTCTTGCCAAAGGCTGCAAAGGGGGTTCAAATCCAAAATAAGTTGTTATGGTATGCCAATTGCCTCTTATATTTGTGATTCTGCCATATCTTTCATATAAGATTTCATGCCGCATTATATAATCTTCCATCATTGCTTCTGGTGGCGGAAGTTCATCCAAAACAGTTTCAAGAAAAACTCTTTGATTTTCTCTCATTGCTTCGACAAGAAGAGCATCATCATAAGGTCTGGCTGTATCAGGTTCTATAAAAAAAATATCTATAAAAAGAGCTCGCTCCCGGTCTTCCTGGTCCTGAATACGCGCGAAATTTCTTATTAAATCTGCATGTCTATAACGGGGAAAAGGCCATCTGCCAAACCTGTTTAAACTTCTATGATCAATACCAATAATCAATATATCAGGCGAGATATTTGGATTTAGAGCTGTTTCTGTAACACCTCTCTGAATATGCTCTTTTTGTACTATATTTTTTAAATAAAAGTTAAAATCAAGCATTTTGAGATCAATTTTATTTATAATATCTGTAAAATATTGTGTACAAATAATAGTTAGAAATACTAAAAGAGCTATTACCAAGCCAAAATATTTTGTCTCAAAAAATTTAAATCTCTTTGACCTTTTTTCTTTCATCCAAAATTACCTTTATTCTGTCTGTTGGGTTGCGCACATACCTAATACTTGATTAAATTTTACCTGCTCCCCTAAGATAAATTATGCGATTTCTTGAAAAAACTGCCCAATCGCTTGTCCAGTCTCTATTTGCGTACCTGTCGTTAAGCATATTATAATATTCCACAGCACTGCTAAAGTCCCCTGTTGCTTCATGAAGTCTGCCAAGTGAAAAAAGCACATGGGAAATATGGGGATAATCATTGTAGTAGCGATCTATAATTCTTCTGTAATATCTAATTGCTGAATCATTATCTCCAAGTTCTTCATAACTAACAGCTGCATTGTTTAATGCAATGGGAGCAAGATATGATCTTCTGTATCTATTTGCAAGAGCAGAATAATTTTCCGCAGCCCTTTCAAACTGCTGTGCCTCAAAATATATCTCACCTTTTAGGTATAATGCCCGCTGGGCTGCATAATGCCCTCTGTATCTTCTTATAATATTATCAAGAGAAGATAAAATAGGCTCAAGTATTTCTATTCTTCTTTGGTTATCGATATCTTCGGCAAGGCGGTCAAGTTCTTCAAAATATCTGTCTTCCAAGTCTTCGATCAGAGCTGTTGACCTGTCAGTAATAGATGCTCTTACTTCACTGTAGATAGCTACCCCTATTATCGATAATAATAAAACAATTGCAAATAAAACCAATAATTTTCTGCGCATTGATAAAAATGAGGAAAACCCACTTAAAAACTTCTCTTTAACTGTTGGCGCATTTTGCTGCATTGAATCACTCCTTAAATTTAACATCTTCTGAAGATGCTTCGCTAATTTCCAGCTCTTTTATCAATCTGGAAAGGTATGTTCTTTGGATATCAAGCACCTCAGATGTTCTGCTTTGATTCCAGTTATTTGCTGATAGTATATCCATTATATATTTTTTTTTGAATTTGTTGATAGCTTTTTTTAGTGGTAAAAAACTATTTTCTTCACTAATTTCAATATCTATGTTGTTCGGCCCTATAATTTGCCTGTTTGAAGTAATAAAAAGCCTTTTAAGATAGTTTTTTAATTCTCTTACATTACCTGGCCAGTCATATAAAAGTAGCTTATTTATAGCATCATTATCCAGGATCTTATTTTCTTTGCTATTTGCAGTAAAGTATTTTACAAGCTCAGGGATATCGTTTTTACGTTCCTTTAAAGGGGGTATATGCAATGACAGAACATTGAGCCGATAGTATAGGTCTTTGCGGAAATTCCCCTTTTTTATCTCTTCTTTAATATTTTTATTTGTTGCAGATATTATTCTTACATCAATTTTGTATGGAGTGTCAGAGCCAAGCCTGTCAACCAAACTTCTTTCTATTACCCTTAAAAGTTTTGACTGGGTAGTAACAGGGAGTTCGCATATTTCATCAAGAAAAATAGTCCCGCTGTCTGCTGCTATAAATTTCCCTTTTCTGTCAGAAACAGCATCTGTAAAAGCGCCTTTTACATGACCAAAAAGCTCTGCTTCTATCATGGATTCCGGAAGCGCTGCGCAGTTGATTTGTATAAATGGTTTTTGGTTTCTCCTGCTCTCTCTGAAAACAAAGTTCGCAAATAGTTCTTTGCCTGTACCGCTTTCACCTGTTATAAGGACAGGAGCATCTGATTTTGCAATTTTCGAAGCATTATTCTGGCATTCTCTGATAATCTTTGAAGAGCCTATTATTTCATAATTAACTTTTTCTATAGGTTCAATAAATTTTTCTTTGCTTTTCACTGTCTCATAAAATCGCCAAGAGTTGTCATTGGTGTATCGTTATCAGACTGCATATATTTAGAAATTTCTTCTCTCTGCATATTCTTTTTATATTCTTTAATAGAAAGAGCAAGTCTTTTCTTTTTGGAATTTATCTCTGTTACTACAGCTTTTACACTATCACCAACTTTGTACCGCTCTATTTCTGCATCAAGTTCTTCATTGAATTTTTCAGATACATTGCTTTTATTTATAAGACCTTCAATATCACCTTGAACTTTTACAAAAAGCCCAAAATCGGTTTTTCCTGTTATTTTGCCTTCGATTATGCTACCTTTTGCAAATGCCTTTGCCAAAACATCCCAGGGATTATCTGTAAGCTGTTTTACGCCAAGCCTTATTCTTCTGTTTTCTTTATCAATATTTAGAATAACAATATTGATCATCTCGTTTGTTTTTAATATTGAAAAAGCATTTTTTACTTTTTTTGTCCATGACATATCATCGATATGGAGAAAACCGGTTATCCCTTCCTCCAGTTCTATAAATGCACCTGCATTTGTTACTTTGCCAATTTTTCTTTCAAGCTGCATCCCTTCCGGATATTTTTCCTCCATTGAGTCCCATGGATTTTCCAGAACCTGCTTAATTCCAAGAGAGATTCTCCCCTGTTCAAGATCGTAATTGAGGATCATGCACTCAACATCATCGCCAATTGAAAAAAGCTCTTTTGGATGATTTACTTTCTTTACCCATGAAAATTCAGAAATATGAGCCATTCCCTCTATACCTTCTTCGATTTCAATGAATACTCCAAAATTTGTAAGCTTTGTTACTTTGCCTTTGACAATATCGCCCATAGTATACCTGGTTGAAAAAGTATCCCATGGATTCTCTGCAAAATGTTTTAATGAAAGATTAATTTTATTATTTTCTTTGTTAAGGTTAATGATTTTGAGTTTTATTTTTTGACCTTTTTTTACATAATCTTTTGGTTTTACAACATGACCCCAGCTCATATCATTTATATGAAGAAGCCCATCAAACCCGCCAAGATCAATAAATGCTCCGAATGACGCTATGCTTTTTACAGTTGCTTCAACAGTATCGCCAACTTGCGCTGTGTTAAAAAAGATCTCTTTTTTCTGTGAAAGTTCTTCAAGAAGATAACTCTTGCGGTTTAAAACAATATTGATTTTTTTATCACTGTAAAGTCTTTCAATATAAAATTTATATGTGTTATTTATATATTCTTCTGGTTTTTCAACTTTGATTACATCTATTTTTGATATGGGTACAAAAGCTTTAACACTATGCCCTAAAAGAACCTCAAAGCCACCTTTTACATCTTTAGTTACTGTTGCTTCAATAGGCGTTTTTTCCATGAATGCTTTTTTAAGATTTTTCCAAAACTCTTTTTCATCATGTTTTCTTTTGGAAACAATAATATTTCCGTCTTTGCTCTCTTTTTTTACAAGGATAACATTGACGCTATCTCCAATAACAGGAGTTTTATCAAATTCTGATATGGGTATTTTTCCTTCTGATTTATAGCCAATATCTACAAAAACTGTCTCATCAGTAACTTGAATAACATGCCCTTGTACTACATGCCCTTCTTCCAGTTCATCGAGAGATTTTAAATATTCTTCCTGAAGATTTGTTTGATTGGTTGCTTCTTCGCTGTTTGTTTTTTCTCTCTCTACCATAGTTGGAAAAACTCCTAATTTAATTAGCCTTTTTATTTATTTCAGTCACTACTTTGTCACAAACTTCGTCTATGGTCAAGTCCGAACTATTCAAATAAATTGCATCTTCAGATATTTTTAATTTCCCAAATTCTTTATTTTGGTCTATATTGTCTCTTGTTTCGATATTTTCTTTTATTTCTTCCAGTGTTTTTGTGCTTGTTCCCTGGTCAAGCCGTCTCTTTGCCCTTTTTTCAATTGAAGCATCAAGATATATTTTTACATCTGCATTTGGGAATACAACAGTTGTCATGTCTCTCCCTTCTGCTATAATATTATTGTTTTGCGCTGATTTTTGGATCTGTTCATTTATTTTATATCTAACTTCTGTTATTGCCGAAACTTGTGCTACAATTGCGTCTACAGCATCACTGCGGAGAAAATTTTCAACATCACTGCCATCAAGATGGATTCTTTTATTTATAATTTCGATTTTATGTTTTTCCGCTGCTTTGATAACACCATCTTTATCTGATATACTGATGTTTTCCCTGATAAGAGCATAAGTTAGCGCTCTGTAAAAACTACCTGTATTAAGAAAAAAAAAGCCTGTTTTCGCTGCTACTTTAGATGCTATTGTACTTTTTCCAGCGCCTGCAGGGCCATCAATTGCTACTATCATTTTTTTTACTACCTTCAAGAAACCATTTTATTTCTTTTTCCGAAAGATTCCGGTATGTTCCTGGCAGTAAACCTGAAATCTTTACACACCCAATCCTTACTCTCTGAAGCTTTTTTAACTTTATTCTGTAATGAGAAAAGATATTACGAATTTCCCTGTTTTTACCTTCAACAAGAACAAGGCTTACTTTATTGCTGTTTTTGATCGTATATTTTTTTATTTTATATAATTCGCCGTTTATCCTTACCCCTTTCAATAAGTCATTGAGAGTTTCTTCACTTAAAGGTTCACTTGTTTCTGCTATATACTCTTTTTCCACCCCTGCCGAAGGATGGCCCACAATTTTTCCAAAATTGCCATCATTTGTTAAAAGTATGAGGCCAGAAGACATATAATCCAGCCTTCCTACTGTAAATAGCCTGTAACTTGAAAACTCTTTAAAAAAAGACATTATGGAAGTTCTCCCTTCCGGGTCTTTATTTGAAGATATAACTTTGGTGGTTTTGTAAAAAGCAAGGTATATTTTTTTGCTTGTTGGGTGAACTTCTCTGTTTCTGTAATAGACAATATCTCCGTGGAATACTTTTTTGCCCATTTGGGTTATTGTGGAGCTATTGATCCTAACCTTTCCTTCTTTGATAAATTCTTCACATTTTCTTCTTGAGCCAAGTCCGCAGTTTGCAAGATATACCTGAAGTCGTATTCCTTTATCATCTGCTTCTTTTTCTTCTTCTGTTATCTTGCTTTTACGCATTAAGTTCAAACCTCTTTGAATCAGTGTCGCTTAATTTTGGGAGATCAGATATGCTTTTGAGTTTAAAAAGTGTTAAAAATTCCTGTGTTGTGCCATAGGTAACAGGCTTCCCAGGAATATCTTTTTTCCCAACTTCTTTTATTAATTTTCTTGATAAAAGAAGGCGTATCATATTGTCTGCAGCAACACCTCTTATATTTTCTATTTCCGCGCGTGTAATAGGTTGTGAATATGCTACAATCGACAATGTCTCAATTGCAGCGCGGGAAAGCCTGTTTTCATTCTTCTTACCATACTTCCCTTTTAAATATTCCCAGTACTCGATTTTTGGAATAAGCTGATACCCTCCGCCTATTTCAGATAATTCAAGACCTCTGTCTGTATTTGCGAGTTTTTCTTTTATGCTGTCAATTGCCTTTAGCACAATTTCCTTTGACAAATTTGTTATTTTAACTAAGGAACTGAGGTCTATAGGGCTGCTTTCCAGAAAGAGAATTGCTTCCAGAAGCGCTTCTTCTTTTTCTAACTCCATTAATCTTCCCTGCCTGAATGCGCTTCGCTATCTGAAGATGCTACAACGCTGTCTGAAGATGCTACGCCAATGGTATCATCTATCCCAGTATCATTTTTATACTGATATTTTTTTATTCGAATATCCCCAAACATCCGGTTTTGATAAACTGTTATTAATTTATTTTTTACAGAATCAAGTATTGCCATAAATGCGCAGACAAATTCCATGATAGATGAATTATTCCTGATAAGTTCAGTAAAAAGTATTTCTTGCTTTTTATCAAGCAGTTCATTCATAAAAGTAATTTTTTCATTAAGAGTAACTTCTTCATATATATCAAGTATCTGCTCGTTCGAGAGGCTGCTGATTATCGATGAAAATGTTTGCAGCAGATCCCAAATATCGATCTCTTCCCACAATTCATCATCATTAACAAATGGAAGATTCCTCTGATTACTGGTCCTTTCGATTATGAATTCAGATTCTTTTTCTTTGTCGCTCATTATTTCTGAAAGTTTTTTGAATTTCTGATACTCAATAAGTTTTTCAACAAGTTCTTTGCGTGGGTCTTCAAACTCTTCATCAATATCTATTTCAATGGGGAGCAACATTTTGGATTTTATATATAACAATGTAGCTGCCATTGTATAAAACTCCGAGAGATTATCGAGGTTCTTTTTTGTGGCATATTCAAGGTATTGAAGATATTGTTCAACGATTTCAGCTATTGGTATGTCATATATATTGATTTCTGATTTTTTTATGAGGAAAAGGAGAAGATCAAGAGGGCCTTCAAATTCTCCAAGTTTAAATTTCTGCGTAGCGCCTTCAGGTTGTGAACTATCTTCTGTTTGGGTCAAAGACATCTTATGCTCTCTATTGTTAACAATTTACTTTATATTTTCAATATATCGATTAGATTTGTAAAAGTATATACCCTCTTTCCCCAGAGAGTTTAAAAAAATATCATATTTCTCCCCTGTAGCGCTATGTTTCAGGTTTTTATCGAGTTCCAGTAGAGGAAGAAGAACAAAAAGCCTTTCTTTAATGCCTGGGTGCGGTATTACAAGATTTTCTTTGTTGATTACCTGGTTTCCAAACAGCAATATATCAAGGTCAATAGTTCTTGGTCCTTTGGGAAGCGCCAGGTCTCTTTCTCTTCCAAGAATGTTCTCGGTTTCAAGCAGCAGGGATAAAAGGTGCTGAGGGGTCATATTTTCCTGTATTACCCCTTTAAAAACTGTATTGAGGAAGTCGGGCTGGTTTTCAAAATATAATGCTTTTGATTCATAGAGAGATGCTGTTTCCAGTGATAAAAAGTGGTTTTTTAGCAATAAAAAAGCTTTTGCGATATTCTCTTCTCTGTTGCCAATGTTGGAGCCTACGCCTATATAAACAGTCATTTATATTTGTCTTATTCTAAATTTAACACGCTAAGGCGCAAAGCAATTTTTATGGTGCAATTCTTCACGTCTTCGTGCCTTAACATGGGATTTTTTAAGAGAAAAATCATTTACTCTTTTTCAGTAGGTTCAGCTTTTTCAATGGGTTCAGCTTTTTCAGGCGCTTCACCAGATTTTTTATCTTTTTCTGTTGCTTCATTCGGAGCAGATGGCTGAAAAAGCACTTCTCTTACTTTGGTTTCTATCTCTTTCATAATCTGGGGATTTTTCTCAATAAACTCTTTTGTGTTCTCTTTTCCCTGCCCTATTTTTTCTTCTCCATAAGCATACCAGCTTCCGCTTTTCTGGACAATATTTGCGTTTACAGCAGCATCAAGAAGCGAGGCAGTTGCAGAAACCCCTTTGCCAAAGATTATTTCAAGTTCCACTTTTCTGAATGGAGGCGCAACTTTGTTTTTTACAACTTTTACCCTGACTCTGTTCCCTATTGCTTCATCTGCAGATTTCTCTATGGTCTCGATTTTTCTTACTTCAAGCCGCACAGAAGAGTAAAATTTTAGTGCATTTCCCCCTGTTGTTGTTTCTGGATTACCAAACATAACTCCTATTTTCATTCTTGTCTGGTTTATAAATATAAGGCATGAATTTGATTTTGAAATGATTGCTGTAAGTTTGCGAAGAGCCTGGCTCATAAGTCTTGCCTGCAAACCCATGTGGGAATCGCCCATATCCCCTTCGATTTCTGCCTGCGGTGTAAGAGCTGCAACAGAATCTATGACGATTATATCTACAGCGCCTGATCTTACAAGAGATTCTGCGATTTCAAGAGCTTGTTCGCCTGCATCGGGCTGGGAAACCCAAAGGTCTTCTGTGTTTACCCCAAGATTTTTTGCGTAAATGGGGTCAAGCGCATGTTCTGCGTCAATAAAAGCAGCTACTCCCCCTTGTTTTTGAGACTCAGCAATTGCATGAAGAGCAATAGTTGTTTTTCCGGAAGACTCTGGGCCGAAAATCTCTATGATTCGGCCTTTAGGGTAGCCGCCAATCCCAAGCGCAGCATCCAGCGTTATTGCCCCAGAAGGTATTACCTGAAAATTATTGCTTATGGGTTTTTCTCCAAGTTTCATAAGAGAACCTTTTCCAAACTGCTTTTCGATCTGAAGTTTTGCAGCTTCCAGAGCTTTTTGCCTTTCAGAATCATTATTTTTTATTTCAGGTATTTGATTTTCTAATTTCTTTGCCATGTATAAATTTTCTCCTTCATAAGGTAACAACAACCACTATTAGCATATTACTTCAATAATTTTGCATGATTTACTTTACCAGGTCAATAACTCTTCATATAATGAAATTAATGCTGATAAAAATCTTTTTGATTTTTGGAATATTTTTTATTTATCTACAGGAAGTAAATGCGCAGGATACTTTTCCACAAGATATGGAAATTGAGCGCGCTAATTGGCTTGAACGCAGTAGCAGCAGGGATAATGCAATAATATTTGATTATTTTAATGCTGTGGGTTTTGAAGAGAGAATAAGGGCAGTACACTATATTGCAAGGCGAAGAGACAGAAATTTCTCTTCTCTTCTTGATTTGATGTATTATCAGCGGGGCGATAATGTGAATGAAAAGGAGTTTATCCTTTACCTTATGCTCGATAATCTTTTTAATGATGAACAATCTTTTCAGGAGTCCAGAGAATCTTTTATTAAAATATGTAATAATATTGCTAATTTCAGAAGCTCGCTTTTAAGAAAAAAGATAATGGAAAAAACAGTTCTGCTTGATAAAAGAGAAGCTGAAAATATTTTTCTTAATCAAGCTATGTTTCTTTTAAATTTGGGGCAAGAAAGCAGAAGATTTAACAGAGAAATGCTTGAGGAGAGCAGAATTTTTTTTATCTATTCACAAAAAGTTGACTCTCATGTGCTTAATTTCTACAGGCATGAAATCTATATTACTGTTTCCAATATTCCGTACAGTTTTCTGGATTTTCAGGAAAATGTTGATTAGTTTTTTACTGGCAACCCATTTTTTCACGCAAAGGCACTAAGAACCGCAAAGAACGCCAGGAAGTAGTAAAAGGCACTAAGAACCGCAAAGAACGCCAGGAAGTAGTAAAAGAAAATGGACTCAAAATTGTTTAAATGAATCCATAATAATTGTGACAGGGCCATCATTTATATACTCTATTTCCATTAAAGCGCCAAACTCCCCTGTTTCTGTTTTGAGGCTGCTTTTTTTGATTATCTCTACAACTTTTTGATAATAATTATTCCCTTTTTCCGGAGGGGCTGCTTCATTAAAAGAAGGCCGGCGGCCTTTTCTTGCATCTCCGTAAAGTGTAAACTGGGATATGACCAGCACTTCCCCTTTTATATCAGAAACTGAAAGATTCATTTTATCTTCTGCGTCGTTGAATATCCTAAGATTTAATATTTTATCAGCAATATAATTACAATCCTGCTCTGTATCATCAGTGTGTACACCAAGAAAAACAACGATTCCCTTTTCTATTTTTCCTATGATTTTATTTTCTACTTTTACAGATGCATTAAAAACTCTTTGGATAACAGCTCTCATTTAAAAGTTCCTGAGCGATAAAACTTCTACGGTAAGATGGGGGCCATCGGTTTTGAGTCTTCCTATGATTTCATAGGAAAAGTGTTCATCAAGAACAACCGGAAAATCTATTGTGAGATTTACTATCCCTTCAACTATTCTTCCTGTATGATACCCAATAAGAAAATCACAGGAAAAGCTGTCTTCGAATACCTGTATGTTTGCTATTCTTCCTGACCATCTTACATAACAGTTATGATATAGATATGGGCGTTCAGCTATCATTCTGTAAGTTATAGTGTTTCTGAAATGTCTGGCATCTGGGGACCTAAGGTAACTGTCAAGCAGTCGGGCGCTGTCTTTTACAGATTCAGATGCATTGGAATTAAGAAGCGTGTTTATATTTATCCTTGCGTCATTATCTCTATTATTAATGAAGTGTAATTTTGCCTGTTCAAATAATGTAACTATTTCCCTGGGCTGGAGTTCGATCAAAAAATCTCCTGATGTAACGATATCACTTAGATTCCTGCTTATTGTAAGTTCCGGAAAAGGGTCTCTTGAACTATGTATATTTCTTATAAGGGATATTGATCCAAAAAAAAGAGTTGTTAAAATTATAAGGGCAGAAACAGTTAAAATTGCATAGCGGCTAAGGTTATAAAACTTCGTGTTATCAAAATGGGGCAAAAACTTGTTGATATTTTTTGCAAGAAAATCTTCGGGAATTTTTTCAAGGGTTTCTGATTTTCTTAAAATATCAAGAGACCTTCGCGCATATTTATTTTCAGGGTCCTTATCAAGTATATCAAGCCATATTCTTATTGCTTCGGAAGGGTTGCCATGCTTTAGATGAACAACTGCAAGCCCAAGCATTTGACTGGAATCTGGCTTGATTTGAAGCGCTCGTCTTAAATAAGAATTTGCTCCGCCAAAATCGCCGAGAAAAAGGCATGATATACCCAGATAGTAATAAAAGCGTTCATTCTCCCTGTGTTTAAAAACTTCGGGCTCAAGGTACCTTATTACATCTGAATATTTTCCCTGTTTAAACTTTTTTTCTGCTTTTTTAAAATTTTTACTCATTTTATGTTCCACTTCTGATTAGCGCAACCTCTTTTTTAGGATCATCAGCATTAAAAAAAGCAGAAGCAGTTACCAGAAGGTCTGCCCCTAGTCTTATAAGCTCTCCGGATATTTTGCTGCTAACGCCGCCATCAACAAAAATTTCAAACGGAAGGTTTTTTGCTTTTCGTATAACATCCAATTCCCCAATTTTTCTTATGGCAGAGGGGATAATTTTTTGCCCGTAAAAACCAGGATTTACTGTCATAACCAGGACAAAATCCACAATATCGATTACTTCAGAAAGAGCTGCTACAGGCGTGGAAGGGACAATGGATATCCCTGCTCTTGCGCCACCATCTTTTATTGAGTGCAGTGTTCTGTTCACATGGGTATCAGCTTCCATGTGGATTGTTATCCAATCAGCGCCTGCTTTAAGATAGTCATTAATAAAACGGTCAGGATTATTGATCATAAGGTGGACATCGGTTGGCAGTTTAGTTATTTTTTTGAGATCTGCTAAAAATTTATTTCCGAATGTAAGCTGGGGGACAAAGTGACCGTCCATTACATCAATATGGATTGCATCCACCTGAGACTCTTCGCACAGTCTGAGTGCTTTTTCAACATTACTTAGATTTGCCCCTAAAATCGAGGCAGAAATTTGTATTTTTCTCTCTAGCATAGCTAAAAACTTATCAAATTGTTGTTATTAAAGCAATTAAAATACAGCTCAATTGACTATGTTTACTCAAATAAGTATAATGAAAATGGATTAATATGGATAAAAGTATTGCTGGTGTAAAAGAGAGTATTGCATCACTATTGCAAGTAGCTAGAGAAAGTTTAAAAAATGGTGATTTTGAAAAAGCTAAAACAGATATAGAGAAAGCTCTTTCAATAGATTTTAATGATAAACTTATAATAAATGGACTTAAGTTTGTCAACTTCTGGATTGAAAGAAAAATGCGTTTTCAGACTGTTGAAGGCCATTATGAGCGGGGTTGCTACCTTTTCCGGCAATGGAAAGCTTTTATTGCTTTTTCGGGAAAATTCGATATAACAGATGATGAGCTTACGATTTATGCTATAAAATTCTGGGTTTTTAACCAGGCACTTCATCATTTTAATCAGTTATACGAAAATGGGGCAGATGACCACGAAATAATAATAAAAATCGGATTGTGTCATAAAAATTTAGGTGATTACTGCCGCGCTCTTGAATATCTTGAAATAGTAATGCAGGCAAAGCACGAAGATGCAGAGCTTATGGCAGAAATTGCAGATTGTTATGCATTTATTAACGAAGTTAAAGCATCAAAAATATTTTTTAGAGAAGCTTTCTTTATTGATCCGCAAAGCATTGACCTCTACTCTCTTGAGTCGCTTCTTATAAAAAAACTTATTGGTAGAGTAAAATCGCTTGGATTTGATGATAAGCTTTTAAATGAATGGATTCCGATTTACGGAGTGTTATATGGTGTTTTTAATGTAAAAAGAGAACTAAAAGTACTTGAGCTTGGAAAACTTAAGCAGTCAATAAGCGCTCTTGAGCATCAGTATGATGAAGATGTGGAAAATAGAGCGATTACTGTTCCAAGGCTCTTAAATAGATATTTTTGGCTTATTGATTATTATATAAGTACAAATGACAGTAAAGACAGGATTGAAGATGTCTTGAGAAAAATGAATAAAGTTAATCCTTCTGTATATGAGCTTTACTCAAACTAAAAGGATGTTATGAAAATATTTTCTTATACAATAAATTTCTGGAGAAAAAAATGAGTTCGAACTTGCTTGAAAAAATTGGTCAGATGCTTAATGAAGAAAAATGGACACGCGCGACAATAAAAAGTTATACAATTAATAATTTTAAAGATCTTAACCACCTTATAAAAGATTCAGGCGATGATGAGTCTTTGCAGGAAGTGCTTAAACTGTGTGAAGAACATTTAGTTCATTCAAAAAACAGTATTATTGGGCTCTATATTTCAGGCATTCTTTCACTTTCGAAACATATTATTGATGATTCAAACCTTATAGTTCTAATTAATATTTTTTCTGATAATCACAAGTGGAATATTGTTGAATATCTTTGCGAAAGAATTCTCGACTATGGTGAAAATAAAGTTGCCCTGAGGATGCTTGCTGAATGTTATGAAAATGAAGGTGAAAATGATAAAAAAATCGAGGTATGGGAAAGGCTTATAAAAGTTGATTACGATGAGACTGAAATTATAAAGCATCTTGCGGAAAAACATGAAACAGAGGGCAGTAAAGAAAAAGCTATAGATTATTATAAAAAGGCTATCCACAGATACGCAAATAAGAAGCAATTTTCTGCTGTAAAAGAGTTATGGACAAAACTTATTGATTATTGCCCTGATGAAATCGACTTCTTTTATCATTTAGCTAAAAAAGTAACAAAAACCATAGGCGAAGAAAGAGCTTGCCAGCTTCTTGAGGAGCTTTATGAACATTATAAAAAAAGAGAAAACTGGAATTATGCAATAGATATTTTAAAACATATACTTGTTCTTGAACCTGCGAATAACGAGATGAGAAGCGAAATAATATTCTGTTTTACCCAGAAGTACAGTTATCATAGTCAGGTTGAAGAGTATATAAAAATTTCAAACCTTTCCCAAAAGTGGAGAAATATTCACGAAGCAATTGCTGATTTTGAAAAGCATATCTCTTTTGAAATAAATAATTTTGTATTTCACAGGTCATGGGGAATAGGAAAAATTACAGATATTAAAGGTGATAATGTTGTAATTGATTTCATAAAAAAGAAGAAACATCCAATGTCTCTTAAAATGGCTGTTAATGCCCTTACAATGCTTGGAAAAGAGCATTTTTGGGTTTATAAAAGCACAAAGAAAAAAGAAGACCTAAGGAAGATGATTAAAGGCGATACTCCCTGGACTCTTAAAACAATTATAAAAAGTTTTGGTAATTCTGCTGATATAAAAAGAATCAAAAGCGAACTTGTCCCAAGTATACTTACAGCCGGCGAATGGACATCATGGAGCAATGAGGCAAGAAAAATTCTTAAAACAAATACAGATTTTGGGAACCTTCCGGATAAGGCAGATTTTTTTGTTGTAAGAGATAAGCCAATTACTTTTGAAGAAAAAGCCTATAATAATTTTAAGGCAGAAGCAGGTTTTTTTGATAAATTAAAAACTCTTCTTGATTTTGTGGATGAAGTTTCTATTGAATCAGATTATTTTCCGGAAATGTTTCAATACTTTACAAATTACCTTAAATCTTATAGTTCTCCAAATGAATTTATTATTTGCAGTTATCTTCTTGTTGATCAGATTGTTTCAAAATTCCCTCATCTTAATCCGGGAATCAGTGTAAAATTCAATGATTTTATTAAAAATTTGAGTGATATCCCTGTATTGTTCACAAAAATCGCAGATTCTGATCTTAAAAAACTTTTCCTTGATAAAGTAAAAAAATATGATAAAAACTGGTCTACGATATATCTTCAGATATTCCCTCAATACCTCAACAGAAGCGTTATCGATGCCTTGATTGCAGAGGATTATAAGGATAAAGTAACAGAGCTTGTAAAAACAATATATGAAAATTATAAAGAGTACCGCGAAAGTTTTATCTGGATTTTAAAGCATGTTGAAGAATATGCTATTTTTGAAAAAGCATCGCCTGGTGAAGAAAAAATTCTTGTTAATGCGATCTACCTCCTTGATATTACATACAGGGAAATTGTTAATAAAAGAAATGTAAGTAATAATAAAAAGATTAATAAGCAACTTAATAATTATTTGTTTAAAGATAAAAGGCTTGAAAAATTTATCTTAAACGCAGATAAAAACATAATTATAAGAATGATTTCTCTTATAGATGATACAAAAGGGGTTGATCCTGCAATAAAGATTGAAATCAAGAAGAAGATTAAAGATATCCATCCTGATATTAAATTTATAGGGATCGAAGAAGAAATCGATATTGTATCACGCGGTCTTATTGTTACAGCAATAAGTCTTGAAAATAAGAAAAAAGAACTTAAACATATTCTTGAAGTAGAGATTCCGAATAACTCAAAAGAAATAGGAGCAGCAATTGCCCTTGGAGACCTTCGCGAAAATGCAGAATATAAAGCTGGCAAGGAGAAACAGGAAATACTTAACGCAACAGTAGGAAAACTAAAAGAAGACATAGAAAAGTGTTATGTGTTTGATCCTTCAACAGTAAATACAGGTAAAATTTCTTTTGGCACAAAAGCTATACTGTTTAATAACGATGCAAAAGCCAAAGAAACATACACAATACTAGGCCCATGGGAATCTTCTCCAGAGAATAATATTATTTCTTACATGGCCCCTTTTGGGAGTGCGTTATTAAATGCAAAGGTTAATGAAAATCTGAATTTTACAATAAATGATCGAAATTATAATTATACTGTTAAAAAAATAACAAAAACAGAACTTATATAAAGCTAATTATAAAGGGTTATCTTAAAAATGAAGAAGAATTTTTTAATGCTGATTTTATTACTTGTGGGGCTATTTTTAATTATTCCCTCACAAATAGAAGCAACCCCAGTTGATATGGTTATAATGCTTGATACATCTGCAAGTGTGTTTCCTATTTATAATGATCTTCTAAATTATATTATAAGAGATATTATTTCTGACCACTTAAAATTTGGCGATACATTGCACCTTTTAACTTTTGATGCGACCCCTTCTTTTATTCTTTCAAGACAGATCAATACCATAGATGATATTGAATTTGTAATAAATAATCTTTTTTTATTACATCCATTTGGAAGACATACAGATGTTATCTCGGCTTTTAAATATCTTAGAGATTATATTTCAAGGGTTCCAAGTTATGATCAAAGCCGTGAAATTGTGATTTTAACTGATGGCATTCATAACCCGCCACCTGGCTCTCCATACCAATTAGTTATAGACCCTGTAACAGGGGCTAATCTTCTTCAAATAGAGGTCGAAGAGCTAAGAAAAACTGACTGGAAAATAACTATTATAAGATTACCGGATGACCCATCAGCAGAAGCGCCCAGAATATCCGGAACCATTGGCGTAACCGGGCAGCAAGATGCGGTTGTTGCTAACGGATTTGTTGAACCAAGTATATTTGACTTTATTGATAACGCCAGAGTTTTTACCCCTGATGCAAATAATGTTCCAACTGAAGAAAGAAGGAGTTTGCCTGCAACAGCAGTTGAAACACCTGCTGCAGAAATACCAGGAACCGAAGCAGATAGAGCTGAAACATCTGCCAGAAGTTCTATTTTGGATAGTTTTGCAGCTCAAAATAATGCTTTTATATTATTTATATTATTAATTATTTTATTTACAATTATTGTTTTTATTCTGATTATAAGATATTTTTCCGGAGCTTCGGTTAGGGAGTCCTATAAAATCGTACGTAGCGATATTGATAAAGATGGCTGCAAGTCAGATGACGGCAACAGAAGACCTATTATTATGAAAGTTGCTGGTCAGAACGATCTTATTGTAGGAACCAGCAGAAACATACATGGCTTTAAAAGAGGAACTGTTAAATCTATAGGCGGAAGCAATTCTTCATATCTTATTTTTCTTTATAAGATGCCAGGAGCTATTGCGAGTTTAAAATTTGATGGTGACAAATATATTTTTACTCCAATAAAATCAGAGTTTTTCCCTACAATTGGGGATAGAGAAATTGAAAATCCTTTGGACCAGGATATTACTATAATGACCGAAAAACAGCAGACAGTAAGTATAAGATTTTGGGAATATATCTCCCCTCTTGAGAGAATCAATGCAATACTAAAGCTAACTGAACGCAGAGGCCTTCCACCGCAATTTACGAGGTAAGAACTAAATTCCTTGAAGAACTTCCAGGGTTGCGAGAGCATTAGTTCTTACTGCAGAAGCCTGTCTTTGGTCTTCTGCCATTGCCTGGACTCTATCTTTTAGACGACTTATTTTGTTAAGCCGAATTCCTCTAAGCCCTGCTATTCTTGCAACAACCGAACTGCTGTCAAGCATTCTTTCAAAAAAAGGGGCAAGTCCTGGGTATTCTACTTTGCAAAGTTCACTGGCAAGGCTTTCAAAAAATCTTTGATTAGCAGCAGCAGATTCTCTTTGCAAAAGAGTTTCGATCATTACAAGTGAATTTCCAGTATCATTATTTATTGCCAGTGTAAAAGCGTGGAGCCTGAGTCTTACACTTCCTCTTTGTTCCTCTGCTACTCTTCTTATAAAATCAAATGCTTCTTCTCCACCTATTTCTGCAAGAGCAGTAAGAGAAGCAACTCTTACATCTTCAACAGGATCTCTCTCTGATCTGAAAATAAGTATCTGAACAAACTCTTCGCTTTTTCTCTCTCCTGCAGCAACTACAGCTTGCCTTCTGATCCGCCAGTTTTCATCTCTCATTCCCTCAAAAATAATGGTATTTGCTTCTTTTTTATCATATTTTGCAACAGCTGCAAGAGCATGTGTTCTTATAAAAGGGTCATCTTCTTTGAATGCAGCCACAAGGTCATTAAAAATTTCTTCATCTCTTAAATATCCAAGTGAATGTATTGCATATTGTCTGTATATTCTTTCCTGATCTCTATCAAACGCTATCTCTTTTAGAAATTCTGCAGTATCAGGGTCTTCAAGTTTTCCAAGATCAAGAAGTATCTGCAATCTAACCGAGGTCTCATCTTCTATATCATACATCTGCATAAGTGGTTTTGAAAATTTTCTATTACCTGTAGCTGTTAATGCTTTTACTGATTCAAGTCTGATTTCTCTTTGTCTATCGTCTAAAAGCTCAAGAAAAATCTCATAATATTCTTCAACAGCGTTTATCTCAGCAATATAACGTATACTTGCAACTATTACGCTTCTGGGTTCATAATCCCTGTTTTTGATTGCTTCAATTACCTGATTTTTTAAATTAATTGAATTAGCAACTGTGTACAACTCAATAATATCTCTTCTGATCTGATCACTTGTTGTGGTTTCAAAAAGGCTTAAAAGATGGTCATTGTAGGATAAATCTCTGTCTGTAATAAACTCCCGAATCAGGCCAGATACTTCTGTATTAAGCCCAAAAGCAAGTGTCCTCTCTCTTTCTCTTCTCAATGAAGCGCTGGTTTCTGATGGTTCTGTATCTTCGGAAAAACAAAGAGTAGCAGAAAAAAAAGTAAAACAGATGAGTAAAAATAACTTATCTAATTTCATGTTGCGCTCCTTTTTTTAGAAAAAAAGATAAAATCTATTTTGAATATTTTATAGAAAAATAGCACTAATACTATAAAAACCAGTGTTGTGAGCAAAAAATAAGCAAGTAATTTTATACTTAATCCCATAATCCATAAGCTATCATAATATGTTCGGAAAAATATTACAAAAACTGATGGAATAACTAATGCAAGAGTTATTTTACCTGTTTGCTTAAAAAAGAGCTTTAAATCATATAATGGATAGGTTTTTTTAATATCCACAAACATTATTATAGCTCCTACAGAAAAAGCAATTGTATTGGCAATAGCAAGACCACCTACTCTAAGGAATGTCTGTTTTAAAATTATTGAAAACACTACATCTATTATACAGATAATTGCAGCAAAAATAAAAGGTTTTTTGTAATTATGTGTAGAATAATAGAATCTTTGGAGAAAATTTACAAAACCTGCTGTAAAAATCCCCGCAGCATAACCTTTTAGTACAAATGCAGTAAGATGTGTATTTTCCGCAATAAAAGACCCTCTTTGCATTGCGATCGATATTATCTCATTTCCCATAACGAACATAAAAATACCTGAAGGGAGCAGAAGTGAATAAAGATGTATTACCCCTGTATTTACTGTTTTAAGAAGTTCGTTAGTCATATTAGATGCTGAAAGACGGCTCATTTTTGGAAAAAACACTGTCGTAATGGAGGCGGAAAAAACGCCAAAAGGGAACTGCCAAAACACTATCGCATAACTTAACGCGGAAGAACTTCCTGTTTCCAGCCCGGATGCGAATCTAATGGCAATTTGGGAATTTATGGCAAATATTGATGCTGTTGCAACTACCGGAAACCAGTTTTTCATTATTTTTTTAAAATAGTGGTTATTAAAATTAAAGCTGGGTTTAAGATCATACCCATTTTTAAAAAACAGTGGAAGCTGGAAAATCACCTGCAAGAGCCCGCCGGAAAGCACCCCTATTACCATTGAAAAAATCCCCAGATATTTGTAAAAAAATACAATTCCTGAAATTACAGTAATTGAAAAAAGAATGGGGGTAATCGCAGGTATAAAAAAATAACCATGTGAATTATGAACTGCCATTACTGCAGCGCTTATGCTTATTAAAAGAAGATAACTTATAATCCATCTAAAAAGGTCTACTGCAAGCGAATTAAGATATGGATCTGCAAATTCAAAAAAAACTTTGTTTATTAAAAAATCTGCAAAAAATATTGAAAGTATACATAGAGGCACAATTATAATTACCTGAAATGTAATTATATTTCTGACAATTGTTTTTGTAACTGCTTTATCTTTTTCTTTTACAAGAGATTCGGATAAAACAGGTATAAAAGCAGAAGATAAAGCCCCTTCTGCCATAAGTTTCCTTAAGTTATTGGGTATTGAAAAAACAGCATTAAGAACATCTGCGTGTTTTGTTGCTCCAAAAAAAGCTCCGATTACAGCTATTTTTGCAAATCCCAAAATTCTTGAGATAAAGGTACAGAGCATCACCAATATAGCAGATACAGAACTCTTTTTAGAGGTATTATCAGTTGTTTCCATAATCACCCAAAAATCTTTTTTTAAAATCCATAAATGTATTGGATTCTATATTTGATTTTATTTCTGAAATAAGATCTCTTATGAATGTAAGATTATGTTCTGTAGCGAGCATTGGGCCAAGTATTTCATTTGCTTTAAAAAGATGCCTTATAAATGCTCTTGAATAATTAAGACATGCAAAGCATTTGCATTTTTCGTCTATAGGGTTGAAATCATTTGCAAAACTTTCTTTTTTTATTGTGATTTTGCCATTTCGTGTAAACAGAGTGCCATTTCTTGCAATTCTGGTAGGATATACACAATCAAACATATCGATTCCATTTTCAACTGCTTCGATTATATATTCTGGTGTTCCTATTCCCATAAGATAATGGGGTTTGCTGTTATCAATAAATTCTGATGTATATTCAAGAAATTCTTTGAATACATCAAAAGACTCGCCTACAGATAATCCTCCTATTGCTATCCCGGGGAAATCAAGGCTGCATATATATTCTGCGCTCTCTTTTCTTAAATCTTTATAAAAGTTTCCCTGTATGATTCCAAACAACTGCCCGCCCCACTCTTCTCTGTATTTCTTCCAATATTCTATACTGCGCTCTGCCCATTTGTGTGTAATTTTCATTGCGCCAATCGCTTTTTTATATTCTGTACCATGAGCGCTGCATACATCAAGTGGCATAAGAATATCGCTTTTGAAAACCCGTTGAAGCTCTACAACATCTTCTGGTGTTAAAGTATGATATGAACCATCAATATGCGATCTGAATTTTATTCCATCATTTGTTATTTTTCGGAATGGAGCAAGAGAAAATATCTGAAATCCTCCAGAATCTGTAAGAATATTTTGCTGCCACGAAATAAAATTATGGAGCCCTCCTGCTTGCTTTATAATGTCAGAACCAGGCCGCAAATAAAGATGATAAGTATTGCTTAAAATCAAATCTACTCCGTAATCGGAAAGTGTCTTATGCTTTACAGCTTTTACAGAGCCATTTGTTCCAACAGGCATGAATATTGGGGTTGATACTTTTCCATGAGGCAGGATAAATTCTGTGATTCTTGCTTTACTACTGCTGTCTGACTTTATTATTTTAAAATTCATTTCAATTAATTTACTCCAATATTTGGTTCCATAAATATATGCTCCAGCTATACTACCTTTCCCAGCATAGCAACAACAACCACAGCACCAGCCACATAATTGCGTATTAGTGATAAAATATCTGTAAAAGATTATGTTTTTGCATATCTTAGTAAAACAATACTAAAGAAAAGGAAAAATATAAAAGCTCCCCAAGCGCCTGCAAGTGGCGGCACATAACCAAATCTTGCCAAAAGGCTCAATACCATCTGCATTATATAATAACCTGCTGCAAGTAAAAGGCTTGTAAGAAAACTCATTATTAAAATATTTTTTCTAAAACTTCCACCTACTGACGATGCAAGTATTGCAACAATTAAAGACGTTAGCGGAAAAGAGAACCTCTTGTGATATTCAATAAGTTGATTTCTGTATGGAAGGCCTGCTCTTCTTAGACTCTCTATCCAGTTGGAAGCTTCACGAAAATTCATCTCATCAATATTATTCACAACCCTTCTGAAAGTTGAAGGAATGAGATTAAATTTTGGGTCTTCTATTATTCGAAAAGTTTCAAGCTTATATTTATTTTCATTCTGATCAAAAAAATATCTTCTGCAATCTATTAAAATCCATTTATGGGATTCTGCATCCCATACTGCTTGCCTGCAATCAATTCTTGTCGGAATATTCCTGTTTTCTGTTCTGTCCAGCAACATTAAGTTATTAAGTGTTTGGGTGGCATCGTTATAGAAATCAACATTATAAATAATGTCTCTGTCGCTGTTCATAACTGTTATATTGTCATTACTGAAATTTATCTCTGTTCTGAGAAGTCTTGCAGTAAGTTCATTTTTTTTATGAAATGTGGTAGTAACAACACTTTCATGAAATATAAATGTAAAAATACTTATAATAAATCCGCAAATAATTAAAGGCAACGCAAGCCTATAAATTGAAACCCCTGAACCAAATATCGCAATAAGTTCATTTTTTGCAAACATCGAACCAAGTGTAAAAGAAACAGAAAAAAGGGTTGCGATAGGAAGTGCATAAAAAATACATCTTGGGGTATATAGAAGAGCAACTTCCAGTATGGATAAAAACGGAACATTATTATTAATGTAACGCCATAAATTGCCAAAGATATCCAGCAATTGCACAATCATCATGAATAATAATACAGAGGTAATAAAAGTAGTAATAAATGATTTTATAACCATGCGATAAATTATAGTCATTTTATAAATCTCACTAAAAAAAGTATTGCCGCCCCTATTATTATTGCAAAATTCGGAAGCCACATTGCAATAAGCGGCGTAACATTGGCTCGTACGCCAAGAGTTGTTCCTGCAAACATAATACACCAGTATATAAGAGAGATAATTAAACCTACTCCAAATCCCATAGATCTTCCGCTTCTTCTTGTAAAAAAGAGTCCAATAGGATATGACAGAAATATAAAAAGGATACATGCAGCAGGTAACGCGAATTTTCTGTGGAATTCAAGTCTGAATATTTGAAGAGTCCTGTCAAAAGGCACTTCTTCGTTTAATCGCACATAATTATTAAAAGAGCGGATCATTTCATTATTGAGGCTACTTTTTCGCCCAGAGGTAATATTTGTAGATGATAATTCAATAAAATTGCCTGAAAAATCCATATAGTTTATATCATTTGCATAAAGTAAATTGATGTGGTCTTCATACAGCCTTTTTTCTTTTTCTCTTATTGCTCTATAAACATCATAAGAACTCATTTCACGCGGCCCTGGATTTCTTAAAGCAAAGGTTATGTCGCTTAATAATATATTATAAATCATTTTATCTGCTGTAAAATAGCTGTAATCATATTCTTTTTTTTGATCTGAAAAATGGCTAAAAACATCTGAAAGAGAGAATGATATAACACCTCGTCCATCTTTATCATCTTCCAAAACAACATTATCTGCTATAATAAATCTCTTATTTCCATCTGTTGTTGTATCAATAATAACTATACTATCTATATATCTACCACTGACTTCTCCTGTAATAAGAACTGTATCAATATATCTTTTCGCGGAAAATGATTCTATTTCAAGTTCTGGGTGAGCGTGGATAAGCCTTCTTAAAAGTTTATTATACTCTATTGTTCCTGCAGGCAGGAAATAGTCATTTATTATAAAAGATGATGTTGCCAGAAATGCTCCAAGTATAAAAACAGGTAAAAATATTTGTTTATGGCTAATGCCTGAACATTGCATTGATAATATTTCATTATCAGAAGAAAGTCTTGCAACAGCCATAAGAGAGCTTACAAGAGCAGCAAAAGGAAAAGCAAGAGAAATCATATTAGGCATAAAATAAACCAGCAATAATACTACATCTATTAACGGTATTCTTGCTGAAAGAATTCGTTCAGCAAGATAAAGTATTTGATTTGCGAAAAAAAGAAAGAAAAAGAGGATAAAACAAGCAACAAATGATATAAGTAATTCTTTTGAGATATATTTATAGTAGATAGGTATACTTTTTATCATTTTTTTACAAATTGGCTGTTATAAGTTGTGAACTCAAGACCCTGTTGAACCAAAACCGCCTTCGCCTCTTTCTGTATTATTTAAATTTGATTCTAACCTAAAATCAGCTCTTGTTACAGGTGCAATTATCATTTGCGCTATTCTGTCCCCCTGCTTGATTATAAAGTCTTCTGTACCCAAGTTTATCATAATTACCTTTACTTCGCCTCTGTAATCAGAATCAATTGTGCCTGGAGTGTTTAAAACTGTAATGCCATATTTTAATGCAAGGCCAGATCTTGGTCTTATTTGAGCTTCATACCCTTCTGGTATTTCAATTTTTAATCCTGAAGAAATTGCTTTTCTTTCACCAGGCTTTAATAATTCATCTTTTTCGATATCTGCAAAAATATCTGCCCCTGATGCCCCTTTTGATGCATAGAAAGGTAAATATTTGCTATTGTTGCAAAAACATTTAATTATAACACTACTCTGCACAATCTTATCCTTTTATTATTATATCATATTTTTCGCAATTGATTTTTTTGGTATCTCCATAAATAAGTGTATTAAACTTTCTATTTATAAAATTTTTACTTACAAAATCATAAATATCATTAAGCGAGACACTGTTAAGCATCTCTATTGATTCCTCTAAGTTATAACTTTTCCCATTAAAAATATAATGTCGTGACAGCCTCTTCATTCTTAACTCCATGTCTTCCTGCGAAAGAATAAGACCGCCCTCAAGATGTGTTCTTGCATCTTCTACTTCTGAATCATTAAATTTATCTATAAAAAAATTAGCAAGCTCAATATTAAGTTTTTTAATAAAATCATGATAAATGTCCGGCATTGTGTTTGCATAAATATTCCACATTGAAGCGCAAGTATAAATCGACCTGTAAGAATAAATTGAATAACAGAGTCCATTTTCTTCTCTTAGTTTTTGAAATAATCTGGAACTCATAGACTCACCTGCAAGAGTGCTAAAAAAGAGAAAGATATAATAAGTTTTCATTTCCATAGGGGTTGGAAAGGCAATTCCTGTATTAATATGAATTTGCTTTATAGGGGTGTAATGATATTCAAAACTATATTTATTTTCTGGTTTTATCCTGACAGGGACATAGGGCTTTTGCTTACTTTTTCCCTTTTTTACTGGAAGAGTTTTATTTAATTGATCTGTAATTTTTTTTATATCAAAGCATCCGGCAATTGCTATAATAAGTTTTTCCGGCGCATATCTATCCAGATAGAAATCAAAAAGAGAATCTCTTTTGATTTTTTTTATATCTTTTATCTCACCTGTGATTTTATATCCAAGCGGAGAAGGATGCCACATTTTTTTAAGAAACAGGTCATAACTGTTTTCATCAGGAATTTCTTCGTATTCCTGTATTTCACTTATAATTACATTTTTTTCTTTTTTTATTTCTGATTTTTCAAATAAGGGAGAAAATATAATTTCAGATAAAAGATTTATTGCATACTCAGTATGTTTTGAAGGAAAAGTGCAGTAGAAACAAGTTGTTTCTTTTTCTGTAAATGCATTAAAGTTGCTTCCAATTTTGTCAAAACAGCGGGCAATATCGGAAGTTGTTTTGTTTTTTGTCCCTTTAAACAGGATATGCTCTATAAAGTGAGCATACCCTTTTTGTTCGTTATTTTCATCAACAGAGCCATTCAAAAACCAGAATCCTATTGAACAAACTTCTGTATGTTCAACTTTGTCATAAATTAGCCTGGCTTTTGATTCAAGCTCTGTATAACCAATCAATTATCTCTCCTGTGAAAACCACCTCTCCTGTTGTTGTTAGTGTGTCTTCTGCCAGAATGTCTGTCCCTATCTCCTCTATCGCGATCTCTGTCTCTGTCTGAGTAACTTCTATGGTGTCGCTCTCTGTCACCGCCTGGATTTTCTCTTTCGCTTTCTTCTCTTGCCTGTTCTCTTTTTTGCTTTGCAAGCTCTGGATTAATAGCATCAATATGACTTAGATTGATTCTTCCCATTCTGTCAACTTCTACCAGCTTTACAACAAATTCCTGCTCTTCTTTTAAAACTTCTGATACTGTATTAACTTTATCAAATGAAAGTTTTGAAATATGGCAAAGACCTTCTCTTCCTGGAAGTATTTCGATAAATGCTCCAAACTCAGTTATTCTTTTAACAATACCGTTATATATCTTTCCAACTTCTGGTTCTTCGAGGAGTGAAAGTATAAGATTTTTTGCTTTTTCCGCGCTTTCTTTATTCTTGCCAAAAATAGTAACTTTACCTTTATCATCAACATTTACATTTGCTTCTGATTTTTCGGAGATCCCTTTAATTGTTTTTCCGCCAGATCCAATAACAGTACCTATTTTATCTGCATCTACAGTCATTGTTATTATCTGAGGAGCAAAATCAGAAATTTTTCCATTTTCAGCAGTCATGGCAGATTTCATAATTCCAAGTATGTGCAGTCTTCCAACTCTTGCCTGCTCCAATGCTTTTTTCATTAGCTCTGGGGTAACGTTGGAAATTTTTATATCCATCTGAAAGCCGGTTATACCTTGTTCTGTTCCGGCAACTTTAAAATCCATATCTCCAAAATGATCTTCTTCACCAAGAATGTCGCTTAGTATTACAAATTTATCATTTTGGGAAATAAGTCCCATTGCAATTCCAGCCACAGGGTTCTTTATTGGAACTCCTGCATCAAAAAGAGCAAGAGTACTTCCGCAAACACTTGCCATTGAAGAAGACCCATTTGATTCAAGTATTTCAGATACAACTCTCATAGTATAAGGAAATACATCTTTTTCCGGAATAATTGCTTCAACAGATCTCATTGCAAGGTGTCCATGCCCTATTTCTCTTCGTCCAACAGATAAACTTCCCTTTTCCCCAACACAAAATGGCGGGAAATTATAATGAAGCATAAAGTTGGTAAATCGTTTGCCACCATCTATATCATCAAACATCTGTTCATCGTTTGCTGATCCAAGTGTTGTAACAACAAGAGCCTGGGTTTCCCCTCTTGTAAAAAGACCAGAACCATGTGTTCTTTGAAGAACTCCAAGTTCACATGAAATGTCCCTTATCTCATCATTTTTTCTGCCGTCAGATCTTTTATTTTCTTCAATGATTGCATCTCTTAATATTTTATATTCAAGATCTTCAAATACTTTGAAAATTTCCAGTTTAAAATCTTCTCCAGAATATTTTTCTTCAAAATGCTTTAATGTACTGTTTTTCACAACTGCTTTTGCTTTATTGCGTTCAATTTTACTTGGAAGAAAACAAGCTACTTTATACTGATCAAATGCATGGCCCCAAATTTCTTTGTAATGAGGCAGGTCTTCTACAGCTTTTTTAAGAGGAGCTTTTGGTTGTCCTGCAAGTTTTCCAAGTTCTTTTTGCGCTTCACATATTTGTTTAATAATAACGCTTGCCTTTTCTATTGCTTCCAACATTATTTCTTCAGAAACTTCGTTAGCCGCACCTTCTACCATTGTTATACCATCAACTGTACCAGCAACAATGATTTCAAGTTTGCTTTTTTCTATTTGCTGAAAAGTGGGATTAATAACAAATTCATTATCTATGTAACATACTCTGACTGAGCCAACAGGCCCTTCAAATGGAATATCTGATACAACAACTGCTGCTGATGATGCAACTATTGCCAGAATATCCGGAGGATTTATCTGATCTGCGGAAAGTACAGTTGGGATTAATTGTATGTCTCTTTTAAATTCTTTGTGGAACAACGGTCTCATGGGCCTGTCTATAAGCCTGGAAACAAGTATTTCTTTATCTTTTGCTTTTCCTTCTCTTTTTAAAAACCCCCCTGGGATTTTTCCTGCAGCGTAAAATTTTTCATTGTATTCTACCTGAAGCGGAACATAGTCAAGACCATCAATTTCGTTTTCTGAATAACATACAGTAGCCAGAACTGCGGAACCTTCGTAAGTTGCCATAATTGCGCCGCTTGCCTGTTTTGCAACTTTTCCTGTTTCTAATACTAATTCTTTGTTACCTATTGGTATTGTAATTTTAGGCATTTATAAATCCTTTTTTATTATTTTCTTAAGTTAAGTTGTTCCAGAATATTTCTGTATTTTTCAAGATTAACTCTTTTGAGGTATTTTAACAGTTTTCTTCGTTGACCAACCAACTTAAGAAGACCTCTTCTGGAATTATGGTCTTTTTTATGTTGTTTAAAATGTTCAGTCAAAAAGTTTATTCTTTTTGTTATTAAAGCAATTTGAACTTCTGTTGATCCTGTATCTTTGTCACTTGCTCCAAAATTTGTAACTACCTGCTGCTTTTCTTCTTTTGTCAAAGGCATGTTTTATTCTCTCCTTTATCAATACTAACTATTTTGCTTTTTTAAACCATTTAAAAAAAATATTATCAATAATGACTTCCTCTACAGAAACCATATTATCTTTTAATAGATTTAAATTATATCTGCCATTATCAGGTAAAACCTGTCTGGTATGATTTTTATAAATATAATAGCAGTTATTTTCCTGCTTTACATCAAGATTATTTAAATCAACTGTATATCCAAATTCAAGCATTTCTTCTGCCTGGTCAATTTTACCCTTATTTATAAATTCTCTTATAAGGGAACTGCTTATGGGAACACCATTAAGCGACTCTCTTTTTTCTATCTCCAGTACAACCTGACTTTGCTTAAATAAGTCAAAAAAATTCCCTGCTCTTGTATCATTATCTTTTCCACATTTAAAATCTTCACCTATAACCATTTTTACAAGATTTAAATGGTCTATAATACAAGAAATAAAATATTTACCTTTTAGTTTACTAAAATCACTGGAAAAGTCAATTAGTACAACTGTGGATATTCCAGCCTTTTTAAAAACATCGATTTTTTGGGGCAATGTATATATATCGCCAAGGAAATTTTTTTTATTAAAAAACCACGCAGGATTTTCCTTAAAAGTAAATACTACCTTTTCTTTTATTCCGGGAATAAATAATTTCCCTAAAAGATGGATATGCCCTTTGTGAAGGCCGTCAAAAGTGCCAATGGTTACCCCTGATGGCTCTTTAATATAGTAGTTTTTATCTATAAAGTCTTCCCAATTGATTATTTTCATGAAATATCCCTGTTTGCAGAGACAAATATGTATTGCATCATCAAATTTTGATTATCAACAAGAGCAAGAAAATTGTTGTTTTTTGTGAAAAATGAGATGATTTTATTGGGATAATTATTGGCTGCGATATTTTCAACTATAAGATTTTTACCCTTGATTATTTTGTTGGCAATTTCATCATCAACAAAAAAAACAGGTATATCCAAAGTATTTAAGCCTTCCAAGGGAGAAATTAAATGTTCAATTGATATTTTATCGATTTCCACAGCATTATCAAGTACAAATCTGCCAATTGATTTTCGTATAAGTTTTGCAAGATAAGCTGCTGAATTGCATTTTTTTGCAAGATCATCTGCAATTGTCCTTATATATGTGCCAGAAGAACAGGTTACTTCAAAATCAAGGATATTATTTTGAAAATCATTTATATCTATTGAATAAATAGTTACGTTTTTTTCTTTAATATCTGGTTCTATACCTTTTCTGGCAAGCTCATAGGCTCTAACCCCATTTACATGCACAGCTGAATATGCAGGGGGGCGTTGTGTAATAATGCCTTTAAAACTCTCTATGTTTTTTTTTATTGTAGTTATGTCGGGCAATGGCGCTGTTTCAATGACTTTTCCTGTAATATCGAGAGAATCTGTTCTTTTGCCAAATTCAGCAAAGCCTCTATATGTTTTGGGTAATTGTAAAAAAAAATCAAAAAGCCGCGTCATTTGACCAACAAGAATTACAACCAAGCCCTCTGCAAAAGGGTCAAGTGTGCCGCTATGCCCCATTTTTTTTATGTTTGTTTTCTTTTTTATTGTTCTTATTACATCATAAGTTGAAATGCCTGATGGCTTATATATTGAGAAAAAACCTGAAACCGTTTTTGTCAAGAAAGAGTTTCCTCTATCAATTTGTTGATTTCAAACCCCTCTTTTATTGAATCGTCAAAATAAAAATTAAGTTTTGGCGTTAATCTTGTTTTAAGTTTTTTACCAATTGCTCCCTGTATAAAACCCGCAGCGCTGTTTAAACCTTCTACTGTTTTCAATATATCTTTTTTTTTGCAAAACCCGGAAATAGCAATTCTTGCATGTCCCATATCCTGCGATACTTTTACATTTGAAATATGGACAAGCTTATTAATTCTTGGATCTTTGATTTTATCATGAAGTATTAACATGCTTATCTCTTCTTTTATAATTTTTTCAGCTCTTCTAAGTCTGAATTCAGCCATTTATCCTTCCAGTTTTTTATGAATCTCTTTTATTTCATATACTTCAATAATATCTCCGACCCGAATATCATTATAGTTTTCAAGTCCTATACCACATTCAAAATTCTTTTCAACTTCTTTGGCATCGTCTTTAAAGCGTTTAAGAGAAGAGATTTTCCCGCTATATATTTCAATACCATCCCTATAGAGATGAGCCATTCCACTGCGTCTGACTTTTCCGCTTGTAACAAAACATCCGGCAATAACACCTATTTTTGGAACTTTGAATATATCTTTTACTTCAGCTGTTCCTATTCCTTCTTCTTTGAGTTCAGGAGCAAGTAATCCTTCCATTGCTGTTTTTATATTTTCAACAGCATCATATATGATATTGTATTTTCTTATTTCAACTTTTTCCTGCTCAGCAAGAATTTGGGCTTTTGCAGTAGGTCTTACATGAAAGCCTACAATAATTGCATTTGATGCGCTTGCAAGTGTCACATCACTTTCTACAATTGCTCCTGCAGAAGCGCGTATAACATTTAGTTTTATTTCAGCAGTTGAAAGTCTCTCAAGCGCATTTTTAAGAGCCTCGCCGCTTCCGTGCACATCGCTCTTGATTATTATTTTAAGTTCCTGAATTGCGCCTTCGTTGATTGAATCATATAAGTTATCAAGGGTTACTTTTTTAACATTTTTTGCATAACCAATTTTTTCAAGTTCCTGCCGTTTTGATTCAATTTGTCTTGCTGTTTTTTCACTATCTACTACCTGAAAAGGGTCGCCTGCATTGGGAATCCCTGTAAAACCAAGGATTTCAGCTGGAGTTGCAGGTGGAGCAAAATCAATTTTATCTCCCTTATCATTAAAAATCGCCCTTACTTTTCCGGAATGTGTGCCTGCAATAAAAGCATCCCCTATATTAAGAGTTCCGCGTTCAATAATAACTGTTGCAACAATTCCCCTTCCATGATCCACTTTTGATTCAAGAATTTTTCCTTCTGCTCTGCAGTTTGGATTTGCTGTGAGCTCAAGCACATCTGCCTGAATGAGAATATTTTCAAGGAGATTTTCTATACCTGTTTTTTTAAGAGCAGAAATTTCACAGAAAATCGTGCTTCCGCCCCAATCTTCCGGTATAAGATCATAATTAGATAACTGCTGTTTTACACGGTCAATATTGGCATCATGGAGGTCAACTTTATTGACTGCAACAATAATTGGAACTTCTGCTGCTTTTGCATGATCTATTGCTTCTTGTGTTTGAGGCATTACACCATCATTTGCAGCAACAACAAGAACTACAATATCTGTAATCTGCGCGCCTCTTGATCTCATAAGTGTAAAAGCTTCGTGACCTGGTGTATCCAGGAAAACTATGCTTCTCCCTTTAGTAGTAACTTTGTATGCTCCAATATGCTGTGTAATACCACCATGTTCTGATGCTGCCTTATCTGTTGATCTTATTGCATCAAGAAGTTTTGTTTTACCATGGTCAACATGGCCCATAACTGTAACAATTGGGGCTCTTTCTATGATATCCCTGTCATCGCCTTTATCGCACTCAACTATTGTTTCATCGTATAACGATACGATATTTACTTTGCAGCCATATTCAGATGCAACTATTTCAACAGTTTCAGCATCTACCTGCTGGTTTATTGTAACCATCATTCCCATAGCTATAAATCTTGATATAAGGTCAGATGCTTTTAGATTCATTTTTTTTGCCAACTCAGAAACTGTTATAACTTCCATTATGTCAATTTCTTTTGGTATTGGGTTTGCCTTTTGAACTGTTTTTTTCTTTATTTGAAAATTCTTTTCTATATCCTGATCTTTTTTTGTTTTTTGATATGTTGTTTTCTTTTTTGCCTTAAATATTTTTTTAGCGCCGGACTTTGCAGAAGCGATCTCTTTTTCTATATCTTCTGCGCCGCCTCTTGACGCGGGGAAACGCGATTGCTTATCTTTATCTGCAAATTTTGAAGGCGGTTTAGAACCAAATTGAGAAGGGCCTCCAGGTTTTTTATCCCCAAATTTATTTCCAAAAGGCCTTTGAGAAGGTCTAAAAGAGGGTCCCTGTCCCTGAGAAGATTGAGAGCTTCCATATCTTGGTTTTTGATCTCTAAAATTTCCTTTTGGAGATTGGGAAAATCTGGTGTTTTGTTGATTTTGATCTTCTATCGCAGATGAAGGAAATTCTTTTTTTGCTCTGTAATATTTTGATGGACTTTCTGAAGCAGGACTTTTCTTGTTATCCTGGCCTTGATATTGGTTAGGGTGTTTAGAAAATCCTGGTTTATTACTTTTATAGATTTTATCGGTTTTTGGCTGTACAGCGCTGGTTTCTGTTTTTTCTGCTTTGTCAATTTTTGTACTTGAAACAGGTTTTTCTTCTTTTTGTAATTGATTATCTTTTGGTTCTTGTATTGTTTTCTGTGAGATATTTGCTGGTGCATCAACAGTTTTATCTATTTGCGAATCGTGTGTCTCAATATTACTATCTTCATGGCTCTCTTTGGTTTTACCTGATTTTTTAACAACAATAACCTTTTTTTTCACAACAACAACTTTCTTTTTATTGTCAGGCTGCTTGTCATTTTGCTCAAATTTTCGATTAGCATCTGATGAATCCTGAGAGCTTTTTTTATGTTTTATTAAAGCTATTTTCGGTTTTTCTGTCTTTTCCTGATCTTCAGTCATCTAAACTTTTTTCTCCTGTTGCACGGAACAAATATACTTTTAGTAAACTTTACTAAACCTTATATATAATAATCTTAATTTTTATCTTTATCATCTTCGCCTTCGTTATCATCTTCATCTTCTTCTTCAAAACTGAGCCCTACACCACAATTTGGACATAACAACATATCTGCTGTTATTTTTGAACCACACTCAGGACATTCATAGAAATCATCTTCATCGATATCTTCTTCCTCTTCGTCGTCGCCCTCTTCTTCCTCGCCTTCGTCGTCGTCTTCATCTTCTTCCTCAGATATAGTATCTGAAGCTTCTGTTTTAGTCTCAGAGGTCTTTTGGTCATCGCTGTCTTCAACAATTTCAACATTTTCATCTATAATTGTTTTTATAGATTCAATATCCTGTTGTGTTATTCCACCCAGCGCTGCAAGTTTATCAGTATCAATCGATAAAAATGCTTCTATTAATTCTATACCATGCTGCTGCAATAATTCAACAAGTCTTTCAGGAATTCCAGGCAATTCGTCAATTCTTGTTATCTCTTCGGTCTTTTCATCAGATTCTTCTTCACCAAACAGGGCAGATACTGCTTTTTTTGTCTCTGCGGATATATCCATTTCCTGGAATTGTTCAATTGTTTTAACATCAATGTTCCAGTCAACAAGTCTGTTTGCAAGTCTTACATTTAATCCCTGTTTTCCGATTGCCAGGGATAATTGGTTATCTGTAACAACTGCAAGGGCTTGTCTTTTTGCTTCATCCAGAATAATTACAGATTCTACTTCTGCGGGTGATAAAGCATTTTTTATAAATTCCCTTGGGTCTGGATCGTATTTTAAAACATCGATTTTTTCCCCTTCCATCTCTTTGACTATGGATTGTATTCTTACCCCTTTTAATCCAACGCACGCGCCAACAGGATCTACATCTTCACGGTGAGAATATATAGCCATTTTTGTTCTATATCCGGGTTCTCTGACGATTTTAAATATTTCAACTGTTTTATCGTAAAGTTCAGGAACTTCCAGCTCAAAGAGTTTTTTCACAAAATCTGTATGTGTTCTTGATAATATTATGTTTAATCCAGAATCCTGCTTTTCAACTTCGTGGATTATTGCTTTTATTCTGTCATTTGGCCTGTAAATTTCCCTTGGTGATTGGAATCTTTTTGGCAAAATACCTTCGATTTTTCCAAGATCTACATAGATATTCCCATTTTTTTCTCTTTGGTAATATCCAATGATCATTTCTCCTATTTTTTCAGCAAATTCTGAATAAAGCGTATCTTTCTGTATTTCTTTAATTTTTTGCTTTGCCCTTTGCTTGGCGCTCTGCACTGCTGTTCTTTCAAAATCTTTTGGGTTTATTTCTATAAGAAGTTCATCGCCTATTTCTGATTCAGAATTATATACAATAGCATCATTCAATGCTATTTCGAGAACTTCATCATTAACATCATCATCTTCAACAATTCTCTTTTTTGAAAAAACAGTTACTTCTGTTTCTTCATCATTAAATCTAATAATAACATTTTCTGCTGTTCCATATTTCTTTTTATAAGCTGCAATAAGAAATTCTTCTATTGTTTTGAGCACAAGGTCTCTGGGTATTCCTTTTTCCTGTTCAAATATTCTTATTGCTTCAGAAAGATCAGAAGCCATATTTTAATCCCTCCACTTAAGACTCTAGTTTTGCTTTACGGATTTCCGAATATTGTATTTTAATTTCATCACTATTTTGTAATGAATCATTATCTTTTTTAACTGGCTCCAAAAGCACACCCTCTTTATCTGCCTCTTTTATTTTATAAAAACCCCACTCTGTACTATTACCAAAAAGGAGTTTTACAGTTTTTTCTTTAAAAACACTGAATTCATTTGCGGATTTTAAGTTTCTGTTTACCCCTGGTGATGAAACTTCTATAAAAACTTCTCTATTTCCTGTGTGTGCTGCCAGCCTTCCCTGTATAGTTCTGTGAACTTTGCTACAATCACTTAATGATATTCCATTTGGGGAATATAAAACTATATTGATATATAACCCATCCAGGCGATTTTTTGAGCTTATTTCAACTACGTCAAAACCGCATGAGTTTACAACTGGTAATATAATGTCATAATGTTCGCTTATATTTTCTACAAAATCCATTTTTTCTACGCTATAATATTAGCGTTTTTAACTGCTCATTACAAAAAAAAGAGTCGTTTCGCGACTCTTTTTAACCACAAAAATATTGAATCTAAGTAAAATATATCAAACTATTATTTTTTAATCAAGAGCTAATGTTATTACAATAACTTTTTTAAAGTCATGCTCCAATAATAATTTTGAACAATAATTAGATGTTGCTCCTGTAGTGAAAACATCATCAATAAAAATGGCTATATTACTGATTTCAAGGCATTTTGATATATTTTTACCACATACTTTAATTTGGTTTAAAAGAGCTGTTTGTCTTTTTTCATAATCCAGCTCTTTTTGGTCTTTGGTTTTTTTCTTTGTAAAAACATTAAAAGTTTTTACACAATACTTTTTTGACAGAATAGCTGATAAATACTTCATGTGATCCCACCCATATTTTTTTATTCTTTTTCTGCTGCATGGAGCGGGAATTACAGGAATATCCTTGAAATCTGCGGTGGTATTATAAATTTTAGAGATTGAATGGGCAAAAAAATGTGCGATTTTCTTTTTATCTTTGAATTTATAGTTGTGGATGATTGTTTTTATACAATGATTATTATAATCCCATAATGATATGTTTTGAGTAAAATGATATTCTCTTTTTCTGCAAATCGTGCATATTTCTATTTCAGAAATCAACTCTCTGCTGCAAATCTGACATCTGTTTGTATTGTCTGAATACACTTCTGGAATAACTTCCATACAGCTTTTGCAGAATAACTTGTTGTTGGTTTTAACTCTGATTATAGTGCCACACAAAGAGCACTTTAAAGGGAAGAAAAAATCAAAAATACTATTCAGGAACATATAGAATAAACATGGGAAATTTATCTTTTAATTCAATTTTTTTTGCCAATTTTCTATATGTTTTAAAGCTTCGATGGGTGTTGTATTATTGATATCGATAGATGCGATTTCTTTTGAAATTATATGTTCTTCGCTAAATAGCTCATTTTGGGGAGAGGTTTTAGTGGTATTCAGTGTTTTTTGATTTTTTTCATCTGCTTCCTGTGCTTTTTCTTCATAAAATTCAAGAAGTTCTTCTGCTCTGGCTATTATGCTATATGGTATTCCTGCGATTTCCGCAACATTTATACCATAGGATTTATTCGCAGCTCCTTTTATGATTTTTTTAAGAAAAATAAGTTTTCCTTCCATTTCTACAGCATTCATCGAAAGATTTTCAATTTCCGGAAGTTCAAGATAGGCAAGTTCATGGTAGTGTGTTGCAAAAAGTGTTTTTGCTTTGATTTTTTTAATAGTATATTCGCAGATGCTTCTGGCAATAGAGAGGCCGTCATTTGTGCTTGTTCCTCGCCCCACTTCATCCATTAGCAAAAGGCTATCTTTTGTGGCATTTCTTAGGATATACGAGGTTTCAGACATTTCTGTAAGAAAAGTTGATTCTCCTCTTGCCAGGTTATCAGATGAGCCTACACGGCAGAAAATTTTGTCAACAAGCCCTATTTCTGCGCTGTCTGCAGGGACAAATATCCCTGTTTGCGCCATAAGAACTATAAGCGCTGTCTGCCTTAAAAATGTTGATTTACCTGCCATATTAGGGCCTGTTAAAATTACAAAAAACTTTTTTTTATTAAGAATAACATCGTTTGGAATATATTCACCCTGGGGAAGTGTTGCCTCAACAACAGGGTGTCTGCCATTTATTATTACAATATCTTCGCCATCATTTAATTTGGGGCGTGTATATCCGCGAGCTGTTGAAGCATAAGTATACGACTGTATACAATCCACTTCAGCCAGGTTTTCCGCAACAGTTCGTAAAAATGGTATATGCTTTTTCATTGAATCCCTTAATTCAACAAAAAGTTCTTTTTCAAGTACTGTTATTTTTTCCATAGCGCTGTTAAGTTCTGTTTCAAGAGAAATAAGTTTTTCTGTTGTGTAGCGCTCGCTCCCCACAAGGGATTGCCTTCTTATAAAGTGCGATGGAATATTATCTAAATAAGATTTAGTTATTTCAAGAAAATAACCTATTATTTTGTTATATCTTATTTTTAAATTGGGGATTCCGGATTTTTCTTTTTCTGTTTCTATATACTGATTAAGTATTTCCTGGCTGTTATCTCTTAAATTTCGCAGTTTATCAAGCTCTTTGTTATACCCGTCTTTTATAAGGTTTCCATCAGCCAATGTAACAGGTGGGTCTTCAAAAACAGCAGAATCGAGGTTTTTTGTAATTGATAAAATCTCTTCATATATTTGTTTATCTGCAAAAAAAAGAAAGAGTCTGTTGCTGTCGTATTCCGAAATAGTATTTGAAATATCTAAAAAAGCTTTTAAAGTAATGTTAACTCCCAATAAATCTTTTGCATTGATTTTATTTAAGGCAAGTCTGGAAGTAAAACGTTCAATATCATTTAATGATGAAAGATGTGTTCTTACTTTTGTAAGCAAAAGCTGGTTCTTATAAAAAAAATCCACCAGATCAAGCCTGGCATTTATTAGATCGCAATTTTTTAAAGGGTTTTGGATCCATTTCTTTAACAACCGTCCGCCCATTGAAGTTTTTGTATAGTCGATAATATTTAGCAATGTATTTTTAACAGAGCCATCGTTCATATTGCGTATTATTTCAAGGTTTTTAACTGTTTTTCCATCAAGTTCAAGATTATCATTTGTATTGATTTTTTTGATATTTGTTATATGGGATAGTAATGTGCCTGCATTTTCCCGCAGGTATTCAATAATTACTCCTGCAGCAACTATTTCTGCGGAATTATCATCTATTCCAAACCCTTTTAGCGTTGCAACATTAAAATGTTTTTTTAGAATATCAAGTGAATTGTTAAAATTAAAATACCAGTCTGGATACCTGTTTATTATTGCATTGCCACATTCTGCTATTATTTTTTTTATTTCATCATTTGTTTCAATAAATGATTCCTGAATAATTATTTCACTTGGAGCAATTTTCAGGAGTTTGCGAAAGATATTTTCTTCAGATACTTTTTCTTCAAAGGGAAAACTGTTTACAAAAAATTCTCCTGTTGATATATCTACGTGTGAAAATGATACTGAGTTTTTATATTTGCATATTGCTGCAAGGTAATTATTATTTTTATTATCAAGATAATCTTCGTTAACTATAGTTCCCGGAGTTATTACTTCAACAACTTCTCTTTCAACTATTTTTGCCCCTTTTTGGGGTGTGCTTGAAAGCTGCTCACATATTGCAATTTTTTTTCCTGCTTTTAGCAGCCTTGCAATATAATTTGACGCAGCATGATAAGGAACTCCGCACATTGGAATCGTGTTTCTTTTTGTAAGAACTATATCAAGTATTGAGCTTACTTCCTTTGCATCATTTTCAAACATTTCATAAAAATCACCAAGCCTGAAAAACAGGATTGCATCCGGATGCTGGCTTTTGATTTTTTTATACTGCTGTATTACAGGAGTATCTAACGACATATATTAATTTCTTGGTCTTAATCTTCTGATTACTAAATCAGTAATATCTACAGTGTGGCTCCACCATATAAGATTAGGGTCTTGTGAGTTAAATACCATTGAATACCCTTCACTTTCTGCAATAAATTCGATTTCTCTGAGGATTTGCGCCAAAAACTCAGGGGATACCATTATCCTTCTTCTTCTGTCTTCTATTTGCTGCAGCCTTACTCTGGTATATTCATTCATATACTCACGCCTTCTTGATATTTGCTCTTCCATTCTTAAAGCATTGATATCATCGCCTTGACTTAAAAAATGTAGTCTTCTTTCTTCAAGTGAAGATATATCTCTTCTGATATTATTAAGCCCTTCTTCATAGTTTCTGACAAGCCTGTCAATTTCCTGTAACGCTCTTGTATCGGTTGAAAGGGTAGATATTACTCTGGAGTAATCCAAAACCCCTATTCTTACAATTTGTTGTGAATATAAAAGAGATCCGCATAATAAAAAAAGAATAAACAGAAAAAATTTACGCATTTTATTCTCCTGATAATGACCGGCTATAAGCCGGAATTTTCCATTTTAAAAAAAGCTTGGTGTAAAACCAATAACAAAATCAAGCCCTAAAGAATTAGAAAAAAGAGGGCCATCATACCATACTACTTTGCCATCTTCAAACCGATGTCTTTTTACAAAATAAAATCCAATTGGCATTCCAGGTATTGTAAGCCTTAAACCGCCGCCTAACGAGAAGAGAAAATCATCCAGACCGAATTTTTTTATGGCTGCTCTTTCTTCCCACATACCTGTAGCGCTATAGAAAAAATCCCACCAAATGAATCTTGCCATTATAGGAATTCTAAGTTCGATCCAGTTATCCCATAATGCCTGCCCATCAAATCTGCGTTCCCAACCTCTTGCCATTGTCAATCCGTCAATATAAAGCATATCTTCGGTCGTTATGTCAAATGTACCGTCAAACTGTTTAAAAATAAGAGCCAGTGAAGAATTGACTCCAAGTATTGTCCTGAAACTCCAGTTGTCAGTAACGGGTATTGAAAGAAGAGTATGAAAAAATTGACCCCTTGAGTTTGTTGAAATATAGTTTCTTGAGGATGGCATAATTCCTCCTACATAAGTAACGGATTGCCTTAGAAAAAATCCTCTGCTTGGATTATGCACTATATCCCGTGTGTCCCAATGACCGCTAAGCCAGACTCTGTTGATAGTTTGCCAGTTTTTATAGTTATCACGTATAGTTTCGTTAAATGGTCTGAAAATTGTAGCATCATAATCTGCCCAAGTTCTTGAAAATACATATCCTGTAGATGTGTTAAATCTTCCTATTGGCGTATGCCAGGTATATCCTGTATGTAATCCAAGAGATATATCCCATAATCTATATTCCATAAGATAAGACTCTGGTATGCGGTACCCGCGTCTTAAAGCAAATTCATAATCTGTTATAGCGCCAGGGCCATCATAAGGCTCTCCTGATCTGGGGTGTACCCATATCCCTTCAAAAGGATCCGGAACTTCTCCTGTACTAATATCGCTTCCCTGGAAAACAGGCGAAAGTATATCCTGCAATGCTCTGTCTGTAGTTCTGCGCGTTACAGCCAGGTTAACACCTCCTGACCATCTTCTTCCCATAAGCCAGTTTTCTCTGAATCCTACAGTAACTCTTTGGGTATTACCGGAAAGCTCTCCGCCTACACTTAGCTCCTGCCCATAGCCGCGAAAATTTCTGTCTGTCCATGTAACAAAAGCCATAATTGGAAGATCACCTGCTGCTGCTGTAAAAGTAAGACCAAACTGAAGATCTATTGTTTTCCCTTCATCAACATTTAAAATAAGATCCATAAGACCATCTACGCTTCCCAGTGGGGTGTCAGGTTCTATTATATCGAAATATCGCAGGTTATGAAGGTTTCCTATCCCCTGCATTATTCTTCTCTTGCTGAAAACATCTCCAACTTCAAATGGGAGTTCTCTTAAAATAACATGATCTCTTGTTTTAGTATTTCCTCTGACAATTATATTTTCAATGTGGGCTCTTCCGCGCTCAACAATTCTTATCACATAATAAATCGTAGCTTCTTCTTCATTTCTTATTTCTTCTTTAGTTATAAGATTAAAAATATAACCATCATCATAATACAGGTCTGAGACTCTCAAAAAATCAGCTTCTATTTTTGTTCTGTTAAGAATTTCACCTGGCCTTGTTCTTACATGTCTGGCTAATTCATCATCTTTAAATATAATATTTCCGGTAAAACTCATTCCACCAAATCTATATTGTGTCCCTTCACTTACAACAAAAGTTAAAATGATGTTTGTCCTGTTCCCTTCTGCATCTTCAGTAAGTTCATGGATAACATCTGTAACTCTGGCATCTATAAATCCTCTTTCCGCATAATATCTTTCAATAGCTTGCCTGTCTTCTTCTATCCTGGCTTCAAGAAAAAGTCCTCTTGAAATTGGAGATTGCCTTCTTGTGCTTATTGCTCTTCTTAACGCAGTGTTTGAGGCAAACATATTACCCTGAAACCTTATTTCACTGATTCTTGTCTGCGCCCCTTCTTCGACCCTGAAAATGATATCAGCTTCATTTGAAGCATCAACAGCTCCCCGCTCTGCCCTTACTGTTACATTGGGAAAACCTCTGTCAACGTATAAATTAAAAATATTGTCTGCGTCCATATTGAGTTTTGTTCTTGTAATTATATCTCCGGGGTTTAACAAAACAGCATCCAAAATCTGATTTCTTCTTAAGTTTCTATTACCTACAATTTGAATTCTTCTTACTATAGGGTGTTCTACAACACTAAATTCAATAATTACTGTATTTGTAGGATCATCATTAGCTAACCCCGGGTTTCCGGGAATAGCTCTTGGAACAATATCTTCAAAAAAATCAAGAGCATATAACCTGCCCTGAATATTCCAGAAAAGGTCATCTGAATATCTGTCCCCTATAAATTGCGATGTAATAGCGTTAACTTGACTTTGAGATATATTTCTTAGTCCTGTAACTCTAATATCTGAAATAACTTTATCTATAAACCAGTCAGCATAAAGCTTATTGCCTGCTGATAAGGTGAATAAAATTAAACAACAACAAATAAAGAAAAATCTTTTAAAAAAAACCATATAAACTCCTGATCAAAATGAAAAGCTCCACGACAACTGGAGAGTTGTATCAAGTAAAGAGTCAAGAAAATTGTTAATTTGAGGGTAGAACCTTAAGCTAATAAAAGCAAGTGGAGTATCTACGTCCAAACCTATATCTGTTTCAAGATATATACCCATGAAATCTGGTATATCATAATAAGAATATCGTCTTCTGTCAAAATCTAAAGTGCTTAATCTTAATAAACCATGTAAAAAAAAGTATTCCCCAAAATATTTTCCCATAAAAACTGAGGTATTATCCAAAAATGTGCCTATTCCCTGATCTTCAATGTAAGGTAAATCCCTTGGGCTAAAGATATCATGGAGGAATGCTCTTTGTAAGAACTGTGTCCTTACAAGGAAAAAATCAAGATTAAAAAAGTTTTTTACTGCTGTTTCAAAAGGGCGCAGAAATCCTATAAAATGTGAGCCATACGAGCTTGCTCCAAGAATAGCTGAACCAAAGGTTATGTCATCTCCCCCAAGCTGGTGATATATCCCTTGTCCCAGCAAGGCATATATTTCAGGTTCAGATAAATGAGGGGTAGATACAAAGCGTGGTGAAAATTGGCTTAATGGGCAACTTTCAAGTATGAGAAATATTCTAACGTCTCTATGATCAACTGTTCTTTGTCTCATTTCTGCTCTTACTGTTACAAGAGGGTCAAAATGATATTCATTTTCATCAAAATCAATCATCCCTTCCCGTACAAAAAAGGTTTGATTAAAGTAAAATATTTCTCCGCTTAATATTCTTATGTTTCCTGTCAGCGCAAAGGTTCTTGCTGCAAAATCAGTATATATATGTAATCTTTGCCCTACTGCAGCAGATGTTCTTAATATTGGAAATCTCACAGTGGGCCAGTAAAATTCCACACCCTGGCCTGATACTAATTCCAAATCTATAATTATTCCCCCATGAGCATCTTGCTCCGGAGGCGGCGCTACCTCTTCGTGCCTGTCTCTTCCATCAGTTAATGTGATTGTTGTTCTGCTCACAGTAATTGTTCCGGAAACAGTAATAATGCCATCATCTCCTTCAATCACCAGCTCTCCGGATGCATACCCATCAGCATCAATAGGTCCAAATCTTTCTCTTATCCATATATTTTCACCTGGGGAAGTTCTGAGTATTACAATAAATTCTCTTGGAATCCAACGGTCAATTGCCGCATCTGCCTGAAAAAAGAACCTGGATCTTTGCAATCTGACAAATGTGTTGGGTATAGAAATACTTTTACCTTCCAATATAACGTATGTATTAAAAGGTTCTATAGGTAACGGGGAAAATGAAGATACAGCTTCAAAAGCCTCAATAGAGAGTTCTCCAAAAAAATCAGGGTCCATTAATTTACCTGATACACTAAAAGTGCCTTTTAGAATTCCGCCAGTAGGTCTAAAAAAAGACTTGCCAAACATTCTTCCAACAGCGCCAATATCCAAAGAGATATTTTGAAAAGTAGCCTGAATATTGCCATTATTTATCCGCCCGATAACAAATCCATTCAGCGGCAGGGGCTGTTTAAGCGATATGTTAAATGTTCCTATTCTGTCAAAATATACATTGATTGCATTTTCCGGTCCACCTGTCATTGAAAAATATTCTTCTGTGTTGAAAAAAGAGAGGGTCCAGTAGTCATAACTTAAAATATTATTATCTATGTTACTGAAAAGAAGAGTGCCACTGGTAAATTGAGAGAAAGATATATCAAACAAATTATTGGTATAATTTGTTTTAGATAATTCTCCATTTAATATTATATTGCTTTCAAAATGATTTGCTGCTCCTGCCTGTTCAGATATAAATAGGGAGGTAAAGCGGTAATTTCTATTAATTCTATTAATAGTTCCCCTTCCTCTTGTTATCCTGTTTGTACCATGTTTAACTTCTAATCTGTTAATTAAAATTTCTCTGTAAGAGAGATATAAATCAAGATCAAGCAGAAAATCAGTATCAAGAACAAGTGCATGGTTTGTTGAGGCTGTAACAGTTAATTCCGGAAATCCTCTATGGTTTTTATATGTTGCTTCTCCGGAGAATCTTCCCACAGTTTGCGGTCCGCTTATTCTTCGCAGAAGCGAATTATCAAAGACCACTGAGGTTAAAAAAGAACCTCTTTTTATATCTATACTTAAAAGATATCTTTCTCTATTCGCAAAATCAGAGATATATGTCCAACCAAAAACTTCCTGGTTATTTCTTATAAATATATCGCCATTTCCACTAAGTCTTGAAAAAACATCTGTGTAAGTAATATTTGTTATTCTTATTCTGTTATTCACAATGTAGCAGCTAAATGAAATATCAGCAATTGCATGGGGAGTTTTTATTCCGGTTATTGTATTGTTACGCGCAACTACTCTATAATTGCCGTTATTGTCGCTATATCCGTTTACCCGCAAAGTGAGATAGGATGTAGTATTATTGGGCAACAATAAAGGGAGTCTTTCTGAATAAAGATAAAATACAGACCTTGCATCTGAGTGGAAAAGAGAAAAATAAAGGTTATGATTTCCTGTTATTATTAAACCTGCCCCAGGATATATAGTGCCTGACAAATTATAAATCTGGTTATTTATTGCAAGCAGAGAATCAAGATAGTATTTTCCCGGATTGGTTTTATCTATAGTGAAGCTACCGGTTCCATTGAAAGCTCTTAAGTTAATTACCATATCACTTATGGAAAAATAATCATCATCGACATTGAGGGACGCTGAAATATAATTTTCCATATTATAGATATCATGTATTCTGATACTATCGGAAACAATATCATAAGTTCTGAAATTTGTAGCTATTTTTATCGAAGCATTTAAATGGTAATTTGAAACAGGATTTCTTATTCTGTTCAAAATATCAGGGATAAAAAATTCTGTTATATAATCAAGTCCAAAATCTTCAAATACCAGCGCTGCCTCCATGTACTGTCCGGCTGAATAGGAAAAAGACCCGGAGTAAGATAATGTCCCCCCCTCGTCTGTTTCTAAATATAATTGAAAAAAATAAGTTTGATTATTATGCTGTATCCTTAATTCATCTGTATTGATTACTTTATTCCCATACTCCAGGTGTATGGATGTTCTTATACTGTTTGCTCCATCCTGCATAAAAACAAGCTGGCTGTTTAAGTTTTTCATTGGGGCATATTGAATATCAGCGAGCGTTAAAGTTCCTACAGGGAGTAAGGTCTGAAAATCGAATAACCCGGCATAAGATAGTGTTCCCCTGTCTGTTTCAAGTAAAAGTTGTGTGAAATTTATAGAGTTATCATTACCAAAAAATGATAAGAAAAAATTATTATTTGATGAGAAAATTGTGCTGCCTAACGATGATGTAATATATCCGTTATAACTTAATTTATTTTCATTACTGTCAGGGAAGTATAATAGTTCAATATTTCCCGTATATCTTAAGTTAAATAAAAAAGAAAAATTGTTGCCAACATTTAATGTAATATTACTGTCACTTAACGAATAATTTTCAAATTTTGCAGAAGCGGAAATCAGGCTATATGGAAGATAATACTCAACTGTAATATCGATTGGAACTCTGTCTCTAACTTTTCTTGCAGTAATTCTGCTATCTTGATACTGTATATTAAAATTCTGTCTTCTTATATTAAAAGTATTGGTTTTTAAATTACTTATTGCAATGTTATAATCATGTTTTCGCAATAACATATCCATAACACCTTCGGCTCTGATATTGGCAGTAAGAGAATCCCCTATTCCCCTTAACGGGATATTTTCTGCTGCAAAATCAGTTCTTAACATGAAATTTACCCTGCTTTCATCGATCCTTAAATCAACAAAAACCCTGTTAAGGCTGAAAGTTCCTAAAGTGGAAGTAGTATTAATTGAAATATTTCTCCCTCTTACGGAAAGTCTGTCAACTGTTCTTGGTGTATCGTTGTCATTAGCTGTTTCTGCCATGGTATTTACGAGCAAATCAACTATATTTTTATCAGACATTGTATTCAGGGTGATCGAGGAATTTTCAAGATATATCATACTTATAGGGTTTTTGTTTGAAAAAAACATTCTGAACAAGCTAAAATTAATTCTGACTCTATCGGCTGTAAATATATATTGCCCTTCTGCATCTTTTATATTAAGTCTTCTGATTTCTATATGTTGAAAAATAGAGGGAGAAATAGTATCAAAAGTTATGGTCCCGTCTATTATTTTTTCAAAGCTGGCAATAACTGCTTCTTTAAACCCATTAATCCTTTTATCCAGATAATAGTTTATCAAAAAAGCTATTACGCCCATAAGGCAAACAAGAGTAATTAATATAACTATATTCCAGTAGTTTTTTTGCAATTTTTTTTGCAGATTTCTATCCCCAGAACTTTTTATTTGAGATACCTTTCATAATAAGATAACCCGTAATATTGTATTAATGTTACGGAAATAATAGAAAAATTATAACATATTTATTATAAAACATTAAGTATCAGGGAAAATAGTATGAAAACAGAAAATATTTTAAAAAAATTTATAGTTCTGGAAGGTCTTGATGGATCTGGAACAACAACTCAGTTAAAAATGTTAAAACAGAGTTTTGACAAGAAAAAAATAGACTCTTTTTTTACTATGGAACCTACTGATGGGGTTATTGGCAAGGTTATAAGGGATGCTTTAAGAAAAAAAATAGTTTTAGACAGCAAGACATTGGCTTTATTATTTACAGCAGACAGAAATGAACATATTTATGGAAAAGAAGGAATAATGGAGCAACTTGAAAACAATAAATGGGTAATATGCGACAGGTATTTTTTTTCTTCAATAGCATATCAATCGCTTGCCTGTGATCGCAACTGGGTAGTTGATATCAATAATTTTCCCTTGCCTGAATACCTTTTTTTTCTTACAACCAGCCCCAATGAATGCCAAAAAAGGATGGAAAATCGCGATGAAAAGGAGCTTTTTGAAGATATAAAACTTCAGGAAAGCATCCTTGACAATTATAATTATGGGATAAATATATTTAAAAAAAGCGGAATGAAAGTTTTTTATATTGATGGAGAAGAATCAGCAGAAGTAATTAATGAAAAAATATGCAAAAATTTTTTCCCAATGCCGATATAAAAATAATGAACAAAATAAAAATCATTCTCGTGCTTTTTTTCTTAACTTTACCGCTAACATCAGTTTTTGCGCATAGAATTCTATATGCAGAACAATTTTATAGATTATACCACGTTCATTTTAACCGGTTTCCGGAAGATTATCTTGAGAATATATTTTATCTTGAGCGGGCTTTAAGAGCTGACTTTGCCAATCCTTTATATGCGCTTACTGTTATAAAAACCAGAGAGGAATGGGCAAGATACAGGAATCTTTTCAGAATGCATGTAAGCATAAAACTTGTTGAATTGTATTTAGGTCTTGGAAGCAGGTATGATAAGAGAAATGCTTACTTTTTTAATGCTCCATGGCGAAGGGAAAATATACGAAGTCTGGAAATAGCAAGAGAGTTATATGAATTTGCCAGAATTTATTGGGCAGAAGCTCTTAAATGGAGCGCTCAAGTACCTCATACATGGACACCGCTTGAGAATATCCAGGCATGGGAAGACCAGGCATATAGAATCAGAAATGGTCTGCTTGATTATAATGTTATAATCAACAGGCACATTGCAAGGGTTGACCGTGTTTTAAATGAATTTCGCAACATGGATGAAAATACTTATTAGAAGATCCTCCCGCACCCATTTATAGCCATTTCTTTGCAATAATGCGTACACTCTATTGTTGACAGAACTTATATTATGCTGTACTTAATTAAACGTACTTGAGTTAATATTACTTTATATATTAAAGGAGATTGGTAGAGATATATAATGTCTCTTTTAGAAGCAAAAAATTTAACCCATGTTTTCCCGGAAGGTACTGTAGCCATTAAGGACATTAGCCTGAAGATCAATAGCGGCGAATTTGTTATTATTGCTGGAGCTAACGGTTCTGGCAAAACAGTTTTTATTCGTCACTTAAATGGCCTGCTTGTTCCCACAAAAGGGGAAGTACTTATTAACGGAAAACCAATAAAGAAGAATATAACCTTGGCAAGACGAAAAATAGGGTTGATTTTTCAGGATTCAGATAGCCAGATTGTTGGGCAAACAGTAGCAGAAGATGTTGCTTTTGGACCGGAAAACCTGAATTTGCCAATAGCAGAGGTTGAGAAAGCAGTACGGGAGTCTTTGGAAATTGTTGGGATAAGTGATTTATCCACTAAAAGCCCGCATACTTTATCTGGCGGGCAAAAAAAGAAGCTGGCTGTTGCTGGCGTGCTTGCCATGAACCCTAATATAATTATTTTTGATGAACCACTCGCAGGTTTGGATTATCCGGGAGTTGTACAGGTATTGCGACAACTTGATGAACTTCACAAAGCTGGCAATACGATTATTCTTGTTACGCACGAACTCGAAAAAACATTGGCGCATGCTGACAGACTGGTTATTTTTCATAAAGGAGAGCTTGTAGAGGATGGCAAACCAGAAGACGTTATTTATTGCTCCGAAAAATATGGTGTCAGGATGCCACTTAGAAATGGCGGAGAAATTGGGTCAATGACATGGCTCAGGTGACATTTTTCCACTATATACATAAAAACACAGCTTTGCATATTATGGATGGCAGGATAAAGCTGCTGTGCATGGTATTACTTAGCTTGTCAGCAAGTTTTGCCTCTGAATGGCAGCATTACCTGACGCTGTTATCTCTTGTCTTTATTGCTTTAATTATAACAAAACTTCCGATTATCGCATTACTAAAAGACATGAAATTTTTTGCCATAATTATTTTAATTGTACTTTTTACTAATGCTTTTAATGTACCTGGTGATCCAATACCAGGCTTCCCCATTGAAAGGGTTTCCATGCAAGGTGTAATTACAGGCTTACGTTTTGCTGGTAGGCTGATTACTATTATTATGGTTTGTACTGTTGTTACAGGCACAACTTCGTTATTGACATTTAAAAATGTTATAGAGTGGTATTTGCGCCCGGTTCCATTTATACCCGAAGTACGGATTGCAACAATGATCAGCCTGACCTTTGCGTTAATTCCTGTTATATTTGACAGCTACACAGAAATAATGAACGCGCAAAAATCCAGGTGCATAGAGCTCAGGAAAAACCCAATAAAAAGGGTTAATTTTATTGTTTTTCCTCTTCTTGGGCAAATACTTAGAAGAGCTGATGAAATCGTTTACGCAATGGAATCACGCTGTTATTCGGAAGTAAGAACAAGAGCACTTTTTAAAATAAATAAGCTGGACTGGTTCATACTTGCCATTTGCGCGACTAGCCTGCTTTTTGTGGTAGCCTAAGATAAGCAAAGGAGTTTTTCTATGTCTGCGTCAACAAAAATCAGAGTACATCGTTTTTTGTGCTTAATTTTTTTAGTTATTATAATTTCCCTGTTCCCTGTCCCTGGCTTTGCTCAGGCTTTTGTTAATATGCCATTTTCCAATCCTGACAGGTGGACATATTTTCAACAGGAAATGACATCACTAACGTGGTTTCAGATAGAAAACGATTTTAATTCACTTTTATTTATGAGTATGAGTACACGTTTTTCAACATTAAAATATAAAGATGAATATCTTGGATCTCTGCATGGTCTAAGCTTCCCATATGGCCGCGGCAAACATAAAGATAAATTCAAAGGCAGCGAGGATGTAAACCTGTTATTAGGGGCGCAAACCAGAGTAAGCAGCACATTGTATGTCCTTCCATTTATTACGCACATTGGACAAGCAACATCATATGGTATAGTCGAAGAATATGAATACATATATCATGGTATTGAAAGAAAAGGGCCAATATATGTTGCAGAAGAAAGAGGGGGAACGTTTTTAGGAACTGGGGTATTTATTAATACAGATACTGTAAAAAGCGGAATTTACTTTGGGTTGGCTAGTGATGACACAGCATCATCTTCTGCCTTTAGAATTGCCATTGTACCGATGGTTAATACATCTGGTTTTGCTTATGTGGGGAGAGTCTTAAATAATGTTTTCGGCTATCTTGGTTTGGGAAATAACGTCGTAAATTCTCCGGAAGAACAAGAAGATTTTAGGATAAGAGCTCTTGTAAACTCCCTTAACGCTGCTCTGAACCTTTCGTTTAACAGGGTTGATCTTGGCCCCCTTGCTCTTTATCCTCAACTTTTATACACAAGGGGTAATTTTGACGCAGCAGCGAAAAATGACATATTCGGATTAAGAACACATGGAGTATTTTCAGAGTCACAGTTTGGGTTTACACTTGAAGGTGGCTACAAGCACTTTTTTTCTGTTTCAAGATTCTTCTTGTCTGATTATCCTGATACTGGATATTTCAAAGGGAGTCTTTTTTATCGCTCTCAGCATACAACTTTCGGAGCAATTTACTACTTTGATAATATTCATAAATCCAAGCTTACTCTTGCTTTATCTTTGAATCTCCCTTTATTATCTCCCAGACGCCGTACCCCATCTGTTCTTGATATGTCAGGATTTTGGACACTTAATCCTCCCCGTCAATATATGGACAAGGAAAAATCAGAGCCATATTTATCTTTTGAGTTAGGTACCAGATACCGTTTTGGCTGGTAAGTGGCTTGGTTAATTGATTTTCCAGCAGGCTTAATACATGGGTTGCCGGGTGTGCCTTGCGCACCGGCAATAACAGAATGATATACTTATTTCCAAATCAACACCGAAGAATTATAATCTTCCGGCGGATTATACCCCAAAAGCTCAACACACGTTGCTGCAATGGAACTTATGCCAAGCCCTTCTCTTAACTGCTTGTCATATTCCCCTTTATATTCAGTATCAACTATTATACATGGAACAGGATTAAGCGAATGTGCTGTCTTTGCTTTTGGCTTCCCATTTCCTTTTAGTTTAACTTTTCCATCTTTTTCATGCTCATACATATCATCAGCATTTCCATGATCTGATGTAACGATCATTACACCCTTTGCTTCTTCAACAGCTTTCATTAATCTGCCAAGACACAGATCAAGCGCTTCCATTGAGCATACAACAGCTTCATAAATACCTGTATGACCTACCATATCGCCGTTAGGATAATTAAGTCTTATAAAATCATACTTGCCTGATTTAATTGCTTCGATTACTTTGTCTGTTATATCTGCGCACTTCATCCAGGGCCTTTGCTCAAATGGGATAATATCTGATGGAACTTCAACATAATCTTCAAGATCTTCTGAGAATTTCCCTGTCCTGTTGCCATTGAAAAAATAGGTCACATGACCGAATTTTTGAGTCTCACTTATTGCAAGTTGCTTTACTTCTGTTGCAACAAGATATTCACCCAGTGTCCTCTCTATTGAAGGGGGGTCTACAAGAAATTGCCTGGGGACATGAGCATCGCCATCATATTCCATCATCCCTGCATATTCTACAGCTGGATACCTTTTGCGGTCAAAACGGGTAAAATCTTTTTTCTCAAAAGCTTCTGTGATTTCAAGAGCCCTGTCTCCCCTGAAATTATATAGTATTACAGAATCTCCATCCATAATAGGGCCTAACGGCTGCCCATCTTTTTCTATGATAAATGGGGGAATATCCTGATCAATTGCCCCTGTTTCGTTTCTAAGTATTTCAACAGCTTCATGCGCTGATTTAAACATCCGGCCCTCTGCAAGCACATGGGTATTCCACCCTTTTTCAACCATACCCCAGTTAGCGCCATACCTGTCCATTGTGATAACCATTCTGCCGCCACCAGAAGCAATCGCGCAGTCAAAAGAACTGCTCCTGAGGGATGATAAAAATTCCTCAAAAGGGTCAATATATTCTAAAGCAGAGGTTTCACCCACATCTCTTCCATCAAGGAGAATATGAATGCGCACTTTGGAAACCCCTTCTTCTTTTGCTTTAACGATCATTGCTTTAAGATGGCTGATGTTACTATGAACATTACCATCAGAAAATAATCCCATAAAATGTAGTGTCTTGTTCCCTGTTTTTACATTGGAAACAAGTTTATTCCATGTATTTCCTTTGAAAATCTTTCCTGATTCAATTGATTCGCCTACAAGCTTTGCTCCTTGCGCAAAAACTCTGCCACAACCCATTGCATTGTGCCCTACTTCGCTGTTGCCCATATCATCATCTGCAGGGAGTCCAACTGCTGTCCCATGAGCTTTAAGCTTTACAAATGGGAAAGAATTTTGCATTGAGCTAAGATTTGGCATAAGAGCCGCAGCTACAGCATCTCCTTCTTTATATTTACCAAAACCTACACCATCCATAATAACAAGAACAACAGGCCCTTTTCTTTTTGTAAAGTTATTTTTTTTTGCAAGAGATTTGAGCATAACGCGACTCTCCTTTAAATGTATATTTATTACAATGATTATAATATTTTTATGACAGATTATCAATCTATTCTGATTTGATTTTTCTTCAGGCATTATACTTACCCTTGTCAAATGTAAAAAACCTGTTATTATATCTAAGGAGCCAATGATATGAGAAATATATTTATTTTCACCCTGATTATGTTGTATTGTGCTATGGATATTTTTTCTCAGCAAACGAACATTATTGAAGAAGTAAATATTTATGGCGGGAGAACAGTTGAACATATATTAAATAATGATGGAATTACAAGAACCAATATTTCAAGGTCAATAACATATCATAATTCATTTGGTGGAATCGTTAAATCAATTTTAGAACCAATAGACGAAGTAATCAATAGAACTGGAATAAAATTACAAATTCAACATTACAGAAATGGTGTTATAGAAAAGTATGAGATGCTTTTTACTGATGGATATTATAAGGTATATGGATTTAATAGAGCAATAGAAGAAGTTGATACTAGAAATGTAGTTACGAGAAGAATATGGTATTATAATGATATTATTTTGGATGTTTCGGAATCTCTTGAAGATAGATTTGAATTTTATAATATAGAATTTATAGAAAATGAATTCTTTCAAGGCTTTGAGTTAATAAGTGAAAGAGGTGATATAATAATAAACACTAGCGCAAGATATGTTCGCATAAGATCAGTTATAACTTTTGGTACGGAATTATTAGCTTTGACAGATGATGAGATCATGTTATTAGAATCGTTTTCAAGAGGCTTTGGAGCTGAAGGTTTCAGTCAATATTTTTCAAAAAAAGTCAGGGTTTATTCTGAAAATAATTCATATTGGTTATATGTACAAACTGAATTAGAACAATTTATTTTAGGACAAAAGGCAACAATAAGGTATTACCCCATTGGCTTTAATGGAGAATTATATTTAATATGTGTGGGATTTTTTAACATAAGGTAACATACAATCATTCATATATAGGAGCTATGATTATGAAGAAAATAAATAAATGTTTCGTACTTATTATACTTGCGGCAATAACAGGGTTGCTTTTAGCAGGGTGTGCCAGCATTTTTCACTCTGTAAGTATCAGGACTGATGGTAATGTATCATCTGTATTGGCTGGAGGAACTCTTAATCTTAGGGCAACAGGCCGGAGCATACAATGGACAGTCAGCTCAACAAGCAATGGGGCTGGAGCTGTTACGCCCGGAACATCCATCACACAAACCGGAATGCTTACAGTAGCTGCTAACGAAACCGCCTCTATTCTCTATGTTATAGCAACTTCCACGCGGGATGGATTTTCCGATATCAGACCAATAAGGGTTGTTACTGTGTCCGGAGTAACAGTTACTCCAATGAATCAGATGGTAGTAGCTGGCAGCACCCTTCAGTTTAGAGCACAAGTTATGGGAACCAACAACCCTGACAATACAGTAACGTGGAGGGTCAGTTCCAGTGCGGCTGGCGCTGGAGCAGTTGCAGCAGGAACCAGCATAAATGCCAATGGGTTGCTTTCAGTAGCAAATAATGAAACATTTCGCACTCTCTATATCACAGCAACTTCTGTAGTAGACCGTTCAAGGTCCAATACTGTTTCTGCCAGCGTAGTTGTCCCAACTGTAACCAGTGTGACTGTGAGTCCTCCAAACCAATCATTAAGAAGCGGCAGCTCAGTCCAGTTTGCAGCTTCGGTTGTAGGAACTCACAACCCAAGTACTGCTGTAATATGGAGAGTGAGCTCGGACATTGGCGGTACCGGACCTGTTACAGCAGGAACCAGCATTGATATTAATGGCGTGCTTACAGTAGCTCCAAATGAAACCATAACAACGCTTTTTATTACAGCAACTTCTGTATTTGATTCCACAAAATCCGGCACTGCTCATGTTAGTGTAATTATTCCAATAGTAACAGGCGTAGCTGTCAGCCCTCCAAGCCAATCATTAAGAAGTGGCAGCTCACTCCAATTTACAGCTTCGGTAATGGGGACCAATAACCCTGCAAATATCGTAACATGGAGAGTGAGTTCGAATATTGCCGGCACCGGAGCAGTTACAGCAGGAACCAACATCAATGCCAATGGATTGCTTACAATAGCGCCCAACGAAACCATGACAACACTTTTTATTACAGCAACTTCTGTAGCAAACCCCGCAATATCTGGCAATGCATCTGTGAGTGTAATTATCCCCATAGTAACAGCTGTAGTTGTCTCTCCCCCAAACCAATCAACAACAAGTGGCAATTCTGTACAACTCAGCGCTTCGGTAGTGGGTACTAACAACCCAAGCAATGCTGTAACATGGAGAGTGAGTTCGAATCTCGCTGGCACCGGAGCAGTTACAGCTGGAACCAGTATTAATGCCAATGGATTGCTTACAGTATCAGCCAATGAACCTACAAGAACTCTCTATATTTTCGCAACTTCTGTTGCTGATCCATCAAGATCTGGCAATGCTTCTGTTAGTGTAACTTCTCCTGTTGCCCCGCCTGTAACTCCACCTGTACAACCACCTGTACAACCACCTGTAACTCCTCCTGTTGTAAGTCCTACTGTAACCAGTGTAACTGTTACTCCTGCAACCCGTTCAACAAGAGTTAATACTACTGTCCAATTCAATGCTTCGGTTGCAGGCACTAACAACCCAAGTACTGCTGTAACATGGAGAGTGAGTTCGAATGTTGCCGGCACTGGAGCAGTTACAGCAGGAACCAGCATTAATGCCAATGGATTGCTTACAGTAGCAGCCAATGAAGTCGCAAGAACTCTCTATGTTATCGCAACTTCTGTTGCTGATCCATCAAGATCTGGTTCAGCAACAGTAACGGTTACCCGACCAGGAAATCAGGATGGCCAGGGGCAGAATCAGCAATAACCCTTAGTAAAGCATTATTGCCCGGCTGCTCAGGCAGCTGGGTTTTTCTGATATTTGCGGGATTATTTTAAATTAGAGGTATCCGTCAAATTAAGCGGAAAAAGGTCTTTCTCCGCTTAATTTGACGGATACATTTTCTGACAGCGCAGATCTTTAAAAACATTTTAATAAAAAAATCCTTCTCTAAGTTTTAAAAATCCTCACAATCTATTCAGTAACGGCATCTCTATTGGTTTTTTATTAATCCTCTACTTTTTCTGCTCTCCAAAAAATACGTGAAGGTCCTTCAAAATAGCCAGTAGGAAATTCAGGGTCGGTTGGATATTTAGGGTTATCCCAAACAACTTCAAGCCACATATGATCCTCATCTATAAAATGCATCGCAACTGTT
>WQZP01000013.1 GCA_009780675.1 Spirochaetaceae bacterium | reverse complement strand
TTTACAAAATTTGCTGCGCAAAAATTCAGGGAGATAAACCAGGCTTATGAAGAGATCAGAAAAGAGCGCAATTTCTGACATCAAGCTGGTGTTTTTCTGCGGCAACCCCGGAAAAGAGTATGCAAAAACCCGTCACAATGCAGCGTGGATGCTTTTAGAGCAGTTTGAGAAAAAAGAAACGCTTTCATGGCAGAAAAAATTTAAAGGCGCTTTTTCAAAATCTGAAAAAAACAATGGCGTGCTTTTTTTAAAGCCAGAAGTTTTTATGAATCTTGCGGGAGAATCTGTTTCCCCTGCGCTCTCTTTTTTTAAATTTTTGCCGGAAAATATTATTGTTTGCCATGATGATATTGAGCTTGACTTTGGGGTTGCAGCAACAAAGTTTGGGGGCGGCACTGCAGGCCATAATGGGCTTAGGTCTATAAGCAAAATGATTGGGACAAGTGATTTTTATAGGTTCAGGATAGGGGTTTCGAGGCCTGCTTTTGGCAAGGTGGATGCTCATGTTCTGGGGAGATTTTCTTCTGGCGAAGAAGCTGTTCTTCCGGTTTATATGGAAAAGGCTGCATTGATGCTGGAATCTTTTTTAACAAATCCCGTTGAGACAAAAGTAACGCTGCTCATATAGTTATTCAGTCCATAATGTCGCAATCGGAACAGCCAATAATTTTTCTCCGAAGGAAAGGATTTGTTCTCCGGAATACAGAACGATCCCAATATAAGGCTTTTTGTTTTTGATTATATTTTCCCGAAACCACTTCTGATGCGCAAAGTCGCCCGAAGATACGCTATGGCTTGCTTTAACTTCTATACCAATTAAGGCTCCGTCTTCCCTTTCTACTAAAAAATCAATTTCCCTTTTTTCTCTGTCGCGATATTGATATAATGAATATGAACTCTCTAAATCAATCTGCGCAGCCAGTTCCTGATATACAAAAGTTTCCATGAGCTTTCCCGAGCGATCTACATCCAACATTATGTCATCCTGCTTCCAGCCGAGAATAGATGTCATTAAACCTGTGTCACAAGCATAATGTTTATGGCTGCGGCCAACCCTGTCATAATCTGTTTTTATCCACGGTGCAACTCTATCAAATAAAAACAATGCTTCAAGCGCATTTATATATAAAACAACTGTTGGACGCGATAACCCCAAGGAACTGCTAATTGGCGAGATATCCATAAATTTCCCGGACCATGAAACCAATATATCCAGGAGGTCTTTCAATGCATTCCGACGAGTTATGTTTGCTACATCCTTTAAATCATTTTTCAATAAAACAGTTATATAATCTATATGCCAGTCCTTCCGTTTTTTTTGGGATTTAAGTTGTACAGCCTCCGGGAATCCTCCGCGGAAAGCTAAATCAAAAATCGCTTTTTTATCATATCCTGTTATTTGCTTTGGAAAATTCATCACAAAAGCTCTTTTTAGAAAAGTTGGTTTTTTACGCAATATCTCCCCTTGAGTGAGCGGTCGTAAACGAATATTTTTGATACGTCCTGCCATGCTTTCAGAAACTTCAGGCAAGGAGTTAATATTCGCAGAGCCGGTCAGCAAATATTGACCCGGGCGATTATTGTTATCGACCACATATTTTATTTCTGTAATAAGTTTTTTTACTTTTTGAACCTCATCAATAACCATTGTTCCGTAATCATTTTTCACAAATCCGGTTGGGTCATTGACAGCTGATTCATAAATCGCATTAACATCAAGTGGACGGAAAATGCTGTTTTTATTCGACACCTGTTTTGCAAGGGTTGTTTTCCCGACTTGTCTTGCTCCGGATATTACAACGACACGACGAGTTTTTAGAGCTTCTTTTACATTTGACGCACGCCAGCGCGGATAATCACCCATTGTGGTACAATAACACTATTTTCGCGATTTGTAAAGTAAAAATACCGCGAAATGCAAAATATATCTTCAGCGATTTGTAAAACAAAAATATCGTTACCTTTCTACTCCGCACCATATTCGCCAAGTTGGTACAGCCGCTATACTGCTCTAACAAAGACAAATCCTGCGACAGGCGCAGGCACTCCCTGTAAAAAAGCCACCCGGTTTAAAGCGGTAATCTGCCCTGTATAGAGCGCATAAGTGTAAGTTTATCTGTATATTCTAGATCTCCGCCAACAGGAAGGCCAGATGCAAGCTTTGTTATTTTTATATTTTTTCCCAAAAGAAGCTTTTGGATATATAAAGCTGTTGTGTCCCCTTCCACAGATGGGTTTGTCGCAAGGATAATTTCGTTAACACCTTCTTTATCAAGCCGCTGCAAAAGTTGTTTAATATTTATCTGGTCAGGGCCTATTCCTTCAATAGGAGAAATATGTCCCATTAAAACATGATACTGTCCATTAAAAATACCTGTTGCTTCAATAACAGCAATGTCCTGGGGCATCTCAACAACACATATAATATTTTTATCCCTCATGGTATTGGAGCATATTTCGCAAATCTCATCTTCTGTGTAATTGCCGCATATCTTACAATTTTTTATTTTTTCAACAGCATTGGAAATCGAATTTGTAAATGCGTGGATATAGTTTTTATCTGCTTTTAAAAGATAGTATGCTATTCTTGCAGCGCTTTTTTTCCCAATTCCTGGGAGAGAAGAAAGGTTTTTTATAAGAACATCTATCGAATTCAAAATCAGTTGCCAAATGGCATCATGCCAGGAATATTTATTCCACCTGTCATGGATGAAACCTCTTCATTGATTTTTTCTTTCATCCGTCTTACTGCATCGTTAAATGCTGCTTTTATAAGCTCTTCAAGCATCCCGGTATCATTCGGGTCTTGAGGAACTACTTCTTTTGTTATCCTGATATCAAGGACTTGCATATGACCATCGATTTCGACTTTTACCATATCACCTCCTGCATATCCGGCTACAGTAAGTGAAGAGAGTTTTGATTGAAATTCCCCTACTTTATTTTGAATGCCCTGAAAATTTTTAAGCAATTCCATTGGATCAATATTCATTATTATCTTCCTTTTTAATTCGTAAATCTATAACTTCGCCTTTAAAAATCTTTTTTACAAGATCTACCTGAGCGCTGCTACTTAAAGTATTCTCGTTGAGTTCTTCTTTTTTTGCAACAAGAACTACTTCTATTTTGTAATTGCCTTTTGCAAGTAAATCAAGTTCTTTTTTTAGAGCAGAGATTTCATTTTTTATACTGTCTAAGGAAAAATTGTCTGCGCAATGTATTTTTACAAGACTTCCTTCTCTTTCCCAAAGAGTTGTTTTTGCAAGAGAAGAAGCAAGTATTATATTGTTCTTTTTGAAATTTGCCACTATCTCATCTTTATATTTAATAAAATCAATTTCTTCTTCATCTTCTGCTTTTTCTTCGCTATTTGACAATGCAGAGGCTCCCTGAGCAGAAGCGTGAACAGGTATTCTCTTTATTTCTTCTTTGATTTTTTTAATACTTTCCAGTATCTCAATATCTGAAAGATGTTTTGTTATAAACGAAAGTCTGCTTATTGCAAGCTCTATTTCAAACTGCTGATTAAGTGAGTAACGCATATTTCTAAAGAGATCAAGCAGAAGCGAAAGCGCGTATTCGATCTGCCGGACAGAAAGCTTTTCAAGCGCTTTTGCGGAAAATCTTTCAACAGGAGAACCTAAAATCCCCTCTTTTTTGACCCCGTTTTTTATAAGGAGAATATTTCTGAAATATTCAGAAAGTTCAATTACAAACTGTTCCGGAGCAATCCCTTTTTTTATTATCCCTTCTATGATACGGAGCGACTCAACGCTGTCGCTGTCCACAAAATTTTCTACAAGCTCATTTATCTCATCAAGTCCAACAAGCCCAAGTTTTTCTTTTATCTTTTCAATAGTTATTTGTCCATCAGAAAAAGAAGCTATCTGGTCATAAAGCGTGTAAGCATCGCGCAGGGAACCTGTTGATTCTTTTGCGATCCACAAAAGAGCTTCTTCTTCTGCTGTAATATTGCTTTCTGCGGAAATCTCTAAAAGTTTTGATTTTATCTCTTCGAGTCCTATAAGGCGGAAATTAAACTGCTGGCATCTTGACCTTATGGTAGCAGGAACTTTATGCACTTCTGTTGTTGCAAAAATAAAAACAATATATGGCGGCGGCTCTTCTATTGTTTTTAAAAGAGCATTAAAAGCGCTATTGGAAAGCATGTGGACTTCATCGATAATATAAACTTTGTATCTGCTGTTGGTTGGCGCAAAAAGAACTTCGTCTCTTATTTCCCTAACATCATTTACAGATGTATTTGAGGCTCCATCGATTTCAATAACATCAAGAGCATTTCCTTTTGTAATTGAAAGGCAGTTGTCGCACTCTCCGCATGGGTTATCAGATGGCCATTTTTCACAATTTATTGCTTTTGCGAGTATTCTTGCTACTGATGTTTTACCAACTCCGCGCGGGCCGGAAAAAAGGTATGCATGGGCAATCTTTCCGGAAGCAACTGATTTTTTAAGGCTTGTTGCTACAAAATCCTGCCCTGTAAGCTGGTCAAAGTTAGACGGTCTTTTTCTTGATGCTGTAACTTCGTATGCCATATTTATTCCATTATTTTAAACAAAAAACCTTCAGTCTGTAAGCTTTCCATGGCACACTACTAATCACTTACCGCTGCTACCTTCCGATCCTGACGGGGTTGGGTGACAGACAGTTGCATAGCGCCTGCCAGACTGAAGGAATAAAACACACATTTTGTTGACCTGCTTCGCTCAGTCGTGCGAAAGCTTCGCTTTCTCACGACCCTCGCTCATTGGTCAATACGGAGAGAGAGGGATTCGAACCCTCGGTACCCGGGTAGGGTACATACGCTTTCCAAGCGTACTCCTTCGGCCTCTCGGACATCTCTCCAATAATCTCTGCGGAGAGAGAGGGATTCGAACCCTCGGAACTGAAACCAGCTCAACGGATTTCGAGTCCGCCCGATTCAACCACTCTCGCACCTCTCCGTAATATTCGTACCCAAGAGGATTCGAACCTCCGACCTTTAGATCCGCAATCTAATGCTCTATCCAGCTGAGCTATGGATACTTACACTGCTTTTTAAGCAAAAAAAACGGAGAGGGAGGGATTCGAACCCTCGGTACCCGGTTAAGGGTACAACTCCTTAGCAGGGAGCCCGATTCGGCCTCTCTCGCACCTCTCCAGAACAACATTTTTTTTCGGAGAAGGTGGGATTCGAACCCACGGACGCTCGCACGTCAACGGTTTTCAAGACCGCCTCCTTAAACCGCTCGGACACCTCTCCAATTTCTATTGGTTTATGCAATATATAGGAATATAGCTGATTTGTCAATAAAAGTAATGTTTCAAATTAAAGTTTTTCCCCAACAATTAGTACTCCCAATGCAAAATGCCATTACGCATCACGGAAATATCGTTTTTATTGAGTTTTTATTGAATAGAAAAATTAGTCTTTTCTGAATCCAGTGCCAGTGAATTTTGCAACAAGCTCGTTTTTATCACTATATATTTTCACTTCATAATTTGATATTTTATTGGAGCATGATACTTCTTCTGCAATTGCTGTAAGCTTTCCGCCCTTAACAGGCTTTATAAAAACAATATCGCATCTTATTCCAACTGTTGCTTTTCCTTTTGCATTTGCTGCTGCCGCAAATGCAAAATCCGCCAGAGTAAAAACAAGGCCTCCCTGAACAACACCCAAGCCATTGTAATGATCCTTGGCTATTACAACGCTTGTGACAGCTTTTCCAGGCGCTATTTCATCAAGGGTAATGCCTACAGATCGTGAAAATTTATCAGCCAAAAACTTTTTTTTTATCTCTTCCAGGTCAGTCACTTTTATCCTTCTCTTTGCCAGAGCAAGTTATTCGATATTTACAGTTTCTATAAAAAGTTCTTCAAGCTGTTCTGATGAAACTTCTGACGGCGCATTTGTAAGCATACAAGTTGCTTTTTGGGTTTTAGGGAAAGCAATAACATCTCTTATTGAATCAAGTCCCAAAAGAAGCATTACAAGCCTGTCAAGTCCAAGCGCAAGACCTCCATGCGGCGGTGTGCCGTAATCAAGAGCTTCAAGAAGGTATCCAAACTGTCTTTCTCCGCTTTCTTTATCAATTCCAATAATTTCAAAAATTTTTCTCTGGATAGCAGAGTTATGTATTCTTATACTTCCTCCACCAACTTCATGGCCATTAAGCACAATATCATAAGCATTTGTTTTTATTGAATAAATATCAGCATCAAGTTTTTCCATATCTTCTGGTTTGGGAGATGTAAAAGGGTGATGAAGAACTTCTGGCTTCCCTTTATCGTTACTGCCAAACATTGGGAAATCAACAATCCACAGGAGGCTAAGATCATTTTCTGTATAAAGGGAGCATTTTTTTCCAAAGAATTTTCTAAGCTCCGCGAGGCAGCTGCAAACTATTTTCTCTTTATCTGCAAGAAAAATAAGGACATCACCAACTTCTGCATTCATTTTTTTATATAAAGCAGATGATTCTTCTTCTGTAAAAAACTTTATTATTGGAGATTGCGGCCCATCATCATTCATTCTTATCCATGCAACACCTTTGCCTCTAAAGGGTTTTACAAAATCTGTCATATAATCAAGGTCTTTTCTTGTAAGCTGTGTGCCAAGCCCTTTAAGATTTATCCCCCTTACAACTCCGTTAGACGCAAGAGCTCCTTTAAACACAGCAAATTCTGTCTTTTGAAATACATCTGAAAGCTCTACGATCTCAAGCCCAAAGCGCAAGTCAGGAGCATCGCATCCATACTTAAGCATTGCCTCGTCATACGTTATGCGGGGCAGCGGAAGAGCAAGATTTTTCCTGAGCTTTGTTTCGTAAATTTCCTTAAAAAGCCCTTCAACTGTGGAAATAATATCTTCTCTTTCTACAAAAGACATCTCAAGGTCAACCTGTGTAAATTCAGGCTGGCGGTCTGCTCTCAGGTCTTCATCGCGGAAACAGCGCGCGATCTGGATATATTTATCATAGCCCGCGGTCATAAGCATCTGCTTGAAGAGCTGGGGGCTTTGTGGAAGAGCAAAAAATTTCGCTGGATTTACCCTGCTTGGCACAAGATAGTCGCGGGCTCCTTCTGGTGTAGATTTTGTAAGGATAGGGGTTTCAACTTCTATAAAGTTATTTTTATAAAAATAGTTTCTTATTGTATTCAGAAGATCGCTTCGGAAAATCATTGATTTTTGGAGCTTGGGATTTTTCAGATCAAGGTATCTGTATTTTAGCCTGAGCTCTTCGTTTACAACAGATGCATGGTATACATCAAACGGAGGTGTTTTTGATTCATTAAGCACTTCGAGTTCGCTCGCGTAAACTTCAATAAATCCTGTTGAAAGCTTTGTGTTCTCGGAACCCTCGGGCCGCTTTCTTACTTCGCCCTGAACAGATATTACATACTGACTTCTCATGGAGCCTGCTATTTCATGGCTGGCTTTGCCGGAAACTGCAGGGTCAAAAACAATCTGCGTAATGCCCCATCTGTCATAGAGGTCTATAAAAATAATACCTCCGTGATCGCGGTAGTTTTCTACCCATCCGCTTAATTTTACTGTTTTTCCAGCATCTTCTATATTAAGACTTCCGCATGTACTGTTTCTTTTAATTTTCATTTTACTTTCCTATTTTTAATTTGTTTTTACAATCAAAGCAATAGCGTCATACGCCATCACCGACAAGCCAGCCGCGCAGGCAAAACCATGGCTACTTGATTTTTTCCATAATAAGTTCTTTAACTTTTTTAGGATCTGCCTTGCCACCGGAATTTTTCATAACCTGGCCAATAAGAAACCCCACTGGTTTCATATCCCCTGCTTTTATCTGGTTAACAGCAGCAGCGCTTTCAGCAAGTACTTTTTCTACTACCGGCATAAGGGAATCTGAATCATCTACCTGTTCCCAGTTATTTTCCTTAATAATATCTTCGGGATTTTTATTTTCTGTTATAATTATATCAAGAACTTTTTTTGCAGTTTGCCCATTGATTTTCCCTTTTTCCACAAAATCAAGAAGCATTATGAATCTGCCAATATCAAGCGGGCTTGAGAGTATCTCCATTTTTTCCCTGTTAAGAACTTTTGTAACATCTCCCTTGAGCCATGCTGCGGCATTTTGCGGGTCTGCCCCTTTTTTGCATGCTTCTTCAAAGTAATCTGCTTTATCTTTTTCTTCTGTAAGAAATTCTGCTGTATCCTGTATAAGATTATACTCGGACATGAATCTGTTTCTTCTTGCAAGAGGAAGCTCCACAAGCATTGATTTTAATTCAGCTATAAATTCCGGCGTAGTAGCAAATGGAGGGAGGTCTGGGTCTGGAAAATATCTGTAATCATTTGCATCTTCTTTGGACCTCATGCTTTCTGTTCGCTTTTTATCATCATCCCAGAGTCTTGTTTCCTGTAAAATTGGCTCGCCTGCTTTTAACAACTTGGCTTGGCGCTGTTCTTCATGTTGGATCGCAAGTTTAACATTTCTGGAGGAATTAAGGTTTTTTACTTCAACCCTTTTCCCAAGCCCTTTTCCAATATAATTTATTGAAACATTGGCATCGCATCTCATAGAGCCTTCTTCCATGTTTCCGTCAGAAACACCAAGGTATCTTATAATCCTTCTGAAATTAAGGAGAAATGCTTCTACTTCTTCGCCTGTTTTAAAGTCAGGCTTCGTTACCACCTCAAGAAGTGGCGTCCCTGCTCTGTTAAAGTCGCACATGGAACCAATTCTGTCATGTATCATCTTGCCTGCATCTTCTTCAAGATGAGCTTCATGTATCCTTACTGTTTTTATGCTTCCGTCAGGAAGAGCTGTATCAACAGATCCCTCTATGCCAAAAGGAAATTCAAACTGAGTTATCTGATAATTGTTGGGGAGATCTGGGTAAAAGTAGTTTTTCCTGTCAAAAACAGCTTTTTCATTAAGCTTGCACTTCAATGCGAGACAAAGAAGGCATGCTTTTTTCGCAGCTTCTTTATTGAGAGCAGGCAACGCTCCAGGGTAGCCCATGCAAACCGGACATATATTTGTATTTGGCGGATCTCCAAATGAGTTTCTGCAATTACAAAATATTTTTGTTTTTGTAATTAACTGAATATGTATCTCAAGACCTATAAATGTTTCAAAAATCGTTTTATCCATAAACCTGTTTCCTTACTTGCCTGCTGCATTACCCACGGGGCGCTTCGCAAATTTCTTCAATAGTCTTAAATCCCGGAACCTTTGGAACAGGAATTTCTTCTGCAATAATTTTGGCTGCATTGAATAAAAGTTTTTCACTGTAATGCGGAGCAAAAAATTGCAACCCAACAGGTAAATTATCATAAACACCTGCAGGAAAACTCAAAGCAGGAATTCCTGCAAGATTGGCTATTGCGCTGAATTTATCTGCCAACCTTTGCTGATACGGCGAAAGATCTGCGTTACCATGCCTGAATGCTGCTGTTGGAAATGCAGGCGCTACAACAAGATCAATATTTCCAAAAATATTATTAAAATCATTTATGATTTTTGTCCTTATCTTTTGCGCTTTTATATAATACTTATCCTGAAAACCTGAGCGGAGAACATAGGTGCCAAGAAGAATACGCAATTTTACTTCTTCGCCAAAACCTTCACTCCTTGATTTTTTCATAAGAGCAAGCGGAGATTCTGTGCCTTTACTTCTATAGCCATATCTAATGCCATTAAACTTTGCAAGATTAGCGCTCGCTTCTGCTGTTGAAATTGTATAGTATGCCGGGATCACATACTCAAGGCTGGGGATCGCAATTTCCTTTACTTCATACCCTTTGGATTTAAGAATATCTATACAGTTTTTATATGCTTTTGCTACAGAATCTGAAAGCCCCAGATCCCCGACCAAATATCCAAACACAGGTTTTTGAAGATTTCTTTTATCTTCTATATACTCTGTTGTTGTCTGGTCTTGTTCATCTTTCCCTTTTATTAAATCAAATACAGTTTCTGTCATACTGATGTCTCTCGCCAAAACACCTATTACATCGAGTGAAGATGCATAAGCCACAGCGCCATATCGCGACACTGAACCATAAGTTGGTTTAAGACCATAAACTCCGCAAAATGAAGCAGGCTGTCTTATGGATCCTCCAGTATCTGTTCCAAGAGCAAATGGAGTAATGCCTGCGGCAACAGCAGCAGCAGAGCCTCCGCTTGACCCGCCTGCAACTCTTTCCAAATCCCAGGGATTATTTGTAATAGCCAACGCAGAGTTATCTGTAGAAGAACCCATTCCAAACTCATCCATATTGGATTTACCTATTGGAACAGCTCCTAAAGTATTTAATTTTTCTATAACAGCTGCATCATACAGGGAAACAAAATTTTCAAGTATTTTTGACCCACAAGTAAAGCGGAAATCTTTTACCGCAATATTGTCTTTTACAACATAGGGAATATTTGAAAGAGCGCTACCCCCCTCTGCTTTGCCCGGAGTTGGCCTGTCTGGATCAAAAACAAGAAGCGAGTGGATTTTTTCTTCCCAGTTTTTTACATATTCAACATACTTTTTTTTATATTCGGTATTTTTTAAAACATTATTCCATATCATAGAGTTTTCCTAATTATATATTGCCCGGAATTTATAAAACATTGGGGACAACAATGAATCTACCCTCTTTTTCAGGGGCATTTTCAATCATTTTATCTGCAAGAGAAATTTCTGCAGGAATATCTTCCCGTGTTCTGTTTTCTTTAACAAGGGCATGGGTAGTTGGCGAAAGATTCTCTACATCAACTTTATCCATGAGTGCAAAATATTCTATCATTTGGGAAGCAGCCTGATTAAGCTTTTCAGCCTCTGTTTCATCAAGCTCAAGCCTGGCAAGGCTTGCGGTAATAAGTAATTCTTCTTTTTTTAGCATAAAATTACTTTATAAATTATGACCAAAGGTGTCAATAATTGAAGGAATATTAAAAATAGGGCAATCACAGAAAAAATAACTTGAAGAGAGACACAAAAGCAATTAATATTTTCATATAAGGGAGATCAATATGCAAAAATTTGAACAGTATGGAGTAAAAACACCAGAGATACTTTTGTTGGACCAAAAAAAGGCAGATATTGAAAAATGGGCTGTAATTGCCTGCGATCAATTTACTTCCAATAAGGATTATTGGGAAGATGTGAAAAAAATTACAGATGGCTGCCCTACGACTTTAAATCTTATTTTGCCTGAATGTTATCTTAAGGAAATCGTACTTGAAGATAAAATCCTTTCTATTAATAAAAACATGGCTGATTATATAAAAAGCGGGATATTTAAAGAACTTACCCCAGGTTTTATACTTGTAGAAAGAGAATCGCCTCATACAAAATCAAGACAGGGGCTTTTGATCGCAGTTGACCTTGAAAAATATGACTACAGCGAAAAATCAGATTCAATGATCCGGCCAACTGAAAAAACAGTAGTAGACAGGCTTCCTCCAAGAATTAAAATAAGGGAAAAAGCATCGATGGATCTTCCCCACATACTGTTTCTTATAGATGATGGCGAGGGTTCGGTCATAGAACACCTTTTTTCCAAAAAAAATAATTTTGAAAAACTTTATGATTTTAAACTGATGAAAAATGGCGGAGCAATCAGAGGGTGGCACATAAATAAAAAAGAAGATTTTGAACATCTTGAAAATGCTTTTGAAAAACTCTCAAAGAAAAACAAAACTCTCTTTGCAGTAGGAGACGGCAACCACTCTCTTGCAGCAGCAAAAGAGGTATGGAATATTATAAAAAAGAAACCCGGCATACCAAAAGATCACCCTGCGCGTTATGCGCTTGTTGAAGTTGTAAATATCAATAGTGATGGACTTGGGTTTCACCCGATACACAGAGTTGTTTTTGATGTTAACAGCGCTAAAATGTTAAGCGCTTTTGAAAAAGAAACAGGCTGTCAAATAAAAAAAATAGAGCGCAGCAGTGTAAAAACTCCACAGGAAGCAAACAAGATTGTTTTTGCTTACGGTAAAAACTTTGGGGAGATCACATTAAAAAACGAAGAGAATATTCTGGCTGCGGAAATACTGCAAATTTTTCTTGATAAATATCTTGCAGAAGCAGAAGCCAAAGGGGAAATCGATTATATCCATGGAGAAGAAGATCTTATGGAGCTTTCCGAAAAAGAAAGCAATATCGGGTTCTTGCTTCCGTCAATAAGCAAAAAAACTTTTTTTAGCCGCATAACAGCAAAAGGGGTATATCCAAGAAAAACTTTTTCAATTGGAGAAGCTATTGAAAAAAGGTATTATCTTGAAGCAAGGGTAATTGACCCTTCTTATAGCTAACAAAAAAAATAACGGGACAGTCCCGTACTTGCTACGGGGAAGTCCTGTACTTGCTGCGGGAACGCCCCGTACTTGCTGCGGGAACGCCCCGTACTTGCTGCGGGAACGCCCCGTACTTGCTGCGGGAACGCCCCGTACTTGCTACGGGGAAGATAAGGAGCTGCCATGAAAGAAGTTGTTAACACAAAATCAGCGCCACAAGCAATAGGGCCATATTCACAGGCAATCAAAACAGAATGTTTTGTTTTTATTTCCGGTCAAATTCCTGTTGACCCTGCAACAGGTTCAATAAGTGGAAAAGATATAAAAGAGCAAACCGAGGTTGTTCTCAAAAATCTAAAAGCCATTGTTGAAGCATCAGGAAGTTCAATAAATAAAATAGTAAAGACAACTTGTTTTCTTAAAGACATAAATGATTTTCCAGAGTTCAACAAAGTATATGAATCTTTTTTCAAGGCTGGTTTTTCCGGAGAGGAAAACTCTTTTCCAGCGCGCTCAACTCTTGGGGGGCTGCAAATCCCCAAAGGCGCTCTTGTTGAAATAGAAGCAGTAGCAATCAGTAATTGCTCCTCTTAATAGAGCCAAATCTGCATCGTATTGAGGCAATAATATCATTACTCCAGGATTATCCTGAGCCTCACATTTGTTCCAATACGCAAACTTGTATTGGGGGATGTTACGAGCACCTCTGCTTCAAATTCTACAACAGGCGCATAAGCGGTAGCTGCAGGGTTTATTTTACTGATTACTCCTGCATATTCAGCATTTCCTGTTGCATCTGAGCTAATGGCAACCTCCATCCCCAGCTCTATCTTCCCAATGTCATACTCCCTGACGTTAGTTATAATTTTCAAGTTATCTGTATCTTCTATGACAAACAAACGCCCCATACCAACATCGCCTTCTTTGGCAATAACTGCTGTTACTGTACCGTTTATGGGCGCTCTGATTATTGATTGCCCCACAGCAACACGCGTGGCTTCAAGCAATGCCTGCGCTTGCTGATGAGTAGCAACTGCTGATTGCAGTAAAAATTCTGATTGCTGCAGCTCATTTCGGGGTATGGATCTGGTATCATACAAAATCTTGAGGATCTCATGGTTATGCTCTACTGTTGCCAAATTTATTTTAGCCATTCTTAGCGAAGCTTCAGCCTCTAAAATTTGGATGCCTGCGTCGGTTAGCAAATCCTCAGCAACCAATACTCCAAGCATTTGTCCCTCTGTTACATGGTCGCCCACCTCAACGTAAACCCGCTCAATCAAGTATCCAAGTGTGGTATATATGTTCCTTCTTTGGAGGCTCTCAACAATGCCTCTGGCAAATATGTTGTTAGCCGACGTAACAGGACGGGCTGCAACACTGTTGAGAGCAGACTGCCTCAATGGTATTCGCACCCTTGCATTCACACCAATAAGATTGTCAAGACTGATGTTATCCACAATATTAATCTTAATCGGAATCAGATGTGTTATTCTCGTAAAAGTGCCTCCAGTTGTAAAGAACATTGCATTGCCAGTAAGTTCTGCCTGGGTAATCAGCCCTATTTCAGAGACATAGCCCCTAAATTGCTGGCTGCCAAATGTATCTATTGTGACAATAGCAGGCTGCCCCACTTGTATTTTGGCAATATCAGTTTCTTCGATATTGGCCTGAATGTGAATGCGGCTGGTGTCAGCGATGATGGCTACTGGTTCCATTGGCGACACTACCTGGTCCTGCACAGCATTGGTATGGAGCACCACCCCTTTGACAGGCGAGCGCATAGCTTCGCTGTTTTCCACCCACCCAAGAATTTCATTTTCTTCTACATACTGCCCTTCATAAATCGAAAACCTTTCGAGTCTACCAGGCACAGTCGGCATAATGGCAATCAAGGTCGTTGTCACCCTTGCGTTATCTGTTACAATATAGTTTGCGCCTTGCCAGACAAAATAAAAGCCAATGCCTGCGCCAGCCGCGAGTATTAGCGTCAGGAGAAGTACCAGGATAATTTTCCCTTTCCCTTTTTTCTTTACTTCTGTTGTTTGCTCATGATCCATTGCTGCCTCTCTTTTTAAAGTACTTCTCTATGAATTCAGTTCCTCGGTGACAACGCCTTCGGTAAACTGCGAATTATATAAATCAGCATAAAAGCCCTGAGCTTCAAGTAATTGCTGATGATTACCCTGCTCCATGATATTGCCATCCTTCATGACAAGAATTAAATCAGCATCCCGGATAGTGGACAATCTGTGGGCAATTACAAAGCTTGTGCGGCCTTGCATAATATTTTTCATTGCTTTTTGGATTAAAATTTCTGTTCGCGTGTCAATGGAGCTGGTTGCCTCGTCAAGTATCAGTATAGCTGGATTTTTAAGAACCACGCGCGCGATCGTAAAAAGCTGCTTTTGCCCCTGGGAAATATTTGTAGCTTCTTCATTCAGAACCATGTTATAGCCACCAGGAAGTGTGCGGATGAAATTATGGCAATGAGCGGTTTTTGCAGCAGCAATAACTTCCTCGTCAGTAGCATTGGGAGAACCATACCGGATATTTTCCATTATGGTGGCGTTGTACAGCCATGTATCCTGCAACACCATACCGAATATGCTCCGCAAATCCCCTCTTGTAAAATTTGTTGCATCAATATCGTCGATAAGGATTTTGCCAGCGTTCAGCTCGTAAAACCGCATGAGCAGCTTTACCACTGTGGTTTTTCCAGCGCCAGTTGGTCCCACAATAGCAACAGTTTGCCCAGGGGCAATTTCTGCTGAAAAATCGCGCAATATAATTTTATCCGGCTGGTAGCCAAATCGAACGTTTTGAAAACTTACACGCCCTTTGCACTGTTTCTTGCGCATGGATTTTTCTGTATCTTTAACTTCTTCCTCTTCCTCCAAAAATTCAAACACCCGCTCTGCTGCTGCGATCGTTGATTGCATCATATTGCTGGTAGCGCCAAGCTCCCCAAGAGGTTGCGTAAAGATTTGTATGTACTGAATAAAAGCCTGGACATCGCCGATGGTAATCACCCTTCGTACTGCCAGATAACCGCCTAAAACACACACTATCACATAGCCTAAATTACCAACAAACGAGAATATCGGCTCCACAATACTTGTCATAAACTGTGCTTTCCATGCACAGGAACGGAGCTTTTTATTGGCTTTGGCAAACCTCTCTTCTGCGTCTGTCTCGCCATTATAAGCACAGACAATATCGCGCCCGCTATAAGTTTCTTCCACAATACCGCTCAGCTCGCCCAGCACTTTTTGCTGCTCGCTAAAATAGACATACGATCTCTTTAGAACAGCCATCATAACCAACATGGAAAGTGGAATCACAAGAACCGCTACTGCTGTCATTAGCGGGCTGATCCAAATCATCATAGCCAGTACGCCAACAAGTGTAGTAACTGATGAGACCAACTGAGTCAGGTTCTGGTTTAGGGTTTGGCTCATGGTGTCCACATCGTTTGTGACACGGGAGAGTATCTCGCCATGGGAACGGGTATCATAATAGTTGATGGGCAGTTTGTGCATTTTTTCCGAGATTTCTGTCCTGAGCTTATACGTTACCTTAACAGAAAGCCGCGCCATAATAATGCCCTGCGCCGCAGAACAAATGGATGATACGATATAGAGCGCGATCAGCCATCCTGTAATCTTTGCCATGTATGGAAAATTTGTCAAAAGCCCGGTGCCAAACCAAAATGCCAGCATCCCATCTACAAGAGCAGTTGTTACCCTGCCCAAAAGCCTTGGTCCAATTACAGAAAACACAGTGGAAAACATAGCAAAAAACAAGGCAGTAATAAGCGCTGTTTTATGCGGAGACAAATAGTCCATGAGTTTTTTTATTGTTTTCTTGGGGTCTTTTGCTTTTTGAGCAAGCCCCTGCATACCTATGTTAATTTCGTCCATAGGGTCGTAACTATTGTTCTGTTCCGATGATTGCTGACTCATTTGTTTAACTCCTCCTCGGAAAGCTGGGAAGCTGCAATTTCCTTATATACCTCACAGGTCTTCATCAATTCTGCGTGTGTGCCACAACCAGTAATTTTGCCGTTATCCAAAACTACGATTTGGTCTGCGTTCATAATCGTGGAAATCCTTTGGGCAACAACCAACTTGGTGCTTTTATTGGTTTTTCTTTTTAAGGCAGCGCGAAGAAGCGCATCTGTTTTTAAATCCAAAGCAGAAAAACTGTCGTCGAACAGGTAAATTGGAGCATTCTTAACCAATGCGCGGGCAATGGAAAGCCGCTGTTTTTGTCCTCCTGAAAAATTAGAACCTCCCTGGGCAACATTGGATTCATAGCCTTGCGGTTTTCTTTGGATAAATGCTTCTGCCTGCGCAATATCAGCAGCATTTTTAATTCTTTCCTCTGTAGCGCTTTTGTCTGCGTAAAGCAAATTAGAACGAATGGTGCCGGAAAACAACAAGGATTTTTGGGGAATATAATTGATTTTATCATGGAGCTCTTTCTTGCCAAGATCCCGGATATCAATGCCGTCAATGAAAATAGCGCCGCCCGTAACATCGTAAAAGCGCAGGAGAAGTTTGAGGATTGTTGTTTTTCCCGCGCCAGTAGAGCCGATAATAGCAGTAGTTCCTCCGGGTTTGGCAATAAAGCTAATGTCATTCAGCACATTATCATCGTTTTCTGTTGTATCAGGATAATGGAAGCTAACGTTTCTGAACTCTACGACCCCTTTAAAATCTGCAGGGAACTTGGTTGGCTCTTTTTTGTACAGGAGGCTACTCCCGGTTTCCAGCACTTCCTTTATACGCTCTGCAGACACCATTGCGCGGGGCAGAATAACAAACATTATAGCAACCATTAAAAACGCGAAAATAATCAGCAGCCCGTATTGCAGAAATGCGAAGATGTCCCCTATATCAATCCTAAATGCAGATGCCTGGCGCGCCCCTATCCAAACAATGAGAGCAGTTGTAAGGTTCATTATCAGCATAATGCTCGGAGTCATAAACGCGAACGCCTGATCCACAAACCGGTTTGTTTCAGCTAAATCTTTGTTTGCTTTGTCAAAACGTTTTTTTTCAAATTTTTGAGTGCTGAACGCGCGCACAATCAAAATACCGCTCAAATTTTCGCGGGACACCTGATTCAACCGGTCAATCAATTTTTGTATCATCTTGTATTTAGGCATAACAAGCACAAGCATAATTGCTACAAGGCCTACCAGACAAATAACAGCAAGGGCAATTATCCATGTCATGGATACGCTTCTTTCAAGAGCTAATATAATACCGCCAATTCCTATAATCGGCGCGTAAATAAACTGACGAAGCGCCATTACCAGGGTTGATTGGATTTGAGTAATGTCATTCGTGGTGCGGGTAATAAGAGATGAGACAGCAAAACGGTTCATCTCGGCATTTGAAAAATAGAGAACTTTTTGGAACACAGCTTGACGCAAATCATTAGCAACACCAGCAGCAGCTCTTGCGCCAAGGTAACCCATAGCCAGAGCCGCGATTACGCCAAGTAACGTTATTAGAAGCATTACTGCGCCATTGCGCCAGATAAGCGGTATGTTGCCAGGCAATACGCCGTCGTTCACAATGTCAGCCATATAACCAGGCAGAGCCAATGCGCAAATCGCCTCCACAACAAGAAGCACAGTAGCGCACAAGATCATGGCAGTGTAAGGTTTCATAAACTCAAAAATCTTTGACATGCTGCCTCTCCAAAAATAGCTTCAACCCAAAAACATTTATTTATACAAGCAATAATCAATCGTTTTTTCTTCTGTTGTTCTGCCGCCTGTCCGGCATTTGTCGCCTGCCCATCTCTTTAGTTTTTCGCCTGTCATCTTTTCGCCTCTCCTTGGCTGGCTTTTGCGTGAACAAATACTGCCTGAGTATATTTAAAACAATGACAAAATCTAGTGGCTTCCCAACATGGCCATTCATCCCGGCAGCAAGGCAGTTTTCCACATCTTCCTTAAATACGTTTGCGGTCATTGCGATAATGGGAATGGTTTTGGATTTTTCGTTATCAAGCGCTCTGATATTCCGCGTTGCTTCATAGCCATCCATTTTTGGCATTTGAAGGTCCATAAAAATAATATTGTATTTTTCAGGCGCTTCACTGAACATACGAAGGGCCTCAGCGCCGTTTTCAGCGCAGTCAATTTCCAAAAGAGTTGGCTCAAGCAGCGCAATCACAATCTCACGGTTTATCTCAATATCTTCCACTAACAATGCGCGGTATCCCCAAAAACTGTCTATTTTTTCGGATTCTCCTGCATACCCTTTACTCAACAAATCAATACCAAAACATTTATTTATACAGGCAATAAAATCTGACGGAAAAATAGGCTTTGGAAGGAATCTGGTTAAACCAGCATCTTTTGCCTGAGTTTTGATTTGCTGCCATTCAAACGAAGAAATCATTATTATGACCAATTCAGTGGTATAATTTTCTCTAATCTGGCGTGAAAGTTCTATGCCGTCCATGCCAGGCATCATCCAGTCAACAAAGCATATATCATATAAATTTCCTTTTTTAATCAGAGCAAGAGCTTCTTCGCCGCTTGCAGCTGTGTCACATGTCATATTGAAGCGCATTGCAATATCAACAAAATACTCCAGAATATCTCTATCATCATCAACGATCAGTATCCTGATATTGCCCACATTGATACCGTTAGCCGGCGCCATATTACTTACTTCTTCTATCGCCTTTTCAGCTTTGATCGTAAATGTGAAAGCTGAGCCCTTACCAAGCGCAGACACTACTGAAATAGTGCCGCCCATCAATTCCACAATGCGTTTAGTCAAAGCAAGACCAAGCCCGGTCCCGCCGTATTTACGCGTTGTGCTGCTTTCAGCCTGTTCAAAAGGATTAAACAATCTGGTTTGGTGCTCTTCGCTTATACCAACGCCTGTATCCACTATGCTGAATTGAATTTTGCAAATATTGTTCTCATCTTTCAATAAATCCACACTCAAATTTATCGCGCCATTTTCCGGTGTGAATTTTACGGCATTGGAAAGTAAGTTTGTTATTACCTGCGAGAGCCTTTTATCATCACATATCAATGTATGTGGAATTTTTTCATCGATATACACTGCAAACTTCTGCTTTTTTTCAACAATGCGGAAGTTAATGATATTTATGGTTTTTTTAAGCATTTCTTCAAAGTCAAATGCTTCGGAATTCAGCTCCAGCTTGTTAGCTTCGATTTTTGACATATCCAGTATATCGTTTATAATATCCAGCAAATGGTTAGACGCTTCCTCTATTTTTTTCAATGCATACTCTTTTCTTTCAATGCTGTTTGTTGATTTAGCAATATTAGTCATTCCAATAATCGCGTTCATGGGAGTTCGTATTTCATGACTCATGTTGGCCAAAAAAGAACTTTTAGCACGGCTGGCTGTTTGAGCTTTCTCAATCGCAATTTCCAATTTCCCGGTCATGGTATAGATTTTTCTCGACAGTTCGCCAATTTCATCGGCCCTGTCTTTGCCGTAAATCGAGCTTATGCTGATGTTGGGTTTTGACACGCTGTCCGTAAGCTGGCTTAAAGGCTTCATGACAATACGGTGTATAAGAACGATGTTGGCGCCCATAACAACTGTCAGCAATATGACAAGGATTATGATGTTACGGACCGCAGCTTGTTGACTTGCGCGAATAAAATAATCTTCTATATCAACGCTGACAATACCAATAACCTTTTCGCCTTTCCAAATCGGAATCGCTCCGGTATTGTAGCTCCCCCACTGATCCACCACATTCATAATGCCTGCCAGATATTTGCCGTCAAAAGCATCTAAATGAATTTCCGAGATATCATCATATTCAGTAAAAATATCAACAATTGTTTCAACTTCAGGGTCTGTGTCAAATATGAAATAGTATTTACCGTTTATTTGCTTAAGTGCGTAGATGTATGTTGCGCCAACCATTTCATGCAGAGAACGTAAATTTTCAAGAACCTGAAAATATGCCTCGCCATCAGCTTCCATACTTTCCATGCTGTTATACAAATAAAATCTTTCAACATCAATGAGTTCACGCGCAGCAATTGAAATGGAAATTAAATTTGATTTCACGCTTTCATTAAGGATGATCATGTGGTCTCTGTTATTCTTTATTGTAATAAAAACACTAACAGCAAGTACAATAAACAACAAACCGACAACAACTGAAACCAGAAGATTTTGTATTCTTTTATTCATTATTCAAACCACCGCCTTGCCATTTTTCACCTATGAAACTTTGCACATACTTCTTGAGATGATATCATATATTTTGACAATACAACATAGGATTACCCCACACAACAATATGAATGCTGTATGGGGTTAAAAGCAATTTAGCAGTAAGATTATATCAATTAAAGACTATTGCCAAAATCTTTCCTGAATTTTTCAGCAAGTTTTTGTGGCCAATCAGAAACTGGTTCCAACCTGCCAAAGAAAAAACGCAGAACAGCTGGTTCAAATGTAAATCTTAAACCGCCGATCATATGCCTGTTTTCGTGTAGCCATGTAAGTCTGTCAGCAACATACTTTATTTGAGACAAACTGAATACACGCTTTGGCACCGCAAGTCGCAGGAGTTCCATTTCAGCAAAATGCTCACTGCCATCCTCTTTGCGCACTTCGCTCAAAGTGCCCCGCTCCATCCCGCGAACTCCACTTGCTATGTATGTGGCTATTGCCAAAGCTCCAGCGCGGTATTGCTCCAATGGCAAATGGTCGCAAAAGTCCATAGCATTCACATGACAACCAAGTCCACCTGCAGGCGTTACCACAGGAATTTTTGCTGCAACCAATTCCTTTACAAGCGCTTCAACAAATACCGGAGTTTGTTCGATAACATGAATATCCAAATTTTCACGCAATCCAATTGCCAACGCCTCCATTTCCCGTACAGACATTCCACCGTAAGTCAAAAACCCTTCATAAAGCGGCACAAGGCCAATCATCTTATTGTACAAATCCTCACGATTTGTAATCATTCCACCGCCCCTGGCACATCCCAGTTTGCGGGCAGAAAAATAAGTAAGATCGAACAAACTGCCCAATTCCAGAGTTATTTCATGCAAAGATTTATTTGCGAATTCTTTTTCACGCACTTTTATAAAATATAAATTATCAGACAACAAAGACGCATCAAAAACCGTCAGGATCCCTGCTTCTTTCGCGATCTTGACAGCTTCGCGCATATTTGCCATGGAAACAGGCTGCCCGCCTACTAAGTTAGTTCCAGCTTCAATACGCAGAAAAGCAATATTCTTTGCTCCATTTGTTTCTATTTCCTGACGCAAACGGTCAATATCCAAATTACCTTTGAAAGGCAAATCACTCGTTACTTCAAGTCCCTCTTTTTTAATGATCTCAACAACAGAACCACCGTTTCGCATAATATGCGCTTTTGTAGTAGTGAAGTGGTAATTCATCAACACAGATTGACCAGGTTTTACAAAAGTCTGACAAATGATGTTTTCACACGCTCGACCCTGATGTGCTGGAAGAAAGAATCTGGTCCCAAAAATATCTTTGAGCGCAGCTTCTAACCTATAAAATGTCTCGGAGCCTGCGTAAGCGTCATCAGCATCCAACATAGCTGCATACTGCGCCTGACTCATGGCATTCGTACCACTATCTGTAAGCATATCGAGAAAAACATCACGATTCCTCAATAGAAAAGTATTGTTCCCTGCTTCCTGAGAAGCCTTAAGTCGCTCCTCTATTGGCAGAAGATTCAACCTCTGAATCACTCTGGTTTTGTGCATTTCAAGCGGAATGTTTTCACCATTTCTGAATTTTACTGACATTTTTGTCTCCTTCTCGCAGGGAGACTGATAAGATAAATTTCTACCCTGCTAATATAAAATAATTTGCAGGGGACGAAACTATGTTCCGCGGTACCACCCCAATTGCAAGGCGAAAACGCAAAGTGCTTAAGCACAGTGTGCATCTGCCAAGCCACTTAATAGGCCTAACAACCCTTCCTCTGTAACGGGAGTACCCGTATTCCCCTAATAGAGCGCTATTGGAAATTCGCTTTTTCAAGGAATCCGCTCCGGAGTGTATTTACATACCCGGTCTGCATGCGCTCGCACCACCCGCGCACTCTCTCAAACAAACTGATGGATATCTTTCTCTCCTTCACAGCGTTTCCGGATTAGAATATCAAAATAGTTGCAAATTGTCAATATGCGTGATGCCTCAAAATAATCTGTACAAAGATTTCCTGCATTGCTAATCAAAAAATTTCCAGTCAGCTTTAAAGCTTCAAAAAGAACTCATTGTTTTTTCCTGGCTTATATTATTTATAACACAAGACACACTATTCATTTTATATTCCAATGTGCTATACTCTGCTTTAAAAAATATAACCCCTTCCAAATGTGGTATTTAGAGTGAATTTATGAACATATTATCAGAAATTAATCTGGCAAATTTAATAGCAGCACTGTTTTTCATTGTAAGCATAAGTTATCTAATTATAATCATCCCAACATTTATATACACTGCAAAGACAAGAGTGGGGAAAGATTTTGCAGCATTGCATATCTGCCTTTTTTGCTTCAGCTTTTTTTACAGCTTGATGACAATTGCGGAAAATGAACAGTTTATTCGGCTTTATTGGGCTGCCGGCTTTATTTCAGGCTGCTTGTTCTCTTCAAGATTGTTAATATTTTTAACGAATATGGTTTCATTCAGGCAAAAACTGCTCAGAAATATTTTTAAGGCAATATTCATTTTGACCGCAAGCCTTTCTATTATATGTATTTTCTCATATGATACTATATTTGTACAAACAAAATACGGTAATCAGTTTTCTTATCAGGGCAGCGAACTTTTCATTGTCCTATTCTTACTTATAAATATCAATATTATTGCCATACTAATTATGCAATTCAGATGGCTCCATGAGGCTAAATTAAAACGCCACCGCAAACAGGTTTTTATTCATATTCTCCTTACATTTTTTGCAGCTCCCTTTGTATTTATAACAGAATTTTTCATACCGATTTTTACAAGCAATACAGTTGTGCCACTAGCGTCGTTTTCAGTGTTAGCAGCAGGCATACACATGTTTGCTTCGATGAAGAAATATAAGCTATTTGGCATTACAGTGTCGAATATTTCAGAAGACATATTTACATTGATCACAACACCGATTATGGTACTTGATCATAAAAACAATATCTGTCTTGAGAATAATGCTGCAACTGATTTTATGGGCAACAGTGTTGTTGGGGGAAATATTGTTGACTTTATTACTCCAGGCGCCAAGGACCCGGAAAGCTCATTTTTTAATCACAGCTTCGCAAACAAAACAGTAACGGTAAAAACTCCCCTGGGCATCAGGATTTGCGATATGTTGCTTACAGTGGAAAACGATAAATACAACGACGCGATTTGCAAGATCGCTGTATTAAGGGATATAACCGAAAGCAAGCATAAAGATAATCTGCTGCGGGCAGTGAACCAGGCAACAGCGTTTTTGCTCAACTCAGATATTGAATCTTTTGAAAACGACTTATTTCAAGCTATGCAAGTGCTTGGGAACACCGTAAAGGTTGACAGAGTGTATATCTGGAAAAATCACACCATCAACGGAGAGCTTTACTGCACCCAGGTTTACGAATGGTCTGAAGGCGCTAAACCACAACAGGCCAATGAATACACAGTTGATATCCCGTACAGTGAAAATATTGCAGGTCTGGAAGAGCTATTGTCAAGCGGAAATTGCCTAAGCGGCATTGTCAGAAAAATGTCACCCGGTCTTCAGGCACAGTTGCTTCCCCAGGGCATAGTGTCTATCATAATCGTGCCGGTATTTATTTATGAACAGTTTTGGGGCTTTGTTGGCTTCGACGATTGTCATAACGAACGGATATTCACGGAAAGAGAAGAATCGATTTTACGCTCTACTGGCTTATTATTTGCTCATGCTTATCACCGTAATGAAATGATCCAAAACATCCGCGAAACTTCCGAACAACTGGAATCAGCGCTGGAGCAGGCAAATGCCGCGAACAAGGCCAAGAGCGATTTTCTTTCCAATATGAGCCATGAAATGAGAACCCCGATGAACGCCATAATCGGCATGATGGCAATAGGAAAAAAAGCAGAAAGCATGGATGAAAAAAACTATGCGTTGACTAAAATTGGAGATGCGTCATCCCATCTGCTCGGTGTAATAAACGATGTGCTTGACATGGCAAAAATCGAGGCAAACAAACTGGAACTCGCCCCTGTTGAATATGTTTTTGAAAAAATGTTACAGAAAGTGCTTGCTGTTGTTAATTTCCGTATGGAAGAAAAACAGCAGCTATTAACAATAAATGTGGACAGCAACATTCCGAGCTTTATTGTTGGAGATGATCAACGCCTGGCACAGGTGATAACAAACTTGATGTCTAATGCAATAAAATTTACACCCGAAGGCGGAACCATACATCTTGAGATCTCTTTGATTGGAGAAGCTAACGGAAATTGCGAGCTGCGTATTGAAGTAGCTGACAGCGGGATAGGGATATCCCCGGAGCAGCGCAAGAGATTGTTCCTCGCATTCGAGCAGGCAGAAACCGGAACAAGTCGTGAATACGGGGGCACAGGGCTGGGGCTTGTCATTTCAAAACGGATCATTGACTTAATGGAGGGCAAAATTTGGATCGAATCGGAACTTGGAAAAGGTTCGCGGTTTATTTTTACAATAAAGACTTTGTGCGGCAAAAAGAATATGCGCTCTTTGCTTGCTCTTGACGTAAACTGGGATAAGGCGCGGATTTTGGTTGTTGCTGACACAATTAAAACCCGAGATCAATTTCTGAAAATATTCGACAAGCTTGGCGTGCAATGCGATGTGGCGGCTGACGCTTCTGAAGCACGCCGCATTATCGAAGAACGCGGTTTATATGATATATATTTTGTTGACTGGAGCATGAATATGCCAGTTGCAGATGGAATTGAATTAACAAAATGGATAAAATCCCTCAGAAAAAACAGGCCGGCAGTAGCAATAATAATCACCGCAGCAGGTTGGAGCTTCATAAGAGAGGAAGCAATTTCAGCTGGTGTGGATACACATTTATTAAAACCTTTGTTCCCTTACATGATCATTGATTGTATGAATGAAATATTGGGAGCCATTGATACTGACTTGGGCTATGCCGAAAACATTGGTACGTTTGAAGGCAAGAGATTACTGATTGTGGAAGATGTTGAAATAAATCGCGAAATACTTTTGGCGCTTTTGCAGAACACCGGACTCACAATAGAATGTGCTGAAAACGGAAAGGAAGCGCTAGATATGCTGGCAGCAAATCCAAAAAAATATGATATTGTATTCATGGATATACAAATGCCACAGATGGACGGACTTGAAGCAACGCGACACATACGCGCTCTGCCAGCTTTTAAAAACATCAAACTGCCGATCATAGCAATGACCGCAAATGTCTTTAAGGATGATATTGAAGCGTGCCTCACTGCAGGCATGGATGACCACCTTAGCAAACCACTTGATATTGACAGGATTTTTGAAAAATTGCATAAATATCTGAAGCCAGATTTCAAATTAAGTGGTCCAAAAATTACAGAAGAGAATAAAATACAATAAGGACAAAATAGTGAAAACAAGAAAAATTTCAGTATCCACAATTTTTGTAATATTAATCATAGCGATAGTTCCATTTGCAGCAGCCGCAGATTTTCCAGCAACAACTCCATCCGGTATCCCCATTTCTGAACTGGAGCAGTTTATTGACATATTCGTTGCAGAGCACATAGGCACCAAAACAGCCGGAGCCTCTATTGCTGTGATAAAAAATGGGCAAATTGTATTCAGCAGAGCATATGGTCATGCGATACAGGGCGACGTAAAAGCCAGGACAAGTTCGGTTTTTGAGTGGGGCTCTGCGACAAAGCTGCTTGTCTGGACAAGCGTTATGCAGCTTGTTGAACAGGGAAAACTCAATTTAAACAACGACATACGGGAATATTTGCCAGATAACTTCTTAAAAAGAATAAGGCATGAAACACCTATAACCATGTATAATCTCATGAACCACAATGCTGGATGGGAAGATCGCATAGTCGACCTTTTTTATAGTAACCCAAAAACAGTGCCAAGCCTTGAAGAATCTATACTTGCCTGGATTCCAAACCAAATTTTTCAACCAGGAACAATCGTTGCTTATTCTAATTTTGGCACAGCGATTGCAGGGCTCATTGTAGAGCGTATATCAGGGCAGCCATTCCATCAGTATGTACGGGAAAACATTTTCAATCCGCTTGGCATGAGAGACACTGCCATTCACCCGCTTCAAACTGATAACCCATCTGTAGCGGAAAGACGCGAACAAATTAAAGGTCATGTACCCGGCAGAGAAAAACTTATTCCCTCAGAAGTGGAGCGGGTATTTATTGGGATGTACCCAGCAGGAAGCGTAATCGGAACAGCAGAGGATGCCATAAAATTCCTGGCAGCGCTTATGCCTGCAGAAGGAGAAACAAGCATTCTCTTCAGGGACAATAAAATCCTAAACGAAATGTTGTCGGTCACCTTATCATTCAGAGATGGCTTTCCCCGTTTCTCGCACGGTTTTATGGAACATTACGGCGCAGTCAGAGCGCTTGGGCACGGCGGAAACACAGTTGCTTTTTCAGCTCTACTTACTTTTGCTCCGGAAGAACGCTTCGGACTTGTAGTAATGACAAATCAAGCAGGTGAAACAGCTATATGCTTTGGGCTAACCAGAGCGCTGTTCGGCGAGTTTGCACCACCAGCATTTTCAGGCGCGCTTCCGGATGCCCGCGAATTCTCAGGAACATTCACTATGGCGAGAAGACAGAAGCGCGGCTTTGCCAATCTTATAACGTCTTTGTCAATATTTCCGGTTAAAGCTATTGATGAAAACACACTGGATATTGCAGGAGCGAAATTCATTCAAATAAGCCCTTATGTATTTAAAAACATTGGCGGTGGCGTTGCGTTCATGGATCTTATTGATTACCTTTTCTTTGAAACAAAAGACGGCAGAGTAACTCGTATTTCATTAATGTATTTTGATTTGCTGCCCGTGGGTATCGGCAGGCTGATCATGGTTTTTGGCAGCGCAATTCTTTTTGCACTATGTATATTGTACATCCTGGCTGCAATAATTATCACAGTTATCGGTGCAATAAGAAACAAAAAGAAAAAAACACCCTCCAACATAATGAAAAAAATGAACATCGCGCTTTACGCATCTATGGCAGCAGTAACTATTAATAATGTGCTTTTTGCGATACGGGGACTTAGTTTTGTGCCATATGCATCGTTACAAATACATTTTATATTTAATATTGCATTTGCAATTTTTGTTCCAATCTGGATTTACTTTATGTGGATAAACAGAAAAAAAGAACCGGCAAAAGCAAGTATGGTGTTTAATTATTTTACTATGGCAAGCTCTGTAATTTGCGCTGTAATTTTAATGGCTTGGGGATTTTGGCATTAACCCCACAATAAGCAGGGAAGGTGTTTCATGAAGAAATTATTGCTGTTGTTTTCTATTCTTATGTTTTTATTTGCCGGGTGCCAAAATAAGACACGCCAGGGTGGAGGCGCCAACTCATTGGAGGAAGTGCTTGCCTTGTTTGAGCAATATTGGAATCTTGGAGAAGATAGAGAAACAGGTATGCAGGTTTTGCGCAGATTCAAAGAAGACCCTGCTCTTGTAATAAACGCGCTCACCATTACAACACCAGCATTGCGCGAACAAATATTGACCTTCATGGGGGCAGCCATTGCAAGCGCAAGGCATAGTGACCCAACAACTTATGCAGAATACACCAAGGCTCTTGAATTAGCCGCAGGACTGGATTTGGATGAAAACTCTACCCGTATGCTTGGTTTTATAAATGCAAACATCGAGTACTGGTATAGACACTAATATACTTGAACATATTGCCGGAATATCCAGATATTATAAGTTTATGAATTGTTGCCGCTTGTTGTACAATGTTTTATACCCGAAGTAAAGTGAACAGAACACTGCAAGACAAGTCACAGCGCAAATGGCAATGATAATAGCAATTTGATAAAGAATCGCTGTCATAGGTAACGTACCAGAAAGGATTTGACCTGTCATCATGCCTGGCAAAGAAATAATTCCCATACCAATCATGGAATTGAGCGTGGGCAGCAGGGCTGTTTCCAGGGACTGGTTTACAAAAGGGAGCAGGATTTTTCGCGGAGTTGCTCCGATATTCAGAAGCGCGTCAATACGGCTGCGTCTGGCCTTTATGCTTTCGTTGAATGTCCGCAAGCCAAGCCCCACTCCGGTCATGGCATTACCAATAATCATGCCGCTGATTGGGATGGTGTATTGCGGGTTAAACAAACTCACGCCAACCACAACCATTATGAAAAAACAAACAATAGCAAGCCCTGTTGATGCCAAAGAAGCTCCCACAATGATCTTGAACTGCTTGTTAATACTTTTGTTGCGGGACAGGACAATAAATATGGCAAAGCCTGTCATAACCATAAGATATAATACTGTAAACAATGGGCGCGGATTTTGGAAGATATATGTTAACACCAACCCAGCCAACACCAACTGCACAGTCATGCGCAAGCTGGCCACAAACAACAGCTTGGTTTGGTTAATCCTGCATTTTTTCATGATGATAAGCACCACAATCAGCAACAGGTAAATCAGCGAGAACTGCCAAATATTAAGAGAAATGACTTCACTCATATTGCCCTCCGCCAAGCGCAATGACATGATCCGCAAAAGTCTCTGCAAGCGCCTTGTTATGCGAAACCACAATCAGCGTAATGTTGTTTTCCCGGCAAAAGGTTTTGATGTTTGTCATTACAGTATTTGCAGTATTATCATCCAGCGCGCTGGTTGGCTCATCCAACAACAGAGCTTTGGGGCGAAGAGAAAGACAAATCGCGGCAAATACGCGCTGCCGCTCACCACCAGACATGGCAGCGCAGTCTGCTCCCAGAGGAAATAATGCAGCGCATAGCTTCAGGTAGCCATGCACGTCTTCCTGTGCAAGAGGCGATAAATCACGATATTTGTAGTACTCAGAAAAGTTTTCCTGAATACTTCCATCGAAAAGAAACACTGATTGCCCGCATAACAACACTTCACGCCGGAGCGTTACTGGGTTATACGCTTCAATATGCTTGCCAGCATACAGAATTTCCCCGCTATCTGCCGAAACCGTGCCATTCAGGAGTTTTAACAGAGTGCTTTTTCCACATCCACTCCCCCCGGATATGAATGTGGCACAGCCCTCTGGTATTTCGATATAAGGATACTGGATTATCTCTTTGAATCGAACATCTTTCAAAGAAAATAGCGGCATAAGCCCCCCTTTCCAGTTAAATTATATCAGCACCTCCTAAATGAATCCAGCAAACAAATTTTTACATCTCTTATTAAAATAGAGTTGATAAAAATAAACCAGAACTTGTCTTTTCCATCCTTTCTTTGTACTGGTCCCAACAGTTTTCAGCATCTTCATGCCCCTGTTCAACAGCCATTTTTATCCACTTAAAAAAAAGGTGTAAATCTTTTTTTTCCAGATATAGTTTGGCAAGTTCGAACTGCGCCTGAGGATCCCCCTGATTAGCCAGTACCTTCAGTTTTTTTTCATTTTCCATGTCTCTATATTCCCCCTTTTTGTTCAACCACATATAGAATCCACAGTTTTTAATTTAAGAGATGATTATTATATCTTATTTTTTTAGCTAAAAAACCGAACTTCAATAAAATTTTAGGGTAAAAGCGATTTTTTTTCGTTTTTTTTACCAAATTCTCTTTAAAAACCCCGAATTTGCGCCTACAGAATTCTAATTACCCAGAACATTTTAAAAATTTAGCAGCCAATTTTTTGTATTTTTTATTGACAGAGCAGAATTTTCCGCATTATACTATAGGGGATAGGGGTATATACTATATATTTATGGGGGTTGATTATGAAAACACGCACGAACGCTGATACTGTAACCAAGCGGTTAAAAAGGATCGAAGGACAAATACGCGGCATTATCAAAATGATCGAAGAAGAGAAGCCCTGCGAAGATGTTCTTATTCAAATCAGCTCTGCGAAATCCGCATTGCATAAGGCTGGGCAGGTTGTTTTAGAAGGGCACCTGCACCATTGCGTGCTGGCTGGTATTCGTGATGGCAAAGAAGAGGAAACAATAAAAAAACTTTCTTCTGCTATCGAACAATTTTCGCGCATTGTTTAAGGGAGGATTATTTTATGAGTTGCTGTAGTTGCGGCCAACATATAAAGACAGAAAAAGAGCATATCCTAAAAAAGATATTTGCGCTGCTTTCCAGCCTGAAAATAACGATCATTGGCGGCATTTTTCTTGTTGCCAGTTTGACACTCGTGGTTATCTTAAAAACAGAAATCCCCGTAGACCCTGCTTGGGTAGCTGTTGTGGTTTGCGGTTACCCGCTTTTGTATCTTGCTATTTGGAAAATAATATATAACAAGGGTATTTGCAAAATATCTTCTTCTTTGCTTATTTCCATTGCCATGGTTGCTGCAATTTTTATTGGCGAGCTTTTTGCAGCAGGCCAGGTTGCTTTTATCATGGCTATCGGAGGAATATTGGAAAAGAAAACAGCAGAGCGGGCAAAAAAAGGGATAGGACGGCTTATCAGCCTTGCCCCAAAGCTTGGACGGTTTATCAAAGATGGCAAAGAAGAAATGGTGCCTGTTGAACAGGTAGAAAAAGATAATGTTCTGCGTATTCTTCCTGGCGAAGCTGTGCCTGTTGATGGTGAAATAGTTTCCGGCAATACATCAATTGACCAATCCATCATTACAGGTGAATCATTACCCATTGACAAAACAGTTGGTGACAATGTTTTTTGCGGCACAATAAATTGTTTTGGCTCTATCGACATCAAAGCAACAAAAGTGGGAGAAGATTCTTCTCTTCAAAAGTTGATTCGCCTGGTGCAGGAAGCTGAAAACAACAAAGCGCCCACACAGCGTATTGTTGACAAATGGGCATCGTGGCTTGTCCCTTTGACACTTTTAATTGCAATGGCTACATATTTTTTTACAGGGGATATTATACGGGCAGTAACAGTAGCAATTGTATTTTGTCCCTGCGCTCTGGCTCTTGCAACACCAACGTCGATCATGGCAGCAATTGGACAAGCCACTAAACATGGTGTGATAATCAAATCCGGCGAAGCATTGGAACGCATGGGCAAGGTCGACACCATTGCTTTTGACAAGACAGGAACACTCACCCATGGCAATCTTGTTGTCAGCGATGTGGCTTTATTTGACTCAAGTTTGAGCAACGCGGAATTTCTCTTGCTCGCTGCTTCGGCTGAAGCTCACTCAGAACACCCCCTTGGCAAAGCTATTGTAGCTCATGCAAAAGAACAGGCCATAACAATGCAATCTATCGAAGATTTCATTATGATACCAGGAAAAGGGATCAGCGCAAATATAAATGGCAAGAAAATTTTATGCGGCAACAGCGCTTTCCTGCATGAGAACAGAATCGCTCTGGATGATAATATTGTCGCAACCCTGGAGCAGTTTCGCAAACAGGGGAAAGCCACAATTCTTGTTTCTTATGACAACGAGTGCAAAGGGGTTATTACCTTATCAGACACATTGCGCCCTGCTGCGAAAAACATGGTGCGGGAACTGGAACAAATACACACCAGCACTGTTCTCTTAACAGGCGACAACAAACAAACAGCAGATTACTTTGCACAGCAGGTTGAAATAAAATCTGTTTACGCAGAATTACTCCCTGCTCAAAAAGTAGAACAGATACAGGCATTACAAAATGAGGGGCGCAATGTTTGCATGATAGGTGACGGAGTAAATGATGCTCCAGCATTAAAAACAGCAAATGTTGGCGTGGCAATGGGTAGCATGGGAAGCGACATAGCCATTGAAGCTGCTGATATTGCGCTGATGGGTGACGACATAGCGAAAATCCCATACCTGAAAAAGTTGTCCAATGCAACAGTCAGGTTGATTTTTTTCAACATCTCTATTTCCATAATTTTTAACACAATCGCTATTATTCTTTCTATTCTTGGAATATTAAATCCAGTTACCGGCGCGCTGGCGCACAATGCTGCATCAATAGCAGTGGTGTTGAATGCTGCATTGTTATATGACAGGAAATATATTTGATGATATACTTAACAAAAAGGCAATAAATCCAAATTTGAGGAGAGAAAAAATGAAAACAATGCTAAATTTGACAAAAAAAAGTTGGTTGTTTTTCTTGCTTTTTTTTATTGCTTTTCCTGCCTGCAATGGCAGAGCATCAGAAAACAGACCAGGTAACAGCAGTTTAATAAGAACAGGAGAATCACAATTGACTTATATATTACCTTCGCCTAAAACAGATGGCAATATAAGTGTAGAAAGAGCGCTGGCAAACCGCCGTTCACACAGAAGTTTTCAGGACAGAGCATTAACAGCAGAGCAGTTGTCGCAAATTTTGTGGGCGGCTTATGGAATCACATCTCCCATGCAAGGCCAGGCTTTAAGAGGCGGGTTACGCACAACTCCTTCTGCAGGCGCATCATATCCGCTTGAAATTTATGCGATAATCGGAAATGTAGAAGGGATAGAGCAAGGTGTATACAGATATATTGCCGATGGACACAAAATAGTAAGGGTTATAGACAGAGATGTAAGAACTGAACTTACCGAAGCTGCGCTGGGTCAAAGAATGGTAAGGGACGCGCCTGTATCAATATTTTACAGTGTAATATTCAGCAGAATAACAGGGAGATATGGTGATCGCGGCCGTATGTATGCATTTATGGAAGTTGGACATTCTGCCCAAAACATTTACCTGCAGGCAGAGGCGCTTGGCCTGGGAACGTGCGCTATCGGCGCTTTCATAGACAACAGGGTAAGGCAAGTGCTTCAGCTTCCGGCAAACGAAGAGCCGTTATATCTTTTACCAATAGGTCACATAAGGTCAGGAAGATAAAACATGAATGAAGAAACCAAAGAAAAACTTGCCTGTTCATTAACAGCAGAAACAACAGAACTAATCCCTTTTTTGCCATACCTGCTCCAGGATTTGTGGGAGCTGGGAAGCAATCCGCGGGATATGATCAGGCTGATAGAAAAGCATATGTCTATATCACGAGATACCAAAATATTGGATTTGGCTTGCGGCAAAGGCGCAGTGTTAATAAAAATTGCCGCAAGTCTGGGTGTAAATGTATATGGTTTTGATTTAATTCCCGACTTTATTGAGTATGCCAAACAAAAAGCAACGGATTTGAAGGTTAGCCCATTGTGTTACTTTGTTTGTGCTGATGCAAATGATGTTGTGAACTCGGAAACAGATTTTGATTGCGTAATCTTTGGCGCAGCAGGGAATATTTTGGGCAATCCGCAGGAAACCTTAAACAAGCTTATTAAAACCATCAAGCCCAAAGGTTTTATCCTGATTGATGAAGCCTATCTGCCTGATGGAGCGACCAACGGAAAAATAAAGTATAAAAATTATGAATACCTGACACATGAGCAATGGATGCAGCTATTTAAAGATAGCGGCTTGAAGCTTGTAGAAGAAACATCAGGCATCGAAGAACATGATTTTGATTCTGATAACAAAGCAATTGCTGCACGCGCAAAAGAATTGATAGCAAAACACCCTGAAAAGCAGGCAATATTTGAGGGATATGTCCAAAGCCAGCTTAATGAATGTGCTGATTTAGAAAATAGCCTTGAAGGAGTTACATGGATACTGCAAAAAATATGACAAGCACATTATGGCAGTGAAAATTGAATTTCTATCCAAAGACCGCGATTATGAAGTGCCTTGTCTTTATAACATCACTGGACAAGAAAAAGTCGTTTGCGTAATTGTTCATGGTTTTGGCAGTCACAAAAAGAGCTTTACTGCAAAAATGATGCTTGAAGAATTGCCGCTGCTGGGTATTGGCGCGATTAGCTTTGATTTACCTGCCCACGGAGAGAGCGAGGCAGACGGTGAGTTCTTGCGACTAAACAATTGCCTGGCAGATCTGGCTGCTGTTGAAGCCCACGCTCGCGCGCTGGCACCTAAAGCAGAAATTGTTTACTTTGCCTCCAGTTTTGGCGCGTATATTACACTGATTCATCTGGCTGCAAAGAAAAAAAACTGCCGCGCTTTTCTCCGCTCAGCAGCAGTGAATATGCCAAGCCTGCTTATCCAGCTACTAACACCAGAGCAGAAGAGATGTTTGAAAACAGCAGGTGAATGCATTTTTGAAAAGGCAAAATACGGATACACTCGTGACTTGAAGCTCACCCAGGGACTTTTCGATGATCTGGAGCGCCATGATGTTTTTACCCTCTGGCAAAAGGGGTTGGCTAAACTCTGTATGATCCATGGTGAAGCAGATCAGACAGTTCCGCTAAGCAATGCCAAATCTTTTGCAGAAATGTTTCATGTGCCACTGACAGTGGCGCTGAATGGAGACCACCAGTTGTCTATTCCCGGTGCGCCAGAACAAGTTTTAAAACTGGCAGCAGATTTTTTTCAGAAGATATAAAAAAAGGGCTATCTTATTGATAACCCCCTTTTTTAAGTTTACATAGAGCTCACTTAAAACATCATGCCCAAGCTTACAAAAAGTACAAACCCTGGGACAACAGCATTAACCTTCTCAGTTCCACCAGCATCTGTTGTTACTTCCTGTGCGCCTACGAAGTGAAGAGGTATCCTTATACCAGGACGGACAAAAAATCCTCCGGGATTGCCTGCGTCAATTCTCCATCCAACTTCCGGAGCTAACATAAACCCGGAAAAATTCGTTTCCCAGCTCGTATCAGGGAAAAACGTCCTGGTGCGAAACCCTGCGTGTAGAGCTACATAGAAAGGATCTCTCCCCCATGGATAAAAATACCCTGTTCCGTATACGCCATAAGAAGTGCTAAAAAGACCACCGCTTACATAAGTAAGAGCACCCACAGAGAAACTAGGCGTAAGTTGAAATTCGTACCTTGCGCCAAGCCCTAAAAGTATTAGATCACCAGAAACATAGTGTTGCTGTGCAAAAGCGCCTCCCGCAACTACAGTCAGAATAATCAAGAGAAAAAGAACCTTTTTCATACATCAAACTCCTTTTTGCGGTGTAAAAATCTCCGCAGACTTATTTTAAAGTCTATACATACAAATAAATTTACAACATCTTAACGAGATTTGTCAAATTGTTTTTCTAATTCAGCACATTTACCAATATCTTGTAAATTTTGCGAAAAAATATTATGATTCATATTATATAAACCGTATTGACCGCACTATACAAAGGAGAATATTAATGGCACAACGAAAAATTATTATTATTGGCGCAGCTGGTCGCGATTTTCATAACTTCAACACAGTTTTCAGGGATAATCCTGCTTATAAAGTAGTGGCTTTTACAGCTGCTCAGATTCCGGACATCGCGGGTCGTAAATACCCAGCCTCTCTTGCTGGCAAACTCTATCCGGATGGTATTCCTGTTTATCCTCAGGAGGACCTGGAAAAATTGATCAAAGACCTTGAGGCTGACTCATGCGTTTTTTCATATAGTGATGTTCCGTACAATTTTGTAATGAGCTTAGGGGCAAAGGTAAATGCTGCCGGCGCGAATTTCGCGATGCTGGGACATAAAGAGACAATGCTCAAAAGCAACAAACCTGTAATCGCAGTAGGAGCTGTACGCACGGGTTGTGGCAAAAGCCAAACCTCTCGCCGCGTTGCAGAAGCTCTAATGGCAAAAAATCTTAAAGTTATAGCTGTACGCCATCCAATGCCATACGGCGACCTTGAAGCCATGAAGGTTCAACGCTTTGCCCATATTGATGACCTTGCAAAAAATAATTGCACCATCGAAGAAATGGAAGAATACGAGCCTCATATAGCGCGCGGTAACGTTATCTACGCAGGCGTGGATTACGAGGCGATTCTGCGCGCAGTGGAAAATGACCCTGATGGCTGCGACGTAATCTTGTTTGATGGAGGCAACAACGACTTTCCGCTCTTCAAGCCTGATTTGATGATCACGATAGTAGATCCGCACAGACCAGGTCATGAACTTTCTTATTATCCCGGCGAAATAACTTTGCGCCTGGCAGATGTGGTTGTGATAAATAAAATCGACAGCGCTGATTTTGATAATATTCAAATAGTAAGGGAAAATATTGAGCAGATAAATCCACGCGCCACAGTAGTTGACGCTGCTTCTACAATAAGCGTTGACAAGCCGGAAGCAATACGTGGCAAACGGGTATTGGTTATAGAAGATGGCCCGACACTGACACACGGCGATATGAAAATCGGAGCAGGGATTGTTGCTGCCAAGCGATTTGGCGCTGCTGAAATCATTGATCCGCGACCATACGCAGTTGGCAGGTTAGCTGAAACCTATCGCGCTTATCCAAACATTGGCAAACTGTTGCCAGCCATGGGTTATGGTGAACAACAAATGAAGGATTTGGCAGCTACAATAGAAAAAACTGATTGCGATTCTGTAATCATTGCAACACCAATAGATTTGCAGCGTGTAGTAAAGATAAATAAGCCTTGTACGCGGGTAGAATACAGTCTGCAGGAGATTGGGCGTCCGGATATGGATGATGTTTTAGAGAATTTCATCAAAAAAATTAAAAAATAACCCTGTTGCACCCCTCCAAAGGGGTGTAATTTCAGTACAAAGTAGTACTTGTCCCTGCATCAGCCTCAAAAGTTTAAATAATCTTCTATATATAATATAAATTTTATAATTCAGTATTATCAAAAAAAAATAAAAAAAAATAAAAATTTATTGACAAAAGTTTTTTATCGCAGTATGTTTCTTTATATAGAAGCGTTTCTGCATAAAGAAACATACGTGCAAGAATACGCTCACACTAATTTTAAGGAGACAAAAATGGCAAAATCAATTCCAACCCGAATTTATCTTAATGAAGATGAGATGCCAAAACATTGGTACAACCTGCGCGCTGATATGAAGCAAAAGCCAGACCCTATTTTGCACCCAGGAACTCTGAAACCTGTTACCTCCGCTGATATGGAACCAGTTTTTTGCAAAGAAGCTGTAAAACAGGAACTGGATGACAATACAAAACTTATTCCTATACCAGAAGGGATTCAGAATTTTTACAGGGCATACCGGCCTTCAGCATTGATTCGCGCTTATTATCTTGAAAAAGAGCTGGGGACTCCAGCTGAAATCTACTATAAATTTGAGGGGACCAACACTTCCGGAAGCCACAAACTCAACTCTGCAGGGCCGCAAGCTTTTTATGCAAAAGAGGAAGGGATCAAGAGTTTAACAACCGAAACTGGCGCTGGGCAATGGGGAACTGCGTTAGCAATGGCATGTGGTTTTTACGGTCTTGACTTGACAGTATACATGGTAAAGGTTAGCTCAGAGCAGAAACCCTACCGCAAGGCAGTGATGGAAACTTACGGAGCAAAAGTTATCCCTTCGCCCTCAAATACTACAGAGGCAGGCAGGAAAATATTGGAAAGCAATCCTGATACCGGAGGCTCTTTGGGCTGCGCTATCTCCGAAGCCATAGAAACAGCAGTCAAGACCGACAAGTGCCGGTATGTACTGGGAAGTGTTCTTAACCACGTAGTATTGCATCAGTCAGTGATAGGGCTGGAAACAAAAATAGCACTGGACAAATATGGAATAAAGCCAGATATCATCATAGGCTGCGCTGGTGGCGGTTCCAACCTTGCAGGACTTATTGCCCCATTTATGGGAGAAAAACTTGCAGGTAAATCCAATGCGAGATTTATTGCTGTAGAGCCAGCATCTTGTCCAACATTTACACGCGGGCGCTATGCTTATGATTTTGGCGATACTGGAAAAACAACTCCGCTCTTGCGCATGTATACTCTTGGTTGCGGCTTTATGCCTTCGCCAAACCATGCAGGCGGACTCCGTTACCACGGCATGAGTCCCATACTAAGCAAGCTCTACCACGACGGACATATTGAAGCGCGCGCAGAAGTTCAGACAGATATTTTTAAAGCAGCTATACAATTTATGAAGACAGAAGGGATACTCCCTGCGCCAGAATCTGCCCATGCTATAAAGGTTGCCATTGACGAAGCTCTGGAATGTAAAAAGACCGGAGAAAAAAAGAAAATACTCTTCGGGCTTAGCGGTACAGGTTATTTTGACCTCTCTGCTTATATGTCCTACAATACAAACACCCTTTCTGACAAGGTACCTACAGATGAAGAACTGCAGAAAGGCTTTGCATCAATACCAGACATCCCGCAGAACAAATAGTTTTATAAAAGGCTGCCACCCGGCAGCCTTTTATGTAATCTCACACCGATTTGTAAAGACATAAGGTCTATATTTTCTAATATACTTTTTTAAGGTACCAAATTGGCACCTTAAAAGTCTCCACTCATCCTCAGTCAATTGAAACATAAAGAAATCAGGAAAACGCTCCATGTTTCTTTTGACAGCTCTGTTAAGAAATTTGGTTTCAATTTCATACAAATTAGCCAAATCATTGTCGAGCATGACTTTATGACCTCGAATCTCGTAAATCATGTCCTTGATAGCTATTACGCAATTTTCATCCATTTTTAAACCTGCCCTTTTTTCAATTCCTGCAAGAATTAATTTTCTGCCAGAAAGTAAAACCGCTATCTCTATTACTGTCCAATGACGAGATTTGCTTCGATTTTTAGGAAAAAAAGTGAGATTTTTTTCAAGGATGTTCCTACAGATGAAGAACTGCATCAATACCAGACATACCGCAGAGCAAATAATTTTACCCTTGTTCCACAAATCCACTTAGAACTACAACAGCTAAAGAGCTATTCCACCATTGGGACAAATCTTACAGGGAGCAGGGTTTCTTCAATAATTTTTTTATCTTTTTTTATTATAAGTTTTAACAACTGTACTGAATCAACTTTTCCCACTGGCACAATCATTTTTCCATCTTCTTTTAATTGCCCGATCAGTTTTTCCGGAATGCTCTCCGGCGCAGCAGTAACGATTATAGCATCAAAAGGGGCTTCTTCTGGCCAACCTAAATAACCGTTTCCATGTTTTACTTTTATATTATTAAAATCAAGTTCATTAAAAATATTCTTTGCTTTGGCAGCAAGCTCTTCCAGAAATTCGATCGTATAGACTTCACAGCCCAGATAAGCCAGAATAGCAGCCTGATACCCGGATCCTGTCCCTATTTCAAGAATTTTCATGCCCGGAACAAGCTCAAGCTGCTCGCTCATAAACGCGACAATGTAAGGTTGTGAAATTGTCTGGCCCAATCCAATTGGCAAAGGTGAATCATTGTAAGCATAATTTTGCAGATTCTCCGGAACAAAAAGGTGCCGCTTTACATTTTGCATGGCAGCCAAAACAGCATCGGACTTTATATTTCGCGCCCTTAGTTGCTCTTCAATCATTTTTCCGCAAAGTATTTCATAGTTTTTCGTCATTAGAATAATAGTAAGGTGCGGACATCAGGGCGTCAACATAAATCTACGGGCTAGATACTTCAATTACCCTTTTCATTTCCCGTACAAATCAGGGGAACAAAAGTAAATTTTTTGATAAATCTACGGGATACGGCTTCGCCTAATCAAATAATTGAGGTATTATAAATAAAATCTTCGAAAAAATGAGGTTATATTAATGGACTTTTTGGCACGTATATCTATCGGCATTTCAATGTTTTCATTTGGGCTAATGCTGTTTCTTGTTGAATATAAAGCGCTTCCTCACAGGCCAAAAAATCCTGAAAAATGGGATGAACTTCATGCAAAATATTACAGGCAAATAAAATTATCCGGAAGGATATTCCTTCTTTTGGGGCTGACTTTTATTTTAACAGCTATTCCCAATTATTAAAATTCTTCTATCCAGATAAGACAAAGTAATATTCTAAGCCTTTTCTTCTTCCTCTTCTTCTTTAATTGGATATCCCTGCACAAGCTCATCACTATAAGACTTTCGTATATTTGCTATTTTTCCCTCGAAATATAGCGCTTTTCCTGCAAGCGGGTGGTTTGCATCGATTTTTATATTGTCCACATCTACCGCAACTACTGTAAGTATATATGGAGCATCATCTATGGTTGTTTCGAATTCCATTCCTACCTTGACATCAGGGTTTTCTTCATCTATAAAATTCGCTTTGGGAACTGTAAAAATCATATTTTCATCTCTTGGCCCATACGCTTTTTCAACAGGCACAGATACAGAAAAAGACTCCCCTATTTTTTTACCTTCCAAAACTTCCTCAAGACCCTCTACAATATTTCTATAGCCATGAAGATATGAAAGATTACCGCTTTTTTCGCTTGAATCAAGAATTTCACCTTTTTCGTTTTTTAAAACAAATTCAATTGATACAACCATTTTTCTCGCTACCAACAATTTATACCCCCTGCCAATGTAGTCTCTGTTCAGCTGGATTCATAGTTTCTCCAGACTGAAAATATTATTATTGAAATAAATTAATTAGAGTATATTATAAATATATATTTTTCATATTCAATTAGAATAGCGTTATTTTTTTTCAAAATAGTTGAAATTTAGCAATAAATTCAAAAAGGAAAACAGATGTCAAAATATTTTATAGGTGTTGATATAGGCGGCACAAACACAAAAATAGGGATTGTTTCCTGCAAAGGAGAAATAATCGAAAAACAAGACATTGCTACATGGGATTTCCCAGAGCCCCATCTGTTTAAAGAAGAATTAAAAAGAGTAATTAAAGATATAATTCAAAAAAATAAAATAAAAATTCCCGAAATAGGGGGAATAGGGATAGGAGCTCCAAATGCAAATGTACATACATGCTCAATTGAGTCTCCCCCAAATCTCCCCTGGAAAGATGGGATAAATTTAAAAGAAGGTTTTGATGATATTGCGCCTGTTTCTGTTACCAATGATGCAAATGCTGCTGCTATTGGAGAAAAAATCTTTGGCTGCGCAGTATCGCTTACAGATTTTATTGTAGTTACACTGGGAACAGGAATTGGCGGCGGAATATTTTGCGATTCCAAACTTCTGCATGGTAAATATGGTTTTGCAGGGGAGATTGGGCATATTGTTATTGAGCAGGGAGGGAGGAGTTGTAATTGCGGAAGAAAAGGGTGTATTGAAAAATATTGCTCTGCAGGCGGTGTTGTTAAAACAGCGCTTGAGATAATTGAAAAAAAGAATCCTACAACTATTTTAAAAAATTATGATCCCAATACTCTTACATCAAAAATAATTGCAGAAGCAGCTTATAAAGGGGACAGTGTTGCAATAGAAACATTTGATATAACTGCAAAATATCTTGCATCATTTTCCAATGACCTTTTAAATATTTTCTCGCTTGAAGCAATAATTTTTACAGGCGGAGTGGCGCAAAGCGGAGAGATTCTTTTTAAACCTCTTGAAAAATATTTCAGAGAAGAAATGTTTGATATTTATAAAAATAAAAACATAAAACTGCTTAAATCATCACTTGAGCAGCAGGATGCAGCTATTATCGGAGCTGCCTCGCTTGTTATGCAAAAGCCTTAAACAATCATAATAATTAATTATTACATTAAGATTAAACAAACGCTAATTGAAGTTATACTTATTTTTTGATATAAAAAAGAGATCACTGGAGCTTAAAATATGTTTGATAAAATAGAAGAACTTGTCGCAAAATATAAAGAGATTGAAAAAAAACTTTCCGACCCGGATATAGTAAAAGATCAAAAAAAATATAAAGAAATAATGCAGGAACACTCATACCTTCATGATGTTTACGAAACAAGTGAGAAGTATAAAAATATATCAGTACAAATCGAAGGTGCGAAACAGATTGCACAGGAAGAAAAAGATCAGCAGCTTAAAGAACTTGCCAGAGAAGAGGCAAAAATGCTTGAAGAAGAACAGACAAAAATGCTTGAAAATCTTAAGCAGCTTCTTATCCCGCCAGACCCTCTTGATTTAAAAAACATTATTATAGAAATACGGGCAGGCACAGGCGGCGATGAAGCAGCTTTGTTTGCAGCCAACCTGTACAGAATGTACTCAAAATATGCTGAAACTAAAAAATGGAAAATCGAAATTTTATCTTTAAATGAAATAGGCTTAGGTGGGTTTAAAGAAATAATTTTTTCTGTAGCAGGAAAAAATGTGTATGAGAATTTAAGATATGAAAGTGGAGTCCACAGAGTGCAAAGAGTTCCGGAAACAGAATCTCAAGGCCGCATCCACACATCTGCTGTAACTGTCGCAGTACTGCCCGAAGCAGAAGAAACAGATGTAGAGATAAATCCAGATGACCTTAAAGTAGATGTTTACAGATCATCCGGTAATGGGGGGCAAAGTGTAAACACCACTGACTCTGCCGTAAGGATAACTCACATCCCTACAGGACTTGTTGTAACATGTCAGGATGAAAAATCTCAGCTCAAAAACAAGGCAAAAGCTCTAAGAGTTCTAAGGTCAAGACTCTATGAAATCGAAGAAGAAAAAAAACAGAAAGAGCGGGCAGAAGCAAGGAAAACCCAGATAGGAACAGGAGACAGGTCCGAAAGAATAAGAACTTATAATTTTCCACAGAACAGGCTTACTGACCATAGAGTTAACCTTACTCTTTACAAACTCGAATATATAATGGAAGGAGACCTCACCGAAGTTATTGAAGCTCTTAAATTTAGTGCAAAGGAAAAGTTATTGCAAAAAATATAAGAGAAAAATAAATGAAAATAAAAGAAGTGCTTATGCAGGCATCCTATAAAATCTCAAAAAGGTGGGCAGAAACCCCACTTCTTGATGCCCAGGTTATGCTTCAAAAAGCAATAGGCATGACAAAAGAAATGCTTATTGCTTCCTACAACTGCGATATCCAGGAAAATATTCTTGAAAATTTTAATATGATGGTTGAAAAAAGAATTTCAGGATACCCGGTTGCCTATTTAACAGGCGAAAAAGAATTTTTCGGCCGTGTTTTTTTTGTCAATGAAAACACTCTTATTCCCCGACGCGACACAGAAACACTTGTTGAAACAGTTCTGGAAGAATCAGAAAAAATCATAAAAGAGAATGGCTTATTGCCCATAAAAATACTTGACCTCTGCACAGGAAGCGGGTGTATTGCAATAACACTAAAATCTGAACTTGGCGAAAAAGCAAGTGTGGAAGCATCTGATATTCTTACAGAAACTGAACACATTTTTAACAAAAATTGTGAAAATATATTAGGGAAAAAACTATCTTTTTATAAAAGCGATCTTTTTAATTCCATAAAAAACAGCTATCATATAATAGTCTCAAATCCTCCTTATCTCGAAAACAGGCATGTCAATGAAATGGTTTCCAATAATTGGCCAGAGCCTGAAATATCATTGAGAGGCGGAAATGATGGACTTGATCTTATAAGAGAAATAATAGAAACATCAGCAAAGCATCTTAAAAAAGGTGGCTTGCTTTGCATGGAAGCTGACCCTTCTCAAATGCATATTATTCGAGAGCTTTTAATAAAAAATAATTTCAAGTATATTTTAATTAAGAAGGATATGTCACAAAGAGAAAGAGTAATAAACGGATGGAAGAAGTAAAAACACTTAAAGCAGAAATAGAATCATTGAAAAAATATCTTGAGATAAAAAAATATCAGGAACAGGACATTTCCGAGATAATGGAAGCCACCAGCTATGGCGAAAAAATGCATGGAGATCAAAAAAGAGCAAGCGGAGAACCATATTTTATCCACCCTATTGCAGTTGCTAAAATTCTGGTAGACCTTAATCTTGATAAAAATGCAATAATAGCTGCTGTTCTCCACGATACAGTAGAAGATACAGATGCAGATTACAGCATAATAGAAGCCATTTTTGGCACAGAAGTTGCGGAGCTTGTCGATGGAGTAACAAAAATCGAACTTGTAAAAGCTGCAAATAAATCAGCGCAGGAAATTGAAACTCTTAGAAAAATGCTTATGGCAATGGTAAAAGATATAAGAGTCATATTAATAAAACTCGCTGACAGACTTCATAACATGACAACCCTTTCTTTTTTGAAAAAAGAGAAACAAGAAATTATGGCACAAGAATGTCTTGATATATATGCGCCAATAGCAGGTCAGCTTGGAATTTCATGGATCAAAGCAGAGCTGGAAAATATTTCTCTTAAATACTTGAATCCAGTAGCCTATAAACAAATTTCAGAATTTCTTGTTTCTCAACAATTGGAAAAAGAAGAAAATAAAAAAGATATAGAAAAAAAAATTAAACAAGCAGCAAAAGAAGAGGAAATAGAAGTTGAAATAACTTCAAGAGTAAAAAACATATATTCTATCTATAAAAAAATGAACGAAACCGGTAAGCCAGTCGAAGAAATATATGACATCTTTGGGATAAGAATATTATGTGATACTGCGAATGATTGTTATGCGGTGCTTGGCCTTGTCCATAAGTTGTGGCTGCCTGTAGAAAGAAGATTTAAAGATTATATTGCGGTTCCCAAAACAAACAGATACAGAAGCCTCCATACAACAGTAGTAACAGATGACGGGAAGTTACTCGAAGTCCAGATACGTTCATTTGAAATGCACAAAACTGCCGAATATGGTGTTGCAGCGCATTGGCTTTATAAAACAAGGAAAACAACCAATAGTTTAAATCCCAAAGATATTACTCTTGTCACCAAATTAAAACAGTGGAACCATCTCGAAAGTTATGAAACGAATTTTCTTAATGATTTGAAAGAAGAAATACTCAAAGATACAATATATGTTTTTACCCCTGATGGGGATGTATTTGAACTGCCTATTGGCTCTACTGCTATAGATTTTGCATATAAAATACATACAGATGTTGGCGACCGTACTGCCGGGGCAAAAGCTGACGGATATATAATACCTTTGAGCAGGCCGCTTACAAATACTCAGGTTGTGGAAATTATAACAAATAGAAATGCCCACCCTACTCCACAGTGGCTTAAAATAGCAAAAACTCCCAAGGCAAAAGCAAGAATAAGGCAATGGCTTGCAAAAAGCAACGAACTTTTAGCCAATAAAGATACGACAAAAAATAAAAAACCTGTAGTTATTGAAGAAGAAGAACTGCCAGTAAAAGATGACAGCGCCATAGTAACAGAGGTAAAAGATGCAAACAAGATAATACTTTCTGTAGATGGTGAAAAAAATACAATGATAAATTTTGCAAAATGTTGTTCGCCAGCTCACGGAGACCCTATAACCGGCTATATCTCTGTAGGCAGAGGAATTATTGTCCACAAAGAAGATTGTAAAAATTTAAAAAATATTAAAAATTTAAAAAACCGCTCAACAGATGTAAAATGGGATACTTCTTCTGAAAAAACCTCCAAAAAATTTAAAGTTATAGCAAAAAAAACACATAATTTATTTTCTGAAATCGAAGGGGCTTTAAAAAAATACAGCGGGCATCTTATCGAAGGAAGACTTACAGAAAATGATAATGAAAAATTGACTGGTTTTTTTACAATGGAGCTTGCTAGTGATGCGGATTTTGGAAAAGCTGTAAAAAGTATAAGAACTATTCCATCAATTATAAACATATATGCTGTTTATTAGCTATAATAATAAAAGGCACTAAATCTTTTATTATTATTCTCCTCGCCTGGCTATGCAAAAACAAGCTTTCGTGCGATTTTTGTTTCGTTGATAAACAATTCAATTAATGTTAATATCTATTTCGGTTTACAGAATCAGTAACAAATCCAAATATCTCCACTTGGTGGAGTCCAGAGGAGGCTAAAATGAAATTCAATTGTCTTGTGGTTGGCGCAGGAATTTCAGGAGCTACTTGTGCAAGAATCCTTGCAGAAGCTGGCAAAAAAGTACTTGTAATCGAAAAACAAAAAAATAGCGCGGGGAATTGCCATGATTACCTTTCAAAAGAAGGTATTACTGTTCATACTCACGGCCCTCATATTTTTCATACAAATAATAAAAAGGTATGGGATTTTGTAAACAGATTTACAGAATTCCGTTTTTTTCAGCACAGAGTACTAAGTTTCGCAGAAGGACTTCTTATCCCTTTTCCAATTAACGCTGATACAATAAATATGGTTTACAACACATCAATAACAACAGAAGATGTTCTCCCTTTTCTTGAAAAAGAGGTGAAAAAATCTTCATTTGCAAACCCTCCCCTGAATTTCAGGGACGCTGTTGTGTCTCAGGTTGGGGAAAGGTTATACAATCTCTTTTTTAAAAATTATACAATAAAACAGTGGGCAAGGCAGCCAGAAGAGCTTTCCGCAGAAATAGCAAAAAGAATTCCTGTAAGAACAAACAGGGACGGAAGATATTTTTCAGACCAGTATCAGGGTATTCCTTCTTCGGGGTATACAAAAATGGTAGACAATATGCTTGACCATGAGAACATAATGATAATGTTTGGGGCAGATTATTTTAAACTTGGGTACTTAGCGTCTTCTCTTCTTGATGAAGAAAAAGGGCTTACAGTTTATACAGGTGAACTGGATAAATTTTTTAATTATGAATATGGAGAGCTTGAGTACAGATCGCTTCATATTGAATTTAAAACTATTGAACAGCAGTTTTATCAAAGTGTTGCTGTTGTAAATTATCCTAATGATTATGATTTTACAAGAATCACTGAATTCAAACACATGACCGGCGAATGTCTTGACTCAAATAAAACTGTGATCTGCATGGAATATCCCAAGGAAAAGGGAATTCCGTACTATGTTGTTATTACAGAAAATAATACAAAAAAAAGGGAAAAATATATAACTGATGTCAAAGCTCTTGAAAAAAAAGGGAAACATATTTTTACAGGAAGACTTGCTGAATATAAATATTATAATATGGATCAGGCAATATTGGTTGCAATAGAAAAAGCAGAAAACTATTTGAAAGGGGTATACTGATGCTTGCAAAGATAAAAATATTAATAAAAGCAAAAAAAATAATGCTTTTAGCAGCAATGATTTTATTTGCTTTGCAAAGTACAAACGTATATGCTCAAACCCTTAAGCACGTTTCATTTGCAGACCCTGTTTACCGTTTTCTTGACAGAGCGTATGCAAGAGGCTGGATATTGTTTTTGCCAACCTCAAAGCCTTATACAGAAAGACAAGTATATACGCTGCTTAATGAAACATTGTTTGAATTCAAGGCTGCTCCGGAAAAATTTTCCCAACGCGATATTGATGAGCTTTTATTCCATATAGAGAGGATTTCCGGAAATAGATTTTCGTTATTCAACGTAAGAGATGACAATTTCTCAGCTTCCATTAATGCAGCGCCGTATGCCACCTTTAATATGGCGCTTGACACTCCATCCGATACAGCAACAGTACTTGGAGCAGATTTGATTATAGACCTTACGCTTGCCAATAATTTTTATCTTGGACTTAGGGCAGATCAGCATCTTATATTCGAAACATGGGAAACCCCTCCGTACAGGAAATTCCATACTCCACACAAACCTGATTTTAATATGTATACTTACCGCCTTACTACAGGAGAGTCAGGGTTTAATCACAACGCAGACCGCATACCAGGTCATAATGACCTTTCAATAAGAATGAACCAGCTTAATCAAATGACAGTCGACCTTAATCTTGCAACAATTTCATTTGGAAGAAATGCTTTTATGTGGGGACCAAGCCAGTTTTCAAATAGCCTTCTTTCAAACACTGCAAAGCCTTATGAATATTTTTTACTTGATATCCCCTTTGGGAAACGGATGAATTTTGTATGGATGACTGGATTCCTAAGAGATAGAGAGCAAGGTATAGGAAGCGAAGATGATGGGCGAAAAATTATAACAATGCATAAATTTGAATTTCAGATAACAGATTGGCTAATGTTTTCCATTTACGAAGCAGTAATCTATGCGCCAAGATTCGAGCTTGCGTACTTAAATCCTTTTTCACTTTATTACATAAGCGGAGTTGCAACAGGAGATTACGATAACAAGTTGGGCGGCGTTGATTTTATATTCCGCCTTCCACCAGCAGTAATATATCTTTCGTTTTATTTTGATGACTGGAATTTTAGCCAACTCTTTAATCCTTCATATTTCCATAATCAGTTGATAACAACACTCGGAGTACGGCACCATGATCTTATTCCAGGACTTACAATAACTGCGGAAGCTACATATATAAACCAGTGGATGTACACACACAGGCTTCTTAATGGCGTAAGAAGAAACTATACAAATGACAACAGGAATCTTGGCCATGTTCTTGCGCCAAACTCTTATATGATCTATTTTGATTTCAGATATGACCACTCTCTTGAACTAACTTATGGACTTTCTTTCTGGTTTACACAACACGCCTTTGGAAGTATAAAATACAACGCAAGGGATGACGAAGGCGGATATTGGCATATGCATCACCTCTATGACCCATGGACAGGAAATTACAGATTTCTTGACCGCGGGATAGCAGGAATTTATAGAGTAACAGATATTGACCTTACGATATATGCCGAATACCGAATTCCGCACTATGGCGTAAAGCTCAATGCTTCGTTATCCGCTGCATATAACCGCAACATAGCAAATGACTGGGGCAATCTTCCCGGAGGGAGAGGCTGGCAATGTTTTCTTACACTTTCAGCCAGGTGGCAGGCATATTAAAAAACATGAAAAAGATATTCCTTATATTTTTTGCAATATTATTTACTGTTGGTCTTGTTAGTGCGCCTTTAGCAATAGCGCAAACAAATTCTCAAGATACTGAAAATAGCGCAAAAAGAAATTATCAGAGAATAATACCTCTCTCATCTCCTATTTACAGGGAAATGGACAGACTTTATATCCTTGCAGGAAAAAGCCGGCCATCTTTAGCAAGGCCATGGTCTGCGGATGAAGCAAAAAAAATTATGGAAGCTCTTCCTCAAAGTTTGTTTGATTCTGTGCCTGCGGACTCGTTAACAATAATCAAAAGAGAGATTGAGTTCGGGAATGAAAGAACAGGGGCAAGAAAAGCAGCTTATAAAATTTCTCCGGAAATCAATATAGAAGGTTATTTTCAGGCAAATAATGACAGAAAAAAGCGGGAACATGGATACGAGGAAAGACAACCTCTTCTTCTTGTTCCATTTGAAGGGTGGTTTTTTACAAGTTTATTTATGAATTTGGAAATCGAGTTAAGACAGGAACATGCTATTGCAGATTTAGCCAATAACTATACGAATGTAGGAAACCCTTTTGGATTTGACTGGCATTTCCCATTCAGGTCATTTTTGTCTATTGGGGGCGAACACTGGAATTTCCAGTTCGGAAGAGACAAGGTAAGCTGGGGACCGGGAATTGTAAGCAACATGATAATCTCTGATTACCCAGACTTTTTTAACATAATAAGATTTACTACCTACTGGAGCAGATTTAAATTCACTACAGTTTATATGGGGCTTGACCCCTGGCTTACAGATGACGAAATACGTTTCAAAGAAAATAATCCTCGCGGCTTTGGCGGTTATGACCCTTTCAACGAACTGTTTAAAGCTTTTTTAGCAAATAGACTCGAATTTAGAGTGCAGGATAATTTTTCACTTGCCATAACCGAAGCAATTTTATTTGGGGATAAATATTTAAATATTACTGAATTAATGCCTGTTTTTATTTTACATAGCCACTTTACACCCCAATACTCCAATTCTATTATTTCGATTGAAGCAGATTATACCCCTTTTAGCGGGCTTAACATTTATCTCCAGTTTGCTGCAGATGAAGTTCAGCTTGTTGGTGAAGGCGGCAGACCAAGAGCCTTAGGATATCTTGGAGGAATTACTTATATAAAACCAGCTTTCGACGGGTTTTTATCATTTAATCTTGAAGCTGCATTTACAGACCCCTTTCTTTACAACAGATGGCACCCAAACGGAAGAATTACAAACAGAAGAAGAATTTGGTCATACCATAGCGATGCTCACGAACATATAAACAAACCAATAGGTTATAGATATGGACCAGATGCTGTAATACTATATGCTGCTGCGCAGTTTGAAAAACCAGATAAATATTTGGTTGGCATAAATATAAAATACAGGCTCTTGGGAGAAATGAATGATTCGCTGGATAGGCCGGGAACATATTGGGAAGGTATAAATAACGATATAAATAATGATGGTGTAAAAAGCCCTTACTTCGGAAGAAATGCCAATAGGCTTCGCACTCCTACCGGCACTGTTGAGAGAAATATGGTTTTGGGTCTTTATGGCAAGCTTCACCTTACAGATAGTATATCTCTGGCTTCAAATATTTATTATATCCATATTAATAACTATGGAAATATTCAAGGCCACACTATGAATGATTTGGAATTTGCGCTATCTGTTGGATTTAAGTTTTAATCAATCTGATTAAGATTTTCAGGATTTGTAATCACATTTTTATAGAGCGATTTATACTTGGCTCCAAATGTTTCAAGTGTATGTTTTTCAAGAATATACTCACGCCCCACAGCTCCCATTTCCCAAAGTTTTGGTATTTCGGCATTTTTAAGTATATCATAAAGTTCATCATATTTTCTGGCAGTAAAGAGGTGTCCTGTTTTCCCTTCCTGGATAATTTCCGGATTGCCGCCAAGGCGTGAAGCAATTACAGGTGTTCCGCTTGAAAGCGATTCTACAGGGATATATGAAAAAGCTTCATCCCATCTTACAGGAAGTACTGTAACATCAGACTTTGCATAAAATTCCCCAACTTTTGCCGGACTGTTCAGAAACCCTACCCAGTTTATTATAGAACTGTTTCTTGTCTTTTTCATTAAAATTGGCTTCAAGGTCCCGTTACCTATAATACTTAATCTTACCTTTCTCTCTTCGGACAATCTCTGCACAATGCGAATAAGCCTGTCAATCCCTTTTTCAGGCGTTATCTGCCCTACAAATAAAATTTCAAGTGTATCATGCGGTTCATATTGAACAGGTTTAAAACTATCCGGATCTACTCCTGCATAAAGAAGCACGATTCTTTCTTTCGGAACTCCGCCTATCCTTATAAGCTGTTCCCTTACAAATTTACTTATAGCAACATAACATACTGCATCTGTAAAGTTGCTTCTGGTTAGCCGGAAAAAAGTGTTCATAACTTTATCTATTGTATATTTTCTTGAACCTACAGCCATGTGAAATGTGCAAATTAATGGGGTCCCAAGAGCTGTTCTGAATCTTTTAATATTAAAATCAAGCCTGCCTGAAGGGTGATGGTGATGGAGAATATCTGGCTTAAATTCCAAAAGATTTTGCTCAACTTCTTTTATACTTCTTGCCCAGGGCAATATTCCACCGAGCAAAAAAGACTTTGGCTCATAAACAGGTATTTTCTGTTTTGTCCACTTAGCTTCGCTGACAACTAGAGTATTGTCCCCGGTTTTTTCAAAATATTTATACAAATTAAGCGCGTATGAAGCTATTCCTCTTACGCCACTATGAATATGAGCAATTCTCATAAAAGCACCCTACCAAAAATAATTGACACCGTCAACCGATATTGCAAATCTAAGATGCAGTTTTATCTCTGCCCTCCAATTCTCTTGCATTGATTATAAGCATTTGAAGCCTATTCTCAACATTACCAATACTTGTATCAGGATCATAATCTAGAGCAATAATTTGTGAATTAGGGCATTGTTTTTTAAGCATTTTTATCATCCCCCTTCCAACAATATGATTTGGAATACAACCAAAAGGCTGAATAATTACAAAAGATTTTACTCCAGCTTCATACATTTCCAGTATCTCGCCTGGCAATTTCCACCCCTCTGCTCCTGAGTATGATATATCAACAAAAGGCCTTATCTTTTCTACAATATTATGGATATTACCTCTGTGCTCTGCAAACCTAAAATACTTATCAACAATTCCCCACACTTTTCCATGAACATAGTCATAAGCTTTTCCTGTTATATCATGAATAAAATATTTTATAAACGCAAATGGGGCCAGCTTTCTCCTTCCAAGTTCTTTGTTTACTACTTCCTCTTTTCTGAAAAAATCATGCATTGCTGGCTGCACAATTTCCATTCCATTCATTTCAAGATACGATTCAATGTAGCAGTTTGATGCAGGATGATAGTTTAACAATATTTCACCAACAATCCCTACCCTTGGCTTTCTTTTTTCATCTGTTGTTTCTATATCATTAAAAGCGTTAATCGCATCAACAAGAATTTTCAGCAAAGTATCTTTTCTTTTTGAAATATTTTCGCTCAATACTTTTACGTAGTGGTTAAAAGTATTATCAGTAAGCCCTTTCATTTTTTCGTATGGTCTTATACGTCGCAACATCATTTCAAAAGTATCAATAATTGTAAGTCCCCAAAGCATTTTAAGCTGGTGCATGATTGTAAATTTAAATCCAGGGTGTATCCCTTTTGTATCTATCCCTGTTGTAATAATGGGCATATTTGGATAGCCTGCTTCATCAAGAGCTTTTCTTCCAAGCGTTGCATACTGACCTGCCCTGCATGATTCACAATTTTTTGCAAGCCCAATTGCAAACATTGATTTATCCTTATCTGTATTTTCAAGATAAGCAAGCGCTTCTCCAATATTTATCTGGGCAGGATAACATATATCATTATGTACATATTTTTTTCCAAGTTCTATTGCTCTTTTGTCCGCCACAGGAAGAGCTTCCATTCTTATGCCATCGTTACACATTATACGGCTAATAATATATGAGAATGCCGGAGAAAGATTCGGAACAAGGATGATTTTTTCTTTTCTGTCTTTTTTGGTATATAAAATTTTTTTAGGACGCTTTGTCGCAGAAGCATATTCGCAGACTGCGTCTCCTTTTTTCCGCCTTGATTTTATTGTTTCTATAAATGATTTTATTCTGATATTAAGAGGCCCTACAGATTCTCCTTCATCAAGTTTAAGAATAAGCAGCTCTTTATCGCATCGCTCCTTAAGCTCTCTTAACATTTCATCAGAGATGATCGCATCATGACCACAACCAAAACTTACGATTTGAACTATCTCTAAGTTCGGATGCTTTGAGACAGCTATTGCAGCTCCAATCATTCTTGAGTGAAAATTTATCGTTGTCTCCATTCTTACATCTGAAAGATTCTGTTTTTCAAGATCAGGGAGGGAGTCAATAGTAAGCACAGGAATATCCTGAGATGTAAAATAAGTTGAAAGATCATGGTTTATAAGCAGGTCTGCATGGTAAGGCCTTCCGGCAAGAACAACTGCGATTTTATCGCTTCCTTTAATGCTTTCAATAATTTTCGCGCCTTCTTCTTTTAGTTTTGTCCTGAAAATTTCTAATGAGTTATTGCCCTGCTTAATAGCATCAGAAATAACTTTTCCTTTTATTGAAAACTCTTTGGAAAGCCATGAGGTAATCTGTCTGCTTTTAAGTTTTTCATTAAACCAGTGAAAAATAGGCATATCCAATTTAATACCTGTTCTTAAAGTAACATCATTACTTTGCTCCACAACCATGGAATATCCCTGAAGCATTACGCATGTATGATTACCGTCTGCAGAGTCATTCTCCTTGGGCATCCTTATCATCATTGGAAGGAATATTCTGTCAACCCCTTTTGCAACAAGGTCTTCTATATGTCCGTGAACAAGTTTTGCCGGAAAGCATGCTGTATCGGATGGAACATATTGCAGCCCTCTTTCAAAAATATCGTAACTTGATGGCGAAGAGAGAACAACTTCAAAGCCCAAAGCTGTAAAAAATGTTTGCCAGAAAGGGAGGCTGTACCAAAACTCAAGTGTTCTGGGGATACCTATTTTAATTTTGCTGTCATAAACTTTTTTTACAGGATAATTTTCCACAAGGAGCTGATTATGGAGTTTCATCATATCCGGAACAGATTCCAGCTTTTCTGTTGTATCTTTAAGTTTCTGTTTTATATCCTGCTGATCTTCGCTGCCTATTATTTCTCCCCTCTCACATCTATTTCCTGTAATATGATTATTTCCGTTACTGAAAGATATTATTGTTCTGTTGCAATAGTTTGTGCAAAAATTACATATAACAGAAGGTTTTTTATCATAATCCAGCTCGTTAATCGCTTCAAAACTTTGGAATTTGCTTGCCACCCTGTTGCCCTGCAGTTCGCCAATCTCTTCCATGTGTTTTTTTACAAGAAGAGCTATTCCAAAAGCGCCCATTTCTCCGGGATATGGAGCTTTTATAACTTCTCTGTTTGTATATTGTTCAAAAGCGCGAAGCACTGCTTCGTTTTTAAAAGTACCGCCCTGTACAACAATTTTTTCTCCAAGATCATTAAAATTGGAAACTCTTACAACTTTTGTAAAAACATTTTCTATAATAGACCTGCTTATGCCTGCAAGAATATCTTCTGTTCTCTTTCCATTTTTCTGTTCAGTAATAATTGAGCTGTTCATAAAAACAGTACATCTTGATCCAAGCAAGGAAGGGTGTTTTGAACGAAAAGCAAGGTCTGCAATTTTATCTACAGAAATACCAAGCGATTTTGCGTAAGTTTCAACAAAAGAGCCGCAACCTGCTGAGCATGCTTCATTTAAAACAATACCTGTCACTATCCCTTTTCTTAAATTTATGGCCTTCATATCCTGTCCGCCAATATCAAGAATAAAACTTACATCAGGAACAAAGAACTGGGCAGCTTCTGCATGCGCAACAGTTTCAACAGTATGGTAATCTGCAAAAAATGCTTTGGAAAAAAGCATTTCCCCATATCCTGTTGTGCCTAAACCAAGTACATTAAGATTGATTCCCATATCTCTATATTTTTCATACAATCTCTTGAGAGCATATTTAACTACTTTAAACGGGTCTCCATGATTACTGGAATAAAAACTATCTACCATACGGCTTTCGTTATCTATTAATACAATCTTTGAAGTTGTAGAGCCTGCATCTATTCCAATATAAACATCAAGTTCTTTGCAGCCTTCGGGGATATTATAAGCATGAGGCTGCTCTTTTTTATGCCTTTTGCAAAAATCTTCTTTTTCTTTTTCTGAATTAAAAAACAGGGGCATTGGTTCATCTTCACTGGGTAAATGTTTTGTTGCTGCACGGGATTTGATTATTTTAATAAGCTCTATTGCTCTCAACCCTTTATTTTCATGGGAATATATTTCAGAAGAAAACATAATATCTATGGAAAGAGCTGCGCCATAAGCAACAAGGATTTCCGGCTTTTCCGGCACTATAACTTCACAATCTTTTAAACCAAGCCGTTCTTTAAAAACAGCAATAAGCCGTTTATTAAAAGTAAGAGGGCCCCCTTCAAAAATTACTTTTGGAGTTATTTCCATACCCTGGGCAAGACCACCTATTGTCTGTTTTGCTATTGCATGAAAAGTGGAGAGGGCAATATCTTCCTTAGAAACACCATTGTTCAACAGGGGCTGTATATCTGTTTTTGCGAAAACTCCGCATCTGCCTGAAATATCGTAAACCTTGACGCCCTTATCAGCAAGTTTTCCAAATTCTTCGATCCTGATAGAGAGAAGCTCTGCAACCTGGTCAATAAATGCTCCTGTGCCCCCTGCGCAACTTCCATTCATACGCATATCAGAAGCAATAAGCTGATCTGTTTCTTCATCCAATGTAAAGAAAACCACTTTTGCATCTTGCCCGCCAAGCTCTATAGAAACTCTTACATCTTTATAGTAATTCTTTATTACAAGAGAGTTGGCAACCACTTCCTGTATAAAAAAAGCCCCGAGCTTTTGAGAAATAAACAAACCGCCGCTCCCGCATACAGCAGTTATAAAATACGCATCAGGATATGAAATCATGGTTGCGGTCAACATAGATATCAAAGTTCCAGGAATATCGGCATTATGCCTTCTATAATCAGAATAGATAATTTCCTTTGTTGTTGGATCAATTAAAACTATTTTAACAGTAGTTGATCCAATATCTATTCCAACATGGTAAACTTTTTCGGTTTTTTCTTTCATTAACAAAAAATACCTCTTATTTCATTCCAAACCCATATTAGCATAAAATCAGTATTTTTAACAGCTTAATTTTTGAGACTCTTTTCATCCTTTTTATTGCTGTTTCTCTTTTTACAGCCTCGCCTCTGCTATCGACTATTTCATGATACACAAGTTTTACAGGTCTTCTTGCTCTGGTATACCTTGCCCCTTTTTCGTCAGAGTTATTATGCTCCTCCACCCGTCTTTCAAGCTCGGTAGTTATTCCAGTATAAAGTGTTTTATCGCGACATTCTACAATATATACATACCACATTTTTTTTGACAAATTCAGTTACCCTCTTTATAATGCGGAGTCGCTGATTATAATATTATAATAGAAGATATTATACTGCAAAAAAGGTGGAATATGCCAATAAATATTGTGCTTGTTGAACCGGAAATACCTCAAAATACCGGAAATATTATAAGAACTTGCGCTGCAACAGGGGCAAATCTTCATTTAATTGAGCCGCTGGGGTTTTCTATGGATGATAAATCTTTAAAGCGCGCAGGTCTTGATTACTGGGAATCTGTAAATATTAATACATATAGCTCTCTTGATGATTTTTTTGAGACGCACAAAAAAATCAATATTTATTATGTTGAGACTACTGCTAAAAAAGATTATACAAAAACCAAAGTATCGGAAAACTGTTTTTTTATGTTTGGCAAAGAGAGCAAAGGACTTCCTGAAGAGCTGCTTAAAAAAAACCATAACAAGTGCATAAGGATTCCAATGTTAGCAGGAGCAAGGTCTCTTAATCTATCAAACTCAGTTGCAATTATTATATATGATGTTTTAAGGAGAGATGGGTTTAAGGGGTTTAAATAAAATGATTGGCTACATAATTTGTTTGCGTGTTATGCCTTAAATAGCACTGCTTCATATTAAGAATACCATTTTGCTAAAAAATATCAAGTTTTTTTCAAAAAGCGCCAATAATTTACGATTTTTCCAGCCTATTTTTCGGCAAGCGTAACAACTCCATCCCACGTATCAGGAGGCGGTTTCCGCGCAAATTCAATAGTGCGGTTCAGATAGAGCTGCGAAAGATAATCGTTTTCATCAGCCTCCAATGCCTTTGAAAAATACTCTTCTGCCAATTTCCATTCACGCATATAAAACACCGACAGCCCCTTGTTATAGTTTACAAGAGTTCCCCGGTCAACCAACAGAGAAGGTATGGAAGGCAAATCAGAAACTTCACCTGTTCTTAAAACATTACCTGCAGCGCCCCGAAAACCTGAATAAACAGCATAAATAGCTACAGGTTCTCCTTTTCCCTTAACCCTGACATTATCTACTTTGCGGAACAGAAAATTGTTTTTTGCCACATCATATACATATTCTGACACAATAAGCGGGTGACGATAACTCTTGGCAAGGCTTTCAATACGCGCGGCTACGTTAACCGCATCCCCTATTACGGTGTAATCCATTTTGCCCTGGAAACCAATGTTTCCCAAAACACAGTTGCCATAGTTTATTCCAATTCCAATTTGTATATTATCATGAGAAAGCGCTGTACTTGCAGCATTCATTCCATCAAGAGCAGCAAGCATTTTGATCGCAGCACGTACCGCATTTACTGGAGAGTTTTCAAGGTTTCGAAAAGCCCCAAAAACCGCCATAATCGCATCCCCCATGAATTTATCAACATGACCGCCTTCTGAAATTATCTCACTACCCATTTTCGAAAAATAATTATTCAGGAATTCGACAACAAGCTGCGCGTCTGAATGTTCTGATATAGCAGTAAAATCCCTAATGTCAGAGAAAAGAACCGAAACATACTTGTTTTCACTCTGGGCTACCTTTTTTGATGATTCACTTATTATTTCATCCATAACATCGGCGGGTACATAACGAGCAAAAGCTGTTCTGGTTTTTTTCTGAAGTTCAAGCAATTCAAGCGTGGAAAGCGAGTTTGCGACAATTGGAGCAGCTGCCCCGAGGAATACATTGATATTTTCCAAAATACTTGGTGAAAAATATTCGCCTATAGTATTGGCAATATGGACAGAAGCGAATTTATTTCCTCCGATTATAAGCGGGATCGTAATATATGCCGCTACTTTTTTCTTATTGTTTCCAGCAGGAAGCAAATTTTGTGCGATCGTATTCGAAACCTTAAAATCTGGAAACATATTGTTGAAATCAGATACACTTATCCCAAAAAAATCATCAACAATTTCCACTGTAAATCCAGCAAAATTCGCTGTATAGACATACAGCGCACCTTCGGCGCTCAACACCATCAGTGATACGATTTCCGCCTCGCATACATTATTAAGCAGAGAAAGAATTTTCTCTACAGTCATTTCAAGCGAGTATGCCCTGTCCGATAATTTCGCAAGCATACCAATAATCGTTGTCTGAAAAAGTTTTTTGTCCAATAAATTATTCATTAACTCAATAATGGAATTGTCATTGATTCGCTTACTTTCCCGTTCTATTGCTGAAAAATCTATATCCCTGGATTCAGAAAAAATTTGGGTAATAGCATCATGCAGCGGTTGAAAATTATCCGGCGCTTTTTCGATATATATATCAGCGCCTGCATCTCCGCCCCAAAATTTATCTTTTGCTTCGCCCAGTGTTGTATACATAATAACAGGTATGCTTCTTGTATTTTTGCGCGCTTTCAATAGTCGCGTCACCTGATACCCCTTAAAAAGCGGCATTTCAACATCTGTGATGATGATATGCGGCATAAAACTGTATACCTTCTTGAATCCATCAAATCCGTTAACTGCCCGCTCCACTACACAGCCCAGTGAAGCCAAAAATTCCAGGAGCATATCAGCAAAAATATCAGAATCTTCCATAATCAAAATGCGTTTTTGTTCTGTATTCATTGGTCTCCTCCAAGAAGCTCTCTTACTGCTTCCAGCAGATTATGATTGTTGAACGAATTCTTTATGATATACCGTGATGCCCCGAGCATGGCTGCCTGTTTTTGGTCTTCCTCGCTTGCCCTGGAGGAAATAACGATAACAGGGATATGGGAAAGTTCATTGTTCTTTTTTATATTTTCAGTAAGCATAAAACCATCCATGATAGGCATATTTATGTCTGTACAGATTAAATCGTAATTCTTGGATTTAGCAGCTCTTAGCGCCTCTGCCCCATCCGCAGCAGTATCCACCAGGTACCCTTCTGCTGTCAAAATATCACTTTCGATTTCCCGGGTAGCCAGAGAATCATCAACAACTAAAATTGTCTTGCGGAGTTTTTCAAATTCCACATTGCGTTTTTTCATATCAATGCTCTTGATGCGCTTTGCCATTTTTATGATTGCAGGGATGTGCAAAACACTTACAAGTTCATAATCTTCATTGAGAACAATGCCGGAAAATACTGGTATTGTTTCCATAAACTTCGGCATATTTTTAAGAATAACTGATCTCATGCTGGAGATATCGTCAACAGCCAGAGCCATTATATCATCGTACGAGCGGATTATTACCACAAAGACAGCATCTCTCATAGATACAGATTCTGCTTTTATCCGCAAAATTTGGCTAAGGTAATAAAGCTTTATCATGCGTCCTGAGTACTTTATTTCCGGCCTGTCAACCACGGTTACAATGTCGCTTTGATTTATCAGCAGTATAGTATCTACAAAATTCGAAGGGATGATGAATTTCATTTCTCCGCACACAATGGGGAATCCCATCAAAGCTGCAATCGAGAGTGGCACTGCTATGGTAAAAGCAGTACCACTTCCAACGTTGCTTTCCACAACAATACTGCCTTTAAGGGCTTCAACACTATCACGCACTACGTCCAGACCCACTCCTCTGCCAGAAACATTGCTCAAATTTTTCGAGGTGGAAAAACCGCTTTGAAAAATAAAATGAATCAAAGCTTCTTTTGTAAGCGAAGCAGCAGCAGCTTCTGTTACAAAGCCCCCACGTATTGCTTTTTCTCTTATCCGCTCCGGATCAATACCGCGCCCGTCATCAGAAATAACAACCCTCATATTGCCGCTTTCCTGCAAACAAGTAATCAAAAGTTGTGCTGTCTCGCTTTTTCCGGCAGCAAGGCGCTCTTCCGGGGTTTCTATTCCATGGTCAATCGAGTTACGCACCATATGCATAAACATTTCAGCGAGGGTCTCAATAATGTTTTTATCGATTTCATTTTCCTTACCTTCGATGGTAAGCTGCACTTTTTTGCCAAGCTCACCCGAAAGCTGGTACACATAACGCGGATAACTGTCAAGAATAGTGGAAAGAGGAAGGGTGCGAAGAGAAATTACCCTGTCGTATGCACTTTTGATCTGGCTGCCCGCATCTATGTTATAATTTTTCATAGTCGAATTGATCCGCTCGCTGAGTCTCTCCAACTTTACAAAACTCGTCACCAGGGCAGGATCATGCTTTTTATCCTCTTTGAGTATTTTTGAATACTCTTTTATCATACTGCTCAATGCAATGTATTCCATTGAAATACTTTTCGAAGCAATTTCAAGGAACTGCAAAGAAGCAATGCTCTTTATAATGTCGTCAATTTTTTCAATGGGAATGCGTATGCTTTCTGATTTCGCTTCTTTTTGCGGCTTGCTCAGTGGAGGTGGCACACTCCTGACATCACCAGAAGCACTACCAGCTGGACTGGAAGGAGCACTAGGTTCTGCTGTCAGAGTATCTGGCTCTCCTCTGACAACTTTTTCCTCTGGAGATTGGTCCATAGATTTTTTTTGCAATGTATACTTTACTTGCTCTTCATTAACTGCCGGCAAAGTAAATTCCTCGTTTGCCGCCAAAAAGACCAGGTTTTTTACATATTCGCCAATTTCAATAGCATCGTCTTTCTCTTGCCGGATAACAGCAAATCCAGATTTTAACAAATCCAGGGAAGCAAGGATGAGCTTTATCGCGCTATCAGAAGGACTAACGCGGTGTTCTTTGATGGCAACAAAAACACTTTCCAAAGCGTGGCTTAGCTCTTCAATACGCACGAACTCCAACATTCGGGATGAACCCTTAAGTGTATGCAATGCACGCAGCAAAGTTGCCAAATCATCTTCAAGCGAATTACCATCTTTGATATCAAAGACAAGCGTTTCAATCAAAGCGGTGTTATCAAGCCCTTCGTCAACATATTTATCAATATACTTTTCTCTGTTTATTGCCATATCTCTTTCCGTTTTTTATGTCCCCTCTTTAGCAGACAAGAGAGTGTCCAGTTCATGAATCATTTGCGTAAGCCCCTCGGCAGAAGAAGTTGCTACTTCGGTTGAATGTATAAAATTTGAGAGCCCACTGGAAATATCCATCATAGCAACACTTATCTGTTCAGTGGATTTTTGCTGCTTTTGCGTAAACACAGTTATCGATTGCGCCTGGTTCGCAGTTATCTCTGCCCCAGAGCGGATTTCGCGAAAAATGTCTTCCAGTTCTCTTATAAGATTATTCCCTTCGGCGATCTTATCTGTACCTTCTTCACTGGAAATAATAAGCAGTGAGGAGGAATTCTGGATCTCCTCAACCTGTTCGCGTATCTGCTTTGTCAACAACGCAATGTCATCGGCAAGGCGATCCACCTCGCTTGCCACTTCTGCAAAGCGCTTGCCCTTATCGCCAGCGCCTGCAGCCTCAATAGCAGCATTAAACGCTATGACTTTTGTCTGGTCAGTAATGGTATTTATTGCCTTAACAATATCACGAATTTTTATAATTTTGTTCCCCAATGCGATAATACCGGAAATTACCCCATCATTTTTTTTCTTAATGTCTTTCATTTGATTAACATTTCGTTCAAGAACCGAAAAGCCATTGATAACATCGCCTTCCATTTTTGAAGCAATAGTGGCAACGCTTGAAGTTTTTTCGGCGATTTCAACAGCGATCTGGGCGTTTTCGTTTATCGTGGTTTCGATTTCCTGAACGCTTGCAGCCTGGTTGGTAGCAGTGGAAAAAATGTCTTTTGAAGATACAAAAATTTCGTCTGTAGATTTCTGGATTATTTTTGCCATACTGCGGGTCTGGTCAACAGTTTTTGAAGCAACAACAGTAGCAACGTTTTCCGACTTGATTGCGCTGTTAAAGAGTTCAAAGCGGCGCTTGCTGGCCAAACCAGTAACCCAACCTGTTATTATCATTCCAAAAAATTTAAAAAATTCATTGTACAACGGAAAACTCACAGGTATTACGTTCTCCCCAAGAATGAAAAAATAGGGTAAATCCAGGGCATTCCTGTTTATGAAAACAACCAGTAAAAAGCAAAAGGCTGCGAATATTCCGGAGAAATATGCGCAGTTGGGACTATGCCTGAAAGAGCCTGCCAGAATGAGTATGCTAAAGAATAATGCCCGTGAAGAGAGAAATGGAAGTGGAGGGGATATTTCCAGATAAGTACAACTAACCCAAATGGTTGCACTAAGAATCGTCATATCAAGAACAACGCAGATATATTTGAATTTACCGCTAAGAATTTCTTTTTTCCGCACATAAATAAATATAAAAATGGCGTACAGCAAAAAGATAGCAGTAACAACATGGGAACTCCAGGGTATAAAACCAGCACCTTGCATATCTCTGATTACAGCAATGCCCGCTGTGCTGAATGTATAAATAAGCGCAAGCAGCAATCGGATGTTACTTATCAGCTTTTCCCCTTCATGCTCATCTCTTTCGATTTTCTTTATAATTTCAATGTTGGTCATCTGCCCTCCTATTTTCGATCTGGTATTTAGCAAGGGCTCTTTTTAGCTCTACTGACATATTATTAAGGTTATCTGCTGTCATCGATGTCATGGTAGTTGAGGTAACAAACTGACTGACTCCGGCAGAAATTTCTTTTAATGCAGTAAAAACCTGGCTCATAGCCATCTCCTGCTGCTTGCTCAGATTGGAGATTTGCTGGGAACGGACCGCTACATTTTGGGAAGCATCTACGATGTTTTCAAACACTTCTTTTTGCTCGACCATTCTGTTGTATCCTGAGTCAATGGATTGTGCACCAATGTCTGCTTCGGATATAAGCGCTCCGGAAGCGTTCTCCAGTTCCAAAATCCTTTCCTTGATTTCAACAACTGATTCTACTACATTATCGGCAAAACGGCGTATTTCGCTGGCAACCACAGCAAAGCGGATCCCAGCTTCGCCAGCTGACGATGCCTCAAGGGCAGCGTTAAACGCTATGATCTTGGTACGATCCGCGATGTTGTCTATAAACTGTACTGATTCATGTATGCGGGAAAGCACATCGCTGAGGTTTTTGATCTCATCAACAACTTTTGAGTTTTGCCGACGTATGCCTGCCATCATACTCTCATTGGCGCCATGCAGATTCGCGCCGCGCTGGCTCATGCTTTCAGTATGCTTCGCCAGTTCAGCCACTTCTCCCATCTTTGTTGCGACCTGCTCCGAAAGGTTTTTATTGTTTTCCATAGTGCTCATAATTTCCGCTACATTGGCAGACTGCTCATTAGCAGTAGTGGTAATTTGCCTTGCTGAAGAAGAAAGATCGTTTACAGCAGATGAAACTTTGGAAGCATTCTGACTAAAAAGGGAAAAATCCATCCTGAGCTTTTGTAGAGTCAGGTTGAAATAGTGGGCAAGACTGCCGATCTCATCCTTGGAATTTTCCCGGAGTATACGGGTCAAATCCCCGCCACCTTCCGAAATATCCTTAAGGGTATCTACCACCGTGAGGATGGGATTAGTCAAAGAGCGGGACATGAATATTATCACCGGAAAAACCAGAGCTATTACAATAATGGCGATGATAAGGGCAGTGCGTTCCATGGTGCGTACCGGCGCCATGATAGCCTTACTGGGAATTACAATCGCAAGGCTCCAGGGGGTATAAGTACTCCCAATCTCTATGGGGGTAATAAACATATTCATCCATTGCTGAAAACCTGGATGAAAATGTGTATAATACAATTCCTGCCCGTACCGAACAGCTCTCTCCAGCCTGTCCATATGAGGCCCACCCATATCCCGTTCAGTATCCAGTATGCTGGTCCCGATACGATACTCATACAGGTGATGCCCAACTACTGTGCCGTTATTACTAAATACTTTTGTTACGCCACTGTTAAAGGGAAAAAGACGCAGAGCTGTTTCCTGCATCCTGCCTGTATCAAAGTCCACACCAACAACACCCACTACTCTGCCGCCGCTATGTATAGTCGCTGTGATTGAGGTCAGCAGAAATTCCCTTCCCCCAACAGTGGAATAAAATGGATCACGGACAGCTCCAGGCATACTTCGCCTTGCCATTTCGTAGTAATCATCATCCTGCCCTGGCAACCCAAAATCATTTAGGGTCCGCACCCTTATATGGCCTCCGACACGATACCAATAGGGAGCAAAGCGCCCTGCG